>JAAXZN010000059.1 GCA_012719855.1 Serratia liquefaciens | reverse complement strand
GTGCACCAGCATCGGCAACGGAGAACCGTGGCCGGTGGACTCCACCGCCGCCTGTTGATCCAGGATCAGCATTCGGCCATGCGCGCAGGCGGTAGCGCGAATAAAGCGCGTCGCCAGCGCCTCATCGGCGGTCACCAGGGAGCCCGCCAGGCTACCCTGGCCCATTAACGCCAGCTCAATCGCCTGTTCGGTATGCTGATAGGGCATCAGCGTTGCCACCGGGCCGAATGCTTCGGTACCGTGCACCGCCTGATGGCTAAAAGGATCGGCACAGTACAACAGCGTGGCCGGATAAAATGCCCCCTGCTGCACGTCTTCTCCCCTCACCTCCAGGTTATCCGTTCGCGCTCCGCACAGCGGTTCGCAACCGTTATGCAGCAGGAAATCCACCTTCTGTTGCACGTCGTCGCGCTGTTCGCGGCTGACCAGGGCCCCCATCCGCACCTGTTCCAGTTTAGGATCGCCCACCGTGACGCCACTCAGCCGCTGCAACAGCGCCTGCTGGACCTCTGCCACCCGTTTCGCCGGCACGATAATCCGCCGGATTGCAGTACATTTTTGCCCGGCCTTGGCGGTCATCTCGCGGCACACTTCTTTAATAAACAGCGCAAACTCAGGCATCTGCGGCGTAACGTCCTCGCCCAGCACGCAGCAGTTGAGCGAATCCGCCTCCATGGTGAAAGCAATCGACTTTTGCAACAGGCGCGGGTGCGCACGCAACTGCTGACCGGTCTGCGCCGAGCCGGTAAAGGTCACCGCATCCTGATAATCCAGATGTTCAAACATATCGCCGACGCCGCCGCACACCAGCTGCAACGCGCCCTCCGGTACCAGACCGCTGTCGATAATCAGTCTGACCATCGCCTGCGTCAGCTGCGCCGTGGCGGTCGCCGGTTTAACGATCGCCGGCATGCCGGCCAACCAGGTGGGCGCCAGTTTTTCCAGCATCCCCCAGCAGGGAAAGTTAAAAGCATTGATATGCAACGCCACGCCAGGGCGTGAGGTCAGCACGTGTCGGGCGGCAAACTGCGCCTGTTTGGACAGCGGGATCAGTTCGTCTTCCGGCCACAGGGTATCGTCCGGCAGCTCGCGTCCTGCCAGCCCGGCGTAGGCAAACAGCGTGGCGATACCGCCTTCGATATCCACCCAGCCGTCACTGCGGGTCGCACCGGTCTGGTACGAAATCTCATACAGCGTTTCTTTATTTGCCAGCAGGTGTTTAGCCACCGCTTTCATCATTTGCGCGCGCTGCTGGAAGGTCATCTGTGCCAGCGCCTTGCCGCCCTTGCTGCGCGCATATTCCAGACTGGCGGCCAGCGGTAGCCCGTCGGAACAAACCTGATACAGCGGTTGGCCGGTGACGGCATGGTGGATTTCACGGGCTTTGCCCTGCCCATACACCCAGGCGCCAGAAAGATAACTGTGTAGCTGCTGCATTTGCTCCTCCGGAATTCATAAATTTACACCACAATAATTAATTACGTATCACATCTTGTCCAGTTTTCGCCAGCCTGAAATTTAACAAAATAAAAACACTCAGGCGGTAGAACCGCTCAAACTCGGGTTTATCTCTCACTGATAAATTATGAATATTATTAAAAACAAATAGATAAAAATACTCATTGTGAGCGCACTCGCAAAACCACACAAATGTCGTTTGATCTTTTTGTTATCAGTTTGTAGCCTTATGGTTATGTAAAGTGATTCACATTTTTATATTCAATGTGAAAAATACGAATCACCAAGAGGCAAGCATGACAACTGACTCGCAACATCAGCAGCACTTCGACGACAAAATCGCGGCGGATACCGCCATCGAGGCCAAAGACTGGATGCCGGACGCCTATCGCCAAAACCTGATCCGCCAGATTGGCCAGCATGCCCATTCCGAAGTGGTCGGCATGTTGCCGGAGGCCAACTGGTTGACGCGTGCCCCGACCCTGCGCCGCAAGGCGGTGTTGCTGGCCAAGGTGCAGGACGAAGCCGGGCATGGCCTGTACCTGTACAGCGCTGCTGAAACCCTGGGCTGCTCTCGTCAGGATATCTACCAGAAGATGCTCGACGGCAAGATGAAATACTCCTCGATCTTCAACTACCCGACGCTCAACTGGGCGGATATCGGCGTGATCGGCTGGTTGGTGGACGGCGCGGCTATCGTCAACCAGGTGGCGCTGTGCCGTGCGTCCTACGGCCCCTATGCGCGGGCGATGGTGAAAATTTGCAAGGAAGAGAGTTTCCACCAGCGCCAGGGTTACGAAGCGGTCATGGCGATGGCCAACGGCAGCGAGCAACAGAAGGCCATGCTGCAAGATGCGATTAATCGCTTCTGGTGGCCGGTACTGATGATGTTTGGGCCCAGCGACACCGATTCACCGCACAGCGCTCAGAGCATGGCCTGGAAAATCAAACGCCACAGCAACGATGAGTTGCGGCAGAAATTTGTCGACAACACCGTCCCCCAGTTGGAAGCCCTGGGCATGGTCGCGCCGGACGCCGATTTGGCCTGGGACGAAGCCACCGGTCACTACCGCTTCGGCGAAATCGACTGGAGTGAACTGCATGAGGTGATCAAAGGACGTGGCCAGTGTAACCACGAACGGCTACAGGCCAAGCGCCGCGCCTGGGAAGAAGGTGCCTGGGTGCGCGATGGCGCTCTGGCCCACGCGTCAAAAAACACCTCAACCGCCGCATAAGGAACCGATGATGACACATGCCCAATGGCCTCTGTATGAAGTGTTTATCCGCAGCAAGCAAGGGCTGGCGCACCGTCACGTCGGCAGCCTGCACGCCGCCGATGACCAGATGGCGCTGGAAAACGCCCGCGATGCCTATACCCGCCGCAACGAGGGCTGCTCAATCTGGGTGGTGCAATCCTGCCACCTGATCGCCTCGCAACCGGAAGACCGTGAAGCCTTTTTCGATCCGTCCGATGACAAGATTTACCGTCATCCGACGTTCTACACCATTCCCGACGGCATCAAGAACATGTAGGGGCGACCATGACCTTTAATAACGATCCACTCGTCACCTATGTCCTGCGTCAGGGCGATACGCCGCTGATCCTCGCCCAGCGCTTGTGCGCCTGGTGCGGCCACGCACCGGAACTGGAGATCGACCTGGCGCTGGCCAATATCGGCCTGGATTTGCTGGGCCAGGCACGCAACTTTCTCGGTTATGCCGCCGAACTGGCCGGGCCGCAATTCAGCGAAGACCGACTGGCCTTCGGCCGTGACGAACGTGAGTTCCATAACCTGCTGCTGGCGGAACAGCCGAACGGCGGCTTCAACGACACTCTGGTGCGGCAGTTCCTGATCGACGCCTACCATGTGCAGCTGCATCAGGCTTTGAGCCACAGTCGCGATGCGCAACTCGCCGCCATCGCCGCCAAGTCACTGAAGGAGGCGCATTACCACCTGCGTTTCAGCCGTGGCTGGATGATCCGTCTGGGTGGCGGCAGCCCCGTCAGCCATCAAAAAATTCAGCAGTCGCTGGACGGCCTGTGGCGTTTTACCGCCGAACTGTTCTACGCCGATGAGCTGGAACGCCAACTGGCGGAACAGGGCATCGCCGTCGATCCGTGCCAGCTTGAGGCACCGTGGCTGGCGCTGGTTGAAGAAACGTTGCAGCAGGCCACCCTGACGCTGCCGGCAGAGCAGGCGTTCCGCCACGGCGGCAAGCAGGGGCGGCACAGCGAACATCTCGGTCCGCTGCTGGCCGAGATGCAGTTTCTGCAACGCGCCTATCCCAATGCGAACTGGTAAGGGGGGGCGATGAATATTACCCGACTGCAGGCCGCGGAAATCCCGCAAATCTGGCACTGCCTGCAACAGATCAGCGATCCGGAACTGCCGGTGCTGTCAATTACCGATCTGGGCATGGTTCGCGACGTTAAAGCCGACGGCGACGGCTGGCGCATTACCTTTACGCCAACCTACTCCGGTTGCCCCGCCACCGAGTTTCTGCTCGAAGCCATCGAGCAGCGGCTGGCCGAGGCCGGCTTTGCCCCGGTCAAAGTGGACATTCGTCTCAGTCCGGCGTGGACCACCGACTGGATGAACGCCTCGGCGCGCGAACGGCTGCGTGAATACGGCGTTGCGCCACCACAGGGCCATACCTGCGACAAACCGCAGGCTGCAGGCCCGGTGCCCTGCCCGCGCTGCGGCAGCACCCACAGCGAGAAAATCAGCGAATTCGGCTCGACCGCCTGCAAAGCGCTGTATCGCTGCTGCGATTGCCGCGAACCCTTCGACTATTTCAAATGCATTTAGGAGCGCAGAAAACCATGACGGTCTTCCATCGCCTGAACGTCGCCGCCATCGAGCGCGAAACGCCGGACGCCGTAGCTATCACTCTGCGCGTGCCCGAAGAGCTGAAAAGTCATTACTGCTACACCCCCGGCCAACATCTGACGCTAAAGGCGCAGGTGGATGGCGAAGAGCTGCGCCGCTGCTACTCCATCTGCAGCGCTCCTCAGGAAGGGCTGCTGCAGATCGGCGTTAAAGCCATCCATCAGGGCCGCTTTTCCTCGTTCGTTAACCGACTGCTGAAAGTCGGCGACGCACTGGAGGTGATGGTGCCGCAGGGCCGTTTCGGCTATCAGCCACAGGCGGAAAACAGCGGCGACTATCTGGCGATTGCCGCCGGTTCCGGCATCACGCCGATGCTGTCGATCATCAAAGCTACCCTGCAACTTGAACCAAACAGTAGCTTCACGCTGATTTACGGCAACTGCAGCAGCCGTTCGGTGATGTTCAAGGAGACGCTGTCCGATCTGAAAAACCGCTATCCACAACGTTTTCAGCCGCTGTATCTGTTCAGCCAGGAGAGCCTCGACAGCCCGCTGCTCAGTGGGCGTATCGACCGCGAGCGCCTGTTGGCGATCGGCGGCGCCCTGCTGGATTACCGCGACTATGACCATGCCTTTATCTGCGGCCCGCAAACCATGATGGACGACGCCCAAAGCGTGCTGGAACAGGCCGGCTTACCCGCCGAGCGAATCCACAGCGAGCGCTTTAACACCAGCGGCGTGGTCGCCCGCCCGGTCAACGACACCCCGCGCAACGCCACTCGGGTGGCGATTTTGCTCGACGGCCGCCGGTTGGATATCGAGGTCGGCTCGCAGGACGACAGCATTCTGGACGCGGCGTTGCGCCAGGGGGCCGACCTTCCCTATGCCTGCAAAGGCGGCGTGTGCGCCACCTGCAAGTGCCGGTTAAAGGCCGGTCAGGTGGACATGGCCGTCAACTACAGCCTGGAGCCGGATCAACTCGCGGCAGGCTACGTATTGAGCTGCCAGTCGTGGCCACGCGGTGACGGTGTGGTGCTGGACTTTGACGTATAGGAGCCACCAATGGAAACCCCTTTGATCCTGCAACATCGCCAGGCGCGCGTGCTGACGCTGGAACTGCACCGTCCACCAGCGCGCAATGCCCTGAACACCCCCTGTCTGGAGCAGTTGGTTGACTTGCTGGAACAGGCCGATGCCGATACCGACGTGGGTGCCGTGGTGATTACCGGGGCGCCGCGTTTCTTTGCCGCCGGAGCCGATCTGCACGAGCTGCAACAGCAAGACCTGCCGGCTACGCTGACGGATCGCCGCCCGCTGTTGTGGCAACGGCTGGCGCAGTTCAGTAAACCGCTGCTGGCGGCAGTCAACGGCTATGCGCTCGGCGCCGGCTGCGAACTGGCGCTGGCCTGCGACATCGTCATTTGCGGCGAAAGCGCCCGCTTTGGCCTGCCGGAAATCACCCTCGGCCTGATGCCAGGGGCCGGCGGCACTCAGCGCTTGATTCGCTGCGTCGGTAAATCCTGCGCCAGTCAGATGGTGCTGAGCGGCGAGGCCATTAACGCCTCGCGTGCATTGCAGTGCGGATTGGTCAGCGAAGTATGCGTCGACGCGCTGACGCTGGAACGCGCACAGCAGATCGCCGAACGCATCAGCCAACAGGCACCGCTGGCACTGCGCGCCGCCAAACAGGCGCTGAAACAGGCGGAGGAAATCGGCCTCAGTCAGGGGCTGCTCATCGAACGCCAGCAGTTTGCCACTCTGGCCGCCACCGACGATCGCCGCGAGGGCATCGCCGCCTTCTTCGAAAAACGTACGCCAAACTATCAGGGGCGCTGATTTATGGAAAACGTATTGATTCTCACCCACCTTGAAGCCGGGGTGCTGACGCTGACCCTCAATCGGCCAGACCGGCTCAATAGCTTCAACGACGAAATGCACCGCCAACTGAGCGAAGCCTTGACCCTCGCCGAGCGGGACGAAACCGTACGCTGCTTGCTGATCACCGGTGCGGGGCGTGGTTTTTGCGCCGGGCAGGATCTGAACGATCGCAACGTCAGCGTCGAACAGCAGGCGCCGGATCTCGGCCTGTCGGTAGAGCGTTTTTACAATCCGCTGATCCGTCGTCTGACCGCCCTGCCAAAGCCGGTGGTATGCGCCGTCAACGGCGTGGCAGCGGGGGCAGGCGCAGCGCTGGCGCTGGCCTGCGATATCGTGATCGCCGCCGATAACGCCCATTTTATTCAGTCTTTCTGTCGTCTGGGGCTGGTGCCGGACTCCGGCGGCAGCTGGTTCCTGCCCCGCCTGGCCGGCCACGCCCGCGCCATGGGCATGGCGCTGCTGGGGGATAAAGTCAGCGCACAACAGGCGCTGGCATGGGGCATGGTCTGGCAGGTGGTAGCGGCGGACCAACTGGCCGCCACCGGCCAAACGCTGGCGCAACACCTGGCCACCCAACCCACTTACGGATTGGGACTGATTAAAAAAGCCCTCTACAGCTCGGCGAACAATACCCTCGATCAGCAGCTCGATCTGGAGCGCGACCTGCAGCGCCTCGGCGGTCGCAGCGACGACTACCGCGAAGGCGTCAGTGCCTTCTTCGCCAAACGTACCCCTAATTTCAGCGGGAAATAATCATGAGCCTGCCGAACGTCAACGCAAGGGTCGCCGTGATTGGCGCAGGAACCATGGGCATCGGCATCGCCCAAGTGGCGGCCGGGGCCGGGCATCCGGTGTGGCTGTTTGATATCGATGCCGCCGCCGCCCGGCAGGCGCTAGATGCGTTAGGCCAACGCCTGCGCCAGAGGGTCGAGTCCGGCAAGGCCGACGCCGAAGCCACCGCGGCCCTGTTGGCCCGTATTCAGCCGGTCGGGTCGCTTGACCAGTTGGCCGACAGCGCACTGGTAATAGAGGCGGTGGCGGAAAAACTGGCGATCAAACAGAGCCTGTTTTGTGAGCTGGAAGCGCTGTGTTCCCCCGCCGCACTGTTCGCCAGCAACACTTCATCGCTGTCGATTACCGCCATCGGCGGTGCGCTGCGCCATCCACAGCGCCTGGCCGGTTTGCACTTCTTCAACCCGGCTCCGGTGATGAAGCTGGTCGAGATCGTCAGCGGGTTGGACACCAGCGCCGAAACCGTTGCCGAGCTGCAGGCGCTGACCCGGCAATGGGGCAAACAAAGCGTGCTGTGCCGTTCCACGCCCGGCTTTATCGTTAACCGCGTGGCGCGACCTTTTTACGCCGAAACCCTGCGCGCCCTCGAAGAACAGGTCGCCGACGCCGCCACGCTGGATGCGGTGATGCGCGACGCAGGCGGCTTTGCCATGGGGCCACTGCAACTGACCGATATGATTGGTCAGGACATCAATTACGCCGTCACCGAATCGGTGTTTCAGGCTTTCTTCCAGGATCCGCGCTTTACGCCGTCTTTGGTGCAGCAGGAACGGGTAGCCGCCGGGCGTCTGGGCCGCAAAAGCGGGTGCGGCTTTTATCGCTATGACAAACAGGCACCGCCGCAAATTGTCGCCGGCTTGCCTGCTTCCTGTGGGGAATTGCCGCACAGCATCAAGCTGCACGGCGACGCGGCAGGGGTCACTCTGCTGGCCGAGTTACTGGTAGGAAATGCGGAGGCGATCATACAACCCGGCCAGACCAGTGCTTTTGCCCAGATCGATGAAGTTACATTTATGTTAACAAATGGTAAAACAGCCAGCCAGGTCGCCGATGAAACCGGAACTCCCGTGGTGCTGTTTGATCTGTCCGCCCAGTATGCCCAGGCCTCCGCCGTCGCCATCAGCTGCGCGGCGCAAAACGATGCCCGGCACAACGCCACTGTGGTACGTCTGCTGCAATCCCTTGGCAAGAAAGTGATCCTGTTGCCGGACTACCCTGGCCTGCTGGTAATGCGCACCCTCGCCATGTTGGCGAATGAAGCGCTGGACGTGGTGAACAAGGGCGTCGCCAGCGCCGCCGATACCGACCACGCCATGCGCTGCGGGGTTAACTACCCGCGAGGCCCGCTGGAATGGGGGGCGTCCTTGGGCTGGCGACACATCCTGACCACGCTGGAAAATCTGCAGCGCTTCTACGGCGAACCCCGCTATCGCCCCATGCCGCTGCTGCGCCACTACGCATCCCTTTCTTCAGGAGCCCAATGATGAATGCCAATACGCCCCACGCGCTGGCGCAACGCTGCGCCGAGCAGATGTTTCAGCAGGACACCTGCGCCCAGGCGATGGGCATGCGGGTGGATGCCGTCGACGCCGGGTTCGCCAAAGTCAGCATGACCGTCGGGCCGCAGATGCTCAACGGCCACCAGACCTGCCACGGCGGGCAACTGTTCAGCCTGGCGGACACCGCTTTCGCCTACGCCTGCAACAGCCAGGGGCTGGCGGCGGTAGCGTCCGGCTGCAGCATAGATTTTATCCGCCCGGCGCTGGCCGGCGATCGCCTGACGGCCAGCGCCGAGGTGCGCCATCAGGGCAAAACCACCGGGCTGTATGACGTGGAGATTGTCAATCAACTGGGCAAGACCGTCGCCTGGTTCCGCGGCCGCGCCCATCGGCTCGGTCACGCCATTTTAGGGGAGCACGCATGAACCAGGCTTTTATCTGCGACGGCGTCCGCACGCCGATTGGCCGTTACGGCGGCGCCCTGGCCAACGTCCGCGCCGACGACCTGGCCGCACTGCCGCTGCGCGCCCTGCTGGCCCGCCACTCGCAGGTGGACTGGTCAAGGGTGGACGACGTGATCCTCGGCTGCGCCAATCAGGCCGGGGAAGACAACCGCAATCTGGCACGCATGGCAGCGCTGCTGTCGGGCCTGCCGGTTAACGTTTCCGGCACCACGCTCAACCGCCTGTGCGGCTCGGGATTGGACGCGCTGGCGATGGCGGCCCGCAGCATCAAGGCCGGCGAAGCCGGTTTGGTATTGGCCGGCGGCGCGGAATCGATGACCCGGGCCCCGTTGGTGATGGGTAAGGCCGACAGCGCCTTCAGCCGCCAGGCGCAGCTGTATGACACTACGCTGGGCTGGCGGTTTATCAACCCGCTGATGCAAGCGCAATACGGCACCGACGCCATGCCGGAAACCGCCGAAAACGTAACGGCAAAGTTCAACATCAGCCGTGCCGATCAGGACGCCTTCGCACTGCGCAGTCAGCAACGGGCCGCGCGAGCGCAAGCGCTGGGGATCTTCGCACAGGAGATCGTGCCGGTCAGCCTCAGCGGCAAGAAAGGCGCGGTCACACTGTTTGATCAGGACGAACACCCGCGAGCAGATACGCGGCTGGAACAGCTGCAGGCGCTGAAAACCCCGTTCCGCCAACCCGGTACGGTGACCGCCGGCAACGCCTCTGGCCTGAACGACGGCGCAGCGGCGCTGATCGTCGCCTCGGAGGCAATGGCAGTGAATCAGGGATTAACACCGCGTGCGCGCATCGTCGCGACCGCAACCTGCGGCGTCGAACCCGGTTTAATGGGTATAGGTCCGCTACCTGCCACCCGTAAAGTGCTGGAACTGGCCGGGCTGAGCCTGGCGCAAATGGATGTCATTGAACTGAACGAGGCTTTTGCCGCCCAGGCGCTGGCAGTATTGCGCCAGCTTGGGTTGCCTGACGACGCCCCGCAGGTGAACCCCAACGGCGGCGCGATTGCCCTTGGCCATCCGCTGGGCATGAGCGGCGCGCGTCTGGCGTTAGCTGCCCTGTTCGAACTGGAACGGCGTTCCGGCCGCTACGCGCTTTGCACCATGTGCATCGGCGTCGGCCAGGGCATCGCCATGATTATTGAGCGAGTCTGACCCCCGAGGCTAACCATGACAATGAATCCACAGCCACTCGACGCCATTGAGTTCGCCTCGCGCGATGAGATTGAGGCGCTGCAGCTGGAGCGTCTTAAATGGACGCTGCACCACGCCTACAACAACGTGCCGATGTATCGGCGCAAGTTCGATCTGGCGGGCGTCCATCCCGACGATCTCAAACAGCTGAGCGATCTGGCTCGCTTCCCCTATACCACCAAGCAGGATCTGCGCGACAACTACCCGTTCGACACCTTTGCCGTGCCGATGGAACAGGTGGTGCGTATTCATGCCTCGTCAGGGACCACCGGCCGGCCGACGGTGGTCGGCTACACCCAGCGGGATATCGATAATTGGGCCGATATCGTCGCACGCAGCCTGCGCGCCGCCGGCGCTACCGCCAAAGACAAGGTGCACGTGGCCTACGGCTATGGCCTGTTCACCGGCGGGCTGGGGGCTCACTACGGCGCGGAACGGCTCGGGGCGACGGTGATCCCGATGTCCGGTGGGCAAACCGAAAGGCAGGCGCAGCTGATCCTGGATTTCAAACCCGATGTGATCATGGTGACGCCGTCCTACTGCCTGACGCTGATCGACGAGCTGGAACGTAAAATGGGCGGCGATGCCCGTGGCTGCTCGCTGCGTCTCGGCGTTTTTGGTGCCGAACCCTGGACCGAAGCGCTGCGGCATGAAATTGAAAGCCGCATGGGCATCAAGGCGCTGGATATTTACGGCCTTTCCGAGGTGATGGGGCCGGGCGTGGCGATGGAATGCGCCGAAAGCGGCGGCGGCCCGACCATCTGGGAAGACCACTTCCTGCCGGAAATCATCTGCCCGGAAACCGGCGTGACCCTGCAGGACGGCCAGCACGGCGAACTGGTGTTCACCACGCTGACCAAAGAGGCGCTGCCGGTGATCCGCTACCGCACCCGCGATCTCACCCGCCTGCTGCCGGGTGATGCACGCCAGATGCGTCGCATGGGGAAAATTACCGGCCGCTCCGACGACATGCTGATTATCCGCGGCGTCAACGTGTTCCCGTCGCAGGTGGAAGAGCAAATCATGCAGTTCGAACAGCTGTCGCCACACTATCAGCTGCAGGTCAGCCGCAGCGGGCACCTGGATACCCTGGCGGTGCGCGTTGAATTGAAGGAAGCGGCGCTCAGCCTCAGCCACCAGCAACGCTGCGAGATTTGCCACCAGTTACGCCACCACATCAAGTCGATTATCGGCGTCAGCACCGACGTCAGCATCGCCAACTGCGGCGACATCCCGCGTTCAGAGGGCAAGGCCCAGCGCGTGGTCGATCTGCGGCCTCGCTGATCCCCCCGGCGTCACGGATGACGCCTGGATGAATTGTGGTAATGTTGTGCTTCACCGTCGGCTAACCCATGGAAAAATATGGAACATAAACTGGATGAGTTTATCCGCCATGCTATAGAAGCTCAGCCGATCAGCGGCACCTCGCTGATTATCTCCCTCTACGGCGATGCGCTGAGCCACCGGGGCGGCGAAGTCTGGCTTGGCAGCCTGAGCGCGCTGCTGGAGGCCCTGGGTTTTGGTGACCGCTTCGTGCGTACCTCGGTATTTCGCCTGCAGAAAGAGGGCTGGCTGGAGGTTGAAAAAATCGGCCGTCGCAGCTTCTATCGGGTGACCGATCAGGGTATGCGACAGTTCCGCCATGCCGAGTCGAAAATCTATCTCAGCGAGCCGCCCGCCTGGGATGGGAAATGGGACTTGCTGCTGCTGGAAAGCGCGGAAAAGGAAGAGCGGGCACGGTTGAAAAAAGAGCTGGGCTGGCTGGGCTTCGGTCAAATAGCCAGCAATCTGATGGCGGCGCCCACTCATGCGCAAACCGACGTCACCGCCCTGCTCGGCGAACTTAACGCCAGCGAACAGGTGATCTACTTCCGCGCCGACTATCCCTATAACCGCTCGGAGAAAACCCTGCAACAGCTGGTGGCCAACTGTTGGGCGCTGGCTGACGTCGCTGCCGATTATCATGAATTTATCGTCTCTTTTCGCCCCCTTATGGCGCTGCTGCGCGAAGCCGATGAAGCGCTGCTGACGCCCCAGCGCTGTTTCCAGATTAAGCTATTATTGATCCACTTCTTCCGGCGCGTGGTGCTCAAAGATCCTCTGCTGCCGGACGCCCTGCTGCCGGCGCAGTGGGAAGGACAGATTGCCCGTAACCTTTGCATCAATATTTATCAGCGGGTAGACCGCGCAGCGACCGAGTATGTCAGCGCCATGGCGGAGACCACCATCGGCGCTCTGCCTGCCCCGGCGGCCGGCTATTATCGGCGCTTCGGCGGCCTGCCGCGCGATAACTCATTTTAAGGAGCCTAAGCTATGCCCGTGTATCAGATTGACGGCCTGACGCCAGTGATCGATCCCAGCAGTTACGTACACCCTACCGCCGTACTGATTGGCGATGTGATCGTCGGCAAACGGGTTTATATCGGCCCCAACGCCAGCCTGCGCGGCGACTTTGGCCGGCTGGTGATTGGCGATGGCGCCAATATTCAGGACAACTGCGTGATGCACGGTTTTCCGCAGCAGGACACCGTGGTGGAGCAGGACGGGCACATCGGCCACGGCGCCATCTTGCACGGTTGCCGTATCCGTCGTAATGCCATGGTCGGCATGAACGCGGTGATCATGGACGGTGCAGAGATCGGCGAAAACACCATTGTCGGTGCCATGGCCTTCGTCAAGGCCGCCGCGGTGATTGAGGCCAATAAGCTGGTGATCGGCAGCCCGGCACGGGTATTGCGTGACCTGACCGAACAGGAATTAGCGTGGAAAGTAGCCGGTACGCGCGAATACCACGATCTGGTTCAGCGCTGTAAATCCTCACTGCAGGAGGTTGCGCCACTGACCGCCATTGAACCGGGCCGCCAACGCCTGAGCTTTGGCGATCACCTGATGCCGAAAAGCCAGCTTTAATCCTGTCGAAGACCGCTATTCAGGTCAAAAGTGGTTTACAGTAAATACCCTGTTAACCCACTTTTATCTGGACCGGAATAGATGCCCAGAACGGCCAAAACGGTTGAAATCCCCGCTATCGGCGAGCTTGATCGTCATGCGGGGCAGCTTAGCCTGCAACTCGCCCAGGCGCTACGTGCCGCCATAGGCAAAGGTGAACTCAAACCGGGCGATCTGCTGCCCTCAACCCGCGTACTGGCGGGCGCATTACAGCTGGCCAGAGGAACGGTGCTGGCCGCCTTCGAGCAACTGACGGCGGAAGGGTTTCTGGAGGCGCAGCCCGGCTCGGGGACCCGCGTGGCGTTGTCGCTCACCCGCCCGGCCCCCGCACCGGTCTAACACCCGGACGCCTGCGACATGCCGCTTTCCGATCAGGCTCAGGCCCTGGAGCACTTCGCCGCCCAGTTGCGCCCTCTGCCACCGGTCCCCTTCACCGTCTCGGTGCCGATCAACGATACCGCACCCGACGACGTTTGGCGCAGGCTCGGCAACCGCATTCGCGCCAGAGGCCCCGGTGCCCCCGCCGGCTATGGCGAGCCGCAGGGCGCATTGCCGCTGCGTGAGGCGATATGCGAATACGTTCGCAAGTCCCGTTCGGTGCACTGCACGCCGGAACAGGTGATCATCACCTCCAGCACGCAGCAGGGGCTCTATCTCGCCACGCAGATTCTGCTGGATGCCGGTGAGACCGCCTGGGTTGAAGATCCCGCGTATCACGGCATTACCGCTATCTTCAACACGGTTTTCAGAGACCGGAAAATGGCCAGAGTGCCGGTGGACAACGAAGGAATCGCGGTGGCGGCAGGCAGGAAAATAGCGCCGCAGGCCAGGGCCGCCTTTGTCACTCCCTCTCATCAGTACCCACTGTGTATGCCCATGAGCATGTCGCGCCGGCTTGAGCTGCTGGCATGGGCCAAAGCGCAGCAGGCCTGGATCGTCGAAGACGATTACGACAGTGAAATGCGCTCTTCCGGCCACCCGTTTCCTTCGTTGCAGGGGTTGGATCCGACCAGAGTTATCTACCTGGGAACCTTCAGCAAGGTGCTGTTCCCTTCGCTGCGCCTGGGCTACGCCATCGTTCCTCAGCCCCTGGTGAATGCCTTCTGCGGTGCGCGAGTGCTGATGGATCGCCATCCCCCCAGTGCCGATCAATACGTTCTGGCCAGTTTTATGGCGCAGGGGCATTTGGATCGCCACATTCGTAAAATGCGCGGCGTGTATGCAGAAAAAAGGCGAGTGCTGACCGACGCCATCAACGCGCAAGTTTCTGCCGAGCTGGCCACCCTGCCCCCCAGCGATCAGGGCATGCATATGCTGCTGTGGTTAAAAGCGGATTTGGACGATCGGCAGGTTGCCCGTAAAGCCGCCGAGGCCGGGGTTGCCGTCGGCGCACTTTCGCCGATGTATAGCCCCGGCAGCGGGAAAAACGGATTGATACTCGGGCTGGGGGGCTACACGGAACAGCAGATCCACCTGGCAGCCCAAAAGCTGAATCGGGTGCTGGCTGCCTTGGCTACGGGGTAAGGCTGGCCTTACTGTTACCGCGAAAAACGCTTCGCGCCGTACACGCAAACCAATACGCCGACCATTACCGCAATCATTGAAGGTTGAATGCTTTCATGCAGCACCAGCCCGGCCAGCGCCAGACCAAAAAACGGCTGCAGCAATTGCAGCTGTCCCACGGCGGCAATGCCCCCTTGCGCCAAACCGCGATACCAAAAAATAAAGCCAATCCACATGCTGAACAGCGAAATGTAGCCCAGGGAACACCAGGCCCCTACGCTGACCTGTGGCCAGGCGGGCGGGGCCGTCACCAGCGCCGCCGCTGCCGTCAACGGCAAAGCGACCACCAGCGCCCAGGAAATCACCTGCCAGCCGCCAAGCTTGCGGGTCAGCACGGCGCCTTCCGCATAGCCCAGACCACAAAGCAGCACCGCGGCCACCATCAGCAGATCGCCAAGCCAGGAGCCGGACGCCCCCTGGCTTAACGCAAAAGCACCAACCAGCAGGCTCCCCAACACCGAGAACAGCCAGAAAGCGGCTTTGGGCCGCTCCCCGCCCCGCAGTACACCGAAGCAGGCGGTTGCCAGCGGTAACAGCCCGATATACACCAGCGCATGCGCCGAGGTGGTGTGCTGCAAGGCTAGCGCCGTTAGCAAAGGAAAACCGATCACCACCCCGAGCGCGGTCAGTACCAACGGCGCCAGGTCGCGGCGCTGCGGCCAACGCTGGCGCATCAGCGTCAATGCGCTCAGAGCCAGCAAGGCCGCTAGCACCGCGCGCATCGCGGTGAGGAACATGGGATCAAACTCCAGCACCGCCACGCGGGTGGCCGGCAAAGAACCGCTGAAAATCAACATGCCCAGAAAGCCGTTGATCCATCCCTGCGCCGAATGCCTGGCCACCGGCATACCGCTACAGCCAATAAGGCGCCGTTTTTCTGTCCCACTGCTCATTGCAAACCACTCCATAACCCCAGAAAAGGCTTATTCTCCGGATAAAGTGGTTTATCGCCAGAGCCACATATTCACATTTTCAGTAAACCGGTTTACTCCACCCCCGGAGTTTCCATTACCGCGGGTACGGGCTGATGACGGCTGTAGAAGAAGTAGATAGCCACCAACAGCAGGGTAAACGGAATGCCAAACCACAGCGTCATCCTGAAAAATTCGGTGAACGCCGTCGAGACCAACAACGCGGCCATCAAACCGGCACCGGCCAGCGTGGTGTACGGAAAGCCCCACATGCGAAATTTCAGGTGGGTTTGCCGGTGCTGACGGCGGAAAAACAGGTGCGTGACAAAAATCATCAGCCAGGTAAAGCAGGCACCGTACACCGAAATAGACATCATGGCGGCAAAGGATTTTTGCGGGTAGACCAGACTCAACACGATCGACACCACGATGCCGATGCAGGACATCGCCAGCGCGCTTACCGGGATGCCGCGTTTACTGACCCGGCCCAGCGCAGCCGGAGCTTGCCCGGCGCGTGACAGCGAGAACATCATGCGGGTGGTGATATACAGTTGACTGTTCATCGCCGACAGCGCGGCCACCAGAACGATAAAGTTGAAGATACCGGCGGCGGCAGGCAGGTGGATGACGTTCATCGCCACCAGGAACGGGCTTTCGCCGGTACCGGACTGCCGCCAGGGAACGATCGCCAGCATCAGCGCAATCGACAGCATGTAGAAAATGAACAGTCGCAAAATGGTGCCCTTGAACGCGGTTTTTACCGCAATCACCGGGTTCTTGGCCTCACCGGCGGCGACGGCAATCATCTCAATGCTCAGGTAGCTGAAAATCGACACGATCACCGCAAACCACATGCCTTTCACGCCAAACGGGAAGAAGCCGCCGTTGGCGGTAAAGTTTTGCAGACCAAAGGCCGGGTTGGCAGAAAACATCAGAATACCGATACCGATGGCGATAAAGGCCGCAATGGCCACCACCTTGATGGTCGACAGCGCATATTCCACCTGGCCGAACGATTTAACGCCAATCACGTTAATCAGGATCACCGCCGCAGAGAACAACAGCACCCAGGGCCAGATTGGCGTGGTCGGGAACCAGAACTGCATATACATGCCGATGGCGGTCACCTCGGTCCCCACCGCCAATACCACGCAGGACCAGTAAGAATAACGCACCAGAAAACCAAACAGAGGGCTGATGTAAAATTCGGCATAGTCGCCAAACGAGCCCGGCGTCGGGTGTTCGGAAGTCATTTCTGCCAGGCATCCCATCAGCAGCAGCGCCACGACGCCGCCGATAAAATAGCTCAACAATACGCTGGGCCCGGCCATCTGAATGGCGTAGGCGCTGCCGAGAAACAGCCCGGTACCGATAGCGCCGCCGAGCGCCAGCATCGACATCTGCCCGGCGGTGAGCTGTTTCTGCAACCCGCCTTGCCGCCGGGCGATTTCGTCAAAACCTTTTATCTGTTTCATAGCAGGCTCCTACCTTTTCATGCAGTGCGGGTGACGTCCAGAATGGCGGCGGTAACGTAGTCGACATTGTTTTGGTTCAGGCCCGGCAGGCACATGCGGCCGGGCGCCACCAGATAGATGGCGTAATGCTGCCGCAGTCGTTCCAACTGCTTCGGGTTCAGGCCGGTGTAGCTGAACATTCCTTTTTGGTCACGAATACGACGGTAGTCCAGTTGCGATCCCCCCTGCTCCAAGCCGGCGGAAAGAATTTGGCGCATCTGTTGAATGCGTTGACGCATGCCTGCCAGTTCGCTCTCCCACTGTTGACGCAAATCGGGGTCCGTCAGCAGGGTTTCCACAATCTGGCTGCCATGGGTCGGCGGGCAGGAGTAACTGCGGCGGATCAGCATTTTTAATGCGCCTTTGACGTTCTGCGCACTGTCCGGGCCGGCGCAACGAACCGAAAGCCCGCCCAGCCGTTGACCATAGAGGGCGACATTTTTCGAAAATGAGTTGGCGACCATAAATGCCAGATCCGTTTTCAGCGCCTCACGCAGGGCAAAACAGTCTTCATCCAGCCCCTCGCCAAACCCTTGGTAGGCGATATCAAAGAACGGCAGCAGGCGACGGCGCTGCAGCACTTCGAGGGTGGCACGCCACTGTGCCTGGCTGAGATCGGTACCGGTCGGGTTATGACAGCAGGGGTGCAACAGCACCACGCTGCCTTCCGGCAGGCTGTCCAGCGTATCGAGCATGGCGTCAAAACGCAGTCCGCCGTTGGCCTCATCGAAGTACGGATAGGTGTGTACCTTCAGCCCGGCCCCCTCAAAGATGGCCCAATGATTGGCCCAGGTGGGATCAGAGACCCAGATGTCACGGCGCGACAGAAACTGATGAATAAAATCCGCCGCCAGCTTCAACGCACCGGAGCCGCCGACGGTTTGTACCGTAGCTATCGACGCCGTTGCCGCTTCGCCAAACAACAGTGCCTGCACCTGTTGGGCAAACAGCGCTGAACCTTCGATCGGCGGATAGCCGTGCGGGCTGCGCCGCTCAAGCAGGCGCTGCTCCGCCTCCTCCACCGCCTGCATCAGCGGGATCCTGCCCTGCCGATCGTAATAAAGGCCAATGCCCAGGTTCACTTTCTGGTTATTTCCATCCTGTAAATAAGCTTCCATCAACGACATAATAGGATCGGCCGGCGAACGGCCAATGTGATTAAACATAGCGATTCCTTTATTCATTATTGAATGAATCAGCAGGTGGGGATTAAGTCATAGATTAATCAGACGGTGGCGCTAACGGTTATTTCTATTTTCATGCCGGGCACCACCAGTTTATCGACTATCACCGTTGAACGATTGGGATAAGGGAAGTTAAAGTATTTCTTGTAAATTTCATCGAGTAATTTAACGTCATTGACATCGGTCAGATAAATAATGACCTGTAATACATTATCGCTGTGGCTATTTGCAGCTTTCAGGGTTTGAGTCAAATTATCGAATGTCAGGGCGATCTGCTTTTCCGGTGCGCCGGTTTCAATACTGCCGTCGGCTTTGACCGGGCCATGGGCGGTGAACAACATGCCGCCGCCCTGGGTGGCCCAGGAGAAAGGTTGACCGATTTCCGGCAGGCCGGTGTCGATGATGGTGCGCATGGTTTATTTCCCCGTAGTGGTTAGCAGGTGAGTCAGGGCGCCATCCCAGGCGAACAAGGCATCCAGCACGTTATAATGGTTGGCGCCGGCGACGGCGACCAGGCTGACAGGCTGGCTTTTTTCCTGCAGCGCAGCGTAATAGTGCCTTGACTGGCCAATCAATTCCGGCAGCTCGTTGGCACCGTAAAACAGCGTCATCGGCTTGATGCGCTGCGGAATATGCCGCACCGGACTCAGTTGGGCAATTTGTTGCTCAGTCAACTGCAGCCGTCGGTTAACGTAGGTGTTTAATAGCGGCTCCAGTTCGAAAATGCCGCTGATCGGTAACGTCAAGTCGACCACCGGATGATGCTGCCAGAAGCTGGACAGATGCCCGCCGGCAGAGTGGCCGCACAGGTACACTGGCGTTGGCTGACTGGCGGAAAGCCGTTGTTGAATAGCGTCCAGCGCCGCACCGGTTTGCCGGCAAATATCGTCGAGCCGGGCCTCCGGCGCCAACGCATATTCCACCAGCACGACATCAAAACCTAAAGACAATGGCACCTGCGCAATAAAAGCAAAATCGTCCTTACGGCAAAACTGCCAATAGCCACCATGAATAAATATTAAGGTCCCTTTAGCTGGCTTGTCGGAATATAACCAGTCAAAAACTTCCCGCGGTGAATTTCCATAGGCAATATTGCACTCATTGCGAGTTTTTTGATAAACCGCCTGGCTGCGGATTTGAAATGAGCAGAGGATCTCATCTTCATTATCCACCGTGCTACCGTTGTCGTAACTCCCCGCAACAAGTTTCATATATTAAACTTCGTTTATTATTTAAGATATGCGTTAACTATTAGCAGTCGTCAAAATATTGTCAAGAGAGGCGTTACAGCAATGCGCGTCCGGTAATATAAATCTTTTCCCGCGCCAAATAAGTTTAACCAGTGAAACTTATTTGGCGCCAATAGCTATTTTTATCCCGCCTGAATTTGCGCTAATCGACTTAATTCCTGCCAGGCGTAATCCCAGAAGGTGCGCACCTTGAGCGGCATGCGCTGCATGTTTTGCGCCACCAACTGCACCGGCATCGGCAAAGGTTCAAACGCCGGTAACAAACGGACCAGCGTCCCCGCGGCCAAATCGTCTGCCACCTGATACGACAATAGCCGGGCGATGCCCTTGCCCGCACGCACCGCCAGTAACTGTGTTTCGACGTCATTGAGCAACAAACGTGGCGTAAGCCGCACCCGCTCGCCATTCTCCTGCGGGCCAAAGCGCCATTCGCGCAGCGATGCCCGCTGGGTACCGACGATGGTGTCATGCTCAGCCAGCTGCGCCGGCTCCTGCGGTTCGCCGCGCCGCGCCAGGTAGTCTGGGCTGGCGACGGTCACCCGGGACACCTGCCCCAGCCGGCGGGCCACCCGCGAAGAGTCCTGCAAATGACCAATGCGCACCGAGACGTCCAGCCCCTCGTCAATCAAGTCCAGGTTGCGATCGTTGAGGACCATTTCAATCTGCATCTGCGGATAGCGGTCAAGAAACGCCATCACCACCGGCGCCACATGCTTGCGTCCGAACTGCACCGGCGAGGTAATACGCAATAACCCGGTGAGCTGGGTGTCCGCCGTGTCCAGCACCGCTGCCTGATATTCAGTAAGCAGCAAGTGCGCACGCTCCGCCAACCGCAACCCAGCCTCGGTCGGCGCTAGCCTTCGGGTGGTGCGTTCGACCAGCCGGGCGCCAAAGCGCTGCTCCAGC
Source organism: Serratia liquefaciens (assembly GCA_012719855.1). Classification (GTDB taxonomy): domain Bacteria; phylum Pseudomonadota; class Gammaproteobacteria; order Enterobacterales; family Enterobacteriaceae; genus Serratia; species Serratia liquefaciens_A. The sequence goes on along the minus strand of JAAXZN010000059.1, from coordinate 144,951 downwards.
GAGGCGATAGCCCGGGTGACGGCAGGTGCGGAACGTCGCAGCTTGCGCCCCGCCGCCGCCAGGCTGCCGTGCTGGACTACCGCCACAAAAATAGCCAATTCGTCCAGGCGATCCATAGACTGTTCCAAAAAGTGAAATTATCAATTTCTACATTGCCGGATTACGCTCAATGAGCGCAAGAGTATGCTGATAAAAATTGCTCAGGAGTCTGACCATGCACAAGCTAAAACTGTACGGCACCCCGCTTTCCGGCCACGTCCACCGCGTGGCATTACTGCTAAGCATGCTGAAGCTGCCCTACGACTTTATTGAATCCCCGGCCGAGGTTCGCCAAAGCGAAGCGTTTCGCCGCCTGAACCCTTTCGGCCAGATCCCGGTACTGGTGGACGGCGATTTATCGCTGGCCGACAGCAATGCCATTCTGGTTTATCTGGCGAAAAACTACGCGCCGGGCAGCCACTGGCTACCGGAGACGCCACTGGCGGCGGCGCAGGTGCAGGAGTGGTTGTCTAAAGCGGCCGGTGAAGTGCGCTACGGTCCGGCCTCCTGCCGATTAATTGCCCAGTTTGCAGCACCGGAGGACGATCGGGTGGCGCTGGGGATAACCGCGCGTTTCTTGCCGCAGATGGAACAGCATCTGAGTGTTCAGGCTTTCTTGGCGACGGAGCAGCCCACCATCGCCGATCTGGCCTGCTACAGCTATGTGGCGGTGGCCCCGGAGGGCGGTGTCTCGCTGGCGCCCTATCCTGCCATCCGGCGCTGGGTGGCGCGCATCGCCGCGCTGCCCGGTTTCTTCGCGATGCCCGCATTGCCGCACCCAGCGCAAAGGTAAATCCGATGAGCCAGCCGATGTTCCACCCTGATGAACTGCGCGCCCAGGCATTGGCCGGCTTTGACCGCGTGGGCGGCTACATTTACACCAGCATGCCCGAGCAGCACCGCGAATTTTTCGCCGCGCTGCCTTACCTGTTCGTCGCCACCCTGGACGATCGGGGCTGGCCGGTGGCCACGCTGTTCAACGGCCCCCCTGGATTTTTACGCACGCCGGACAGCAACCACCTGCGTATCAGCGCCCCGCGTCGCCAGGACGATCCGGCGCAGGCAGCCTTGCAAACCGGGCGTCTGGTAGGAGCGTTGGGGCTGGACTTCAGCAATCGGCGACGCAACCGAGCCAACGGGCGCATTACGCGCACCGACAAAAACCGCCTGGAAATTGCCGTCAGTCAGAGCTTCGGCAATTGTCCGCAGTATATCCAGCAACGGGAGCTGTATCCGGTAGCCGCCCATCCCGCACCGATTGAACATCTCGCGACGCTGGACGCGGCGGCACAGGCATTGATTCGCCAGGCGGATACCTGCTTCGTCGCCAGCTGCGCCCACAGCGCGCTGGAACAAGGCGGCGTCGATATCTCACACCGGGGTGGCAGACCGGGATTTATCCATCTTCAGGAGAACAGCCTGTGGATCCCGGATTTTCGCGGCAACCGCTATATGAACACGCTGGGAAACCTGCTGGCGGAACCCAGGGCTGCGCTGTTGTTTGTCGATTTTGAGCGCGGTGATGTACTGCACTTGCAGGGAGAAACGCAGATCCTCTGGCAGGCGGAAAGCGGTCAGGGCGTCGTGGGAGCGGAACGTTACTGGCGCTTCAATATCCACAGCGCGTGGCGTTTTTCACAGGCTCTGCCGTGGCGCGGGCGCAATCTGACGTATTCGCCGGCCACGCTGAACACCGGCGTGTGGTCGGAACCGGCGTAAAAAACCCCGCGACAGCGGGGTTAGGTAAATTTATACGCTGTGTTCCGCCGTCGCGGCGGCCTGATAAAGCTGGCGGAAATAGCTCAGGCGTTCAAAGAACAAGCGGCTTTGTGCTTCGGACATGTTGCCCGCCACCTTGCCGGCGTCGATCTCACGCCCCTGCCACTCCATCAGCGCAATGCTGGAAGCCAAAAAATCCATGTTGCTGCTGTAGGCCGCAAGGTGCCGACTCACTGAAGTCATCATGCTGCACGCTCCTTTTAGGTCATAAGGTCATTTCAAAAATGGGTCATATGCCTGCTGATTTCAGTATCGGCCTGGGCACGGGCATTTTTTGTACAGAAGGTGCGAATGGCGATAAATTGATCTGTTGCCAAGGATCGGGCAAATCAAGGCGAAAAAATTTGCTAGGGTAAAGGGTAGCCGTTTGGGGTAGGTCAACCCGTGTTGAATTCTGAAAAAGGAAGATAACCGATGAGCACTAACTTCTCCGCCCGCCTGAAAGATCCCACGCTGTTCCGCGAAGCCAACTATATCGATGGTCAGTGGTTGGCGGCCAAAGGCGACCAGACCATCAAGATCCATAACCCCGCCACCGGCGAGCTGGTCGGTCAGGTACCGGCTTTGGGAGCCAAAGAAACCGCGCAGGCGACTGCCGCCGCCAAAAAAGCCCAGCCGGCCTGGCGTGCGCTGACCGCCAAAGAGCGTGCCGGCAAGCTGCGCAAATTGTTCGAACTGATGATGGAAAACCAGGAAGATCTGGCCATCATCATGACCGCCGAGCAAGGCAAGCCGTTGGCAGAAAGCCGGGGGGAAATTGCCTACGCCGCCTCCTTCATCGAGTGGTTCGCCGAAGAAGGCAAGCGGGTTTACGGCGACACCATCCCGCAGAACCTGTCCGGTCGCCGCATTATCGTGCAGAAAGAGCCGATTGGCGTTTTCGCCGCCATTACGCCGTGGAATTTCCCGGCGGCGATGATCACCCGCAAGGCCGGTCCCGGCTGGGCGGCAGGCTGTACCGGGGTGATCCGTCCCGCCAGCCAGACCCCGTTCTCGGCGTTAGCGCTCGCCGTGCTGGCCGAACGTGCAGGCTTACCGGCCGGCGTGTGCAATGTGATCACCGGTCCAAGCCAGGCTATCGGTGGCGAACTGACCGCCAATCCGGACGTACGCAAACTCTCCTTTACCGGCAGCACCGAAGTGGGTGCGCAACTGCTGGCGCAGTGTGCCCCGACCATCAAAAAAACCAGTATGGAACTGGGCGGCAATGCGCCGTTTATCGTGTTTGACGATGCCGATCTGGATGCCGCCGTCGCCGGTGCCGTCGCGTCCAAATACCGCAACGCCGGCCAGACCTGCGTTTGCACCAACCGTTTCCTGGTACAGGACGGTATTTACGACGCCTTTGCCGAAAAGCTGAAGGCGGCGGTAACCAAGCTGAAAGTCGGTAATGGCATGGATGATGGAGTCACCATCGGCCCGTTGATTAATCCGGCCGCCGTGGAAAAAGTCAGCGAGCATATCGCCGACGCGGTGCAACACGGCGCTTCGATACTGCTGGGTGGCAAACCCCATGAGCTGGGCAATAACTTCTTTACGCCGACCATTCTGACCAACGTGCCGCGGCAGGCCAAAATCTTCCATGAAGAGACCTTTGGTCCGGTAGCGCCGCTGATCCGCTTTGACAGCGAAGCCGAAGCCATTGAATTGGCCAACGATACCCCTTTCGGACTGGCTTCTTACTTCTACAGTCGCGATATTGGCCGGGTAATGCGGGTTGCCGAAGCGCTGGAGTACGGCATCGTCGGCATCAATGAAGGGCTGATTTCCACCGAAGTGGCCCCCTTCGGCGGGGTTAAAAACTCCGGGCTGGGGCGTGAAGGTTCGAAATACGGTATCGAAGATTATCTCGAGATAAAGTACCTGTGCCTGGGCGGGTTGGGGATCTAGCCACCGACGCTTTTATGCGGCCCGCTCACGCGGGCCGGTAAAGCCCGATTACCTATAGCAGTCGCTCAAACGAGGTCAACAATGGAGTTATCCCCTGCCGTTCCCATTCTTCGCATCTTTTCGGTTGAAAAGGCCCGGGAGTTTTATCTGGATTTTCTCGGTTTCACGCTGGATTGGGAGCACCGTTTCAGTGAAGATCTGCCGCTGTACATGCAGATCACGCGTTCTGGCCTGAGATTGCATCTCAGCGAGCATCACGGCGACAGCACGCCCGGTTCTGCGGTGTTTATTCCCACCGAGGATATCGACGCGCTGCACCGAGAGCTGACGACCAGGCAATACCGCTACGCCCGGCCGGGCGTCGACACCCTCGACTGGGGAAAAGAGATGAATATCACCGATCCCTTCGGCAACCGGCTGCGTTTTTGTCAGCAAATCGGCGACGCCTGACCCTTTTGGCGCCTAGCCGTTCAGGGCAGGCTTGTGGTACTGCGCGTCGCTGACCTTCTCCATCCAGTCAACCGGGCTGCCGTTCAACGACTCGGCGATGGCAATGTGAGTCATGGCAGTATCCGGCGTCGCACCGTGCCAATGTTTGACGTCCTCCGGGATCCACACAATGTCGCCCTGGTTCATTTCCTGGATCGCCTCGCCCCACACCTGGATCCAACCACGCCCCTGAGTCACTATCAGCGTCTGGCCGAGCGGATGGGTGTGCCAGGCGGTGCGCGCCCCAGGCTCAAAGGTCACGGTGGCGCCGCCCACGCGGGCCGGTTCGCTCCCGGCAAAAGGCGCATCAATGCGAACTTTACCGGTAAAGTACTCTTCTGGCCCCGGACGAGAGGGTTGGGTGCCGCTGCGTTGAATTTTCACTTGTTTCTCCAGTTCGGCAAAGACTGCCGACGTTAACATTGACAGAATAATTGTAGAGAGTGCGTGTCATTTCGCCGCTCGGTTACTGCGATTCAAAAGCTACCGTGGGCAACGGCCGCATCAACGTCCGACGTTTTGTTGCAGATGCGCCGGATAGCGATCGCCCTGTACCTCGATGACGGCCAAGGCCGCTTCAATGCTGCGCAGTTCCTCTGACGACAGCGCCAGCGACGCGGCCCCGAGATTTTCATGCAGGCGATGCTGTTTGGTGGTTCCCGGGATCGGCACAATCCAGGGTTGCTGTGCCAGCAGCCAGGCCAGCGCTATCTGTGCCGGGGTGACCCCTTTTTGCTGAGCTATCTGCCCCAGCACCTCCACCAGCCCCTGGTTGGCTTTGCGCGCCTGCTCGCTGAAACGCGGCACCACATTGCGGAAGTCGCTGCTGTCAAAGGTAGTATTTTCATTGATTGCCCCGGTCAAAAAACCCTTCCCCAAAGGGCTGAAAGGAACAAAACCTATGCCTAACTCTTGCAGCGTCGGCAAGATTTCCTGCTCGGGCTCCCGCCACCACAGCGAATATTCACTTTGCAACGCCGTCACCGGCTGCACCGCATGGGCACGGCGCAGCGTCTGTGCCCCCGCCTCGGACAGGCCAAAGTGCTTCACCTTCCCTTCCTGGATCAGCGCCTTCACCGTACCGGCGACCTCTTCAATCGGCACATTGGGATCGACCCGGTGCTGATAAAGCAGATCGATCGTTTCGACGTTAAGACGCTTTAACGACCCTTCCACCGCCTGGCGGATATGTTCCGGCCGGCTGTTGAGCACCTGTTTGCCATCCGGCTGAGGCAGTTCAAAACCAAACTTGGTGGCTATTACGACCCGATCGCGCACCGGTGCCAGCGCCTCGCCCACCAGTGACTCATTGGTGAAGGGGCCATAAACTTCTGCGGTATCGAAAAAGGTCACGCCCTGATCCACCGCGGCTCGGATCAGGCCAATCGCCTGCTGTTTGTCGGTGGCCGGGCCATAGCCAAAGCTAAGCCCCATGCAGCCCAGTCCCAACGCGGATACCTCCAGCCCACTGTTACCCAGCTTACGTTTTTGCATTTTTCCTCCGATGTGTACGAATGGGTCACCGCTTGTGCAGCGGCGACCCTGTGTGATCACTTTAAGAGGCAACCGGGCAAATAACTACGCGCTGAATATGCATGAGCTTATGAGCTCAATTCATAAACCCGCAAGGCGCTAAAAAAAAGCACAAGGTATTCAATAAAAGCAGAATAATTAGAGTACCCTAGCCGCGCTTTGGGCGGCGTCGTCACATCCGTGCAACATCATCGAAACGGCTACGCCTGATTCAGCCTGTTTGGGGCTTTACCTCTGACGAAAGCGTTTATTCAACGTCCAAAACTGTCCGCCTTATTTTTGATTGCCGCTGCCTTTTAGCCTTGGCAACAGGGGGATATGCCAGACACCGGGGATGGATTTTTGGGGAGAAACCGCGTGTTTTTTTGGATATGGCTTAATCTCTAAATCGGGGACTTTTCATTTTGGTAAGGATAATACTATGCAAAATAAAGCGTCATCATCGCCGCTCATCATCATCACGGCACTGTTCGCCGCGTTGAGTGGGCTCTATCTGCTGGGAGGCGGCATCTGGCTGGCCAAGCTCGGCGGTTCGCTGTACTACATCATCGCCGGCCTGGTGCTGCTGATCACCGCCTGGTTACTGGTCCGCCGTCGTGCAACCGCTCTGTTGCTGTACGCGATCTTTTTACTCGGCACCACAATTTGGGCTCTGTGGGAAGTGGGCCCGGACTTCTGGGCACTGACGCCGCGTCTGGACGTCACCTTCTTCTTCGGCCTGTGGCTGGTACTGCCTTTTATCTATCGCAAGCTCCACGCCAAGGGCAAGCTGGCCTACAGCGCGCTGAGCCTGGCGCTGGTCGTCACCGTGGTGGCGCTGGCCTACGCGGTGTTTAATGATCCGCAAGAGATCAACGGCACCCTCGAACCTGCGCAGGTAAAAGTCGAACCTCAGGCGTCAGACGCCGACTGGCCGGCCTATGGTCGCACCCAGGAAGGCACGCGTTACTCTCCTCTGAGCCAAATCAATGATAAGAACGTCGGCCAACTCAAGGAAGCCTGGACTTTCCAGACCGGCGACCTGAAAACCGCCAACGATCCGGGGGAAATCACCAACGAAGTGACCCCGATTAAAATCCGCGACACGCTCTATCTGTGCACCCCGCACCAGAAGCTGTTCGCGCTGGATGCCGCCACCGGCAAGCAAAAGTGGCAGTTCGATCCTCAGTTGAAATTTAACCCGACCTTCCAGCACATCACCTGCCGTGGCGTGTCTTATCATGAAACCCCTGCCGCCGCAGGCACAACCGCAGAAACCGCCCCGGCGCTGTGCGCACGACGCATTATCCTGCCGGTGAATGACGGTCGTTTGTTCGCTCTGGATGCCGATAGCGGCAAGCCTTGCGCCGACTTCGCCAATAACGGCGAACTCAACCTGCAAAGCAATATGCCGTATGCGACGCCGGGCCATTATGAGCCAACGTCGCCGCCGGTGATCACCGATAAGGTGATTGTGGTAGCCGGTGCAGTGACTGACAACTACTCCAACCGCGAGCCTTCGGGCGTGATCCGCGGTTTTGACGTCAACAGCGGCAAGCTGCTGTGGGCATTCGATCCGGGTGCGAAAGATCCGAACGCCATTCCGGCGGACGAGCACCACTTCACCCCGAACTCCCCTAACTCCTGGGCTCCTTCTGCCTACGATGCCAAGTTGGATATCGTTTATCTGCCGATGGGCGTTACCACGCCGGACATCTGGGGCGGCGATCGCACGCCGGAAATGGAGCGTTATGCCAGTGGCCTGCTGGCGCTGAACGCCTCCACCGGCAAACTGGTCTGGTTCTATCAGACGGTGCACCATGACCTGTGGGATATGGACGTACCGGCACAACCGACGCTGGCGGACATTACCGACAAGAGCGGCAACAAGGTGCCGGTGATTTACGTGCCGACCAAAACCGGCAACATTTTCGTTCTGAACCGCACCAACGGTGAGTTGGTGGTGCCGGCGCCGGAAAAACCGGTTCCTCAGGGGCCAGCCAAGGGTGACCGTCTGTCACCGACCCAGCCTTTCTCTGAGCTGACTTTCCGTCCGGAGAAAAAGCTGACCGGTGCGGACATGTGGGGCGCCACCATTTACGACCAACTGGTTTGCCGGGTGATGTTCCACAGCCTGCGTTACGAAGGCACCTTCACGCCGCCTTCCGAGCAGGGCACGCTGGTGTTCCCGGGTAACCTGGGCATGTTCGAATGGGGCGGTCTGTCTGTGGATACCGACCGTCAGGTGGCTATCGCCAACCCTATCGCGTTGCCGTTTGTTTCCAAACTGATCCCACGCGGTCCGGGCAACCCGATCGAGCCTGACGAAAATGACAAAGGCGGCTCAGGTACCGAGTCCGGCGTGCAACCGCAGTATGGCGTGCCGTTCGGCGTGACCCTGAACCCGTTCCTGTCGCCGTTTGGCCTGCCGTGCAAACAACCGGCCTGGGGCTATATCTCCGCCGTGGACTTGAAAACCAACGACATCGTGTGGAAAAAACGTATCGGTACCGTACGCGACAGTTCTCCGCTGCCGTTACCGTTCAAAATGGGCATGCCGATGTTGGGCGGGCCGGTGTCCACCGCCGGTAACGTCTTCTTCATTGGCGCAACCGCGGACAACTATCTGCGCGCCTTCAGCGTGACCAACGGTGAAAAACTGTGGGAAGCGCGGCTGCCGGCCGGTGGCCAGGCAACGCCAATGACCTATGAGGTCAACGGCAAGCAGTACGTGGTGATTTCCGCCGGCGGTCATGGCTCGTTCGGCACCAAGCTGGGTGACTATATTGTCGCTTACGCCTTGCCAGACGAGAAATAATCGCAGAGGATAGTCTTGTGACAGGGCACGCCGGATGGCGTGCCCTGTCACTTTAAAACCGCAGTAAAAAGCTTTCCCTCCCTCTCATCCTCGTCCTGCAATAAAATTTCACGCCAAGTATTGATAATGATTATCATTCGCAATATTATATCTGCGTTGGCCCCGGCAGTGGCCGGCAATCATCTTCATATCGCAAGCAGTAACCGGTGGCCGCCTTCGGCGGCCCTATTCGGAGGCACATGGTCGAGCACAATCACAGGCAAAAAAACAGCATAGCCCCCCTGCGGGCCCCCCCTTTTTCCCTCAGCACGGAGGCGCCAGAATGAGCCAACAACCGTTGACCGCCATGCTGATGTTGATTTACGTGCTGCTGATGGTACCGGCACTGTTTGCCATCGATAGCCGCCTGAGCGCCACCCGCTGGGGCCACAGTCGCCTGATGCGCAAGACGCTGCAGACCGGGTTTATCATTGTGCTGACGCTGCTGTTTTTTAGCCTTATGACGTTGCTGTATTGAGTTGAGCCGGCACTAATTCGCCGCGACCGGCAGTGCGCCCTCCGGCTTGGCTACCGCGACCTTACCGCTAAGGGCAAAGGCTGAAATCAGCGTGAACAGCAAGGCGATGCAGCCGAGGATCAGGTAAGAGGTTTTGAAGCCGTAATTGACGTACATCAGGCCTGCCGCATAGGACATACCGATGGCCGAGAGCTGCTTGAAGAAGCAAAAGCCCCACAGGTAAATCGACGCCGAGAGGTTAACGTTAAACTGGGTGGTGATGTATTTGAAAATGCCCACCAACAGGAACGGCACCTCAAACATATGCAGGGTTTTGAGGATAATGACCGCGGTGACCGAATCCGCCTGCGATGAACCAATAATCCGCACCGACATTATCACCCCGGCTATCAACAGCGCATTCTTGCCGCCAATGCGATTAATGATCAACGGTGCAAAGAACATGATGAAAGCGTTAAGAAACTCGCCCAGCGTCGTGACATAACCAAACGCCTGCGTTCCCGCATGCCGGTCGCTGAAAAACGACGTAAAGAAGTTGGCGAACTGCTGATCAAAGACGTCATACACGCAGGCCACCCCCACGATATACATCACCAGACACCAGAATTTGCGCATTTTCAGCAGGTTCAACGCCGCCTTTAACTTGATGGGTTTGTGGTTTAACGCCAACCCGTCCGCCACCGCCAGCGTGCTGCTCTGATCGGGTTTGAACAAATAAAGCAAACCGGCCAGGATCAGCGCGAAGCTCGAGGCCAGCCAAAACGCGAACTGGTTGTTGATGGTAAACATATAGCCGACGATCGCCGCGCAAATGGCCCCACCGATACCGCCGAACAACCGGGCGCGGCCATACTCGAACTGACTGCGTCGGCTCACTTTTTCGATATAGGCTTCAATAGCCGGTGAACCGCCGCTGCACACCAGCCCCAGGTAAACCCCACACAGCAAGGCCCCCCACACAAAATGGGTTTGCAGCAGCGGCGAAAACACATAAATAAACAGCGGCGCCAGAAACAGCAGCAAAAAGATGATCATCCACAGCAGGTGTTTCTTCAGGCCAAATTTGTCGGTGACGAAACCGAAAATCGGTTGAAACACCAGGGCAAACAGCGCCATGCAGGCAAACACCAATCCGGTTTGCTGTTGGTCGAGCTGGTTGACGTCATGCAGCCAGATAGGAAAGAACGGCAGCACCGCCCCCATGATGAAGAAGTAGAAAAAACAGAAGGCCCCAAAGATCCAAAAATTCTTGTTTCTCAAATAAAACATGGCTCACCACCCTATTTTTGATGGCGCAGGAAGCCCCGCGCCTTGTGCGTTTTGAGGAGGTAATACGGTTAAATTCGGCGATCAGTGATAGGCAGGGAGCCAGCTGCCGTGAGCCTCAATCAGCTCGTCGCACAGCTTACGTATATCATCAATGGAAAGTTCGGCGGAAGTATGAGGATCCAACAGAGCCGCATGGTAAATCGCGTCGCGTTTGCCCGTCACTGCCGCTTCGATGGTCAATAGCTGGGTATTGATATTGGTGCGGTTGAGCGCCGCCAGTTGCTCCGGTAAATGGCCGACGTAACAAGGCGTGATCCCCTGCCCATCCACCAGACAGGGCACTTCCACGCAGGCCTCTGCCGGCAAGTTGGTGATGAGACCGGTGTTGAGCACGTTGCCGCCAATCTTGTACGGCCGGTCGGTCTCCATCGCTTCGATAATGTATGAGGCATATTCGTGGGTACGCGAATGCGTCAGGTTAGCGTCGTGGGTCAACGCCAGCTTGCGTTGCTGCCATTGGTCGATTTGCTCGATACAGCGGCGCGGGTACTCGTCGAGAGGGATATTGAAGCGCTCAATCAGTTCCGGGTAATGACGTTTAATCCAATACGGCATGTATTCGGCATTATGCTCGGAAGATTCAGTGACGTAATAACCAAAGGTTTTCATGATTTCATGGCGCACCATGTCGTCATGCTTGCCCTGCAGCGCGTTGGCGCGGCGCTTGATTTCCGGGTACAGATCCTCGCCGTGGCGGCGAACGTCAAGCAGCCAGGCCATGTGGTTGATGCCGGCAATGTGAAACTGAACGTCGTCGGTAGGCATATCGACGCTTTTCAGCAGGGTCTCCGCGCACACCTGAACGCTGTGACATAACCCCACCGTTTTCACCCCGGTATGGCGCAGCATCGCGCCGGTTAAGGACGCCATGGGGTTGGTGTAGTTCAGCAACCAGGCGTCCGGGCAGACCGCCTCAATGTCCCGGGCAAAATCAAACAGCACAGGAATGGTACGCAGCGCGCGGAAGATGCCGCCGATGCCCAGGGTATCGGCAATGGTCTGCTGCAGGCCGTACTTTCTGGCGATGGTGAAATCGGTGATGGTGCAGGGATCGTAACCACCGACCTGAATGGCATTCACCACGTAATTGGCGTTTTTCAGTGCCACACGGCGGTTTTCTACCCCGAGATAAGGGGTGATCTTCGCCCTGCCCGCATTAATATTGCGGTTGATATTGCTCAGCATGGCGAAAGATTCATTGAGACGCGCGCTGTCAATATCATACAGCGCGATATCCACCTCTTTCAGGGCCGGCGTCGCCATGATATCGCCGAGAACGTTCTTGGCGAAAATGGTGCTGCCAGCCCCCATAAAAGTCACTTTAATCATCGTATTTCTCCGCTGCTGTGGTTTTCGATAAGCTGAAACTACGCGGCAACGCATTCGCAATATAGGGATAAATGTGACCTTGTTATGGCGAAAAATGACGCAGCATGAAAACTGTGAGCCAGGTCTGGATCTGAAGATCCCCCCACCGTCGTGCCACGTCTACACTGCTACAGTAAGTGAAAATACAGGGGCCATCACTGATGCATAAGAGTTTTACTCTGAGTCGTACTGACAATATCGAGCTGAACCTGTACCAATATGGCGAGGAGAACTGTGACAAGGGGCACAGCTTTGGGCCGGCGGTACGCCAACACTATTTATTTCATTATGTGATAAGTGGCACCGGGGTGCTGAGCAGTGAATATGGCTCGTTTCCGGTGGTGGCTGGAGAAGGTTTTTTGATCCACCCGCATGACGTGACCACCTATCGCGCCGACTTAAAAGATCCCTGGCACTACATGTGGCTGGAAGTCGACGGCCTGGTGGCCGGCAAGATTTTCGAAGAGTGCCGCCTGAGCCGCCAGTTCCCGATTTATCGCCCCCGCCAGAACGAAGACGCTCCTCTGGCGCTGCGCTATTTGCGGCAACTCATCAGCCATGATGATGAGCATCGGTTAAAGACGCTGGGCCTGAGCTATCTGTTTTTTTCTGCGCTGATTGATAACGCTTTGCAAAGCATCGCCGAGCCGCCAAGCGACAAGGCACAGCATCTGCGCAAGGCGGTAAAGCTCATTGAAAACCGCTACCATGAACCCCTCACCATTGAGCGCCTGGCCGCCTACTGCAACATCAACCGCAGTTACCTGTGTCGGCTGTTTAAAGGCACCTACGGCATCGGGCCAAAGGTATATCTGCTGAACTTCCGCATGAGCATCGCCGCCAGCCTGCTGTGCAATAGCCAGACGTCAATCAAGGTGGTGGGCATTTCGGTGGGGTATGAAAACCAACTGCACTTTTCCAAGGCCTTTAAACAGGTCCACGGCCTCTCGCCGGCCAAATGGCGCCTGGAAAATAGTCAGGCATCATCGGCGCCGGGCCGGGCAGAAGCGAACGCCTGACCCTTACTCGCCGCTTTTTTCCGCCCGGATATTTTCCGCCAGCGCGTTCGATTTTATGCGCGGGTATTTCCACAGCCACCGTCCGCTGACCATACGCCAGTAGAACAAGACGCCGCGTACCGCCCAATCCATAAACATCCCCAACCAGACGCCGACCACGCCCATACCCAGCATGATGCCCAGCGTATAGCCGGCGACCACGCGGCATCCCCACATGCCCAGCATCGAAACCCACATCGCAAAACGGGCGTCGCGTGCGCCTTTCAAACCGGCGGGCAGCACCCATGAGGCCGCCCAGATAGGCATAAAGGCGGCATTGAGCCAGAGCAACACCTTTACCACCTCCTTCACGTCGTCTTGTTGGGTATAAAACGAGGCGAAGACCCCCGCCAGGGGCGCGGTACCCCAGGCAATCACCGTCAGCCCAATCGTTGCCAGCCAGAAAATGTGGCGCAATTGGCGCTCCGCCTGCGCTATTTCTCCTTTACCCAGGCGTTTGCCTACAATAATGGTCGACGCCGACCCCAGGGCGTTGCCCGGCAGGTTAATCAACGAAGCGACAGAAAAAGCGATGAAATTGCCGGCGATCACGTTGGTGCCCATGCCGGCGACAAACATTTGGGTCAATAACTTGCCGCCGTTGAACAACACCGACTCAATGCTGGCGGGAATACCTATCCCCAGTACTTCCCACAGGATGGTCAGCTTCAACGGGGTAAAGTAACTTTTCAGCGTGATGTGCAGCGCCGGGTTAAAGCCGATCATCAGGACGTAAACGATCGCGACGGCACCAATATAGCGGGAAATGGTTAGCCCCAGCCCGGCACCGACAAACCCCAGCCCGTGCCAGCCCAGCATGCCGTAAATCAGTATGCTGCTGATGATGATATTCAGGATATTCATGCCGCCGTTGATCAACAGCGGGATTTTGGTGTTGCCGGCACCGCGCAGCGCCCCGCTGCCGATCAAGGCAATGGCGGCAGCCGGGTAGCTCCACACCGTGGTTTGCAGATAAGACAGCGCCAACGCCTTTACCTCCGGCGTGGCGGCACCGGCGATCACATCAATAATCTGCTCACCCGCCAAATGAATGCCGATCGCCAACGCAAAGGCCACCAGGGTCATTAACACCAGCGACTGGCGTGCAGCCGCTCGCGCTCTTTTTCTGTCCCGTTTGCCGAGGCTGAAAGCCACCACCACCGTGGTGCCCAGATCCACCGCGGCAAAGAACGAGATGATCACCATGTTGAAGCTGTCCGCCAGCCCCACCCCGGCCATCGCCTCTTTGCCAATCCAGCTCACCAAAAAGGTGCTCAGCACCCCCATCAGCAGGACGCAGGCATTCTCCATAAAGATCGGCACCGCCAGCGGCGTGATCTCACGCCAAAACAGGACGCGATAGCTTTTGCGTTTAGGATACCAGGGCGTATTTTCCACGCGCTGGCGCAGGGCGGCGTATAAGTTCAAGATCGGCTCATGGCATAAAAGTGAAACAACATTTCAAATAATGAGCGACAGAACGTTATCCTGCAAAGAATATTTTGCTTCCTTGATGAGGGCAGCCGAAAGCTGGCGTTACTTCCGGAAAAATCTGGCTGCCCCGAGGGTATTAATCAGCCCAATAAGACCACCAGCCAAAGAATTATTGTCATCACCACCGCAACCAACTGTGCCGCGCCGCCCAAATCCTTGGCGCGCTTGGATAAGGGATGTATCTCCAGAGAAATGCGATCGACGACGCTCTCAATGGCAGTGTTAAGCAACTCAACAACCAGTAAAAGGAAGCTGCTGGCAATCAATAACAACCTTTCTACTTTTGTAATATCTAAAGTAAATGTAACAACCAGTAATATTACGTTAATAACCAGCAATTGGCGGAAAGCATCTTCGGTAAAAACGGCATCAGTAAGGCCCGCCAGTGAGTTTTTTATGCTACTTATTAAGCGATTTATTCCTTTTTTCTTTTCAAAGGGCATGCATCTTACTCTTATAAAAATTCGGGTAATTTTTAACACCAACAAATAACGCGCAGTAACTTATAACGAAATTGGTTAATGAAATTAAATAATCACCCGTGTGACATTGTTTTCCCGGCAACGTTGAATCGCAAACAGCCAAAAAGCAATTTTGGCCATAGGTATTCTCTGAGCGCAGCGCGCTTTGCATCCTGTTAAGGGCCGATAAATTCAGCGTCTTGCAGAGGGGTTAGAGTTGTTTTTCATATAAGCGATAACGCTTGTAAGGAACCGCGCCAATTCGCTCCAGGATGGTGCGCATGCCGGTATTCGATTCCAGGATCCAGGACATCTCTAGCGCATCAATACCACGTTTCTCGAAGGGATCATGTAACGCTTCAATCAGCAATAGCGCAATAATCGGCCCTATTCGGCTGAATTGATACTCCTGGCGAACGCCCATCAGCGGCACCCTCGCGGTACGCACGCCGCTCACTTTCAAACGCCACAATAGCTTCGCCCAGCCAAAGGGAAATAAACTGCCGTTCAGATCGGCAATAGCCTCGTTGATATTGGGCAAACCGACGATGAAAGCGCAAGGCACTGAATCGACTTCGGCAATATAAATCATGTCATCAGGCACCAGGAACTTCAGCTGATCGCCCATGGTGGCAAACTCATGCTCGGTGAAAGGCACAAATCCCCAGTTATCCTGCCAGCCGGAATTGAAAATTTCGCGCAGCACCTGCATTTCCTCGCTAAACCTTTTGCGATTGAGGCGGCGCAGGGTGACCTTTTTGCGTACCTGACTCATCATTTTTGCCAGGGAAGGCGAAAAATGCAGGTCCGTTCGCTTCATCCAATAGGCCAGCAAATCTATGCCTTGCGTATAGCCCTGGCGCTCCAGATTGGCAGCGTAGTAGGGTTTGGCGTGCGTCATCAGCGCCGACGGCGGAGTATCAAACCCCTCGACCAACAGGCCACTTTCCTGATTGATATTAAGACTGAAGGGACCGGTGATTTTTAACGCGCCCTTAGACCTCAGCCAAGCTTCTGCCGCGGCAAATAACGCACTAAAAACCGCCGGATCCTCGATGGCATCGATCATGCCAAAGTGACCGGTATCCTCGCCGTAGCGTTCCCGGTGCAAAGCGTCAATTTGAGCGGTGATCCGCCCGACCACCTTCCCCTCTTTTTTGGCCACCCATGCCTGCCATTCTATGTGGTCAGTCCCAGGATTCTTCTTAGAGAGATGCTCTTCGCGCTCTAAATACAAAGGGTCAATCCAATTAGGATCGTCACGAAACAGGGAAGAAGGAAAAGCGATAAATGCCTTAAGATCACGCTTATCGAGGACTTGCTCAATATGAATCATAAATAACCTTACAATTTAGTGACATGCTCAAAAAAAGAACGTTATGACGCCAGTGATATTTTCTGAAATGAGATCCGCTCTCGGCTATGACTTATCCCTTTAAGAGATAAGAAAAATCAATTAATACCTATTATCCTGCAGGATGTTACCCGGGCAGAGTTTACACTGACACGTGCTGTTCTTTATCAAAAGTGATGCCAGACAGGGGCGTGAGTGATCTGAGCAAATTATGCTTTTTATTATTTCGTGCTATTTCCAGCAAAAGAAAACCAATCGTTTTTTAGTTTACTAATTCTGCTCTGGAGACGCATTGGCATATTTTAACATTAAATGCTTTTTCTATCCTTGGGGTTAAATGAGGCTTTCACTTTTGGCCATCTTCCGGATACTGTTTATGATATGTTTAAGTACGGAGATAGCCATGTGCAAGATCAGATCCTATGAATCTACGATTATTGCCTTCCGGAAATGTGCCGACAACAGGCACCCGGTGAAGGCTGTCGGGCAAAGGGCTGTGATATCTGGCGCCAACGATGGCAGCCCGTATATCCACAGTTCCTCGGCTATGGTCCTCACGTGAAAATAGGCTTGGTAATAATCTTAGGCTAATCCCTCACCTTTAGTTCAGAGTTGGCACGGTGGTTATTAACCATTCGATATGCCATTTGTGGAATGAAAGAAAATGACTGAATAACAAATATATTCAAAACATTTTCATTGTAAAAACATTAACTCTCTCGCCAATCGTCGTTTATCTCTTTTGGTGATTTTTAATCTATGGCTAATTTGTATATGTCTGAAACAAGCTCCACTCATTCTCTTCCCATGCGTTATGCAGATTTCCCCACCCTGGTGGAGGCTTTAGATTATGCGGCGCAGGGCAGTACAGGAATGAACTTTTACGATCGTCGTAATCAGCTCGTGGCCGTACTGGAATATCGCACGCTAAAACAGCGGGCGATTGTGGGTGCGCGACGCCTGTTATCACTGAATCTCAACAAGGGCGATCGGGTTGCGCTTATTGCGGAAACCAGCGCCGGCTTCGTTGAGGCTTTTTTTGCCTGCCAATATGCCGGTTTGGTTGCCGTGCCCCTGGCGATCCCTATGGGCGTCGGGCAGCGGGACTCCTATACCATCAAGCTACAGGGCCTGATCAACAGCTGTAAACCTGCCGCCATTATCAGCAGTGAAGAGTGGGTACCGTTAATCAGTTCCGCCACCCTGGATGCACCACCAACCCATATTCTCAGCGACGCAGATTTTAACGCTCTGCCCGAGCGGGATGTGGAGCTGCAGGCACCGTCGCCCGACGATATTGCTTATCTCCAATACACCTCGGGCAGCACTCGCTTTCCACGTGGGGTTATCATTACCCAGCGTGCGGTGATGTCCAACCTGCGCGTGATTAGCCATGACGGGATCAAACTGCGTGCGGGCGATCGCTGCGTTTCCTGGCTGCCCTTCTATCACGATATGGGCCTGGTCGGTTTCCTGCTTACCCCGGTGGCGACTCAACTGTCCGTTGACTATCTGCGGACGCAAGATTTTGCCATGCGTCCAATGCAATGGTTAAAACTGATCGCCAAAAATCGCGGCACCGTGTCCGTCGCACCGCCGTTTGGCTACGATTTATGCCTGCGTTACAGCAACAACAAAGAGATCACTGACCTGGATCTCTCCAGTTGGCGCGTAGCCGGCGTAGGGGCTGAACCTATTCCGTCAGATTTGCTTTCTCAGTTCGCTGAGCACTTCAGCCACCTGAACTTTGACCGCAAGGCGCTGATGCCCTGCTATGGTTTGGCCGAGAACACCCTGGCGGTCAGTTTTTATGACGAAACTTCCGGCACGCCAATCAACCAGGTCGACCGAGACATTTTGGAATACGAAGGTAAGGCGGTAGCGCCCGGCAAAAAAACGCGGGTCACATCGACCTTCGTCAATTGCGGCAAGCCACTGCCCGGTCACCGTATCGAAATTCGCAGCGAAACCGGACTCCCGTTACCAGAGCGGCAGGTCGGCCGTATTTGTATCTCCGGCCCCAGCCTGATGAACGGCTATTTCCGCGACGATGCGTCTCAACAGCAAATCCAGGCAAGTGGCTGGATGGATACCGGTGACCTGGGCTATCTGCTGGATGGTTATCTGTACGTCACCGGCCGCAAGAAAGATTTGATCATCATTCGTGGCCGTAATATTTGGCCGCAGGATATTGAATATGTTGCGGAGTCCGAGCCGGAAATCCGCTCTGGTGACGCCATTGCCTTCGTGACCGAAGAGCACGGTGACGGCGCCAGAATTATTCTGCAAATCCAGTGCCGCGTCAGCGCAGAAGATCGTCGGGAGCAAATCGTCCACACGCTGAGCGCCCGCATTCAAAGCGAGTTCGGCATTGCGGTGGATATTGAGCTGTTGCCGCCCCACAGCATTCCCCGCACCTCCTCGGGGAAACCTGCCCGTGCAGAGGCTAAAAAGCGTTGGCTGACCACCTCCATCTGCCCGCCGATGCAGCAACTGGCAGGCTTTGCACAATGACAGGCACCGTAGCAGTCACTGGCGTAACCGGCTTTATTGGCCGGCATATCGTTCAGAATCTGCTTTCGCGTGGTTTTACCGTGCGCGCCCTCACCCGGCGCGCAGGTCAAACCGCCCCCCCTAATCTGACCTGGGTCCAAGGGGCACTGGAAGATCAGGACTCGCTCACCGAACTGGTTCGCGGCGCTGAGTTCGTGGTGCATTGTGCGGGCCAGGTTCGGGGAGGAACGGAAGAAACCTTCACCCGGTGTAATGTCAACGGCAGCCAACACCTGATGCAGGCGGCCCGACAAAGCGGCAGCTGCAAGCGTTTCCTGTTTATCTCTTCTCTTGCCGCTCGCCATCCTGAGCTGTCCTGGTATGCCAATTCCAAACATGTTGCTGAACAACGGCTAACCGCCATGGCTGCGGATATCTCACTGGGCATCTTTCGCCCCACCGCGGTTTACGGGCCCGGCGATAAAGAGCTTAAGCCGATATTTAGCTGGCTGCTGCGCGGCGTGCTTCCACGACTGGGCGCAGCAGAAGCAAAGCTGACGTTCCTCCATGTGAGCGATTTAGCCGAAGCCGTGAGCCAGTGGCTATTGGCCCCTGGCCCGCAGACGCAAACCTATGAACTTTGCGACGGGGTTGCCGGCGGTTATAGCTGGCAGCGGTTACGGGAAATAGGGACCACCGTGCGCAATGGCCCGGTGCGGCTGGTGGGGATCCCGCTGCCCCTGCTGAAAATTTTGGCCGACGGCAGCATGTTGCTGAGCCGCTTGACCAAGAAAGAACCGATGCTGACCCACAACAAAATACGGGAATTAACCTATCCGGACTGGTCTGCAAACAATCGAAGCCTGTCCGAGAATATTCATTGGGTCCCCAAGGTCAGTTTGAAGCGCGCACTGCGTGAAGGTTTATTTTAATTATCTACATTAGAGGTTTGCCAAAATTCTTATGCGAAATCGCGACGCTGTAATGAATTATATTCTGACTTGCCTGCAAGGTCTGGTCGAAGGCGGGTTAGAAATCAAACCTGATAGCGATCTCGTCAACGATCTTGGCCTGGAGTCCATCAGAGTCCTGGATCTGCTGATGATGTTAGAAGACGAATTCGATATTTCTATTCCTATCAATATATTGCTTGATGTCAGAACGCCAGAGCAGCTGCTTGACGCTCTACTCCCTCGCCTGGAGAAAACCAATGGGTCTTTATGATAAATTTTCGCGGCTTACCAACGATCGTAAGCAATTCCAGGCCGATGGCCTGAACCCCTTTGGCACCTGCATCGACGAGGTTTACTCGGCAACCGAAGGGCGTATTGGCAATCAGAAAATTGTTCTGGCGGGGACCAATAACTACCTGGGCCTGACCTTCGATGCGCAGGCTATTGCCGAGGGTCAGGCGGCCTTGGCCGCACAGGGTACCGGCACAACGGGCTCACGCATGGCGAACGGCAGCTACGGCTCTCACTTGCAGTTAGAGCAAGAGCTGATGGCCTTCTTTGATCGCCCTACCGCCATCGTCTTTTCCACCGGCTATACCGCGAACCTGGCGGTCATCAGTACTCTGGCAACCCCCGGCTCGGTCGTGCTGATCGACGCGGACAGCCACGCGAGTATTTATGATGCCTGCGCCCTGGGCGGCGCTGAAATCATTCGCTTCCGCCACAACGATGCCAAAGATCTGGAACGTCGCATGGTGCGCCTTGGCGAACGAGCCCGAGAGGCGATCATTATCGTCGAAGGCATTTACAGCATGCTGGGCGACGTGGCTCCGCTGGTTGAAATCGTCGACATCAAACGGCGGCTCGGCGGCTATTTGCTGGTAGACGAAGCTCATTCATTCGGCGTAATGGGTACTCACGGGCGGGGTCTGGCTGAAGAGCTGGGCGTTGAGCAAGACGTTGATATTATTCTGGGCACGTTCAGTAAAAGCCTGGCCTCTATCGGCGGCTTTGCCGTGGGTGGCAAAGACATGGAGGTGCTGCGCTACAGCAGCCGCCCTTATATTTTTACCGCTTCGCCTTCGCCATCCAGTATCGCTTCGGTGCGCGCTTCTTTGAAAAAGATCGCGCAACATCCTGAGCTGCGGAAAAAACTCTGGAGCAACGCGCATCGGCTCTATCAGGGGCTGGCTAAGCTGGGCTACCAACTGGGGCCGCGCATCAGTCCGGTGGTGCCGGTGATGATTGGCTCAAAAGAAGAGGGTTTGCATTTCTGGCGCGACCTGATCGCCAAAGGTGTTTATGTCAATCTCGTGTTACCCCCGGCAGCGCCGGCCGGCATAACGCTCCTGCGATGCAGCGTTAACGCCGCGCACAGTGAAGAAGAGATTGATAAGATCATTGGCGCTTTTGCCGCGCTGAAAAAATAATGCCTTTCCCGCTGCCCATAAAACTCATGGGCAGTGTTCCAATCGACAACTCTCTTCACCTTGCCTGCCAGTGCCGAAAAGTTATCGGCACTGGAATCAAACTTTCTGACGGCAAGAACTGAAATAATCAGTGGGTCGCTACCGATTCGCCTTCGACAACAAAGCTATATCCCTGCGCTTGCATAAATTCCGCGACGGCTTTTTCAGCGGCGGATAACACTTCATCCAGCGGTTTATTGGCATCGACATCCGCAATTTCCGCACCTTCAAAAGTGAGCAATGGCGTAACGGCAATCTTTTTGGCTAATGCTTCTTTGCGATGATCGGGTTTACGTGCGCAGGCAACGTCCAGATCCACATTCAGCTTGATCACCAGGTCCGGCTTATTATCCGCCATCCATTGAAAAGCTTTGCGTTCGCGCCCCGCCAACCATCTGACAAAATGGCTGCCCTGGGTATTTTCGGGAAAAACGGTGCCATCGTAGGCGCCGGGAATTTGTACCTGCGGAAAACGGTCGGTTAATACGATCAGGCCTTGCCGACGAAAAGCCAACATGCGGCGAAAACGCAACAGCCGACGCAAAACGAAAGTAATGATGACCAAACCCGGCAACAGCCCCACCCTGGACTTTTTGGATTTCACTTTTTTAGTATTGCGTTCGATGGCCTTGCCAACAGAATTGCCCATCAGCGGAAGTTGCGAAACCGCACGCCCGACATTTCCTGCCTGCTTACCCAGATGCACCTTCACTGCGGGACCGTATTTTTTCACATACTCAATGAGATATTCACAAACGGTAGACTTACCCGAGCCATCGCTGCCAATTACCGCAATAAGCGGCGGGAGTTTTGAATGCATAATAAGATTCTCTTCTAAGACACCTGTAAAAATGTACCATTTCGAAAACGAAAAGTCGCTTAATGACGTTATCAATGCCATGAGGAATAAATATTGCCAACCCCAGACCAAAGCACACAAAAGATTAAGAAAACAATGAGGAAATCTGTTCCATTACCCGGTACCGCAACGCCTAATTAGCATTAAGAGCTATAAGAACAATCGCAGCCGTGGTTAGCACAAAAAAACAAGACGGATTTACCAAAACATAATCATCAATAATAAACAAATTTGATTACCACTGAGATAATACGCAATAAATATCTTGAACCCAAGGCTGGTTATAATACAATAGTTTCTTTGATTTGGACCAATTATTGTGAGTCAACAGACCATGCCCATTGCTAATCATCCCCCCGTACGCGTAATTGCAATAACGGGTTGTGATGGCTCGGGAAAATCAACCTTGGCTGCCAGTCTGGTCAATCATCTCTCATCGCAAGAACCGACGGAATTACTTTATCTCGGCCAGTCTTCAGGACGTATTGGGGAATGGATCAGCAACTTGCCGATTATTGGCGCCCCCTTCGGTCGTTATTTACTGGCGAAGTCCGATCGCGTTCATGAACATCCTTCAACGCCGCCGGGTAACCTGACCACGCTGGTGATCTTTTTGTTGTCATATTGGCGAGTTTATAAGTTTCGCCGAATGCTGGCGAAAAGCCGCAAAGGACAATTGCTGGTCACCGATCGTTATCCGCAAGCGGAAGTGGCGGGTTTTCGTTTCGACGGGCCGCAGCTGGCAAAAACGGATGGCGGAAATCGCTGGGTACGCTGGTTGAGAAAACATGAGCAAAGGCTGTATCAGTGGATGGCATCATATCCGCCTTTCTTATTGATTCGTCTAGATATTGATGAGAAAACCGCATTCTCGCGCAAGCCCGATCACAAGCTTTCTGCGCTGCGGGAAAAGATTGCCGTCATTCCGCATCTTACTTTTAACGGCGCAAACATTCTGGATTTAGATGGGCGAGAGCCGGCGAGTAAAATTCTCGATGAATCGCTGCGAGCCATTCGAACCTCCCTGGCGACACCCGAGGTTTAGTCTGCCGATAACTTATTAATACTGAAAAAAATGCAAACAGATAAATCAAATACCGCCAGCGATCCCGCATCGACCGTTATTACCGGCCTGATTGCGGTCGTGGGCAGTGACGGCACGGGGAAATCCACGCTTACCACTGACCTGGTCAAAAACCTGCAAAAATACCGGGCAACGGAACGGCGTTATTTAGGACTGATCTCCGGTGAAGATGGCGACAAAATTAAGCGCCTGCCGGTTATTGGTGTCTGGCTTGAACGCCGCCTGGCCGCCAAGTCTGACAAAACTCAGCGCATGAGCAATAAGCCGCCGGCACTCTGGGCAGCCCTGATCATGTATGGTTTTTCAGTGTGGCGTGCGGCCAATTTACGCAAAGTACAACGTCTGGCACAAAGCGGCGTGCTGGTGATCAGCGATCGTTTTCCGCAGGCCGAGATTTCTGGTTTTTACTATGACGGTCCGGGCATTGGCGTGGAGCGGGCAAAGGGCTGGTTAATGACTCGCTTGGCAGCACGCGAAAAACGTTTATATCAATCAATGGCCTTATACCGCCCTGAACTTATCATTCGCCTCGATATTGATGTCGATACCGCCTTTTCACGTAAACCCGATCACAGCTACGAAGAACTGAAGGACAAAATATCGGCCATGGTTCGGCTGCAATATAATGGCTCCAGAATTATAGAGTTGGATGCTAAAGCGCCTTACGATGAAGTACTGGAAAAAGCGCTGAATGCAATATCCTCCGTCGTAATGATCCCTTCGCGTCCCCAGGCTTCTCTCGGATAGCGAATTCATTCATCTATAGACATGTCAATAATATCGTTCACTATTAAGATTCAGGGATAAACAACGCTAATGTTTAATACCCGAAAATTAGGAAAACGCACTTTTTGATCATGTTTTAAAATGAATATCGGTACGGAAAGCATGACCAAACAGCATTGAATGGTAAAAATTTTTCAGCCTGGAAAAGTATTATTAGAGAGATTTTCATGATTATATTTCAGGTGTGAAAGTTTTTACCGGAGCCTGTCGCTCGCAATGTAAAATAGGGATTGAGCCGCTATCAATCCTGGTGAGAGTGTCGCCAGGCAAAACGGGCGATTCTTTACTTTTCACTCCATGAACGGATGCCTATCCCTGAATTTCGTCGTACAGGATTGGTATGCAAGGCCAGCTAATGTCCGCTGAGCTATTGATAACCTGAAGTGGTCAGTATGGCTGGTTTTACCATGAAGCATTGGTTTTCCGATGGAGCTTTTCGTTCCATCCTACGTAACGCCGCTTATTTAGGTTCCGGCAGTGTCGCCAGTGCCTTGCTTGGGTTGCTTGCGCTTTCTTGCGCCGGTAAAGGCATGTCGCCCGAAATGTTCGGGGTTCTGGTTGTTATTCAAGCCTATACCAAAGCCGTCAGCGACTTTATCAAGTTTCAGACGTGGCAGTTCGTTGTTCAATTTGGGACTCCGGCGCTGGAACGCCAGAATATTCAACGCTTTCGTGACGTCATTTCATTTTCGTTCGGTCTGGATATCGCCAGCGGCACCATTGCGGTGCTGGGCGGCATGTTGCTGCTCCCTTTCCTTTCGCACGCCTTAGGGTTGGATACGGAGAGTTTCTGGCTCGCGATCCTTTACTGCACCTTAATTCCGTCGATGACGTCATCCACCCCTACGGGAATTTTACGCGCGTTTGACCGCTTCGATCTGATTGCCGTTCAGCAAGCCATCAAGCCCTTCCTGCAGGCCGTCGGCAGCGTCCTGTCCTATTATTTTGATTGGGGATTTCCAGGGTTCATCGTCACGTGGTATGCCTCCAACCTGATCGGCGGCACGCTATTTTGGTGGTTCGCCGCTCGTGAACTGCACCGCAGAGATATCCATAACGCTTTGAAACCACGCCTATTCAAGACCGCACGTCGTATCGAAGGCGCCTGGAATTTCGTCTGGACCACCAATTTTGCCCATACTATTTGGGCTACCCGTAACTCGTGCAGCACGGTGTTGGTCGGCGTCGTTTTGGGGCCGGCCGCCGCCGGGCTGTTCAAAATCGCGATGACCTTCTTTGACGCCACGGGGACCCCGGCCAAGCTGCTGGAAAAAAGCTTCTACCCTGAGATCATGCGTCTGGATCCCCGTACCAGCAAACCCTGGATGCTGGGACTCAGATCGGCGTTGTTGGCTGGCGGCATAGGCCTTGCCGTGGCGCTGCTGGTCATCGTCGTAGGTAAGCCATTAATTTCCTTTGTGTTCGGTCAGCAGTATTTGCAAGCCTATGATTTAATCCAAATCATGCTGGGCGCCATTATCGTTTCCATGCTGGGTTTCCCGCAGGAATCCTTATTGTTCATGGCGGGCAAACAGCGGGCTTTCCTGATTGTGCAGACTTTTTCTGCGGTCGCCTATATAGCGCTGCTGGTGGGCATGTCTCATCTGTTTGGTGTGCAGGGTGCGGCCTTCGCTTATTTGGCAGGCCAATGTTTGGACGTTTTATTGACGCTCATACCGACGATAGGCGCCTACCGTAATCGCTATTTACTGGGATTTAACGTATCCAGAGAGAGTAATCAATGATGAATAGCAGCAACGGGAAAAAATTCTCTGCTGAAACTACGCAGTTACTGTTTATTGCCGTAGAGACGGATGACATTGTTGATGCAAATATCAGTTTGCCACAACATATTGATTTGCAATGCTCATATGAGAGCATTCAGGATAATTACGCCCTGTGCCTGCAGTTTTGGCAGGACGGTTTTACCCGGCGAGAACTCCTGGGCTTAGTGAATGATTTTCTTAAAGATTCAGACTTACCCGCCGCGACGCGCATGCGCTACAAATATATTCGCGCGCGCTATAAACATTTACGCTTTGCCCAGCGTCTTTACAGCAAAAAACACAGTGCCGGCCGCCTTTTTCACACCACCACCGTGGTGCTCGGCCATTTTCAGGATGCGTTTCGCAATGGCAACCAACAGAACCTGAAATTGTACGGCAATCTTCTTCGGCTGCTGCTGAGCAGGCCGGTCTGGTCGCTGGTGAATTATGCTTTGCAGCATATTCAGTTAGAAACCGAGAGTGATTTTATTGCCTACCGTCAGGAGCAAATGCGCGCACTCCAGGAGCTGATTGTGAATCCAGAACTCACGGGAAAGCAGTTCCACGACGTGCGGAAAATCGTCAGCCAACAGGTCTCGTTCTATGACACGCTAAGATCGATAGATCCAGGCAACCGCGAGGCTCTGCAGATCTCCAGATTCCTGGCCGCGATTAACGGGCTAATGGGCGATCGTCATGATGTGATGGTGGCGGACAAGCTGGCTGGGGGGAAATCCTATGACGAACCCACCATGCTGGATGTCGATATCCGCCAACGCCTGGAGTTACTTCTCGAGCGTTATCCTATGTAACTGTTACTCGGGGAAATTGCCGTTCCCCGGTCGCAGCCACTGATAAATTATGGTTATGTTCATGATGCTACGCAGATTACTGCCCTTGTCACTGTTGCTGTTGCCACTGATGGCATCAGCGCATAATTTTGTTCAGGGCAAGCCTGTCGTACCGGTTGCCATCGCCGATCGGGGTGAGTTGCTGCTGGAAAATGACACTTTCAGCTATAAAAAATGGAACAGTGCAGAACTGGCAGGGAAAGTGCGGGTCATCCAGTGCATCGCCGGTCGCACCTCGGCCAAAAAGAAGAACTCGATGCTGATTACCGCCGTCAAAGAGGCAAACTTTCCAAACGACCGTTTTCAGCCCACCACCATCGTCAATACTGACGATGCGATCCCCGGCAGCGGTTTTTTCGTCCGCGGCAAAATTGAGAAAAACAAAAGGCATTATCCCTGGGCGCAATTTATCGTCGATAGCGATGGGCTGGTGCGTCAAGCCTGGCAACTGCCAGAAGAGAGCTCAACCATTTTGGTGCTGGATAAACAAGGCCGCGTCCAATGGGCAAAAGACGGTGCTCTGACCCCTGATGAGGTTAATCATGTCATCGCACTGCTGCAAAAGCTGATTAGCGATGATCAATCATGATGAAAAACAGACTGAAAGCCGGCCTTCTTCCGGAAAACATGCGTTTGATAATAAGGGATGTCTATAACTTATGGTGTTGATTGAGCGCTATATCATGGTGGAAATCCGCCGATTGGTGATGATCATCGTGGGTTTTCTGATTTTCATGTTTGCCAGTTATTCGGCCCAGCGCTATCTCACCGAGGCCGCCAACGGGACACTGGCGCTGCACATCGTATTCGACGTTGTCTGCTATAAAATATTGATTGCCCTGGAGATGCTGCTGCCGGTAGGCCTGTATGTTTCCGTCGCCGTGGCGCTGGGGCAGCTCTACAGCGATTGTGAAATCACCGCCATTCACGCCTCAGGCGCCAGCCCATGGCGGCTGTACAAAGCGGTGTTGGTGCTCGCCATTCCGCTGGCGCTGTTTGTCACCCTTTTGTCCCTGTATGGCAGACCTTGGGCGTACGGCAACATTTATCAGTTGGAACGCCAGTCGCAATCGGTGCTGGATGTCAGCCATCTGCAGGCGAACAAGTTTAACGTTAACGGCAGCGGCCGAATGATCATGGCCTCGCGCATTGACCCGACCTCAAACCACCTGACGGATGCACTGATTTATTCACGCTCGGCCAATAATACCAGTCTCTATCGGGCTCATTCCGTCGAGGTCATAGATCCTTCGCCCTCAAGCCCCTCAGTGATACTGAAAACGGGCACGGCCTACGTGCTGGAGCGTAAAGGGACCGATGACAACATGCAGAATTACAATAACTTCAAAATATCGCTGAAGCCCTTTATCGAAAGCCTGGAAGTGAAGCGCAAATCAGCTTCCCTGGGGGAATTGTCACGCTCATCGGATCCCGCAGACCGGGCGGAATTGCAATGGCGAGAAAGCCGCGGCGTCACGACCCTGCTGATGGTGCTATTGGCGATCCCCTTTAGCCGCATCAAACCTCGTCAGGGACGTTATGCCACCTTGCTGCCCCTGACCCTGCTGTTTACCGCCATTTTTTATGGCGGAAATATCTGTCGGACATTGGTCGCTAACGGAACCCTCCCAACCACGCCGGGCGTCTGGCTGGTGCCGATGCTGATGCTGGCCGGGATGCTAATCCTGATCGCCCGCGATTTTTCCCTGCTGCGGAAGCCCTTCCGATGAACATTTTCAGCCGTTATTTGATCCGTAATCTCTTTATCGGGTTTGCCGCCGCGGCCGGATTGTTAATCCCCTTGTTTACCACCTTTAATCTGATCAACGAGCTCGAGGACGTCACCCCTAACGGCTACCATTGGAACCAGGCATTACTGGTAGTGTTGATGACATTACCCCGAAGCCTGGTGGATCTCGGCCCCTTTATCGCGCTGCTTGGCGGCATCATCGGGCTTGGCCAGATGTCTAAAAACCTTGAGTTAACGGCAATCCGCACCGCCGGTTTTTCAATTCTCCGCATTGCTCTGGTCACGCTCTACGCCGGCCTGTTTATCAACCTGTCGTTAGGCGCGCTCGATGAGTGGGTAGCTTCCCCTCTGCAGCAGCGCGCATTGCAGCTTAAAGACGGCGCCCTGGCAAAAACCGGTAATGCCACGGATACGGGGAACGCCCTGTGGGCCCGAAAGGACAATGAATTTGTTACCATGAAATCTCTGGACGAGCATAGCCAACCCGTCGGGATTGAGATTTTCCGCTACCAAGACGACCTGTCGCTGGAGTCCTATGTGTATGCGGAGACAGCCACCACGGCCGATAACGGACTGTGGACGCTGCATAAAGTTATGCAGAAAAAATGGGACAACAAAAAAGAGAGCGTACAAACCCAGGATACTTTGCTCTGGCAATCCCTTTTTGCCGGAATGAACCTGAAAGGGCTGACCTTGCCTGCCGACAGCTTCTCCATCAAACAGTTGAAGCAGTACATCACCTACCTGCAAAGTTCGCAGCAACCCAGCACCGAGTATCGGATCGCATTATGGCAAAAATTGGGCCGCCCCCTGTTGGTGCTGGCGATGATTTTATTGGCCATCCCCTTCACCTTCAGTATTCCTCGCGCACCCGGGCTAGGCAGCCGTTTAGCCGTAGGGGTGATCGTGGGGTTGCTCACCTACATTATCTACCAGATTATCCTCAACCTCGGGCTGCTGTTTTCGCTCAATGTCCCACTCACGACGCTTGCCCCACCGCTGTTGCTGTTACTGGCCGCTTTAGCGTTGGTTTACCGCTTCGATAAACAACACTAGGGCCTGTCCCTCAGTCCACCCCGAGGATGGTGAGGGACAGGATTCAACCAGAGACAGACTCAGAATTGATACAGGGCATTCAGGTAAAAGCCTGCGCCGACGCTGTTATCGGTCAATGGGCTGCGGCGTGCCCCTGCGGTCAGGGCGTAGAGCTTCATTCCGCCCTGCAAGGCCAGATGAGGTTGCAGTTGCCAGGTCAGACCGGTTTTGAGCGTCACATCCCGCATGCCCCCACCGGTGTGATACTCACGAAAATCGGTACGTGCCGCCTGTTCGCCGGTCACCCCAAAGTGAGCCATCATGTCGTCCTTATCACCCCAGGTGCCGTACAGCGCGGAGTCCAGCGTCAGCGCAGAAGACAGCGGCAATGCGCTGGAAGCTCCCGCTTCAAGATACGCCGTGTGCCCCAGATCCTCGCCACCGTATTCACGGCTGCGGGTCGCTTGCCAGCCGCGAACAAACAATCGACTGGCGGAGAGCCCCCAGTAGGCTTCCGCCCCCACCATCGCTGAGTTGTCCAGATCCCCCATTCCCTTCAGGTAACTGTTGTGACCACCCAGGGTACGGATTTTTTCCTTGCGGCCAGGATCATAACCCACCAACAGCGCTACGCCGAACGTCGACAGGTTCGGCAGATCCCACCGCAGTCCTTCAGGAAATGCTGCCGTGAACGTGCCCCAGTTCTCCGTCGGCATCACGGCTTTCGCCACCAGTGACGGAAAAACCGCGTAACGCGAGGAGCCTTCATACAGCGGGCTGACCACTACCCCGCCCCCCAACGCAAAGGTAGGGATCGCCTCGCTTGCGGCCGAATGTGGCACAACAGAGGTACTGACCGCCTGTTCCACCGGCGCAGTTGCCTTTGCACACAAGGGTAGCGCAGCCATCAACCAAAACGCATGGACCCGCTTTCTTTTGCTAATTGCCATAATGTCATTCTTCCTTAAATACTCGTCTGTTTCGCGGTCTGGTCGCCCTCTATTCCGACAAGCGAAAAATAAGCGCCGGACGCGCCGCATCCGGTTATTGTTTTAAATATGGAAAATTAAAATCCGAGTTTACCCAACCCCATTAATAATGGATTTCACCTTACTGACACTGTCTTAAATAACCCCTCTTATTCTCTGCCTGTAAATAGAAGCCAGCCGAAAAGCCACTAAACATGTGAAAGTGGCTCGTAAAAAAATTCAATGACAAACAATTATTCAAGCTGCTAATTTAAAATCGCAACGAAACTCACTCTGCCAGCGACACAGTGATATTATTTTTAAATTAATATTTTTCTTTTCCATTCCCTGCATAGAATTAATTATTTTTGGCGGTACACAGACTGACAAGCCTTCAGATCAATAGTTATATTTCCCCTGCTAAAATCTGCCGCTCACCCCCAATATTGGCCCCTGCTGCACCACGTCATACACGAAGCCGTCATGACGATAGTCGACCCCCATCGCCCGGTAACCGGCCACCACAGAGAAACCCGACATAAACTCCCACCCCATCAATCCTGCCACATCCCAGTCCAATCGGGACTGCCCACCCCCGGCCAATCCCCAGGCCGACAGCCATACCGTCGGCGTCAGCGCATAGTGCCCGCGCAATCCCGCCACCGCATCTACCCAGGTCGCTCGATCGCTGCCCGATATCCCGCCGGCACCTCCCCCCTGGAAAGTTAACCGGGTACTGCTGTACCAGACCCGGGCACCACCGGCGGCATCAAGACGGCCACCGCCTTTTTCCAGCAGGGTATATCCCCCGCCCAGAAACCCGGACACCGTCCTGCTATCCACTTTCAGGCGATCCGCCGGGATGCTATCGGGTAAATCGTTACGGGTCGTGGTGTCGATGTACATCAAGTCCACCAGCAGGCTGTAAGGCCCTTTACGCGCCTCTCCCATGCCCATCACCGCCACATCGAGATCGCGGGCGATTTCGGAGAAATCGGTTTTCATAAATTGTGTTCCTGTCGACCGATGGCCGATATCTCCCCGGATCCCTGCGGCCCATACATAAGGCGCGAATGTGAACTGCCATTCGTCTGCCGCCTGATAGCCCGCAGATAACGGTTGAACCGCCTCTGCCGGGGGGCTCATAACGCCAGAAATCAACAGCACCGCGGGCAGGAACCCTGTGGCGAACCTGTTTGGTATATTGTCACCGTTCATCATCACCATGCCCCTCTCAATGCATACTCAGGGAGAGCGCAACACGTTCAGCCGCGCAGGATCCGGTAGGTTTCAGATTCGCCCTGGTTGCCTCCTGCACCTCGCGCTTCGCGGCAGCCAAATCCGCCATAAAAGCGGGATTGCCATGCAGAACGGCTACCGTGGCCGCGCCCATGATGCGGCCCGCATCCACGTCACTTTGCCAATGCGCATCACAAATCACCCGGCTTTGGCCAAAGGCCAAACCGCGGGCCAACAGCTCTGTCGACCGTGCAGGCTGGATTTCGGCCAACACCAATCCCCATGCCCAACCCGCCGCCGAGTGCCCGGATGGCCAGGAACCGTCATTTCTCAACAGGGGTTCCATGTCCTTGCGACAAGTTCCCTCGTTGTGCTGCACAAACGGGCGCGTACGGTTATACGCGTTCTTTCCGGCATAGGTTGATCCACCGGCATCCGTCAACACGCGCTGCATCATAGAGTAAAGATGAGGGGTCTTTTTCTGGTTGATGTCGGTGCCCAGCGCGCACGAAAACGCCTGAGCCGGGGCCGGGAACGTCAACTCGGCATCCGTCGCGGCCAGCTTTTCCCGAGCGCTGCCGCGTAAAGCCAATGCGGCTCGCCGGGCTTCTTCATCACGTGCGAAGGCCGCAGAGTCCGGTTTTGGCGGTGCCCCCAGCAAGGCTAAATGCACCGGTAGGCTGGCGGGCTCCAGGTAGCCTGGCGCCAGCTTAAAATGGGGATCCGTGATCACCGGACCCGTATCATTCGACGCCGCAATACCGGAATACAACAGACCGGCTAACGGCGCGATCAGATATAAGGGATGACATGGTTTTTTCATTGTTGCCTCCAGGTTCGGTTTATGCGCAGCGGGTATTGCGCTCTCAATGCTTTGCGGTAATTCCCGACCGTCTTATTCGGTTCATAATGGAATTCTCCGCCGCGCCAAAACAGCCAAATCATGAATACTTGGCCCCGGCAGCGTTATAAATCCACCGCTGTCGGGTCGGTTATTTTCAGCCGCAGAAACTAGCCGTCTCAATTAAATCAAACGGATCACTGCGGTTGTGGAAAATGCCATTGACCATTAAGAATTTCATTGCCGGGCTGATAAAGCCTGACCGTATAATTCCAGCCTGGCATTGTCGGCAGACAGTTGGCAATCTTGCCGTCGCAGCCCCCAAATTGGATCATAATTGAGCCATCATCACTTTTTTTCGCAGTGAGGTTATTTAACGAATAAGCATCATAGGGGTTCTTTTCAAAATAACCGGCGGCGTTATAAACGCTCACGGACCAGAAACTTTTAACCGGAACCTGCCCGACCTTGAGCCGATAAACGGTTTTCCCATCATTTTTCGGCATCACGCCGCCGAGATAGATGGCGTCCTTGCTCGGATTACCGCCCCATCCGGAAGCCGTAGCGATCAAATGCTGAATAGGATCCACCGTGCTCTTGGTGCCAAAGGCCTGGTTATAGTTCGGAAGCGTTGCGCCAAGCACCAGCAGCGCATCGCGCATCTTTTTCTGACTGACGGGATCCCATTTTGGCACGACGAATTCTCCTGTCTGTGCCTGACTGACCTTGATGGCATTCTGCAGGGCATGGACCTGCTCAACGTCTTTGCGATCCGCAGGGTCGACCAGCGTTCGAATAGCGACAAAAACGTAGCGTGTCCCCACCTCTTCTTTGGTCAGCGTATGATGTCCACCGCCGTAAAAGACGGCGGGGACATAGTGGTCTTCGTTGACCACCAACGTCGACATAAACCTCTCACCCGCCTCAGGCAAGGTGATGGTGACCGGACCTGCATCGAGATCGAATACCGCGCTCGAATAAAGCGTATCCCGATTCATGCGGATGACACTTTGCGCGTCAATGGCAACAGGTTCGCGGCTATGTACAAACTGTCCCAGGCCCCCCTCCTTCACCATATTGCCCATATAGAGATCGGACTCGGCGCGGATAAAATTATCGACGCCCACCGGCATCACCTCGCCCGCGACGGCTTGAGCGTTCGCACTTCCCAATGTTGCCAATGTGAGTGCGACCACGCTGGACGTGGATAGATAAGACATATAACCCCCCTGAAGGTATGAATTAATACAGTTTCCCAATGCCAATCCTTTCTTATTTTGCGATCTCTGAACGCATCGCCAGCGAAGCTAGGAATTGTCTTAGCGGACTGTATAAGAACGCCTCGAAAGAGACTTGCCATTTGACGCCAAAGATAAAGCAGGCAGGCGTAAGGGACACTAAATTCATCGGCGGGGTTTTATTGCTACTGGCTATTGTCGATCGCTGTAGGTAACAAGCTCTGACAGCGGGATAATTCGATGAGAGATAAACATAAGGAAGATGGGAGTGAGAAAACTACGGCGGGTTTACAGGCTCTGAAAAAGCGGCGGTCACCCCTTCTTGGTGGCGGACCGATAGAACGACGGTGTGCTCCCGGTCCAGCGTTTAAAGGCGCGGGTAAAGTGTGCCTGATCGCTGTAACCGACCATATAGGCAATTTCGGTCGCCGAGTATTTGCCGCTGGCCATTAGCTGCAGAGCTTCGCAACGACGGGTTTCGTCACGCAGGGCTTCGAATTCGACACCGCAATACTTGAGACGGCGCTGCAAGGTTCGCGGTGACAGCCTGATGCTTTTGGAAATAACGGTAAGTTTAGGCTGCTCCGGATCGGCGATCCGCCTGATTAACGCGCCTGCCGTTTCAACCGTCGTCCGCAGGGCCTCGGTGGTTTTCCAGGCTTCATCGCGGATGTTTTTCAGCGAGATCTCGAGCAAATCGCGGTCGAATTCAATCATGTTGTAGTTCGAATTCATCACCAGATTTGGCCCCAGACACTCTTCAAGCGCGTCGTCCCCCCTTTCCCGCGATGACTTGATATGGACACGGATAGAAGAAGGCTCACCGGACATCAGCGGGACTTTTCTGAGCACCGCCAAACTGCCGAGGATAAATTGCCTCGGATCGGCTTCATATTGCCCGGTGAACTGGTGGATAAGTTTCGTCGTGCGGCCTTCGGTGACAATTTTTACTTCTCCGCCCTGATGCAGCATGGTCGCATGGGTTGCAGCCAGCGCACAGGCCTGGGCGATATTCGTTGAGTTCATGATCATTTCGCCCCAAACGCCAAGCGAGCGAATTTCGGTCAGGTGCCCCACATAGGCGCCACCGAAAGGATCCTGCGTGATGGCAGCCATTTCATTGGCAATACGAAAACAGGCCGATCGCGGGATCCAGATATCGGGGTTTTGGAAAATGTTTGGCGAAATACCAAGGCGTTGAAAGAACTCCAACGAAGATACGCCCCGCATGGCCAAATAGGGGGCCATCTGGAGAAAGCTTCTAAGCTTGATGGAGGGCGTAATAGTCGTCATCGGCGTTCGCACCTGTTTATTAAGGCATACGAAAAAAATTGTTTTGGCACGCAGCGCAGCTGCCAGCGCAATAAAAATTGCCCAGCGCAGACCTTTGATAGCAGCGTTATGTACGACGGAAAACCCGCTGAGGAGTATAGCTGACCCTGGAGAAAAAACGCTATCTTCGTGTGCAGTAACTCAGGTCCTGTGCAAATACAGCGATTAATCGCCAAACATGAGGGTTAAGGGAATTTTCGGTGACCGCTGAGATACGCTAAGAGGCCGGCCGCGAAGCAGCCTGATAGCGGAAGAATGAAATATGTTTTACTCTGTTCGGCCGAGAATGAACGACTGGGATATGGCGCCTAATCTGATGAACAGACTTGGCTTTGCATCTGCGATTACGCCTTTGGCGCTTTCTCCCGGCGCCAGCTTCACTCTGGCAATGAACAACACCCTTCAGCGCGGCCTGGTTGGTACCTTGCAATTCCCTTATCTTTAAGCGGTGCGTCGATCTATGACATCTCCCCTATTCATGCGTTACTTTCTGGCCTTATGCTTACTGGTGGCGACGATCAACCACCTGATTGCAGGGGTGAAATTCGGTTTTCTCTGGGATTATGGCTATGGTGAGCAGGCTTATTTCTTCAGCCGTTTATTTTGGGGCAGCCTGACGGTTCTCGATCCGCTGGCAGCCTGTCTTCTTATCCTCAGGCCCAAGGCGGGAATAATAAGCACGCTTGCCATTATCACACTGGATGTTTTGCACAATAGTTATTACGTCGCCCTAAACCATCAATGGTTTGAGTCCTTCTATCTCTTTCAATGTGCATTTCTGACGATTTGCTATTTCTGCGCATTCAAAATAAAAGAGTGGGTCTAATTTGGGCAAAAATAAGCAGAGTCAACGGGAAGCCGAGGTGATTTTTTATCGCATGAGGATGGGTGAGGCGTGGATCACAGACAAAATTATCTGTAAGTGATTGAATAATGGCGGAGAGAGGGGGATTTGAACCCCCGGTAGAGTTGCCCCTACTCCAGTTTTCGAGACTGGTCCGTTCAGCCGCTCCGGCATCTCTCCTTCAAGTGCTTGCTATCATGCCCCTTTTTGCGGCATTTTTACAGAGTTAGCCTCCAGCCGAATGTTCAAGTGACGATTTTACGAGCAACGCGATGATTAAATGGCCGTGGAAAACGCATCAACCGCAGGCGGAAACGCTTGTCCAGTGGCAAGACGCGCTGGCGATCCCCCTGCTTTCCCCCTTGGATGAGCAGGAGCAACAGCGGCTGATTGCCGTTGCCGGGCAGATTTTGCAGCAAAAAAGCATCGTCCCCTTGCAGGGGCTGCAGTTGACGTCACAGATGCAGGCACGCATCGCCCTGCTGTTCGCCCTGCCGGTGCTTGAGCTGGGTGCCGAATGCCTCGACGGTTTCAATGAGATCCTGCTCTACCCGACGCCCTTTGTGGTAGAGGACGAATGGCAGGACGACTTCGGCCTGGTGCACACCGGGCCGGTGGTGCAGTCCGGTCAAAGCTGGGAACAGGGGCCGATCGTGCTTAACTGGCAGGACGTGCAGGACTCGTTCGATCTTTCCGGTTTTAATCTGGTGATCCACGAAGCGGTGCACAAGCTGGATATGCGCAACGGTGGCAGTGCCACCGGTGTGCCCCCTATTCCGCTGCGCGACATTGCCGCCTGGGAGCATGATCTGCACGCCGCAATGGAAAACCTGCAGGACGAGATCGACATGGTAGGCGAAGAAGCCGCCAGCATGGATGCCTACGCCGCCACCGATCCGGCCGAATGCTTTGCGGTTCTGTCGGAGTATTTTTTCAGTGCGCCCGAGCTGTTGGCCAACCGCTTCCCGGCGTTGTACCAACATTTCTGCCGCTTCTACAAGCAGGATACGCTGGCGCGTTTACAACGCTGGCAGGCCGAGGCAGGCGTAGACCGGCCGTAAGCTCGCCACATTGCTCAGATGCTGAGCAGTCGAACCGAATCGGCGAATTTAGCGTTGACACACTCTGGGTGGCTGGATATGATGCGCCCCGTTCAGACAATTCCTCTGTAGTTCAGTCGGTAGAACGGCGGACTGTTAATCCGTATGTCACTGGTTCGAGTCCAGTCAGAGGAGCCATATTAGAGAAGCCCGCTTAAGGAAACTTAAGCGGGCTTTTTGCTGTTCGGGATTATTGAATCTCCGACAGAATCCGATTTTATCCATAATGATGCCGCGTTCACGGTGTTGAAGGTATAGCGTCAGTGCTTTCAGCCAGGAAGCACTATAGCTTTTCTGAGGCTAACACAGAGGTGGCGGAAGCTCTGCCCGCCACACCGATGACTATGGGCATCCGGGCACTCTGTAGATCTCAGAAATCACCTGCATCGTTGCGTCTTCGAGCGCGCCTTCATTACGGCATAAAAACCAGCCGTGGTTTGCAATTTCTCGCTCGAACGCATGGGTACAAGCAACGTGCTCTTCCAGCTTATGAATCACCGTACTGCTTAGCCCACGCGGCCGAGCCGCGGCCCTCGCCCATGAGATATCAGGCGCAGTAACAACCCCGACATGCAGGTCTGGCGTTCGCACGTTTCGCTGCACGTTAAGCTGTAAAATCTCTGCAAATGGGACCATCCGACGAAACGCGGCATCCGAGGGATACCAGCGATCCATCAAGATAATGCTGTCCGGTGGCTGTTTAGTCAGCACGTGCCGGGAAATCCATGCACGGCTATCCGCAAAACGCGCACAGACCTCCAGTTCCAAATCCAGAGTGGGATTTCTGGCGAGTTTGTTAACAAGGGCCATGGTTTCCGCCCTGTAGGGATCGCTTTTTTTCTCGCAAAGTCGGATCACCTTCTTGTTGTCGGCCCTTAGTTCTTTCGTAATGGCTTCCAACAGAGTGGTTTTACCGGCGCCCTTGGGGCCATCCAGAGCAACAAACAGCTGACGACTCATTCTGCAAATGACGATTGATATACGGTTTCTGTAAAGCTTGAATCTGGCAAAAGCATCTTACTTCCTTGGTATGAATAGCTGCCCTCCCTCTTGGTTCGTCGGGGCATTTGGCGCGTCAGCGCGAATCGGATCGAGGGATTCTATCAACAGACACCGATGAACATTCCGGCAATGGCGCTAACTCACCCGTTTAAAAACCCAGAATTACGGCCGTTTATGTTCATTGCCCATAAGCTGTGGCCTGCGTGAGGTAGTTTAAGGGATCCGCTTACAAAACGGAAAACCTCCCACGCCACGCCTGTTTTTTTAAGCAGGCCGGCGTTGATGGGCAGCTTTGAGCGAAGAGCGGAAGCGAAGCTATTACTGACGCCTTTAAATATTTTGTTGTGATGGTAATTCTGAAACACAGCTGGGTGTTCACTCGTATCCAATATGCTTGACTTGACCTGCTCCCCGGATAGAGAAAAGTCTCACCGTTAACCCATTCCTTCGCCAGTCACAGAGTCCTCTTCTGTGTCCCCTGCCAACTCCCGTTCCAACAGCTCAATGCTCGGTAAGCTGGTTTGCAGCTCTAGCGGAAGGGATTCAACCAACTTGTATTCAGCGATACCCATCGGCTGGGACTTATCCCCTAAGGCATATTCGGCAACCACTTTATTTTTACTCTTGCACAGTAAAAGACCAATTGTCGGATTGTCCTGTTCGTCTTTCACCTGCCGATCCACCGCCGTTAGGTAGAACCCCAATTGTCCCAAATGCTCGGGTTTGAACTTACCGCCTTTGAGTTCAATTACCACATAACAACGCAGCTTGAGATGATAGAACAGCAGGTCGATAAAGAACTCGTCGCCACCCACATCCAGCAATATTTGTCGCCCGACAAAGGCAAAACCCGCCCCCAATTCCAGCAGAAACTCGGTCACATGTTTTACCAACGCATCTTCCACCTCACGTTCCTGGGCTGCCTCGGTTAACCCCAGAAAATCGAAACGGTAAGGGTCCTTCAATGATTCACGCGCCAGGTCAGACTGCGCCTGAGGCAGACGGATATCGAAATTTGTCACCACAGTGCCGCTACGCTGCAGTAAGCAACTTTCAATTTGCATCACCAGTACATTGCGCAACCAGCTATGTTCGATGGCCTTGGCCGCATACCAGCGGCGCTCCTCTGGTAGGTTTAGCTTGTCCAACAGCGCCAGTTGGTGGTACCAAGGCAATTGTGCAAGCACCGCTTGCACAAATTCCGCATCGGGCCAAGCCTCGGCAAAAGCACGTATGTATTTGAGGTTACGTGGTGAAAAACCCTTAATTTCAGGAAAGGCGGAGCGCAAATCATGTGCCAACCGTTCAATGACCTTGGCACCCCAACCCTACTCAGCCTGGCGTGCCAAGATGTCCATGCCAATCTGCCAGTACAGCCCCACCAGTTCCCGGTTGATTGCCAATGCGGCGCGCTACTGGGCGCTATGGATGCGCCCCTTCAGATCGTCCAGCCAGTCAGCGTAACCGTTGGGTGTTGGGGTCAATGAAGCCGGGCGTTCTGGTGTCATGCTATTACCTCCGTGTAGGGTTCGTCTGCCTGCACCGGCACTTTGCCGGTCAACAGGTCTTGCATTAGGCCGCGTTTTTGGGCGCGGAGTTTTTCTGCTTCCACCTTCAATGCGCCGTATCTGCCAACGCGCCATGCGCAATCTGAAATAAAGGACACTCAGCCGCCGCGGATGGTGCCACGCCAGACGAAATCGGCATGATACAGCAGGGTTTCACCCGGCATTTCCTGGCCCAGCGCCGGCATCGTATTCTCTTCCTTCTGCTCTTGCGCCATCAGCCAGGAAACCGCATCCTGAGCAAATAACGCCACCGGCTGGGTAAAGGTGGTGAGGTTATAAGAAGACCACGCCGCCTGCGGAATATCGTCGTAACCCGCAACGCAAAGATCTTCCGGAATGCGCAGCCCAAAACGATGGCGTGCCTCGTCCATAAAACCGCAGGCCAGCAAATCGGTGACGCAGAATACCGCGTCAGGCCGTTCACGTCGGGTCAGCAAACGGTGCGCCAGGATCTGGCCGCTCTCGTAAGAGGTGGTGCCAAACCGCTCGACGCTCACCTGCAGCCCTGCCGCTTCCGCCGCCTGGAGAAAACCGCGTTCACGAGCCATCAGGCTAGGCGTACCGGCCAAAGAGTTGGCGAAGGCGATGCGTCGGCAGCCCGCACGGGCAAACGCCATTACCACCCTGCCGGCCGCCTCTTCGTTATCCAGCCGGATGCTGAGCGAGCCGGGCAAGGTATCGTTACGATTGATCAGCACCAGCCGCTGGCCGTGCTTGTGGCACAGGCGGGCAATGCCGCTGTCCGGCATGCCGGAGAGGACAAAAGAAGCATCTGCGCGGAAGTTAATCGCCTGCTGCAATGCCTGGGACACGCTGTCATCGGAGCGATCGGTGTTGATCAACATGGCGACTTTTCCCGCATCCTGCAGATGCTGGGTCAACAATCGCACCAGGCTGGCCCGATAAGGCGTCGCCAGCTCCGAAACGATCAGGCAGACAATGCCGCTGCGGTTGCGTACCAGTCCCCGCGCCAAATGGTTAACGTGATAACCCAGTTCCTCGGCCGCCCGCATCACCCTTTCACGGGTTGCCGCCGACACGCTGGCGCCGGGTGTATAGGTACGCGAGACCGCCGAACGGGAGACTCCGGCCATTTCCGCCACGTCTTTTGCACTGATCATCGCCTTGTCCATCGCCATCTTCACTTCCATCCGTTACGCGCTCTGAGAAAAGTTTGCCGCATTTTGCAAAGCTGTGCAAATTTTTAGCGGTCAATTTGTTTCATTTTTGTGACGGGTAGGTTGAATTGTTTCATCACGCGATTGACAGCACAATTTTTATCCTCTAGTTATTTGCACACACGTGCAAAAAGAATAGGCGACAACGTATCGCCACCCTACACAACCAAGGAGAACACCATGCAACGCGTTACTCTGATGGCGGTCCTCGCCGCCGGCACAGCACTCTCTTCCCTGCCAGCTCAGGCTGCCGGGAAACTGAATATGATCTGCTCCGCCGACGTGGTGGTCTGTGAGCAAATGACCAATTTGTTTGAGAAACAGCACCCGGATATCAAAGTCAGTATGGTGCGCCTCTCCGCCGGGGAAGCCTATGCACGTATTCGTACCGAAGCCCGCAATCCGCGCACCGATATTTGGTGGGCAGGTACCGGCGATCCGCATATGCAGGCCGCCGACGAGGGGTTAACCCAGCCTTACCAGTCCCCGCTGCTGGACCAGCAGCACGACTGGGCGCGCAAACAGGCGGAAAGTGCCGGCTTCCGAACCGTCGGCGTCTACGCCGGGGCGCTGGGCTGGGGTTACAACACCAAGCTGCTGGCAGAGAAAAAACTCAAGGTGCCCGCCTGCTGGAGCGATCTGCTGGATCCGGCTTACAAAGGCGAAATCCAAATGGCCAACCCGAACTCTTCCGGCACCGCATACAACACCCTCGCCACCCTGGTGCAAATCATGGGGGAAGAGCCGGCCTTCGACTACCTGAAAAAGCTTAACGCCAACATCTCGCAGTACACCAAATCCGGCTCGGCCCCGGTGAAAGCGGCGGCGCGCGGCGAAACCACCGTCGGCATAGTCTTTATGCACGATGCCGTCGCGATGCAGGTAGATGGCTTCCCGATCAAGGCGGTTGCCCCTTGCGAAGGGACCGGGTTTGAAATTGGCTCCATGTCGATCGTGAAAGGCGCGCGCAACCTCAAGGAAGCCAAAGTGTGGTACGACTGGGCGCTCAGCGCCGACGCCCAATCGCACATGAAAGACGCCAAATCCTTCCAGTTGCCGTCAAATCGCAACGCGGCTATTTCCGAATACGCACCGCGCTTCGAGAACATCAAACTGATCGATTACGACTTTAAAACCTACGGCGCGACAGAAAAACGCAAGGCCCTGCTCAGCCGTTGGGATAAAGAGATCGGCGCCAGCGCCCAGTAATTCAAGCCCTTCCCTCACGCATGCGATGCGCTCTGCAATAAATCGGGCGAGGTCACGCTCGCCCATGCAGGGCGCGGTGAAGGACATATGAACTCTCGAGGTTAAGATGAATGCTCAAAACCGCCGCCTTGACGGGGCCCTCGTGCTGGGCGCACTGGCACTGTTGTTGCTGCCCTGGTACAGCCAGGAAGCCGGGTTCTTCGACTTTGGCTGGCTAAGTACGCTGTGGCAGGATCAGGTGAGTGCACCCGCGCTGTGGCAAATACTGACGTTTCAACGCCCCTGGCTGGCGGTTGCCATGCTGATGCTGCTGGTTTGCGCCGTAGCTCGCCTGCTGCAAATTGGCCGTTTTCGCTCGCAGTTGCTGATCGCTGCCAGCCTGATCGGCGTGGTCTTTCTGCTGTTTGAAGGCCATGC
The DNA here is from genome assembly GCA_012719855.1 of Serratia liquefaciens. Classification (GTDB taxonomy): domain Bacteria; phylum Pseudomonadota; class Gammaproteobacteria; order Enterobacterales; family Enterobacteriaceae; genus Serratia; species Serratia liquefaciens_A. The sequence continues at coordinate 102,861 of JAAXZN010000059.1, read as the reverse complement.
CATTGGTTACAGCGGCTGGAACTGGCAATGGAGCGAACACTTGTTCGGCGCACTCAGCGACGGCCAGCCCGCCTTTGGAGCCGGCGCTGTTTTACTGATCACCACATTTTTGCTGCTGTTCTCTTTCGCGCTTGCCGAACGCGGCGTGCTGAAGGGCGATGCCTTTGTGGTCGCCGCCATTGTGCTGCTGGTCGCGCTGGTCACCACCTTCGTGCTTTACCCGGTGCTGAGCATGTTTGTCGCCTCGGTGCAGGACGTGGACGGATCGTTCAAGCCAGACGGCCTGATCGCCAATATGCAGGACCCGGCCATTTGGAGCCTGAGCTGCCTGAAGGGCGGCAGTTGCGGCACCGCCTGGCGCACTCTGACGCTGGCGCTGATGACCGCCAGCGGATCCACGCTGCTCGGCCTGGCTTTTGCCCTGGCTGCCACCCGTACGCCGCTGCCGTTCAAAAAAGGGCTGCGCATGTTGACGGTACTGCCGATCATTACGCCGCCGTTCGTGATCGGCCTGGCGCTGATGCTGCTGTTTGGCCGTGCCGGGGTGGTGACCGAGCTGCTCGCCGGGGTGTTCGGCATCGAGCCCGGCCGCTGGCTTTATGGCCTGACCGGCATCTGGATTGCTCAGGTGCTCTCCTTTACCCCGATTGCCTTTCTGGTGTTGATTGGCGTGGTGGAAGGCGTCAGCCCCTCGCTGGAAGAAGCTTCGCAAACGCTGCGCGCCAACCGCTGGCGCACTTTCCGCTACGTTTCCCTGCCGCTGATGGCGCCCGGGTTGGCCAACGCCTTCCTGATCAGCTTTATCGAAAGCATGGCGGACTTCGGTAACCCCATGGTGCTGGGCGGCAGCCACGGCGTGCTGTCGACCGAGATCTTCTTCTCGGTGGTCGGCGCGCAAAACGATCCGAGCCGCGCCGCCGTGCTGGCGATTATCCTGCTGTGCTTTACCCTCAGCGCCTTTATTTTGCAGCGCCTGTGGTTGGCAGGAAAAAGCTTCGCCACCGTTACCGGCAAAGGGGATTCCGGCACCCACTGTGGATTGCCGCGGGGCTTGCGCTACGGCGTGTACGCGTTGGTGATCCCCTGGGGCCTGTTCACGCTGGTCATCTACGGCATGATCCTGATTGGCGGCTTCGTGCAGTCATGGGGACTCGACAGCAGCCTGACGCTGGGCCATTACGCCCGCGCCTTTGGTTTCCACTGGAACAGCGGCCAGATCGTCTGGACCGGCGTCGCCTGGAACTCGTTCTGGACCACGTTGGAAATTGCCCTGATCGCCGCGCCGCTCACGGCCATCGTCGGCTTGCTCACCGCCTGGCTGATCGTGCGGCAGAAGTTCGCCGGTCGCCAGACCTTCGAGTTTATGCTGATGCTCAGCTTTGCCATCCCAGGCACGGTGATCGGCGTCAGTTACATCATGGCCTACAACCTGCCGCCGCTGGAAATCACCGGCACCGCCCTGATCCTGGTCGCCTGCTTTGTGTTCCGCAATATGCCGGTCGGCGTTCGGGGCGGGATCGCCGCCATGAGCCAACTGGATCGCAGCCTGGATGAAGCCTCGCTGACCCTGCGCGCCAGCAGTTTCCGCACCCTGCGCAAAGTGATCCTGCCGCTGTTGAAACCGGCCATCAGCGCGGCGCTGGTTTACGCCTTTGTGCGCGCGATCACCTCCATCAGCGCGGTGATTTTCCTGGTCAGCGCCCAGTACAACATGGCCACCTCCTACATCGTCGGGCTGGTCGAAAACGGGGAATACGGCGTGGCCATCGCTTACTCCTCCGTGCTTATCGTGGTGATGCTGGCGGTGATCCTCACTTTCCAGCTGCTGGTGGGCGAACGTCGCCTGCGCCGCGCCATCCGTATTGCCACACCGCCGGTGACGCCTCCACCGGCCTTACATCAGGAGAATGCCGTATGACTGCCATTCGTTCCGGCTCGGTGGTGTTTGAGAACGTCACCAAACAGTTTGCCGATTTCACCGCCTTGCCCGGGCTTTCACTCGCCGTCGAGCCCGGCACGCTGGTGACGCTGCTCGGGCCTTCCGGCTGCGGCAAGACCACCACCCTGCGTCTGCTGGCCGGCCTGGAACACCCGACCTCAGGCCGTATTCTGATTGGCGGCAAGGAGGTCACGCACCTGCCCGCCAACGAGCGTGACGTCGCGATGGTGTTTCAATCCTACGCGCTGTTCCCGCACATGAACTCTCTGGATAACGTGATGTACGGCCTGCTTGCCAGCGGCCTGTCGCGTAAGGAGGCGCAGGATCGGGCCCGTGAAGGGCTGAAACTGGTCGGTCTGGAAAGCATGGGCCAACGCCTGCCCTCTGAGCTGTCCGGCGGCCAGCAACAGCGCATCGCCGTGGCGCGTGCCCTGGTGTTGGAACCGCAGGTGCTGTTGCTCGACGAACCCTTATCCAACCTCGACGAACGGCTGCGTCGCCGTGTCCGCACCGAGATCCGCGATTTGCAGCAGCGCCTCGGCTTTACCGCGGTGTACGTCACCCACGATCAGGAAGAAGCCCTGGCGGTCTCCGATAAGATTATCGTCATGAAAGAAGGGCATATTGCCCAGCAGGGTGCGCCGCAGGAGCTTTACCACTCGCCGGCGTCGGTGTTTATCGCCGACTTTATGGGCGAAGCCAATATCCTGCCCTGTGACATAGAACAAGTGGAAGGCGGGGAAGCGCTGATCACCCTCGGCAGCCGCCAGTACCGGGTACCGGGTGCCAAGGCGCGTCCCGGCGCAGCGCAACTGTCGGTGCGCCCACAGTTCATTACCCTGCTGCCGGAGCAAAGCGGCGCCTTGAACGGTGAAGTCACCCACAGCACCTGGCTTGGGGACCATATCGAATATGAAGTAAAAACCGATCTCGGCGCGCTGTTTATTGTCGATGTGCAGATGGAGCGCCAACTGGCACCGACCACCCGCGTGGCCATTGACTTCAAAACTCAGGGTCTGGCACTGATTGCCCAGTGATCCTAACAACGTTAAGGAATGAAGATGAACGAACAGATTGCCCAGCGCCTGACGCTGGCGGAACAGGCGGCCCGCGAAGCCGGGGCCAAGGCGCTGGATTATTTTAATCGCCGCGAAAGCCTGGTGATTGAAACCAAACGCGATGCGCAAGACGTGGTTTCGATTGCCGATCGCGAGGTTGAACTGCTGATCCGCGAACACATCGCCCGCCAATTCCCGCAAGACGGTTTCCTGGGCGAGGAGTTTGGCCTGCAACCCGGCGATTCCGGTTACACCTGGGTAGTGGACCCGATCGACGGCACCAGCCCATTCGTTAACGGCATGCCGAACTGGTGCGTGTCGGTGGCCGTTATCCATCAGGGCGAGCCGGTGATCGGCGTGATCGTCGCCCCCTGTCAGCAAGAGAGTTTTAAGGCCGCTCGCGGCGCGGGTGCGACCCTCAATGGCAAAACGCTGCAGGTGGATCCAAAGCGCACCTTGCAAAACCACGTCACCGGTTTTGGCGCCAACAGCTATGTTAAACCGGAACGCGTCGGTGAAATTGCCGCCGCAATCACCGCCGTGGGCGGCAGTTTCTTCCGCAACGGCTCCGGCGCCATGATGTTGGCCTGGGTGGCGGCAGGACGGCTGGTGGGCTATTACGAACCCTACATGCACGCCTGGGACTGTCTGGCGGGTTACTGTCTGGTGAACGAAGCCGGTGGCTGGACCCACCCGTTCAATACCGAAGGGGAACATTTGCTGCGCGGCGGGCCGGTGCTGGCGGTGGCCCCTGGGGCCAAAGAAGAGTTAATGCGTATTGCACAGCTCTGAATTGACGTTGAATAGCCCCCTGGAGGGGGCTATTCAGACTACTGACAAACACTCGAAAAGGCTAAACCGGTAGGGGTCGAACATGTTCGACCAGATTTAACTCATTGATTATGCTATTGGGCGCAGCATGCAGCGCCCCTACCATTAAACAACAGAGCACTTTTTCAACGACCTCAATAGCCCCCTGACGGGGGCTATTGACTGAGTGAGTAAATGGACGGACATATTCGACCGCAAGGCCCCTACAACCCGCGTTTTTCCATCAGCACCGCCAGGTCGACCAGGCGGTTAGAGAACCCCCACTCGTTGTCATACCAGGCAAGAACCTTGACCAACTTGCCGCCGATCACCAGTGTTGAAAGCCCATCGATAATCGACGAGCGCGGGTCGCCTTTATAATCGCTCGACACCAAAGGTTCATCGCTGTATCCAAGGATCCCCTTAAGTGGCCCTGACTCCGCAGCCTGACGGAAAGCGGCGTTGATCTCTTCGCTGGTCACTTCGCGTTTCAGCGTGACCGTCAGGTCGACGATAGAGACTACCGGCACCGGTACCCGCAGCGAATAACCGGTCAGGCGGCCATCCAGGCTCGGGATCACCTTGCCGAGCGCTTTGGCCGCGCCGCTGGAGTAAGGCACAATCGACTCCGCAGCGGCACGGGCACCCCGTAAATCTTTTTCAGGCTGATCGTGCAGGGCCTGGCTGTTGGTGTAGGCATGGGTGGTGTTCATCAGGCCGTACTCAATGCCAAAGGCTTGATGCAGCACCTGCGCGGCGGGTGCCAAACCGTTGGTGGTACAACTGCCGTTGCTGACCACGCGATGCTTGGCCGGATCGTACTGTTCCTGGTTAACGCCCATCACTATCGTAATGTCGTCGTCTTTAGCCGGTGCAGAGATGATCACTCGTTTGGCGCCGCCCCGGGTGATGTGGACTTCTGCCTTGGCTTTATCGGCAAAAAAACCGGTCGCTTCGATCACCACGTCAACGCCCACGCTTTTCCATGGAATGGCGCCCGGATCTCTTTCAGAGAAGACATGAATTGGCCTGCCGTCCAGCAGCAGCTGGTTTTCACCGGCCTCGACGCTGGCCGCCAGCCGGCCCGAGAGCGAATCGTATTTCAGCAGATGCGCCAGCGTTTTACTGTCGGTCAAATCATTGATCGCCACAACTTCAAAGTCGCTGCGACCTAACGCAGCACGCAAAACATTCCTGCCGATTCTGCCGAATCCATTAATGCCTACTTTGACCATGATCTACTCCTTCGTTATTGGCTCTGGTGTAAATTTAAGCCGCGGGGAGCATGTCGTAAATGACGTTTGTAGATCAATTTACGCCAAAGTGCGTGAATGGAAGCGATCGCGGTATTCGGTGGGGGTCAGTTGCAAATGCCGTTCGAAAACGCGGCGCAGATTGAGAGCATTGCCGAAACCGCTGCTGGTGGCGATTTGTTCAATGCCTTGTGAGCTCTGTTCCAGGCGCTGGCGGGCGATGTACAAGCGCCCTTCTTCGACAAATTTGGCGGGTGAAATACCGGTTTCACGCGTGAACACGCGCGTAAAGTTACGCGGACTCATGGCAACCCGCTCGGCCAGTTTCTCAACGGAAAGATCCTCGGCCAGATTCTCCAGGATCCAGCTCTGCAGATCGCGGATAGGCCCCGGTGTTTTGGCCTGATTCAGTGGATAACGGCTGAACTGCGCCTGCCCGCCGGGCCGGCGCAAAAACATCACCAGATCCTGCGCCACTTCGCGGGCCTGCACGAAACCGTAATCGTCCTCCACCAGCGCCAGGGTGAGATCAAACCCGGAGCTGACGCCGCCAGAGGTCCAAACGGCACCATCCTGCACATAGATCGGCCCATTTTCGACCTTCACTTTGGGGAAGCGGGCCTGCAAGGTTTCCAGCAGCCGCCAATGGGTGGTCGCCCGGCGGCCGTCCAGCAAGCCAGCCTCGGCCAACAGCATGGCCCCACCGCAAACGGACGCCACGCGTCGCGCCTTGGGGGCCGCACGGCGCAGCCAATCCACCACAAAGGCGCTCTCTTCCTCGGTCGCCCCTTTGCCGGTAACGATGATGGTATCGCGTTCCACCTCAGGGTCGAGATCCGCCAGGCGATGATCGGCCAATAAATTCAAGCCGGATGAGCCATGCACCACCCGGTGGGCTTGCGTGGTCACTATCGCCATCTGGTAGAACGGCGCGTCATCGGGCCGCAAGCGGTTGGCCTGCATCAGGATGTCGGCGATCCCCGCCGATTCGAACAGCATGCCCCCTTCGGGGACGATAATCAGAAATGTATGCATGTCCTTAAAATACAAAACCGACAAGATAAGTCAATAACGCTTCCCGGTTTGAGAAGCGTTTTCCTCATCAGCGCCAACCCAGCGCCGGCGCGACATGGGTCAGGATCGACTCAATCACGTGGGCGTTGTAGTCGACGCCCAGCTGGTTGGGCACGGTCAACAGCAAGGTATCGGCTTCGGCGATCGCTTCGTCCTGCGCCAGCTGCTTGATCAACAGCTCCGGCTCGGCGGCATAGCTACGGCCGAATACCGCACGAGTCTGCTGATCGATATACCCCACCTGATCGCTGTCCTGACCGCTGTTGCCGAAATAGCTGCGATCCTGCTGGTTCATCAGCGCAAAGATGCTGCGGCTGACCGACACCCGTGGTTCACGCACATGGCCCGCGTCCTTCCAGGCGGCGCGATAGGCGCGGATCTGCTTGGCCTGCTGCACGTGGAAAGGTTCGCCGGTTTCATCGTTTTTCAGCGTCGAACTTTGCAGATTCATGCCCAGCTTCGCCGCCCAAACCGCCGTGGCGTCCGAGCTGGCGCCCCACCAGATGCGATCGCGCAGCCCGGCGGAGAAAGGCTCGACCCGCAGCAGGCCCGGTGGATTCGGGAACATCGGTTGCGGGTTAGGTTCAGCGAAGCCTTCACCACGCAGCGCTTCCAACAAAACGTCGGTATGACGGCGCGCCATATCGGCTTCAGTCTCGCCTTCGGCAGGCGTATAGCCAAAATAACGCCAGCCATCAATCACCTGTTCGGGAGAACCGCGACTGATGCCCAGTTGCAAGCGCCCGCCGGAAATCAGGTCGGCGGCGCAGGCATCTTCGACCATATAAAGCGGATTTTCATAACGCATGTCGATCACGCCGGTGCCGATCTCGATACGTCGGGTTTTAGCGCCGATGGCCGCCAACAGCGGAAATGGCGAGGCAAGCTGGCGGGCGAAGTGGTGCACGCGAAAATAAGCCCCATCCGCCCCCAGTTCTTCTGCCGCCACGGCAAGATCAATGGATTGCAGCAGCGCATCGGCCGCCGAACGGGTGCCCGACTGCGACGAAGGCGTCCAGTGGCCGAAAGAAAGGAATCCGATTTTCTTCATGGGGTGATCCTTAGATTCATTAATGACCGGATTACAGTGACAAAAATGCCCCCCTCCAGGCCAGAAATATCGTGGCCGATCGCACTAAACGGATCCTTTTTGCTTGCGGCCAAGCATCGCCTGAGCATTGTAATCAAAAAGTAAATATCGTATAACAGGCTCCTCCGAGGGGTGTCCTGTTACGGGCTGAGATGGCGCAAGCCGAACCCTTTGAACCTGATCTGGGTCATGCCAGCGAAGGGACGGTCGGCAATCCCCTCACGGCGGTTGCCTGTTCATACCTCACCTCAGCGCGCCCGGATCTCCACTCACTTTTGGAGGTCCCATGTTTACTCCCTTATTCGAAAACGGTCTTTACGGAAAGCTGCGCCAACAGGCCGGCGGCCACTGGCAGGACTATGTGGCACATCCCTTTATCCAGCAACTGGCCGCCGGCACGCTGCCGGAACCCGCGTTTCGCCGCTACCTGACGCAGGATTATCTGTTCCTGATCCACTTTGCCCGAGCCTATGCCCTGCTGGTCAGCAAACTGCGCACCCTGCCGGAAATGCGTGCTGCCACCGCTTCGCTCAATGCCATTGTCGCCGAACTGCCCCTGCACCTGGCCTATTGCGCCGACTGGGGGCTGAGCGAACCGCAGATAGCCGCCGAACCCGAAGCGCCAGAAACCCTGAACTACACCCGCTACGTACTCGATATCGGCCACGCCGGGGACGCTCTGGATCTGCTGGCAGCCTTAATGCCCTGCGTCGCCGGCTATGCCGAAATCGGCCTGCGCCTGCTTAACGATCCCAATACCGTGATGGAAGGCAATCCCTATGCCTCCTGGATCCGCAACTACGGTGACCCGGCATATCTGAGCGGCGTCCAAGCCTCCCTCGACCTGCTGGAAAACGTAGGCCTCCAGCGGGGTGCCCAAAGCCGCCTGAACGAACTGTCGGCGATTTTCACCACCGCCACCCGCCTGGAGTCCGCCTTCTGGCAGATGGGGTTGAATGCCCAATGAGCCTCGGCGACACGCAGCACGGCAATGTCCGGCCCGGCATTCAGGTGCGGGATCTGACCCTGCGCTTTGGTCAGCAGGTGATTTTCGATGGTCTGAATTTCGATATCGCCGGCGGCAGCTTCGTTGCCCTGCTCGGCGCCAGCGGCGCGGGGAAAACCAGCCTGCTGAAGATCATCGCCGGACTGGCGAAACCCACTTCCGGTACGGTTATCGGCAGCGATGGCCTGCCGATCGCCGGGCGTATCGCCTATATGGGGCAAAAGGATCTGCTCTATCCCTGGCTGACGATTGACGAAAATATTAGCCTCGGCGCGCGGCTGCGCGGCGAAAAGGTCGACCGTGCCTGGGCGGAGCATTTGCTGGAACGCGTGGGGCTGAGCGGCTATGGCCGCAGCTTGCCCGCCGCGCTGTCCGGCGGCATGCGTCAACGTGCCGCTATTGCCCGCACCCTGTATGAACGTCAGCCGATTGTGTTGATGGACGAACCCTTCTCGGCGCTGGATACCATTACCCGCGCCATGATCCAGCAGTTGGCCGCCGAACTGCTGGCGCAGCATACCGTGCTGCTGATCACTCACGACCCCATGGAGGCCTGCCGCCTCAGCCACCGCCTGCTGGTGCTGTCCCGTTATCCGGCGGGCCTGGACGACAGCCATGTTATCGAGGGCTTACCGCCACGAGCGCCGGACAATCCTCAGCTGTTGAAAAGCCAGAGCGAGTTGCTGCTGCAACTGGTGAGGGCCGCCGGATGAAAACCCTGCCTGAAAGCCGTCTGTCGCGGATGCGTCGCAGCCTGACGGTGTTCGCCGGCCTGTTGCTGCTCTGGGGGCTGGTCACGCTGGGCGATATTCCTGCCTTCCTGTTGCCCTCCCCCTCGGCGGTGGCACAGGCGCTGTGGGACAACCGTGCTTACCTCGCTTATCACACGCTGATCACCGCCTCGGAGATCGCCTGCGGTTTGCTGGCCGGGATTTTGCTCGGCGCCACGCTGGCGCTGTGCATGATCTTTTCGCCGCGCTTGCAGCGCTGGTTAATGCCCTTGGTGCTGACCAGCCAGGCGATACCGGTGTTTGCTCTGGCGCCGCTGTTGGTACTGTGGTTCGGCTTTGGCATGAGCGCCAAAGTGGTGATGGCGGTGCTGGTGATTTTCTTCCCGGTCACGTCCGCCTTCTTCGATGGGCTGCGCCGGGTCAATAACGATTATCTCGATCTGGCCCGCACCCTGCGCGCTTCACCCTGGGCCCAACTGCGTCACGTGCGGCTGATGGCAGCGCTACCGGCTTTCGGTTCCGGGCTGCGGATGGCCGCCGCCGTCGCCCCTATCGGCGCCATCATCGGCGAATGGGTTGGCTCGGCGGAAGGGCTGGGTTACGTAATGCTTAACGCCAACGCGCGCATGCAGACCGACATCTGCTTTGCCGCGCTGTTTATATTGGTGCTGATGACCGTCTTGCTGTGGGTGACGGTGGACGCGCTGCTGCTGCGCCTGATCGACTGGGCGCCGGAAAATGACTGATCGCCTTTCAACGACAAAGGGAATATCCATGCTTAAGAAAACCGTCAGCGGGCTGCTGCTCAGCGCCGCTTTGACCGGCCAGGCCGCCGCCGCTGAAAAACTGACGCTGGTGCTCGACTGGTATATCAACCCCGACCACGCGCCCATCATGGTGGCCGAGCAGATCGGGGCCTTCAAGGCCGAAGGGCTGGACGTCAAGATTGTGCCTCCTTCCGATCCGGCTCTGCCGCCGCGTCTGGTAGCAGCAAAACAGGCCGATTTGGCCATCACCTACCAGCCGCAGCTGCACTTTTTCGCCGACCAGGGCCTGCCTCTGGTACGCGTAGGCACCCTGATCAACTCGCCGCTCAATACCGTGATTACGCTGGATAAAAGCATCACCACGCCGGCAGGTCTGAAGGGTAAAAAAATCGGTTATTCCGTCAGCGGGATCGAACAGGCTACGCTGGCAACCATGCTTGAACATGAAAAGCTCACCCCCAGGGACACCCAACTGATCAACGTTAACTTTCAGCTGACCAGCGCCCTGCTGGCTGGCCAGGTCGATGCGGTGATCGGCGGATATCGCAATATTGAAGCGCTGGAGCTGAAACTGCAGGGCAAAGATCCGGTGGTGTTTAACGTGGAAGACTACGGCGTGCCGACCTACGACGAGCTGATTATCGTCGCCAACCGCGACGCGCTGGCCGAGCCGAAAATCAAAAAATTCCTCGTGGCACTGAAAAAAGGCAGCGACTACCTGCACGCCCACCCGCAGGAAAGCTGGCTGGCGTTCGCCAAAGCCCATCCGGAACTCAATACCGAGCTGAACAAACAGGCCTGGCAAGCCAGCCTGCCGCTGTTCGCAACCGATCCGGCCAGGCTGGACAAGGCCCGCTACCAGGCTTACGAACAGTTCCTGTTCGACAACAAGCTGATCAAGAAAATCACTCCGGTGGAACAGTACGCGGTGGAGCTGCATTAAACGTTGTTCGCTTTATCGGGGGCGCAGTATGCAGCGCCCCTGCCATTCCCCCCTCAGGCAGAAGGCGCGACGGTAACATCCCCCTGACCGCTGCGTTGCAAAGCCTGCAACACCAGACCGCTTGCCTTGCACCACTCCACAAAATCACGCACATAGGCCGCCCCCGACGCTTTTTGTCGCGGAACCGCCATCGCCTGCTGGATAGCGGTGAAATGCCCAGCCAGCACCCGATACCCCGGATTTTCCGCCGAGGCGGCCAGCAACGGCTGACGCACGCCTGCGGCCGCATCCAACCCCTGCTCGAGAAACAAAGCTATCGCGTCGGCGGAGGTATCGGCACGCACCAGTTGCGCCTGCTTTAAGGTTCGCGACAGGTACAGATCGTAAGCTGCTCCCTGGCCTACGGCAATGCGCACCTCGGGCCGGTCGAGTTCGGCAACCTGCTGCCAGGGAGACGCCCGGGCCACCAGATAGGTCCCCTCAATGATCGCATAAGGCGCACTGAACGCAATTTGTGCCGCCCTCACCGGTTCGATGGCCATAAAGGCGATATTCCAGTCTCCGGTTTCCAGCGCGGTAAAAACCTTGCCTGCCGCATCATAGGTCACCAACTCCAGCGCCACGCCCAACTCGCGGGCCAATGCGCGGGCCAGCGTCACGGAAACCCCCTGAGGTTCGCCGTCTGGCCCCTTCTGCGCCAACACCGGGTTGCCCAGATTGATGGCCGCACGCAAGATCCCCTGCGGGGCCAAATCATCGAGTACGGCGGCGGGAATGCTCTGCATGGCTTTCTCCTGAAAAAAGGGTGTAGGTGTTTCGTCGACGCTCTCCATCAAGGCTAGAGCCAAACGTCGGATGAGCAACATTCAGCCGCTTTTCACCTCATCGGCGTGATTCATGTCACACTATTGTCACAAAAACGACCGATCGCACCCTGCCGCGCCTGGGCAGCGCAAACACGCATTGACCCTGGCGCTTTCAATGCGCTATACCCTTCCTCTTTCGCGTCGTGCTGGGGTCGGCGGCGTTTGCCAGGGCAGTTAAGATTTCCTTTTTAATCAGACAGGGTACGGTGGATGGTTTCAGCATTAATCTCGTTTGCACTTTTTTTAGCCTCAATTTTAATCTACCGCACCCGTGCCGCCGCCAACCGCTGGTGGCTGGCCACCCTGCTGACGCTGCTGGGCAGCTATCTGATCCTCAACGTGGTGCTGATCGCCAGCAACTACTTTACCGGTGACGGCATTACCGATGCGGTGATCTACACCCTCACCAGCAGCCTGAAGGGCGCCGGCGTCGGCAAATACCTGCTGCCGTTTGTCGGCCTGCTGGCGGTGCTGGCGTTGATCTTCACCGTATTGACCTGGAGTCTGGTGCGGCGCAAAGCCAAAAGCAGCAGCGTGGTTTACAGCCTGGTCGCCGTGCTGCTGGCGCTGTTTTCCGTCGGCACCACCCCGGCCTTTCAGGACATTTCGCTGCTGGTTAAAAGCCAAATCAGCGGCGATACCGCCGACTTTGACACCTATTACAAAGCGCCGAAGAAAACCGTACAGGGCAAAGCGCCAAACCTGGTGTATATCTATGCCGAAAGCCTGGAGAGAACCTATTTCGATCAGCAGACCTTCCCCGGCCTGGCCGAGGAACTGAACCAGCACCGCGAGAACAGCATCGACTTCAGCAATACCCAACAGCTGCCCGGCACCGGTTACACCATTGCCGGAATGGTGTCTTCGCAGTGCGGTATCCCGCTGTTTGCGCCCTTTGACGGCAACGCCTCCAGCGCGGTATCCACCTTTTACCCGGAAAACGTCTGCCTGGGTGACGTACTGAAATCCGCCGGTTACGACAACTACTTCTATCAGGGTGCCGAGCTGGCCTTCGCCGGCAAAGATACCTTCCTGAAATCGCACGGCTTTGACCATGCCTACGGTTTTAAGGAACTGCGCGACCAGGTCAGCGACCCCGGCTACAAAAATGACTGGGGCTGGTACGACGATACCGTGCTGGACGTGGTGTTCGACAAGTTTGTCGAGCTGTCGAAGCAGAACAAAAAGTTCTCGCTGTTTGCCTTGACCGTGGACACCCATCATCCGGACGGTTTTATCTCCGCCAGCTGCAGCAAAAAGTCGTTCCGTTGGCAGAATAAAGAAAACCGTTCGCTGAGCGCAGTGGCCTGCAGCCAACAGCATATCGCCGCGCTGATCGACAAAATCAAGGCGTCCGAGTACTTCAAAAATACCGTTATCGTGGTGTCTTCGGACCATCTGGCGATGAACAACACCGCCTATGACATCCTGACTAGGCAGAAACGCCGCAACCTGTTCTTTATCATCGACGGTACCCGCCCGCAGACCGCGCTGCACAATGAGAAGCGCAGCACGCTGGACAACGGCGCCACCGTGTTGGACGTGATGGGCGGCGATAACTACATTGGCCTCGGCCGCAGCAGCCTGTCCAGCCCGACGTTGGCGACTTTGTTCTTGAACATCGACGAAAAAATCAACGCCTGGAAGCCAGCGGTGGTGAAACAGTGGGGCTTCCCGAACAGCATCACAAACTACAGTCTCGACGATCGGGGCAACCGCTTTACCTTCTCCGGCATCACCTTTAAGGTGCCGTTTATTCTGAAGGTGACGGACAACAAAATTGAGCCGATGTTTAACGTCTACCTGTCCACGCCGCTGAAAAAACAGCTTGCCGGGCTGGGCGCAGGCGAGAAATTCGTCTGGGTCGACAAGTGTTATGAAATCGGTCGGGTGTGGTCACCTGAACTGGCGTTAAGCACCGACACCTGCGTCGCGTCGGGCAGCCTGGCCGCCCCTCCGCACATCGTGCAGGCCAAAGGGGGCAGCTATCGCGGCAAAATAGACTTTGAGCGTCCGCCAAACGATAGCATTGCCGCTTTCCAAAGCGCCGTCGACAAACTGAAAGTGGACGACGCCGCCGTTAAATATCGCGCGGACGCCATCGCCTTTATGCTGCCGGGCATGCCGGAACAGGTGAAGGCGATCACCGGCGTTTCCAGCGTCGAGGACTGGGGCCGTTGGTCTGACGCCAACCTGGCGCCGACGGTGAATATTGATTACGTCGATCCGCTGCCATCTGCATTCGATCTGGTTCTGCGCGCCCGTGCCTACGGTAAAAACGTCGGCGAACCTATCTCGGTGCGCGTAGGCAGTCAGGAACAGTTTGTGACGCTCAGCGAACAGGACACCACCGTGACGCTGCGCTTCGACAACCCTGCCGGCGCCAGAAACATCAGCATCACGCCTCCGGCCCCCACGGAGCCACAAGAAGCCGCCAGCGGCGGTTTTGTGCCGAAGAAACTGGGTATTGGCCTGGTCTCGCTGAAAGTGGAGCAGGCTGCCCCGGCCTCCTGATCATGGCGCTGCATGCAGCGTCCGCGTTATTCGGGGCGAATTTATTCGCCCCCTGCCGTTTCTCCAAAGCTTTTGCGCCCATCTTCGGCTAACCTGTTGCTGTGAATTGACATCGGCATCCGTATGCCTCCCCGCCGCATAGCCGGGAGAACCAAGGAGAGAGTATGAGCAGTCAGCAATCCGGCACCGGTCTCACCCCCGCTCAGGCAGTCGAACAACTGGAAGCGCTGTATATCGCCTCGGTTGAGGCGCTACGCCAGGCGGTCGGTGACTTTATCAGCCACGGTGGTCTGCCCGACGCGCAGACCCGCGCGGCAGGGCTATTTGTTTACCCTGAGCTGCGCGTCAGTTGGGATGGAAAATCGCCCGGTCAAACAAAAACCCGCGCCTATGGCCGCTTCACCCACACCGGTTGCTACACCACCACCATCACCCGCCCGCACCTGTTCCGCCATTATCTGACCGAGCAGTTGACCATGCTGGCCGGGGAGTACGATGCGCATATTGAAGTGCGGCCGTCACAGCAGGAAATTCCTTTCCCTTACGTGATCGACGGTTCAAACCTGATGCTGGATCGGTCGATGAGCGCCAGCCTGGCGCAGCATTTCCCCACCACCGAGCTGGCGCAAATTGGCGACGAGACCGCCGATGGCCTGTTTCACGCCACCAGCACCTTCCCGCTTTCGCACTTCGACGCCCTGCGCGCCGACTTTTCGCTGGCGCGGTTGCGGCACTACACCGGCACCCCGGTGGAGCATTTTCAGCCCTTCGTGCTGTTCACCAACTACACCCGCTATGTGGATGAGTTTGTCCGCTGGGCGTGCGCCGAAATAGCCGACCCGGCCAGCCCTTATATTGCGCTGTCGAGCGCCGGCGGCATCTATATCACGCCGGAAACCACCGCACCGGATCAGGCGGTCTCCGACCTGGCCTGGAAAAATCACCAGATGCCGGCCTACCACCTGATCTCGCGCACCGGCCAGGGCATCACGCTGATCAATATCGGCGTCGGCCCCTCCAACGCCAAAACCATCTGCGACCATCTGGCGGTGCTGCGCCCCAGCGCCTGGCTGATGATCGGCCACTGCGGCGGCCTGCGCGAAAGCCAGTCGATTGGCGACTACGTGCTGGCGCACGCCTACCTGCGTGACGATCACGTGCTCGACTCGGTACTGCCGCCGGATATCCCGATCCCCAGCATTGCCGAAGTACAGCGTGCGCTGTATGACGCCACCAAAATGGTCAGCGGCATGCCCGGCGAAGAGGTAAAACAACGCCTGCGCACCGGCACCGTGGTCACCACCGACGATCGCAACTGGGAGCTGCGCTATTCCGCTTCGGCGCTGCGATTCAACCTCAGCCGCGCCGTCGCGGTGGATATGGAAAGCGCCACCATCGCCGCTCAGGGGTACCGTTTCCGGGTGCCTTACGGCACGCTGCTGTGCGTGTCCGACAAACCGCTGCACGGTGAAATCAAGCTGCCCGGCCAGGCCAACCGCTTTTATGAAGGGGCGATTTCGGAACACTTGCAGATCGGTATCTGCGCTATCGACCTGCTGCGCGCCGAGGGCGATCGCCTGCATTCGCGCAAGTTGCGCACCTTTAACGAGCCGCCGTTCCGCTGATGGCGAAGGCTTTGGGCCCGCTTCGGCGGGCTTTTTAACTTTTCATACTCAGAACGTTGATGTACCGACCGCAAATCTGTTACAACAGCGGCTCTCATTCCCCAGTCATCAGCACACATATGATTGTCAGACCTCAGCAACACTGGTTCAGGCGGCTCTTCGTCTGGCACGGTTCGGTGCTATCCAAAATTCTGTTCCGCCTCAGCCTTAACGTGGCAATGTCCATCGTCGCCGTGCTGTGCTTCCAGTGGTACGAACATCTGGGTGTCAAACTGACCCTGGCGCCTTTCAGCCTGCTGGGTGTAGCGATCGCTATCTTCCTCGGTTTTCGCAACAGCGTCAGCTATGCGCGCTTCACCGAAGCCCGGTTGCTGTGGGGCAGCCTGCTGATCGTTCAGCGCTCGCTGCTGCGTCAGATAAAAAGCCTGCTGCCGCAGCAGGATCAGGCGGCGCGCGAGTTTGCCGCCCTGCTGATCGCCTTCAGCTACTGCCTGAAACACCAGCTGCGTGGCACCGACAGCCGCGCGGACCTGCAGCGCCTGCTGCCCGACGTCGATTTGCGGCCCATTGAAAACAGTGCTTCACCCTGCAACCGGCTGCTGTTGATGATGGGCCAATGGCTGGGCGAAAAACGACAATCGGCACAGCTGTCGGATATGCTGTTTCACAGCATCGACCAAAATCTCAACCGGCTGTCGGAGATCCTCGGTGGCTGCGAACGCATCGCCAATACGCCGATCCCCTTTGCCTACAGCCTGATCGTTCATCGTACGGTCTACCTGCTCTGCACCCTGCTGCCTTTCGCGCTGGTGCCGGATCTGCATTACATGACGCCGCTGGTGTCGGTGTTTATCTCCTACACCTTCATCTCGCTGGACTCGCTGGCGGAAGAACTGGAAGATCCGTTCGGCACCGCCGCCAATGACCTGCCGCTCAATGCCATGTGCAACGCCATTGAGATCAACCTGCGCGAAATGAACGACGAAACGGATTTGCCGGCGGCCGCACGGCCGGACAGCCGTTACCAGCTCAGTTAACCCAGCCCCTTCAGGCGCGGTGAACCCCGCGCCTGTTGCCAAAACCGTTACTCCCGCCATCCTCCGCCCAACGCACGGTAAAGATCGACGAGATTGGTTAATCGTGCCAGGCGCGTATCCACCAACACCTGCTGCGCCGCGTACAGGGAACGCTGGGAATCCAGCACGTTCAGGTAGTTATCCACGCCCTGCTGAAAACGCTGCTGCGACAGGCTGTAAGCGCGTTGATTGGCCGCCACCAACTGAGTTTGCGCCCGGATTTGCTCATCCAGCGTGTCGCGACCGGCCAGCGCATCGGCGGTTTCGCGAAACCCTTGCTGTATCGCCTGCTCATAACGCGCCACCTCGATGCGTTTTTGCACCTCCGCCAGATCCAATCCCGCACGCAAAGAGCCGCCTGAAAAGATAGGCAGCGAGAGCTGCGGCGCAAAACTCCAGGCACCGGAACCGGCAGAAAATAAATCGTCCAGGCCGGCGCTGGCCGTGCCGCCGAAACCGGTCAGGCTGAGGGTCGGAAAGAATGCCGCCCGCGCCGCGCCGATATTGGCATTGGCGGCGCGCAGTTGATGCTCTGCCGCTCGGATATCCGGCCGCCGGGTCAGCAAATCTGCCGGCAGACCGGCCGGGATGGTTTCCGGCAACAGGTCGTCCGGCAAGGTGTTGGCCTGCTCCAGACGCGCGCTCGTCTCCTTGTCCAACGGCTGCCCAACCAACAGCGTCAGGGCATTGTTGTCCTGACGAACCTGACGCCGATACTGGGCCAAATCGCGCTGCGCCGTCCGTACCCCAACTTCCGCCTGGCTGCGATCCAGTTCGGTCGCCACACCGAGCTGGAAGCTTTGTTCTACCAGCCCAAAGGCCGCCTGCTGTGAGCTCAGCGTTTCCTGCGCCAGCGCCAGAAGTTCGCTATCGGCACGCAGCGTAAGATAAGCGTTGGCGGTTTCGGCGATCAGCGCCAGTTGCGCGGCGGCCCGGGTTTCATCCTGTGCCAGATACAATTCCAACGCCTGCTGGTTAAGGCTGCGAAGGCGCCCGAACAGATCCAGCTCCCACGACAGCGCCCCCCCGACCTGATAGCTGCGCCCCACCGCAGACTGTCCGCCGGTGGACAGACTGCCCGGCGTACGCTGTACCGAGCCACTGCCCTGCGCCGCCAGGGTGGGCAGCGTATCCGCCCGTTGAATGCGGTAGCTGGCGCGAGCCGCCTCCACGTTCAACGCCGCAATGCGCAAGTCACGGTTATTCGCCAGCGCTTGCGTAATCAGCGTTTGCAGCAGCGGATCGCGGTAAAATTCACGCCAGCCGATAGCCGCTGTCATTCCGTCGACCTGCGCGACGCCATAATCCGGATACGTGGGCGCTACCGGTGCATCGGGGCGCTGATAGTCCGGCGTCAACGAACAGCCCGTCAGGGCGGCGGTGGTCAGCATGATAGCCAAAAGTTTTATCATGGCTCGGCTCCCGGTGCCGGAGCGCTTAGCTCCGCTTCATCCTCCACCCGGCGGCGTTCGCTGAGCCGCTTGACCCGAAACAGCCGCAGCATGATGACGAAGAACGCCGGTACGAAGAAAATGGCCAGGAAGGTGCTGGTCAGCATGCCGCCGATCACCCCGGTGCCGATGGCATTCTGACTGCCGGAGCCCGCCCCACTGGCAATGACCAGCGGCACCACGCCGAGAATAAACGCCAGCGAAGTCATCAGGATCGGCCGCAGCCGCTGTCTGGCGGCCTGCACCGCCGCCTCCACCGGACTGGCTCCGGCTTCGAAGTGCGCCTTGGCGAACTCCACGATCAGAATGGCGTTTTTGGCCGCCAGCCCGACGGTGGTCAGCAACCCCACCTGGAAATAAACGTCGTTGGCCAGCCCACGCAGCAACGTAGCCACCACCGCGCCAATCACCCCGAGCGGCACCACCAGCATCACCGCGCTGGGGACGCTCCAGCTTTCATACAGCGCCGCCAAGCACAGAAACACCACCAGAAGTGAAATTGCATAGAGTGCCGGTGCCTGGGCGCCGGACAACCGTTCTTCAAACGACAGTCCGGTCCAGTCGTATCCCACGCCAGGCGGCATGGTGGCGGCAATGCGTTCCATTTCCGCCATCGCGTCGCCGGAGCTGAAACCTACCGCCGGTTCGCCCTGCAGGTTAAACGAGGGTGCGCCGTTGTACCGATTGAGCTTTTGTGCGCCGTAGGTCCATTCGGCGGTGGCAAAGGCGGAGAACGGCACCATATCGCCGTTGTCGTTACGCACAAACCACTGATCAAGATCCTGTGGCAGCATGCGCGACGAGGCATCTCCCTGTACATAAACCCGCTTAACCCGACCGCGATCGATAAAGTCGTTCACATAACCCGAGCCCCAGGCCAGCGACAGCGTGCGGTTAATTTCCGTGATCGGCACGCTGAGCGCCCGCGCCTTTTCACGGTCGATCAGCAGTTCATACTGGGGAGCATCCTCCAGACCGTTGGCACGCACGTTGTTCAACACCGGGCTCTGCCGGGCAGCGGCGAGGAACCTGTCGCGCGCCGCCAGCAGTTGCTGATGCCCAATGCCGCCACGATCCATCAGTTGGAAGTTAAAGCCCGCCACGTTGCCCAACTCGCGCACGGCCGGGGGGGAAACCACAAAGATACGGGTATCGCGAAAGTCGCGTGCGAACATGGCGTTGAGGCGAGCAGCGACCGCGTCGGCCTTTTGCGAGGCGTCCGGTCTTTGGTCCCAGTCATGCAGGCGAATGAACAGGGTGCCGACGTTCTGCCCGCGCCCGCCGAAGTTAAACCCGGAGATGGCGAACACCGAACGCACGCTGTCCTTCTCCATTTTCAACAGGTACTCCGTGGCACCGCGCAAGGTAGCCTGCGTCCGTTCTGCGGTGGCTCCGGCCGGTGCCTGCACCTGCGCGAACAACATGCCTTGATCTTCCTGCGGCAGGAACGAGGTCGGAATGCGGGTAAACAGCCAGCCGGTAGCAATGGCAATCACCAGATAAATCAGCATCAGCCGACGCGGGTGGCCCAGACCGCGCATTACCGAAGCCGCGTAACTGCGGTTGGCCCACTCGACGCGGCGGTTAAACCAGCCAAAGAAACCTTTGCGTGCGGCATGCTCTCCCGGCTTTACCGGCTTGAGCAGCGTAGCGCACAGCGCCGGTGTAAACACCACCGCCACCATCACCGACAGCACCATCGAAGAGACAATGGTGATGGAGAACTGCCGGTAGATCACACCGGTCGACCCGCCAAAAAACGCCATCGGCACAAATACCGCCGACAGCACCATGGCGATGCCTATCAAGGCGCCGGTGATTTGGTCCATCGATTTACGGGTCGCCTGCTTCGGCGACAGGCCCTCTTCGTGCATCAGCCGCTCGACGTTTTCCACCACCACGATGGCGTCATCCACCAGCAGGCCAATCGCCAGCACCATGCCAAACATGGTCAACGTATTGATTGAGTAACCGAAGGCCGCCAGCACGCCAAAGGTCCCCAGCAGCACCACCGGCACCGCCAGGGTCGGGATTAGCGTCGCCCGGAAGTTCTGCAAAAACAGGTACATCACCGCAAACACCAGCACAACCGCCTCCACCAGCGTACGCACCACGTTTTCAATCGACAGACTGATAAACGGAATGGTGTCATAGGCGTCCACGGCTTCCATTCCCGGCGGGAAGAAGGGTTTCAGCTCCGCCAGCGTGGCACGCACCGCCTGCGCGGTTTGCAACGCATTGGCACCGGTTGCCAGACGCACGCCCAGCCCCACCGCCGCATTACCGTTGTAGTAGCTATCAATCGCGTAGTTCTGCGCGCCCAGCTCAATGCGCGCCACGTCGGCCAGGCGAACCCGCGAACCGTCAGGATCGGTTTTCAGCAGGATTTGGCCGAACTCCTCCGGGGTCTGCAAGCGTGAGGGGCCAATCACCGTGGCATTCAGTTCCTGGCCGGGCAACGCCGGTTGTCCCCCCAACTGACCGGATGAAACCTCAACGTTCTGCTCCTGAATCGCATTGCTGACGTCGGTGGCAGTCAGGCTGTAGTTCACCAAAGCAGCAGGATCCAGCCAGATGCGCATCGCATAAGGCGCACCGAACAATTGGAAGTCCCCCACGCCGTTGGTGCGGCTGATCGGATCCTGAACATAGGAGGCGACATAATCCGCCAGATCTTGCCGGGTCATGCTGCCATTCGTCGAGACAAACGCCATCACCATCATAAAGTTGGCGGTGGACTTGGTGACGCGGATCCCCTGCTGCTGTACCTCCAGCGGCAACAGCGGCTGTGCCAGCGCCAGCTTGTTTTGTACCTGTACCTGAGCGGTGTCGGCATCGGTGCCCTGCGCAAAGGTCAAGGCAATGCTCATGCTGCCGTCGGAATTACTTTCGGAAGAAATGTATTGCAGATTGTCGAGACCGTTCATCTGCTGTTCAATTACCTGCACCACCGTATCCTGCACCGTCTTCGCCGAGGCACCAGGATAGTTGACCTGAATGCTGACGGTGGGCGGTGCGATGCTTGGGTACTGCGCCACCGGCAGATTGGCAATCGACAGCAGGCCACACAGCATCATGATGATGGCCAGCACCCAGGCAAACACCGGGCGCTCGATAAAGAATTTAGCCATGCGCCGGCTCCTTGCGAGTGCTGCTTAACAGCGTGGTGGCAGCCGGAGCCCACTCCACCGCATTGACCTGTGCGCCGGGGCTGACCTGCTGCACGCCTTCGACAATCACCCGATCGCCCGCCGTCAGCCCGGTCGACACCAGCCAACTGTCCCCCATCGCCCGTTCGGTGGTCAGTTCGCGCAGCTCAACCTTGCCCGCCTCGTTCACCACCAGGGCGGTAGCCTCACCGCGCGGATTGCGGGTAATGCCTCGCTGCGGCACCAGCAGCCCCCCTTGCGCCGCCATGCCCTCTAACAACCGGGCTCGCACAAACATGCCCGGCAGCAGCTTGCGTTCCGGATTGGGGAATACCGCGCGCAACACTACCGAGCCGGTGGAACGATCCACCGTGATTTCTGAAAATTGCAATTTGCCGCCGTGGGCATAGCGTGAGCCGTCTTCCAGCGTCAGGGTAACCGCCGCAGACTGCGGGCCGTCGGCCTGCGCAACCGCGCCGCTTTCCAGTGCATTTCTCAACCGCAAAAGTTGGACGCTGGACTGGGTCACGTCCACATAAATCGGGTCTATCTGCTGCACCGCCGCCACCGCCTCGGCCTGCTGCGCCGTCACCAGCGCCCCTTCGGTCACCAGCGAACGTCCGATAATGCCGTCTATGGGTGACAGCACCCGGGTATAAACCAGATTGATACGTGCCGTTTCCAACTGCGCCTCCGCGGACTGCACGTCGGCCACCGCCTGCTGATGGGCGGCAACGGCGTCGTCATACACCTGACGACTGATGGCCCGGCTCTCTGCCAGCGGCCGGTAACGTTGAATCAACAACGCGGCGGTACGCAGCTGCGCCCGCGTTCGCGCCAAGGCCGCATTGCTGCGATCGTATTCCGCCTGAAACAGCCCCGGGTCGATTTGGTAAAGCGGTTGCTGCGCCTTGACCTCTTCCCCTTCGGTAAACAGGCGCTTTTGCACTATGCCCCCGACCTGTGGCCGCACTTCCGCATTGCGAAAGGCGGCAACCCGTCCCGGCAGCTCACTGGTCAGGGGTATAGGTTCGCTTTTCAGCGTTACCACCCCGACCCGTGGCGGTGGCGGCGGTGCAGCAGGGGGCGTATCGCGAGCGGCCACCACCAGCCACAGGGAAAGCGAAGTAGCGACCACCACCACGCCGACAGCAAGAGAGGCGATTTTGAGGCTCATGAGTCCGTATCCTTTTAGGTGCTGGGTCAAGGGTTGCGCGGCGCGCCACAAAGCGGCCAAAGGTTACTGTACGAGCGGCAAACTGACCTCAACGTGACCCGCAGATAACATTCGTGTCAGTTAACGCGTTTTTTGTCCGGCGGCGGCGTTAGCTGACAAGAATGTCAGCCAGCCGTCAGCTTCACGACCGCATGGCTGTCATAAACTCATCACTGAACATGATGTCTTGTGGCAAGGTGGCGGGTTTCATGATTAATTAATCATCAGGTGATAATGACGGGAGTGGCCATGCGATTACTGTTGGTTGAGGACGAAGAGAAAACCTCGTCCTACGTTAACCGCGCACTGAGCGAACTGGGCTACACCGTAGACGTCGCCGGCGACGGCATTGAGGGCTTGCACCTGGCGGTGCAACAGGACTATGACGCGGTGATCCTGGATGTGATGCTGCCAGGCAAAGACGGCTATGCGGTATTGGAAGGCCTGCGCGCCAGCAAACAAACGCCAGTGTTGATGCTGTCTGCCCGCGGTTCGGTTGATGAACGCGTCAAGGGCCTGCGCCACGGGGCGGATGATTATCTGCCCAAGCCGTTCTCGCTGATTGAACTGGTCGCCCGCATCCAGGCGTTACTGCGCCGCCGCACCAGCGACGGCATTGACGTCACCCAACTGCAAATCGACGATCTGCACGTGGATCTGCTGGCGCGGCGAGTGACCCGTGGCGGGGAGCGTATCGATCTGACCGCCAAAGAATTTGCCCTGCTCAGCCTGTTGGCGCGTCATCAGGGGGAAATACTGTCCAAAATGATGATCGCCGAGCAGGTTTGGGACATGAACTTCGACAGCGACGCCAACGTGGTTGAAGTGGCGATTAAGCGACTGCGCGCCAAAATCGACTCCCCCTATCCGCAAAAACTGCTGCACACGGTGCGTGGCATGGGCTACGTGCTGGAAAATCGTCCGCAGCATCGCGATGCGCCACGGATAACCGCCTGATGAAAATTTCCATTTCCAGCCGTATGGCATTGATGTTCGCGCTGACCATGGCGCTGATCATGCTGGTACTGGCGCTGTTTCTGCGCAGTTCACTGCTGACCTCGTTGCAAAACCAGATGCACAACGAGCTGCACTTTCGCCATTCGCTGATCTCCCCCTATATCGAAGCCAAAGGGACCGCGCGCGACTGGCCAATGGTGCAACAAAAGCTCAATACCCTGTCCAACAGCGAAGGCAACCAGGTGAAATATTGGGTGATCAGCGAGGATCCGCGCTACCGCTTCGGCGGTGCTCCCCCGCCGGGTACCCACTGGTCAAAACTGCCGGACGGTTTCGCCACTGCCGCCAATCCTGACGGCGATTGCCCGTTGTATATGCTGATCGCGACGCTGCCGCCGCTGGGCGCTCGCCCAGAGGTGCGCTATGTGGTGGCAATTGATTCTGCCCCCTATATGGGCACGCTGAGAGAATTCACCCAGGCGCTGGTGGTGATTTCGCTGCTGGGGATTGGGCTGGCAGCCCTGCTGGGCTACGCCATATCGCGCTTCGGTATGCGGCCGGTGCTCAATCTCAGTGAACAGGCGCACCGTCTGGTGCCCGGCACTACCGGCCAGCGGCTGGACAGCGCCACCTTGCCGGCGGAACTGCGCAACCTGGCGGAGTCTTTCAATGGCGTACTGGCACGCCAGGAAGTGGCCTGGCGGCAGTTGGAGAGCTTTAACGCCGACGTGGCGCATGAGTTGCGCACCCCGCTCACCAATCTGATTGGTCAAACCCAGTTGGCGCTGGCTCGCGAACGCAGCGTTCAGGAACTGGAAGAACTGCTGCAGTCGAACCTGGAAGAGCTGGAACGCATGACCTCCATCGTCAACGACATGCTGTTCCTGTCCCACGCTCAGGCCGGGCAATACGCCACCCAACTGAGCGAAGTGTCGCTGCGGGAAGAATCTCTGAAAACGGCGGAATACGTCGAACCTTCTTTTATGGAAAACGATTTGACCATTGAGATTTCCGGAGAGGTGCGGGCGCAGGTTGACCGGCGGCTGTTCCATCGTGCGCTGGCTAACCTGCTTGAAAACAGTGCGCGCCACGCCGTCGCGGGCAGCGCCGTTTCTGTACTGCTGCAGGAGCAGCGGGGATTTGCCGTCGTCGCCGTCGCCAACCAGGGCGAAACCATCGCCCCCGAGCACCTGAGCCGACTGTTTGAACGCTTCTATCGCGTCGACTCTTCGCGCGTTCGCAGCGACATGCACCACGGGCTGGGGCTGTCCATCGTCCGCGCCATTGCGCTCATGCACCAGGGGGAAGCCTTCGTCCACAGTCTCGATGGCGTCAACACCTTCGGCTTCTCACTGGCGCTGTCGCAGCCAGAGGAAAACCCAACGCCACCGGCGCCAAAACCGCTAGCGGCGGCCCCCGCCATCGCCGAGATCAAGCGGGAAAGCCTGGCGTGATTTATTGTACCAACGCCAACACGCGTTTTTCCTGACTGCGGCTGGCGGCGATCGACAGCAGGATATCTTTCACGGCCAACGCCGGCGCCGACAGGGAGTGCTCGGCGGAGATGCACAGCGACAGCGGTACGCTAAGCGACGGAACATTGATTCGAGCCATCCAGGCCTTGGCAGGCCCTATCATCGCCCGCGCCACCGACTCGGGTAAAATGGTGGCCCCCAGGCCGCTGGCGATGGCCGCGCTCAAGGTGCCGGAGGACTCGATTTCGCCAATCACATTGGCGGCCAGCTTGCGCACTGCCATGGCTTCATCCACCTGAGTTCGTACCACATCACCTTCGCGCGGCAGGAACAGATTCAGGCGCGCAACGTCCAGCAGATCAACGCTGTTGCCGGGATTCGGTACCGCACGCGTCGCCACCAGATAGAGATCTTCTCGCATCAGCGAGGTGGCCTGAAGGCCCGCAGGCATTTTGGCACCGTAGATCACCGCCATATCCAGGCTTTGGCCGGCAACCTGTCCGGCGAGCGTAGAGCCGATGTTCTCATTCAGACTGAGTAAGATACCCGGATGCTGATCGCGCACCGCCTGCAGCAGCGGCAGCGCCAACTGCGACGCCAGGCTGCCCGGCGCCAGCCCGACGGACACCTGACCGCTCATCGCCTGCCCGGCGCTGTTGACCGCACTCTGCGCCTGTTCGCACTGGCGCAAAATGGTCTGGGCATGAGCATACAGGATGTTTCCAGCCTCGGTCGGCATCACGCCGCGCTTGGTGCGGATCAGCAGTTGCTGTTTCAGCTCCCCTTCCAGGGTGGCCAACTGCTGACTGAGTGCCGGCTGGGCGATATGCAGCACCTCTGCCGCCTGGGTCAGGCTGCCGATATCGACGATTTTCACGAAATACTTCAGACGTCTGAAATTCATATTGCCTCCGTCATGCCGCTGAACTGCGTTGACAAAACGGCAGCAAGATCCGGGCCAGAGCGACGAAATAAGAGAAACCGTTAACTAATTGCCGGAAAAATAAGAAAAAATGATGCTGATGATTGCTAAGCCCCCAGAATTGGAAGACCCAGAACGGAGAAGGTTTGCACCAGCGTGAAGCACGCGGAGCACAGCCCGTGGCCGCCCCTGAACCATTGCGCAGCAGAGCATCAATAAAAGCCATAAAAAGCAGCAGGTTGAATAATCTTGCAGCAAACGAAACGGCAAGGCGTTTTCAGGCTTTACAAGCCCGCACCACCCCGCTATTATTCGCCCCGTTCACACGATTCCTCTGTAGTTCAGTCGGTAGAACGGCGGACTGTTAATCCGTATGTCACTGGTTCGAGTCCAGTCAGAGGAGCCATATTAAAGACGCCCGCTTAAGGAAACTTAAGCGGGCGTTTTGCTTTTCTGAGTTTTCAATCACATCAAGATTGTTGGTTCAAAATGGCTCGCTATATGACCAGCACTTCATTCACGATAGCATCAGGTATGCCCTGGACGCTTGCTACTAGAAGTTTTCATATCAATGACTCTGGGCTGCTCAAAGCAAATAACTCCCGTTTTTATATCTTGCATCCACCAGCGAAGCTGGCAAAACCCGTTGCGTGAGTAAAGTTTCTGCCTCTGATGATGTGTACAACAAAGGGAAGCCTAGTTGACTGATCAACTAATGTGGCAGTTAGCCAATAATAGCAAGCGAAGGGTTCAGGAAGCATATCGCAGAAAATAAAAACTCCGGAGACAAGGCCACCCTAACGGGAAAGATCTAATGTCTGCTAGACAGCATATCGTTGCTGCGGAATGTGATGAATGTCAATAAGTTGTATAATGTGTCCAGCAGTTGATAAAACAGCCCCCCAATAAAGAAAAAATGCCGTACTATCTCTGACAGAAGCAAGAAAACTCAGGCGCAGCTTTACTTTCTGCTGGAATATTTGAGCTATCCAACACGAAGCATTTTGTAACTATGAATTCAATCTTCTATCTTGAACGTAATTTTACGCATGGTGACAGGACGTACACAGAGACAGAGTTGCTGGCTGAATCAACGCACATCGTTGTGTTAGCAGAACCCGGCGGCGGGAAAACAGAGCTGATGAAAAGCATCGCTCAGAAATTGAACACCCCTGTCTTAAATGCCAGCGTATTTGCTTATGTGGGAGCAGATAAAGAAAATAGCTCACTGATAATCGACGCCGTTGATGAAGTCGCCAGAATCGATCAATCAGGTATCCATAAACTCCTTGCGCTCGCCAGAACATCAAAGCCAAATCGCGTAATCATGTCGAGCAGGTCAAGCGAGTGGGGACTGGCTTCCACCAGTATTTTTGAAAAATTTCTTGGTGTCTCCCCTATGATTATGAGACTGAGAGAATTCGATCAAGACGAACAACACGCCATTTTTAAGCACCATGCGCCAGCAGAAGACTTCTTTGCATTCCAGAACGAAGTCACTCGGTTTAGTTTAGACATGTTGTTACCAAACCCTCAGTTTCTGAAAATGTTCACCGATGCCTATTTAGAAAGTGACAGACGATTTGCTGACAAATGTTCAATCTTTGCTTTAGCGGTCGAACGATTGGCCAAGGAAGTCAACCCAGGTATCCCGAAAGCATCTGTATCTCTTTCCGTTGCACAGAAGATTGCATTTTCTGCCGAGGTTTATGCCAAACTTCTGTTGTCGGGCGCAGAAGGCATCAGCACCATCGACACGACCACAAATCGGATGTATCCCATGCTGCCAGCGTTGTTTAACGGCAGTACTGCCTGTTACGACATATTGTCAACGCAGCTTTTCAAACCCGGCGATAATGAAGACCAGCACCGCCCGGTCCACAAGATCGTCGCTGAATACTGCGCAGCGGATTATCTCATTAAACGAATAGCCGATCCTGCGGATGACCTCACTTTAACAAAGTGCTTGTCTGTTATTGCACCGAACGGTACTGCCAGAGATGAGTTGAGAGGTCTGCTAGGATGGATGGCGGCATTAGGCAACAGGTCGGTACAGGGAGCCATTATTGAGATTGACGCCTATGCAGTACTCGCAAACGGCGATCCATCGCAACTTGAACGCTCATCGAAACGACAGCTTCTTCATCGACTTAAAGAGATTGAAGCCGCAGATCCTTACTTTCGTCGGAGCGATTTCTGGCGACGGTTCAGCGCGGCCGGTTTTTTCACACAAGACGTTGTTGAAGAAATAAAACCTCTTTTAGCGGTGGGCGATGAGGGACATTTACGTGACTTAATTTTAGAACTTCTGGCAGACTCCCCGGTTAATAACCGGTTGATACCTGAATTGAGCCTGATTATTTTAAAATCCAACGAGTCTGAACATATTCGTACGTTAGCAAGCAGGTGCTTACTCAATGTAAAAGAGTACGATTTCATTGGCGCTTTATCCATTTTAATTTTTGAAGCCAGTAATATTTCACTCAATATTGCAGCTAACATCATCGAAGTTACAGGACCAGAGCAGTTTGACCACAAATATCTCTCTGGATTCTTACGCATCTGTGCGAACCTCTATCCCGATCACAAAGAACAATTTGAAAGGGTCCTTGGCTCTCGTTATTTTATTAAAAATCTTATCTCCTGTTTTTCACCTCATACTCTTGAACTTCTTCTGGATGAATTAACCCATAATCTTCATTGCCATTGTGGGAAAAGATCCTATGAGTGTGATTGTCGCAATGGAATAAGCAAGATCGTCGGTTCAATGGTCGATCGCTATTTTGAATTAGCCCAAGCACCGTTTGATCCTGTGAGGATCTGGCAATGGACAGGTAATCTCAATTTTCATCGTCAATGCCAGCCCGACCAAAGCAAATCGGTACAGGTGCTTCGGGAAAATGACACTCTTCGTCAGGGGATCATTGCTCATGTATTCGGGCCATTAACGGATCGTAAAGAAATATTCAACATAAGAGTAGAAAAATTCGACGGACACCTGCACTCACATTCAGGCCTTCATTTATGGCGGAATGACTATAAATTTCTCCTCGATCTGGCGTTTAAAACAGATAACGTTGATCTGTGGGCGAGTTTCCTTGTCAGTCATCAACGTTACAAAAACAAGGAAGAACAAGGCTCAGATGACTTGCGGGCGCAAATGCGTCAGCACGCCCTTTCCAAACCCACATTTATGCGCGAATGGGCCAGATACAACAATGCAATGAAATTATCCGAGCAGGAACACCAGTGCTGGAGATTCAGATATAGCCGAAGCAGGAAACGTCATGACAAAAAGCAACGGGAGAACCACACCAGAAATATAAAATTTGTTAATGAAAACAGAGAGATTGTAGAGCAAGGTCGTCACTGGGGGTGCCTGCTGCGTTTTGCAAAACTCATTCTCATGGATCCGGAAAATATTGAATTGGAGTTTGGTGACGAGAAACTGGTTCGGACTGCGTTGCGAAATTGTCTGGATTTTATTACCCCCGAGGTTCCCACACTTCACGAACTAGCGGCCCTGCAATGCGAATCAAAATGCAGACATTCTGTGATGATTTTATATGCAGCTTGTCTGGAGATTCTACGTTCAGAAGGCAATCTTGAATGTGTCAATATTGAGTTACTTACAGCCTTAAGAACTAACATTCACATGGGATACAACTCAGTTTCGACGGAAGAACGTGACGCGTTACAGACTGAAATCGACCGCCTCATTTTTCCTGATAGTGGAAGTGCTGAAAAATATCTCCGACAGTACGTAGAACCCCAACTCGCTCAGCCATGCACTCACCCTGAAATCTGGATGTTAAGTGGAGAAGAGGTCTTTCGTCATTCACGCGCTAAACTTTCCATTGAATGGCTTCGTCGTTTTACTGATTTATCCCTTAGCTCAGTAGATACACTTTTTGAAATTGCTGCTCAATACGGCGATCGTGATGATTTAAAAGAGATCATTGCAGAGCGTTGCTCAGAGATAATGTCAGGCTGGCCCAATCCGACAGAAGATGAGGATTTTGAACGCAAGCGAATATTCTGGCTGGTGCGGGAGTTCTACTTTCTCGAGAGCATTACAGCTACTTATTGGGCATGGCTAAAATCTAACAAAGAGAATTTACTGCATTTTTATGAACGCTCTGGGCGCATGAACCGAAGTGAGCACCATGCCTGGCCGGAACTTACCTCAATTAAGGTTGAAGCCATTTTAGACGCTTTCTTTGAACAATGGCCGCATGTTGAACTGCCAAGTCATTGGGGCAGCGATAGCCCTGAAGAGGAAAAAGCCTACCGCTTTTTGACTGATTTAATTTGGTCAATTGAATCAGATATTCCTGACAATGCAATACCTGTACTGGGTCGCCTTCTTACTGACCCACGTCTCACAAGCCAGCACAAAGGGTTGCAAAGTATATATGCTGGTCAGCTCAGGAAAAAAGCGCTTAGGGATTTTGAACCACCGACGCCAGATGAAATAGTCCAACATCTGGATTGTGATTCAGTGGTTACTGTTGAAGGCCTGCGTCAGTTAGTTCTTCAGGAGCTTCATGATTTCCAGAAAGCGATTGATGGCGGGGAGTTTAACTCGGCAGATCGCTTCTATGAAAAAAATGAACGCCTTGATGAGGTAAAGTCTACGGAAATCATTGCTGAACGTCTCAATTTAAGACTCGAACCTCAGGGCATATCAATAACACCGGAGCATCAGTTGAAAGGTCAAAACAGGAGTGACTTCACGGCATCTAAGTTGATTGGTGGAAAAAGACGGCTGCTGGTTACGGAAGTCAAAGGCCAGTGGCACAGAGATTTATATTCTGCCGCGTCAGCCCAACTCTATGACCGTTATTCTATCCACCCAGATGCCGAGCAGCAGGGTATTTTTCTTGTTATATGGTTTGGAGAAAGTGAGACCGTTGCAGGCCGCAAGCTCCACGTCATCAAAACCGCTCAGGAACTTAAAATCAGTATTGAAGCAGTGTTACCAGTTGATCTCCGTGGTTTAATCGATGTTTTCGTTTTAGATGTTTCACGACCGAGTAAGCATTAGAATTAGTAACATAGCCCCTACTTTGAATTTCTTGAGGGTGTTTTAAGTAATACAGTATAAAAGAACTTAACAGTATTATTATATCGAACATAAATATCCGATATCACCACAGGTGTGATAGCAGGCATTTACCACCGAGAGATTAATCAAAGAAAGGGGCATTCTGGTGGTCTTGACAGAAAGGAATTTCTGATTTAGCTTAATTATTAGCTACTTGCTGGCAAAGGCGATCCCAGTCAGAGGAGCCATATTAAAGACGCCCGCTTAAGGAAACTTAAGCGGGCGTTTTGCTTTTGGTTTTCTATTTAATTAAAAACTTCAGGTCAGAATAGCTTCCAGCCTACCCAGCACCTCGTTCATGATACTGTCAGGTATACGTTCCAGTCGTTTGCCGCTACGAGCCCCCATATCAATGGTTCTGGGCTGATCGCAACGAATAACACCCGTTGTTTTCGTCCCTGCGCCATCCAGTGATACGGTAAACCCCGCCATGCGGGCAAAGTTTCCGCCGCTGGTCACAGGAACAATAACGGGTAACCGGGTGAACTTGTTAAACGATGCCTTCGATACGATGAGGACCGGTCGGCTTCCGCTTTGCTCATGCCCGGCAGTCGGATCAAGTGAAACGAGCCAGATTTCGCCTCTGTCCATTTACAGGATCTCCTTACCCACAGCCGGCGTATCAATCCATTCCCGATCTTCCTCGCTTATTTCAGCATGCGGTTCGCACTGCGCCAGCAGTTCCTCAAGCGAATAGCGGGGCCGTTTCTGGGGTTCAATAATCAGGCAGCCATTATCAATGGTCATGCCAACCTCACTGTCCGCCGACAGCGCCAGCGTTTTCAGCACCGCAGGAGGAACCGCCAGCATGACGGATCCGCCAACCTTTTTCAGGCGAGTTGTATACATAAAGCACCTCCGGATATTATATTTTAATATAACATCAACGGCGGGTGGTGCACGATTTTTAGTCAGATTCATAGGGCGTTTTCCTTAACGTAACGAGGCGTACGATAGAAAACTATTCTTACGGCTCAAAGGATTATGACAAGCCGGATAAACAAAATGCGGCGCAGATTCCGGAACAGGCTGCGCCGGGAATAGCTCAGCTATCACGCGAAGGCCTGATTTGCTCTGGTGCGATACCGAGCGCTTCGGCAATCAGCACCCCACCTCATCTTTATCCCCTACCCCAAGGCCTGTTCAGTGAGCCGTTTCTGCTCGCAGGATGCCATTGCAAATCTGTGAGCCCGGCGTTTTGGCACCCTGTCGGCACCGGTCGCGCTCAGATCATGAAGATGACTCATGTGGTAATGAAATTTAGTCGCTTTCACTCGTCCCATGGCTCTGGCATAAAATATGCAACGTTAACTTATTGACAACATGAAGACTGATGAGCGAACAAACCAGTAACTTCTACGAAATCAAGAAGCCAATTCAGTTTTCATCTCAGAACTTAGGGTGCAACATCGCGATGAGCAGAGACTTTACATTTACGATTAAGCGCAGCCTTTTCGATGAGGATTATAACCCCTCTGAAAATACGCGTATTACCACCAATTTTGCTAATTTGGCCCGAGGAAAAAATCGCCAGGAGAATCTGCGCAACACATTGACAATGATTGATAATCGTTTCAATACATTAGCGCATTGGGACAACCCAAAAGGCGATCGTTACTCTGTCGAGCTTGAAATCATTTCTGTCGAGATGAGCATTGAAGGCAATGGCAATACCTTCCCAGTGATTGAGATATTAAAAACCAACATTATTGATAAAAAAACTCACCAGCGGATTGAAGGCATTGTCGGGAATAACTTCTCTTCTTATGTGCGAGATTATGACTTCAGCGTATTGCTGCTAGAGCACAACAAAAACAAACCTGGTTTTAGCATTCCAGATGATTTTGGCGACCTGCACGGCAACATATTCAAGTATTTCGTCAACTCAGCTGAGTACAAAGAGAATTTTAAAAAGTCACCGGTAATCTGCTTAAGCGTCTCAAGTAAGGACACTTATCAGCGGACGGGTAACCAGCACCCTGTATTGGGCATAGAGTATCAGCAAAATGATTCCTCTTTGACTGAGAAATATTTCGAAAAAATGGGGTTACAGGTTCGCTACTTTATGCCGAAAAATAGCGTTGCGCCTTTGGCCTTTTATTTCTCCGGCGATTTGCTGAGTGATTACACTGATATTGAGCTTATCAGTACCATCAGCACGATGGAGACTTTCCAGAAAATTTATCGGCCTGAGATTTACAATGCGAACTCTGCCGCAGGGCAATATTATCAGCCGAGCCTGAATCAGCAGGATCATTCGTTGACAAAAATTGTTTATGACCGAGAAGAACGCAGCCAGTTGGCTATTGAGCAGGGGAAATTTACTGAAGAGCATTTCATCAAACCCTACAAGAACATTCTTGAGCAATGGTCTGCTCACTACGCTCTTTGATTAACCGAAAATAAAAGGTCATTGATTATGAAAATTTTGCTCCCAACTTCGACTGCCGGCAGTTTGCCGAAACCTTCCTGGCTTGCACAACCTGAGACACTTTGGTCACCGTGGAAACTGCAAAATGAGGAATTAATTGAGGGAAAACAAGATGCCCTTCGCTTGTCCCTGGAAGATCAACTGCGGGCAGGCATCGACATTGTCAGCGATGGTGAGCAAACGCGCCAACACTTTGTCACTACGTTTATCGAGCACCTGAGCGGCGTTGATTTCGAGAAGCGTGAGGTGGTTAAAATCCGTAATCGCTACGATGCGAGCGTACCGACCGTGGTTGGCGCTGTGGCGCGTCAAAAACCCGTTTTTGTGGAAGATGCCAAGTTTTTACGTCAGTTGACCAAGCAACCCATCAAATGGGCCCTGCCAGGTCCGATGACGATGATCGATACGCTTTATGATAACCACTATAAGAGCCGCGAAAAACTGGCCTGGGAATTTGCCAAGATCCTCAATCAGGAAGCCAAAGAATTAGAAGCTGCGGGCGTCGATATTATCCAGTTTGA
This sequence comes from Serratia liquefaciens, assembly GCA_012719855.1. Lineage (GTDB taxonomy): Bacteria > Pseudomonadota > Gammaproteobacteria > Enterobacterales > Enterobacteriaceae > Serratia > Serratia liquefaciens_A. The sequence continues at coordinate 68,880 of JAAXZN010000059.1, read as the reverse complement.
TGAACCCGCCTTTAACGTTTTTTTTGATGAGGTGAATGATTGGGGGATCGCCGCCCTGGAAAGAGCCATTGAAGGGCTTAAATGTGAAACGGCGGTACATATCTGCTATGGCTATGGCATCAAGGCCAATACGGATTGGAAGAAGACGCTGGGGTCAGAGTGGAGACAATATGAAGAAGCGTTCCCCAAACTGCAAACCTCGAATATCGATATCATCTCGCTGGAATGTCATAACTCGCATGTTCCTATGGATCTGCTTGAACTGATCCGCGGTAAAAAAGTGATGGTCGGGGCCATTGACGTGGCGACCAATACCATAGAAACCCCGGAGGAAGTGGCCAATACATTGCGGAAGGCGCTTCAGTTTGTCGATGCCGACAAACTCTACCCTTCGACCAACTGCGGCATGGCACCTTTATCGCGTCGGGTAGCCACAGGCAAACTCAATGCCTTAAGCGCAGGTGCAGAGATCATCCGCAGAGAGCTCTTAGCAAAGTAACTTCGCCCAATATCCTGCTTCCGGCGGATAAATGTGCGAAGTGGTAAAACCCTATTTGAGCCCGCTCAGGGAAACCTGAGCGGGCTTCTCGCATTTTTGTCCGCCATCGTTGGTACGCGTTGCATCAGTTTGCGCAGCGCTTCGCCTTTTCGTCTTTTCTCCCCGCGACACACGTTCATCACTTAACTTCCCCCTCGCTATCGCCGGTAGAGTGAGTGCTACGAAATTGTTCAGACACCTTGCATGTACGTAAAATATCGTACAATATACGGAGATAAGATGGGATTCAGGGACGTAAAAAAGCTCGCTATACGCTGTCTTCAGCAAGGCGCGTATGACCATGAGGTACGTGGCAACATCGATGTCAAGAATCTGTTTGCCACTGGTCAGGTTGATAAAAACGGGGTAATCGAACTTATCAGGAAAACTTCCGGAGATGCATATCAGTGCCGTCCACATCATCAGGATGCCGCTACTGACGTTCACATTCTTCAACCCTGGCAGTCCGGTTGCTACTGGTACGTAAAATTTTATTTTATGGAACCCGACGTCATCTTTATCAGCGTGCACCAATAAATCGACAAGGAGTTCAAAGTGAAAATTGTTAAAGAAGGCGATACGCGCGCCGTTCTGTGTCACCACTGCGGGAAATCTATCGCGACTTATCGTTTACGCGACGTGGACTTCAGCGATCGACGTGGCACGGTGAAGAATATTCTGGCCGCGGTTTGTAACCAGTGCGACACCGTGGTCAGTGTCCCTGCTCAATCCACGCCGCAAATTAAAAACGAGTTTGAACATAACAAGTCGGCGCTGGAAGTCCGGGTTCCGGCGCATTATCTCGATATTCTTAGCGTCGCCACGCAGAAAATAGATGCTTCACTGGGCGAAGATTTTCATAAGACGCTGATCCTGTATTACCTTCATGCGCTGACCACCGGTTACTACCATCAGGAAGGGCTGAAAGCGCTGTTAGGCAGCGAGCTGGCAAATGCCAAAGCGTCGAAACGGCTGTCGATGAAAGTCACTAAAAAACAGCTCGCTGAAGTAAATAGCCTAATGGAACAACAGAACCTGATGCGAAGCTCCGATGTGGTCAAAGCGGTGATCCTGAAAGTTTGTCAGGATATCGTGCAGGAGAAAAATTTGGGCGTGTTGCCGGAATTGCGCAACCTCGCCGCCGCCATTTCCTGAGCCTTTTTCCGCCGCTGACTGCCTGGCAAGCCTCAGGCGCGCTCCGTCATGCTGCCATCTGGCCCCAGATTGTCAGTCAGGATCTTCAATAATGCGCGAACTTTCGGCAGCGCCTGGCGGCTCTTGAGCCAGGCCAGATTTATCGGTAATCCATCGGTTGCCAGATGAGGCAATACCTCCACCAGCGAGCCATCTGCAAGCTGCCGTTTCACCAACCAGGTGGGCAACTGCGCAATGCCGTGCCCAGCCAAAACGGCGGTAAGCTGCCCTTCTGCATCGCCGATAGCCACCCGCGCCGACAACACCCTTTTCTCGCTGTTATTCGCCTGCGCGCCGGCAAAATGCCAGGGGGTAAGCATGCCGTTACCTTCGCCGTAAACCACGCAGCTGTGATTATCCAAATCCTGTTCGTTGTTCGGCACGCCGCGCTTTTTCACATAGGCCGGTGAAGCGCAGAAAATATGCCGCTGCGCCCCCAGATAACAGTGCCCTAAAGCATTCGGCCAAATATCCGCGCCGCCGATACGCACAATAATATCGATACCCTCTATCACAGGATCGACAAAGCGGTCGGAAAACGAAATATGCGGCATTAACAGCGGGTGATCCTCAATCAGCTTGAGGATCACCGGTAAAGCATGCAGACGACCATAGGCTGCGGGAAGATCGATGCGCACCCTTCCCCGTGGCTCGGCATTTTCGGCCTGCATGGCAAGCTCCGCTTCTTCCAGCTCGCCCAATACGCTGGTGCAGGTGCGGTAAAAGGTTTGCCCCGCGTCGGTCAGCGACAAACGCCGCGTGGTCCGGTTAAACAGGCGAACCTGCAGCCGCCCCTCCAGACGGGCAATGCCTTTGCTGATGGCGGAACCGGTTAAATTCAGGCGTTCTGCGGCGGCCGTAAAGCTGCCCAGATCGGCTACGCAGACAAACAGATCGATACCTTTGAGTCGTTCGGAAGAAAACATAGCCCGCCACCATCAATGAATTTAATTCCATAAACTTGGTAATTTATAGCCTAAATAGGAAATTTATTCCCCGTAAACTCTATCTGGTAACACATCCTCAGGGCCAGGCCCGATTCAACAACCGACCATGACAAGGGTTTATTGATGAGCATAAACAAACCAAGGGTGCTGATTACCGGCGCCACCGGCCAGATAGGCGGCGATACTTTGCGTAACCTGCAGGCGGACACCACCATTACCCTGGTGGCGGCGGTACGCTCCCCGAAAAAAGCCGAGCCTTTTACCGCTCAGGGCATCAGCACCGTCATTATGGATTTTGATCAAGAAGAAACGCTGGCGCCGGCGCTGCAGGGTATTGACCGCGCCTTTCTGGCGACCGGCTATACCGTCGACATGCTGCGCCAGAGCAAGGTGTTTCTCGATAAGGCGAAACAGGCCGGGGTGCAGCATATTGTGCACCTCGGTGCTTGTGGCCGCGACGACACCACCATTGCTCACTGGGCCTGGCATCAATTGATCGAACGTTATATTGAGGCATTGGGTTTCAGCTTTACGCATTTGCGGCCGGAGTGCTTTATGCAAAATCTGATCGGCTACGGTGGCATTCCCGCGGTGGTCAACGGCGTCATTCAGCAATACACCGGTGATGCTCCCTTCAGTTGGGTCGACGGCGAAGACGTCGCGCTGGCGGCAGCCTGTTCACTGCTGCACCCTGAACAGCATGCGGGCAAAACCTATCGACTGGGTTATGACGCCAAATCCTATGGCGAGATTGCGGCCATGTTGACGGAAATACTGGGCCAGCCATTTCGCTATGAAGCGCTCGATTACCGGATTTTCCTGGAGAACATGCGGCAATCTGGCGCCGAAATGGCTTATATGAACTGCGTTGGCGACAACCTGCGCCGCATTGCCGAACGCGATATTCCCGGCGTTGAAGAAACCTTTGACAACTTCCCGACAATTGCCGGCAAAGAGCCGGTTCGTTGGCCAGAGTTTATCCGCAAACACCGGGCCGCTTTCGCCTATTAATTCCTTTTTTATCTGGCCCGTTTGGGGAAAACCAGGCGGGCTTTAGCTTTACATCTGCCCTGCGCCACTTAGGCTCATCATCAAAAAAATATTTTAAATATAAATTTATCAATCAGATAAAAACACACTCCGCCCAAAACGACATTGTGGAGATATTGTGAATTTGCACTTTCCTTACAATAAATGAGAATAGTTATCGTTATCATAATTATTCAATAATATTTGCACATACTTTCAGGGATAAGATGCATGATTTACACACACTCTTTCAAATTGAAACCAGGCGCGATTTTGCTGGCGGGATTAATTAGCGGGAGCGGCTATGCTGCCGATGATTTGGCAGCGGAAAGTGAGGAAATGGTAGTTTTGGCGCCGGCGGAAGAACAATTAAAACAGCAGCCTGGCGTTTCCATTATTACCGCCGAGGACATCGCCAAGGATCCGCCGGTCAACGATTTATCCGACATCATCCGCAAAATGCCCGGCGTGAACCTGACCGGCAACAGCGCCAGCGGCAGCCGTGGCAATAACCGTCAGATCGATATACGCGGCATGGGGCCGGAAAATACGCTGATTTTAATCGACGGCGTTCCCACCACGTCGCGCAATTCAGTTCGCTATAGCTGGCGCGGCGAAAGGGACACCCGCGGCGATACCAACTGGGTGCCGGCGGAAATGGTTGAGCGCATCGAAGTGCTGCGCGGGCCAGCGGCGGCGCGTTACGGTTCCGGTGCCGCCGGCGGCGTGATTAATATCATTACCAAACGCCCCACCAATGACTGGCATGGCAGCCTGTCGCTGTTTACCAACCAGCCTGAAAACGACAAGGAAGGCGCAACGAAACGCACCAACTTTAGCCTCAGCGGCCCGTTGGCCGGCGACGCGCTCACCATGCGCCTGTACGGTAACTTTAACAAGACCGACGCCGATGCGGCGGATATCAACACCGCACAAAACGGATCCTATGCTGCCGGCAACGAAGGCGTGCGTAACAAAGACGTCAATGCCCTGTTCTCCTGGAAAATGACCCCGACGCAGATCGTTGATTTTGAGCTGGGCTACAGCCGTCAGGGCAATATCTACGCCGGCGACACCCAGTACAGCAACGGTAATCTCAGCCCGAACGATCTGGTCTCGTCACTGTACGGACAAGAAACCAACCGCCTGTATCGCCAGACTTATGGCATCACCCATAACGGCATCTGGGATTGGGGCCAGTCACGCGTCGGCGTTTACTACGAAAAAACCAACAATACCCGCCTTCAGGAAGGTTCAACCGGGCGCGTAGAGGGGATGATCAACAGCGATCAATTCAACACCAGCCGGCTGAAAAATGTCAGAACCACCGGTGAATTGACGCTGCCGCTCAACCTGTGGCTCGAACAAACCATGACCCTGGGGGCCGAGTGGAACCGTGAGCAGCTCGACGATCCGGCTTCCATGCAGGTCACCGACGCCAGCGGCGTCACCATCGGCGATATTTCCGGCGATCCTTCCGGGCGCAGCGCCAAAAACAGCGCCGAACTCAGCGCCCTGTACTTCGAAGATAATATCGAAGTGGTGCCCGGCACCCTGCTGATCCCCGGTATGCGTTTTGATTATCACAGCAAATTCGGCAGCAACTGGAGCCCAAGCCTGAATGCCTCGCAGGAACTTGGCGACCATTTCAAACTGAAAGCCGGGATCGCCCGCGTCTTCAAAGCCCCCAACCTGTACCAGTCCAGTGAAGGCTATCTGCTTGCCACCCGCGGCAACGGCTGCCCGAACAACATTGCGACAGGGAGCTGCTACCTGATGGGCAATGCGGATTTGGATCCGGAAGTCAGCATCAACAAAGAGGTCGGCCTGGAGTTCACTTATGAAGGGTTCAACGCCGGCATCACCTATTTCCGCAACGATTATAAAAACAAAATCGTTTCCGGGACCGATCTGGTGGGCTACGCCTCTAATGGCTACAACATTCTGCGTTGGGAAAACGGCGGCAAGGCGGTGGTGGAAGGGCTTGAAGGCAACCTGGTGATCCCGGTAGTGAAAGACCGGCTGAATTGGCGTACCAACGCGACCTATATGATCACGTCGGAGAACAAGGATACCGGAAATCCGCTTTCCGTGATCCCGAAATACACCGTTAACACCATGCTGGATTATCAGGTGACCGACAAACTCTCGACCAACCTCACCTGGACATTCTATGGGCGTCAAAAGCCACGTGAATATGCCGAAAGCCGTAATGAAGTCGGTTCGCTGGCGACCAATGAGGTGGGAGCTTACACCGTGGCCGCGGTTGGCGTGAATTACGATCTGACCAAGGATCTGCGCCTGAATGCCGGTATCAGCAACCTGTTCGACAAACAGCTGTACCGCGAGAACCAAGGGGCATCGACTTACAACGAACCTGGGCGCGCGTATTACGCCGGTATGACCCTGTCATTCTGATCGAATAAAAAACAGGCCCGTTCGGGGGAAAGCCCGACGGGCTCTTTAGGCTTTAAAAACTTCTTCTGGCCACCAGGAAAGCGCCAATCACCAGCAACACGGCCCCCAGCAGCGCGGGCAAATTTTCACGCATTGCCGCCGGCCCGGCCTTATAAATATCGGCCATCAATCCCGCCACCAACTGGCTGGCCACCAACACGGCAATGGTGGTTGCCGCCCCCAGCTTTTGGTAACCCAAAATGCCGGAAAAGACAAAAAAAGATCCCAATAAGCCAGGCAACAACATCCACAGCCGCAGGGAACCCGTGACTTCGGCCAGGGCAGCTACGCCGTTTTTGGCAAACAGCAGCCCCATCAATAACACCAGACCGACGCTGGAGTTGATCACCAGCGTAATCAGCACCGTCGACACGCTTTCGGTGATACGCACCATCAACAGGTTCTGAATGACCAGGCTGATCCCGGCGGCCACCAGCAGCAATAGCATGATATTCATAGCGATCTCGGTTTTAGCAGTGCCATTAACGCTTCGGCGGTGCGCTGGCGTCGTCGAGTTTCAGCTGCAGGAAGGTCAAATCCAGCCATTTGCCGAACTTGGCACCCACTTCGCTCATACGGCCGACCATCTCGAAGCCCAGATTAATGTGTAACTGCACAGACGCGTGGTTGCCGGACTCAATGCCCGCCACCATCACGTGTTTGCCGATCGCCCGCGCCTGCTCAATCAGCGCAATCAGCAGCGTTTTACCTACCCCGCCGCCGCGGCTGTCTCGCCGAACATACACCGAATGCTCGACGGTGTGTCGATAGCCGTCCCACGCCCGCCAATCACCAAATGAGGCATAGCCCATCACCTCACCCGCAGCGTCAATCGCCACCAGCACCGGATAGCCCATCCCCTGCCGTTCTGTTATCCACGCGGCGCGGTTTGCCTCGTCGACGCTAAGTTCATTCCAGATTGCCGTGGTGTTCAGCACGGCGTCGTTATAGATAGCGGCGATGCCTGCGCTATCGGTTATAGTCGCGTTACGGATAAGCATGTTGACCTCTTGGTTGACCGTCTACTATCATACTACGATATGGATAATAAATTAGACAACCTAAATCAGCGCATCGGCGCGAGGATCCGCATCGAACGTGAGGCACGCCATTGGTCGCTGTCCGATCTGGCGGAACGGGCCGGTGTTTCACGCGCGATGGTGCACAAAATTGAACGTGGCGACAGTAGCCCAACGGCGATGTTGCTGGGGCGGCTTTCCGGCGCGTTCGGCCTTAGCATGTCCAAACTGATCGCCAGGGCGGAAACGCAGGAAGGTCGGCTGATGCGTAAGCAGGACCAGCCGCTGTGGGTCGATCCCGACAGCGGCTATGTCCGTCGCCATGTGTCGCCGCAGTCGGATATGCCGCTCGATCTGGTGCGCATTGAACTGCCCGCCGGGGCGGCGATCCCCATGCCGGCTTCGGCCTATGCCTTTATGCGGCAATTGATCTGGGTTTTGTCCGGCTCGCTGGTGTTTCAGGAAGGCGAAACTCGCCACGAAATGGGCCAGGGCGATTGCCTGGAACTTGGCCCCCCGACCGACTGCGTGTTCAAGAATGAGAGCGCCGAACTCTGCATCTATTTGGTGGTGGTGATGAACAAGGCCTGAACCACGCAGGTCGCTGCATGACGGTGGTTAACTTTACCCTTCCCGGTTGTAGCCTGCGCAAAAAAATTTTTCGGCCAGGCGGTTGCTGCCACCAGAGAAAAACTCGCTCATCATCTCGCCGTTGAGATCGTAGGCCCGGCAGAGCAGCCCGGCCTCGAACGCAGCCTGATTTTCGTCACCCAGGCTTTCCGCCAGATGATGAGCATACCCCAATACGAAACCCCGCTTGTAATCACAGCAGAAACGGGACAGTTGCGCAGCCGGCTTGGCGTCCTGCGCGGCTAACCCGGCCATCAGCCCCTTACCGAAGTGATTGTCCATATGCTTTTCCCCATCGTTCAAAAATCGCTATATAAAATATTATATAGCGAACGTCCTGCTGATGGACATACTCACAAAGTTTTATCCGCTCTTCGCGGGCATAAAAAAACCCGCAAAGGAGAAACCTTGCGGGCTGATTGATCTGACGGGGCGATTACAGGGTAAAGTTCAGCCCTTCCACCACCGTCTGCTCCAGCGGCAAACGCCCTGAAGGGATCTCTTTTTGCTGCAGGAATTCTGGCAGCAGGGATTTGTCGCCCGCCTTGCCGATCGCCACCATGCCGTGCACCTGATAGTTATCCGGCAGGTTGAGCGCAGCCTTGATTTTATCGTGGTGAACGCCGCCCATGCAGTGGGTCAGCCAGCCTTTCAGATGCGCCTGCAGCGCCAGATTGGCCCAGGCGGCGCCGGTATCAAAGGAATGGCTTGGGTTATCCACTTCCTTCTCGCCGTTCAGGCTGGTCGTTTTCGAAATGATTACCACCAGCGCCGAAGCGTGCTGCGCCCAGCCGCGGTTGAATTCAATCAGGAAATCCAGGTAGCTGTCCCAACTGGCCGAGCCGTGCTTGCTGTAAGCAAAACGCCACGGCTGAATGTTGTAAGCCGAAGGCGACCAGCGTGCCGCTTCGAAGAAGCTCAACAGGGTCGTATCGTCGATAGGATCATTCGCCAGCGCACGCGGCGACCAACGTTCAATAAACTGCGCATCAATCGGGTGATCGGAAACTCTTGGCTGGCTCATGGACATCTCTCTCATGGGAATGGAATATCAAATTTATCCAATATTCCCATGCCGCACGCCAGAAAAACTTTTATTTTGTGCTCTTCATCAGCCGCCAAGCTCCTGCTGTAGCCAGTCGAGAAATGCACGCACCGGCGGGTGCCGTTCACGCCCAGGGACGCACAGTGCGGTGTAGGCCGCCCCCGGCACGCGAATTTCCGGCCGGTAAGACACCAACAGGCCATTGCGCACCTGATCGGACACCATGACCGAGCTGGCCAGCACCAGCCCTTGCCCGGCCACCGCCGCCTGCAACGCATAATGCTCTTCGTCATAAGCCCGCAGCGTCGTGTGCTGCTGCCACCAGTCAACTCCGGCGGCCCGACACCAGTCGCGCCAGCCGGTTTCATACAGGGTGGAATCACGCCAGCGAACGGTGATCAGCGCTGGCGTGGGTTGCTCTGCCGCGCAGAGTCCTGGAGCGCCGTAAACGCCAAAACTTTCTTCCAGCCGCGCCGCCTGATGCAACTGCGGGTAATTTGCGCGGCTGTAGCGGATGGCGATGTCCACGCTGGCGTCCTGCTGCAGGTCAATCACCTCAGCGCAGGCTTCCAGACGAACCAAATAGTGCGGATAGGCCTGATAAAAACGCCCCAGGCGCGGCACCAACCACAGCGCCGCGAAGGAATGGGTGACGGAAACGCACAGTGACCCCGCGCTCGGCGTCGGTCGCAGGGCATCCAGCACCGTTGCCACATCGAGCAAGGCGCCGTGTACTCCGGCGAACAAACGCTCGCCCTTTGGCGTCAGCTGTACCCCCCGCGGTATTCGGTCAAATAATGCAAAGCCCAGCTGCTGCTCAAGCGCTTTAATCTGATGCGACACCGCCGTCGGCGTCACCGCCAACTCCAAAGCCGCCTGTTTAAAACTACGCAGTCGGGCGGCGGATTCGAAAGTGCGCAATGCGGTAACCGGTAGCGTGGCGAACATGGTGTACGGCCTCGTCAAGATGAATTTAACTCATCCTGACAGAATAGCCGTCATTTGTCTCTCGCGCTGCAAGCACCGTAAATTGACACTCGTATTCCACGATCAAGTAATGGAGAGTGACATGAATTCATCTCATCAGCCGAAGCGACTTATCGTCCTGGTTGGCAGCCCACGCCGTGACGGCAACAGTGCCGCCCTGGCCCAGGCCATTATGGCGGGTGCCGCCGAGGCCGGCACCGACGCCAGCCTGTTTTTCTTAGACGATTACATCAGCGGTTTTTTGGTGGACGAGCGCCACGCCGCTCCGCCTGCTGACCGCTATGGTGAACTGTTCCTGGAGCATTTTCTGCCGGCGGACGCGGCGGTGTTCTGCACCCCGCTTTACTGGTATGGCATGTCGGCGCAAACCAAGGCCTTTTTCGACCGCTCTTTCAGCTACTACTCCAGCGCCTACCCCGATGCGGAACAGGTGCATCTGCGTATGAGCGGCAAACGTATCGGGCTGGCGGTGGCCTCGGAGGAAACCTATCCCGGTGCCGCGATGGGGATTGTGCATCAAATTCAGGAGTTCAGCCGCTATTCGCATTCCGAATTCGTCGGGCTGGTTCAGGGGGCGGGCAACAGCCGGGGCGAAATCAGCCGCGATCCGCGTAACCCGTTGCAGGCCGCACGCGAGTTGGGGCGCGAGATCTTCACTCGTCCCTATTCAGACTACCGAATGGATACGCCGCGCAGCCCGCAGGTTTGGCAAAACTGACGCCGCCAAGGGGCAGCCTGCTGCCCCTTTATCAAGGTTGCGCAAGCATATGTAGCAAGATATTGCCGCCCATTGGCCCACCCGGACAAACGTCATATGATGCCAAAGTTCAAATCGGCATGCCCATTAACCCAAAGCGGAACAAGATGTCAAAACAGTGGAAAATAGCGGTGGCCAACCTTGGCCTGCGGATGTATACCCGGCTGGGTGGCAACTTTAAGGATAAGGCCCATTTTCAGCCTGAGCAGGTTTTTGAACGCATCGTGATTTTTTCCACCAGCGCCCTCGGCGATCTGATGTTTAACACGCCGGCGATCCGCGCGGTGCGTGAACGCTACCCGGCGGCAAACATCACCCTGATTTCCAGCCACAAGAACAAACAGTTGGTCGCGACCAGCCGTTGCTTTAATCAGGTCATTTATTGGGATCATAAAGCGAAAGACATGCTCGGCATTATTCGCCAACTGCGCCAACACCGGCCTCAGCTGGCGATTATCCTGCACTCCAAATCCCCTTACGATGTGATGGTCGCCATTACTGCCGGTTGCCAATATGTCTTCAAAGACGCTTACGGCAATAAAGCCACCGGCATGGAGCCCTGGCTGTGTGGCGTGAGCCGCAGCACCGGTGGCCATCTGATTCAACGCAAGCTGGATCTGGTGGCTCAGTTAGGCTGCCAAAGCGACAACACCGAGATGTTTATTCCCATCGATTTTCCGCCAGTGGCTAAAACCGCAGGAAAAATTTCGATCGGCTTGCAAATGGGCGCTTCTGAAACGCTGCGTTGCTGGCCGGTCGCGCAGTTTATTCGCCTGGCGAAACTGCTGCTGGCGTCTTCGCCGCACCACCAGATTGAATTAATCGGCAGTCCGAAAGAACTGTCTATTGAACGGGCGTTTATGGCGGGGCTGACGGCGGCCGAGCAGTTGCGCGTGGTCAGCCATATTGGCAAAACCACCCTGCCGCAACTGCTGGCGGTGATGTCGAATATGCAGGTGCTGGTCACCGGCGACACTGGCCCACTGCACCTGGCCATCGCCCTGAAAACACCGACCGTCAGCCTGTTTGTTACCGCCAATCCACAGCACACCGGCCCCTATCAAAACGGCGAATTGCATCAGGTGATGTATGTCCCGGTGGATGAGCAAAAGCTCAATGTCGCGCAACGCCAACAGCCGCTCAGCATCATCACTGAAAATGAGGTGTTTGAAAAAGTGACCAACGCGCTGAAACTTAGCGTCCCCGCGGGTTGACCAACGGAGGCTGGGCAAAGACCATCGCCAGCGGGAACCAAAACAGGTACCAAAACTCGGCCGGGTTCGCGATAACAAACATGCCCTGTGAGCAGTAGAAAATCAGCATAAACAGGTATAAAGCCGCTTCCAGACGGCGACCGGCCCGGAGATGGCGCACGGCTAGCTGCGTGCCAAACGCCAATAACGCGGCGAACAGGCAAAACCCAACCAACCCGCCTTTGAGCAACGCCCCCAAATACAGGCTATGGGTGGTATGAATAAACTCACCGGTGTAATTGGTAAAGTTCAGTTGCTTATCAAAGCCATAGCCAAAGAACGGCGCCTGTTCGATCAACAACAGGCTGTGCCGCCAGATGCTCATCCGCACAAAGCTCTGTTGATACAGCGCTTCAAAACGCGTAATCAACATTTCACCGATCGGTGAAAACAGCACTGCGCCCACGGCAAATAACACCGCAGCCGCAATGGCCAACAGCGATTTTTTGTTCAACGCCAAATAGGAAGTGGTTAACGCCAACGCGGCCAGCAAGGCCATCAGGGGCCCGCGACTTTGGGTGAACACCATAAAGGCGAACAACAGCGGGATCGCAGACAGCGCCCTTTTCCTCCCGGTATCACGGAACACCATCAGGCTTAGAATGATGCCCAACGCCGCATAGCCGGCCAGGTCGATCACGTTGCGCGGGCCAGGGTTAGCCCCGGAGGTTTCTCTGAGAGTATAAATTTCCCGAAAATCAACGCACGCCAGATACAAGCACAACAGCGTGATGCCGGCGATCACGGCGCAGATCAGCAGATTTCGATCAGGGCTGTCCAACACGGTGACCAGCAAGGCCAGATAGAGCAGGATATACACGCTGTGCGTAAGGGTAGATGCCGTATCATCCGGCGTACCGCCCCAGAGATTGCTGACGGCATAATAGGCGAGAAAGCAGGCTGCCAGCGCTATTCCCATGATTGCGGCACGCCGGTTAAGCCAGGCCGAGCGAAACTCGGGGCGTGAGGCCAGCGTCAGCAGGAAAAAGAACGCCGCGATGTGGAATAAATTATTGACCCGGGTAAAACCGCAAAAAATGGCACTAAAAAAAGAAAAGGCCAGCATGGCATAAAAAGAGATCCGACCGGTGAGCTCAATCGTTTTTGAAAAAATCATTACTATCAACCTTTTCAAAAATACCGGTATCTATTGCACTGCTTAATGAAAAGTTTCTAATCACCATTTTTCTCATTTTCATTCTTTCTCCGGCATGGCTAAAGGCCGGAATAATCAGGTCATCGACCTTCTCCGGCAAAAATGTCGGCAGTTTATTTTCGGGAGTTTCATAAAAGCGCGGCAAATGGAAATTATTCATATCCAGCCCGGCAATAAAGAGCTGTTTAAATCCCAGAAAGGCAATGATCTGAAAAGCCCAATACACTACCGTGCCGGCATCAAAAACCCCGTGCCGAATATCGTGGCTGAAGGCGATGGTTTTATTGCCAGGCGAGAAAAAAACGCTGCGATCTTTGTGATAATGATCCCACAATGCCGAGAGAGGAATTTGGGGACTGTAAATTTTGCAGGTTGCGTCCTCGACCACTGAAAACCGGCATTTCACACCCGCCAGCGTGAAGTAATCGATGATTTTCGCCACGCCGTGAACCGTAGTGAAAAGGATTAAATCCGGTGCCTGAATAATGCTTTCTATAATATCCGGCCGCCGCTCGATAAACCCCATATCGACAATCACATAAAACCGAAAGTTGACCTTCTGGCTCAGGCTAAAAGCCCCATTGACCCCAATCGCCGGCATCTCAGGCAGTTCACTAAAGCAAACGGAGTTCACCGACGGTCCCGTCGCGGTCAACAATATCGGCCCCTTGCAGCTGTCTTTAAGTGCTGACAACGTCACTATAGGAACAGTCTGCTTTTTATAATGTAATTCGGCAATCTCACCGCTGTCTGCACGTTCGATTTTTACGTAAGGCCAGAGATTTTCATTGTGTCGATAAGGCCGTGAATGAGAATAGCGATACACCTGCTTAAGAAAACTGCCCATCGTATCCCTGCCCTGTAAAAATGTATTTGCGCCGAACAGAACTGTCCTGACCGCATTAGATTTATTGTAGGGCTGAGTATCTGAGCATTAATGACCACGGGCAATTATTGCATTTTGAATTCTTCGTAATGTTAACGAAAAGAGGTGTGTAGATTTGTTAACCGAGTTAAAAACCTGTAGGGAACGGTAATAATTATTCTGTAATTGCCTAGGGGCGAATACTTTCGCCCCGTTAACGTGGATTGTGCTGAGGTTGGTTTATAAATCGTCGAAAGGCTCGCCGAGCGTCAGCATCAGCCGATTGGCCCAGGCAAAGAACGCGGTCGATTGCACCAGATCCAGCAACGCCAGTTCATCCAACCCTTGCTCGCGCAACGCGACCAGATGCCCGGTATTGACCTGCGGCGGTGTGGCGGACAGCGCAGCGGCGAAGTCTATCTGCGTCCGCCACGGCTCCCCTTGCCCCTCGCTCAAAATGCCGCCCGGGGCCACATCCAGCAGGCGCTGTACTTCATCCGTATGCTTGGACAACTGCGCCGCCTTGCGGGCATGCACCGAAGCGCAATAGATGCAGCCATTCACCTTACTGGCCACCGTTGCCGCCAGCTCGCGATCCTTACGTTCCAACCCACCCGGCGTGTAGAAAATGGCGCGATCCGCCAACGTTCTCTGCTCCAGCACCGGATGGTTACGCGCCAACAGGCGGAAGTAATCCGAATCACTGTGCCCGAAGCGCGTCAAAAGCGCCTGGCCTTGCTCATCAAACTCTGCCAGCGGCTTGGCGGCAATCCAGGGCTCCCAACCCAGTTCCTGGCGGGTAAACACCGGTGGTGCGTGGCGGCCGCCAAGAGTCACGGATTCGGTACGCCAACCGCCAGCCCTGACGGGTGCTCCGCCGGAGCTTTCGAGTGGTTTTCCTTCAAGCAGCCGATAACCCGTCAGCAAGCGGCTCTGAAAACTAACAAAGGCGATCAGCTGCGACAGGGTGACGATAGCGTCCAGCGTCCAGCCGGCCTGTTGCAATGCCTGCAAATGCTGCGCGTCGGCGCTGGCGGGTTTAAACGCCAGTCTTTCAGCGTGATCGAACGCTGCCTGCAAATGCGGGCCAGGCTGAACGCCCCCCTCCTGCTGCAATAAGGTGCCGTAGTGTGCAGCAAGCAGCTTGTCCGCATGCCATTCGCTGATACGCTGCGCGAGCTGCAATCGTTGCGCGATAGGGAAATCGCCGGCATCAGCGGGGGAGAACAGCGCCAGATAGCTGGCCTGAATCGCATCTGTCGCCGCTTGTCGGGTAGCTCTGGCCTGAGCCAATGCAGAATTGGGGGCGATCTCTGCCAGCTCAGCCAGCAAATCTTTAGGGAGCAATGTTGCAGTCATACCTTTTCCTCAGCGTGATGTTCGTAGGAGATGGATGCGGGATTGCGGCGTTGCCAGCCCAGCTCCGGGGCAACGTGGCGGGCGATCAATTCAATAGAACGCAGGATGGTGGCGTGCGGCGGATCGATAGAGTGCACCTGGAATGCCAGATCGGTCACTCGCGCCAGCGCGCTGTCTTTTTGCAATGAGGCAATCACCTGCTCCGGGGTGCCAAGGTGCACGTCAAAAGCGCGGATTAGCCCATCAAGCGATTCGTCGGACGACCGGTGGCCACTGGCGCGCAGGCGCTCAAGCCCACGGCTCAACCCTTTGGCGGCAAAGTCCCGCGCCTGTTGGCCATGGTCGGTTACCAATGCGGTGCGCGATCCCATGATGCGCGGCGCAATGCCGGGCGGCAGCGCCGCCAGATAGGCGTCAATAATCGGGTTCTGCAATTCGTCCAGCGGCAAATCCGGCGCATCTGCCGGGCGCGGCTGAGTACGCGACAGCATCAGGCCGTCACCGGCCCGCCCGGCGCGCTCGCCGCCTTCCACCGAAAAAGTCGCCTGCCAGACCCGTTCGGCCAACTGCGGTGCCGCCGGATACAGGCGGTTATCTTCACCACACAGGGCCTCACCGCGCCAGGCTCGCAGCAGGGTGCTGAAATTGTCGGCAAACACCGCGTGACGCTGTGCGGCGTCGAAACCGAAGGCGCTGAACGAAGAAGGCGTACCGCCTGCAGCGATACCGACTTCCAACCTGCCGTCGGACAGCAGATCCAGCACCGCAGTGTCTTCGGCCACCCGAATCGCAGACTCCATCGGCAGCGTGATCACCCCGGTGCCGAGCCGGATATGGCGGGTTCGCGCCGCCACCTGCGCCAGAAACACCAGCGGCGAAGGCAGGCCGCCCTCGTCCTCATGAAAATGGTGCTGCGCCACCCAGGCGCTGTCAAAGCCGGCCCGTTCGGCATGCACGATCTGTTCGGTCGCCAGCCGATAACGCTGTTGCGCACTGCCCTGATCCAGCAGCCGGGTGAAAAAACCGAGTCTTTTACTGCTCATAGAATGCATCCTCAATCTGGGGCTGTTCGGCATAAAGCTGACGGCCGGGAATGGCTTCAATCAGCTGACGTGTGTAATCGCTGCCCGGCATGGCGAACAGCTCACCGGTCGCCCCGCTGTCCACCTGTACGCCGCGGTGCAACACCGAAACGCTGTGGGAAATCTGCCTTACCGTGGCCAGGTCGTGTGAGATAAACAAATAGGTCAGCCCCAACTCCTGCTGCAAATCCTGCAGCAACCGCAGGATCTGCGCCTGAACCGTGACATCCAATGCCGAAGTGGCTTCATCCAGCACCAGTACCCGCGGCTGCAGCACCAGCGCCCGGGCGATCGCCACCCGCTGTCGCTGGCCACCGGAAAGTTCGCGTGGTTTACGGCTCAGCAATTCGTTCGGCAGCGCCACGCGTTCAAACAAATCTCGCACCCGGCGATAGCGCTCGGCCTGGGTCAGCGGCTCGAAATTCAGCAGCGGCTCTTCAATCACCTGGTACAGCGTCTGGGACGGATCGAGCGAACCGAATGGGTTCTGATACACCAGCTGAATGCGGCGGCGGAACTGGCGCAGCGCTTCGCCCTTCAAGCGCGTAAAGTCGACGCCGTCGATAATGATTTGCCCGGCGTCCGGCCGTTGGAAACCGAGCAGGCAGCGCGCCAATGTGGTTTTACCGGATCCGGACTCCCCCACCAGCGCATGGGTAGTGCCGCCAGGCACGCTGAACGACACCTGGTCCAGCGCCCGATAAGTTTTGCCACCGCTACCGGCCAGGGGGAAATCTTTCACCAGTCCATTGACCTGGATCGCCAGCTCCTGCGTGCGGTGACCGGGTTGCGGCACCACTGCACGGCTCAATGAGGGCACGTCAGCAAACAGCCGGCGGGTATAGTCGCTGGCAGGGGCGCGCAGCACCTCGGCAGTCACCCCCTGCTCCTGTACCCGGCCATGGCGAAATACCAGCAGCCGATCGGCGCGTTCCGCCGCCACCGCCAGATCGTGGGTCACCAGCAGCACCGCAGTGCCAAACTCCTGCCGCAGTTCGTCGATCAGATCGAGAATGCGTTTTTGCACCGTGACATCCAGCGCACTGGTCGGCTCATCGGCGATAATCAACGCCGGTTGCAGCGCAATGGCAATGGCGATCAACACCCGCTGTTTCATGCCGCCGGAAAGCTCGTGCGGATACTGACGCGCCCGCAGCTCCGGATGCGTCAAACCGACGCGGGTCAACAACGCCACCACCCGCTGCTGCAGCTGCTTGCGCGGCAGCCGACGGTGAATGTTGATGATCTCTGCCACCTGATCTCCAATGGTTTTCACTGGATTGAGTGAGCTGGAGGGATCTTGTGGGATCAAACTGATTTGCGCCCCGCGCACCGCATCCAGACGCTTTGATGACCAGTGGCTGATGTCGGTGCCGTTCAGCCGTATTGCCCCCTGCTCCAGGCGACCGTTTTCCGTCAGCAAACCAATGATTGCCTGCGCGGTGGTGGTTTTGCCAGAACCGGACTCGCCGACCAGCGCCACCACTTCCCCAGGCTGAATGGCAAACGACACCTGATGCACCACCCGCTGATTGCCAGCCGCGCCCTGATAAGCGATCGAAACCTGTTCCAGCTCCAGTACCGGTGGTGTGGCGCTCGCCCGTTGTAATGCGCTCTGAATACTCATACTGGCGTTCTCCCCAATGCGCGGCTGATGCGGTTGGCCGCCAGAACCACCGCCACGACCGCCAGCCCCGGGAAGGTGGTTAGCCACCAGGCGGTGGAAATATAGTTGCGCCCTTCGGCGATCAGCAGCCCCCACTCTGGCGTCGGCGGTGGCGTGCCGTAACCCAGGAAGCTCAAGGTGGCAATCGCCAGAATCGCGCTGCCGAACTGCAATGCCGAGAAGGCAATTACCGAGGTTAACGAGTTCGGCAAAATGTGCCGCCACAGCACCGCCCAGAAGGTACCGCCGCTGCCATAGGCCGCCTCGACGTAATCGCTGTGGCGTACCCGCACCACCTCGGCGCGCGCCAGGCGGGCAAAGTTCGCTACCGAGGTAATCCCCACGGCGATGGCGGCATTTACCGTGCCGAAGCCCAGCAAAATAATGATGCTCAACGACAGCAGCAGACCGGGAATCGACAGCAACACGTCGACAAGGCGCATCACCGCGTCATCCGCGATGCCGCCCACCGCACCGGCAATCAGCCCCAGCGCGGTGCCCAACAGCAGGCCTAAAGCGACCGCCACCAGCGCCGCGGACAGCGTCTGCGAAGCGCCATAAACAATGCGCGCATAGAGGTCGCGCCCCAGTTGATCGGTGCCCAACCAATGTTCGCCCCCCGGTGCCAAACGCTGCGCCCCGGCAATGCCTTCGGTGCCGCTGTAGGCCGTGAACAGCTGCGGTGCCAGCGCCCACAGCACCGCGATGGCAATCACCGCCCAGGCCAGCAACAGCGTCAGCGGTACACGACGGCGGCGCGGACGGTGCGTTGGCAAAGTGCCTTCGCTTTCCACCGCGCCCAGATCGCGCTCTGGCGCGCTGGATTTCTCAAAGGAGATACTGCTCATACGGCGGCTCCTGTATGGGTTTTCAATCGCGGATCCAGCAGCGGGAACAGCAGATCCACCAGCAGATTGAGGGTGACGAAAGCGGCGGCGGAAATCACCACGATCGCTTGCAGCACCGCGACGTCCTGATTCAGCACCGCCTGCAAGGTGAGTTGCCCCAACCCGCTGCGGCCAAACACGGTTTCGGTAATCAACGCACCGGCGATCAGTTCACCCAGTAAAATACCGGCGATGGTCAGCACCGGCAGCATGGCGTTACGCGCTACATGCCGCCACAGCACCCGGCTGCGGCTGGCCCCCTTGGCGCGGGCCACGGCAACGAAAGGTTGAGTCTGTACCTGATCGATACTGCGGATCAGGATCTGCGCCAGCGGGGCGGAAATCGGTATTGCCAGCGTCACAATCGGCAATATCAACCCTTCCCACTCTCCCGGATTGATCACCGGGATCAGCTTGAGCTGAAATGAAAACAGCTGGATCAGCACGATGCCCAGCCAGAAGGTCGGCACCGAGACAAACAGCGAGGGCAGCGACTGCAGCAATGACCTCAGCCAGCCAAAGCGGGTCAAATTGGAGATAAAGGCCAGCGCCAGCGCCAGGATCAGCGCCAGCGAAAAACCCAATAGCGCCAGTTGCAGCGTGGCGGGCAAGTTGGTGGCCAACAGCTCCGTCACCGGCACACCGGCCTGAATGGAATAGCCAAGATCCCCGCGCAACACGTTGCCCAGCGCATGCAAATACTGCTGCCACAGCGACACGTCGGCACCATAGGCCGCGCGCATATCGGCGATCTGCGCCGGGCTGAGGCCCATGTCCGGGTTCTGAAACTTAATCAGAATGGCATCGCCGGGCAGCACCTGCAGCAAGATAAACGACAGGCTAAAGGTCGCCCACAGCACCAGCAGCGCCTGCCCGATACGCCGTGCCAGATATCGGCTCATCATGATCTCCTCAGCGTTTTTCCAACCAGGCGCCGTAGAAACTCGGGCGGCCGACCGCTTCAAAACTTACGCCCTTGAGATAAGGCGCCCCGGCAAACACCTGCGGCTCTTCGAAGAACGGGATCACGTAGGCCTGATCGAGCAGGTAATTTTGCGCCTCGCCGGCAATCTGCAAGCGTTTTTGCGCATCCACCTCTGAGGCGATACCCAGCAGCAGCGCGTTCAGCTTATCGTCTTTAAATGCGCTGTTTTTGCCCGTCCCGCCCTGTTGCAACAGCGCATCGCGGTTGGTCGGGTAGAACTGGCTTTTAATCACATCCGGATCGGCTCGCCCCACTTCCACCACCGCCGCCGGGGTTTTCTGCGGATCCAGGTTATCCGCCACCTTGCTGCCGGCGTCGCCCGCCAGAATGTTCAAGCGCGCGCCAACTTTGCCCCACTGCTGCGAAACCAGCTGCAGCACCGCCTTGTTCTGGGGCTGCGGCAGCGACTCATAGACGTTCAGCAACAGTTTTTTGCCGTCCTTCTCACGCAGGCCGTCACCGCCTTTTTTCCAGCCCGCCTCATCCAGCAGACGATTGGCCAGTTCCGGGTCGAATTTCAGTTTGGCGGAGAGGTCGACAAAACCGGCGGCGGAAGAAGCAATCACCGATTTGGCCTGCGGATAGTTAACGGAGAACAGCGTCTCGACGATCTGCTTGCTGTCGGTGGCGTGCAACAATGCCTGACGCACGCGCAGGTCGCTCACCAACGGGTTGTCCGGCCGGAAGGCCACGCTGTCATTGACGCCGCGCGTTGGGGCGGCGTAGATAGTGAAACCCTGATCCTGGGTTTGTTTCTCGTCGTAGGCCTGGATTTGGCGAATAAAGTCCGCCTGCCCGGCCTGCAATGCGCCAATACGTACGCTGTCTTCGCCGGTCACGATCACCTTGATACCGTCCAGATTGGCGCGCCCCTGCTGCGTCAGTTTGGCCGGGCCCCAGCGGTAATCTTTGCGCACGCTGAGATCCACTTCGCGCCCCAGCGTTTCGGCACTGACCACAAATGGGCCGGAGCCGATGATATGGCGCGCGTCACCCAATTCGTCATAATTACGGTTTAAGGTACTGAGAGAAACCAGCCCTGACCCTATGGTGGCCGTGCCCTGCAGGAAACCCGGCGAAGAGCGTTTGAAGTAGAACTTCACGGTCAAGGGATCGATCACTTCACTGCGGTCGTAGTTATTGATCACCTCGGAGACCGGCAGACGCTTCTCTTTGTTGCCCAGGCCATAGGTATCGAAGTTCTTCGCCACCGCATTGGCGTCCAGCGGCGTACCGTCCGAGAAGGTCACCCCCGGCCGGAGCTTGAAGGTGTATTCGGTTTTGTCGGCGTTACTGCTCCAGGATTCGGCGATCCACGGCTCAATCTCCAGCGTTTTAGGGTTCTGGTAGGTCAGCTTGTCGGTGATCTGGTTGAGAATGCCGCCGTTGGGGTAGAAGCCGCCGGAAGGCGGATAAAGGTTGGTGTGCGCCTGCTGTTCCAGATAGATCAGCGTTCCCCCCTGCACCGACGCCAGCGCCGGGGTAGCCGCTACCGTCAAGCCTAATGCCACTGTTATTCCGCTGGTTAATCTATTGAAAGAGAACTTAAACATAGTGAGCCACGCCTTCTTTATTTCGGAATGTTATGGATTAGATAACAAACCAAATCGGCGGGGAGTTGAACGAACTAATTTCGCTAACCTATGGCGGAAAATGCACAAGGCAGCGACGGTTGGCAGAACGGGGGTTTTGTTATAACGTATCAGTAATCACATCAGGGAGACGAAAATGAAGATTCAGCTTTCGCTGCTGTTCCTTGGCCTGTTGGCCGGGCGGGCCGCCGCGTTTCAGTCCAAAGTGCCCGAGCCACAGCCTGAGCAGGCGCGCGCTGCGGAAAAAAACCTGGAGAATATGTTTTACGGTTTTCACGCGATGGACGCGCAGGCGGTCAATATCGGTACCTGCGCCGCGCTGCCGCAGGCGGGATGCCAGTGCGCATTCTGCACCATGTTGCGGCAGGCCGGGCCGGCGAAATAGCCGCCCGGACGACGTTTTAATCCAGCGCGTACTGAACAATCAGCTGGCCTTTTTTCACTTTGAGCGCCGTGATATTTACTGCCCCCAGCTCCGCCAGCGAGGACACATGGGTCCCGCCGCAGCCATAGGCCGGCAGTTCGCCAAACCCCACCTGCCGCAGGCCGTCGACCGCCACTTGTCTGCGAGGGAAATCGGCTGCAATCAGCCGCGCCAGCTCCGCCTGTAGAAAATCCTGATCCAGCGTTTGTGGCTCCGCGCCCGGTGCGAAAGTGATCCGCCCTTCGCCCGGCCAATGGTGCGCCTTCACCGGTTGCCAGCCACGGGTTTCCCCCAGCCAGCCGATCAGATGTCCGGCGGAGTGCCAACGGGTATGCAAACGGCGCTGTTCGCCATCAACCTGCACGCTCACCGGCCCTGCGGCCAACGGCTCGGCGGTGAAATGCAGCACCTTGTCGCCCTGCTGCGCCACCCGTAGCACCGCAATGCCACCCAGTTTACCGCCGTCGGCCGGTTGCCCGCCTCCCTGAGGGTGGAACAGCGTGGCGTCCAGCTCTACTGCGTATCCTCCCTCTTCCATCGGGGTGCAGGCCAGCACCTGCGCTTCGCCCTGTAAGTCGTCGCTGTAATAATAAAGGCGTTCGGTCATGGTTATTCTCCTGATTAGAGAGCCCATTATATTCATGCCATAATCAAAGGATAATCCACCAACAAGACAATGGACCTTTGCGCCGTGAGCACAAATCTTTCTCATTCGCTGCTGGCCGAGATGGCGGTGTTTGTTCAGGTGGTCGAGAGCGGCAGCTTTTCCGCCGCCGCCCGTCGACTGGGCACTTCCCCCTCTGCCGCCAGCCGCAGCGTCGCCAGGCTCGAACAGGCTTTGGCACTGCAACTGCTGCATCGCACCACGCGAAAACTGCGTCTAAGTGAACAAGGTGAAGAGGTGTTTCAGCGCTGCCGCAGCATGTTGGACGCCGCGCACTCGGTGATGGAGTTCAGCGGTCGCGGTGCCGTAGAGCCTGAAGGGTTGGTCAGCGTCAGCGTGCCCAAGGCGGTGGGACGCTATGTGCTGCACCCGCACATACCGGCATTTTTACGCCGCTACCCCAAGGTTGACGTTCGCCTGCGGCTGGAAGACCGCTATATGGATTTGATTGATGACCGGGTCGATCTGGCGCTGCGCATTACCGAACGCCCCTCCCCTGGGCTGATTGGCCGCCAACTGATGACCATCGAGCACCTGCTGTGCGCCACGCCGGCTTATCTGGCGCAGCAGGGAACGCCGCAACATCCGCAGGATTTAGCGCAGCACAGCTGCATTTATCTGGGTGAAACGCCGAACGACGCCCGCTGGAAATTCCGCCAGGCCGGAAAAACGGTGACGGTCAACGTGCGCGGACGCTACGCCGCCAACCATACCGGCGCGCGGCTGGATGCAGTGAAACAGCACATTGGCATTGGCAGCCTGCCGTACTTTACCGCCCGCCAGGCGCTGGACGACGGCGAAGTGGTGCAGGTGCTGCCGCAGTGGGACTTCCTCAGCAGTTATCACGGCGGGCTGTGGTTGCTGTATGCCCCCAATCAGTACCTGCCGCCCAAGCTGCGGGTGTTTATCGACTATCTGGTGGCCTGCCTGGCGAAAGAGCCGCAGCTAAAGCGCCTTGCGTAAGGTGATATTGATACGGTGTGGCCCCACCAGCGAATGGTAGCCTTCCTTAATTGGCATAATGCCGTGAAAACACAGCCGCGACGGGCCGCCCCACACCACCACGTCGCCGTGCGCCAAGGGAATGCGCTGGGCCCGATCGCTGCGCTGCATGCCGCCGAACTGGAATACCGCCGGCAGACCGAGGGAAACGGAAACGATCGGCGAGCCGAAGTCATGCTCGTCTTTATCCTGATGCAATGACAGCTTGCTGCCCGGATCGTAGCGGTTCATCAGGCAGGAGTCCGGCACGAAGGGGGCAAAACCCGCCTGCTGTGCCGCTTCATCCGCCAGCGCCATCAGGATATCCGGGATCGGCGGCCACCGTTTTCCGCTGCGCGAATCGCGCTCCGAATAGCGGTAACCGCGGCTGTCGCTGCTCCAGCCGTTGCCGCACCAGCTCATCGCCACCGACATCACATGGCCGCCCGGCGTGGTCATGTGCCGCCAGGGCACCTGGGCAATCACCCCATGCACCGCCGCCAGCAGCTCCGGGCCGTGATCGCGCACAAAACCGTGCATCACCACCGCGCCTGGGGCAATCTGTTCCCGCCACGGCGGCGGCACGGAGTCTTCAAAAAGATCGAGGGTCATGACAAAACACCTGTATTAATACACAGTATTTATTTTAACTTGCCGTTGCCGATTGTCCAGCCTGATGCGCCGCATTGTTGTTAGCGCTAAACTTCTCTAGAGTACCGGCAATAAAATCAATAACTTTTCAGGATCGCATGTGATTAAAGGGATCGTTCTTTCCGTCATCGCCTCGGTGTTGTTTGGCGTGATGTATTACTACACCTCTACCCTGTCCCCGCTTGACGGTGAGCAAGTCTTTGGCTGGCGTACCCTGCTGACGGTACCGTTTTTGACCTTGTTTATGGTGCTTTCCGCCGACTGGCGCAAGGTCAGCGAGACCTTGAGTTGGATAAAACAGCGGCCGCGCCGCCTGCTGTTTTTGCCGCTGAGTTCGGCGCTGCTGGGGGTTCAGCTCTGGCTGTTTCTCTGGGCACCGCTGCACGGCAAGGCATTGGAGGTGTCGCTCGGCTATTTCCTGCTGCCGCTGACCATGGTGCTGGCAGGACGCCTGATATTCCGCGACCGCCTTTCGCTGCTGCAAAAACTGGCGGTCAGCTGCGCGATTATCGGCGTCGGCAACGAGTTGTATCAGGTCGGCGGCGTGTCCTGGACCACCCTGCTGGTGGCGCTGGGTTACCCGGTGTACTTTATCCTGCGCCGCCGTTTCGGCACCGATAACCTGGGTGGCTTGTGGTGTGAGCTGGCGTTGATGCTGCCGGTCGCCGCCTGGTTCGCCTTCGGGGGCAACGGGCCGCTGGCGGCGCTGAACATCAGCCCGGCACTTTATTGGCAAATCCCACTGTTGGGGGTGATCAGCGCCGCGGCACTGGTGTGCTATATCCTGGCCAGTCGCCTGCTGCCGTTCAGCCTGTTCGGCCTGCTGAGCTATGTGGAGCCGGTGCTGTTGGTGGTGGTGGCCTTGCTGCTTGGTGAGAGCATTGGCCGGGATGAATGGCTGACTTATATTCCTATCTGGCTGGCGGTGCTGCTGCTGGTGTCGGAAGGGGCCCGCCACCTGCTGCGTCGCAGGCGAATTCACCGGTAAAAGTGACGGTGCAACGCTGAATTTTTAGGTTATTTATCTGATTTATAAACAAATAAAAGTTGTGACATCGTCACCTTTCTGCCAGTAACGTCCGCTGAAGCGGCGACCGGCATGGCACTGCGGCGTGAGGGTTTTAAGCAGTTCCAGTTCGAACGTCTGTCGTTGCGTATCCAGCGTAACCAGGCGTGCGTCGAGAAAGTCAAAATAGCAGCGCACCTGCGGATATAGCGCTTTGAACAGGCTCTCTTTGGCGGAGAACGCCAAGGTCAGCAGGTGGTTAAATGGCTGTGGATGAGTGCGCAGTTGGGCAGACTCCGCCTCGCTGACGATAGCACGCTGCAGCTCCTGCGCACGCGCGGCGGGAATGAGCGTTTCAACGTCCAGCCCCACGCCGCCCAACCCGGTTTCCGGATGCACCGCGCAAAGCGCAGTATCTGCATTGTGGCTGAGCGCACCGGCGATACCCGGCGGCCACTGCGGTGCCCGGTCTTCGCCAGGCAGTAACGTGAAATCCGCAAACCCCAGCGGCGCCAACAACGCTCGCGCCAGGTAACGCCCGGCCAGATACTCTGCCCGCCGCTTTGGCACCGCACGCGCCAGATGGTCGGGGAAAGCCATGCCAATGGCAGCGAAACAGTCATCCTGATAGTGCGCCAAAGAAAAGCGGCAACGGGCAACCTGCCCCGGGTAATCGTCCAGGTTCAACCGTTCAAAGCTAGGGATAAAAGAAGAGAACACGGGTTGTCCATATTGGGTGTGCAGAACGCTGATTTTAGACGCCGAGCTCCTGAGCAACAATGATTATTCCTCTCCCCCGTTATCGAGGGAGAGGCACGACAGGATTACAGAATCCCTTTCATGGTTTTTTCGAAGTCGCTCCAGGCGCAGTAGCCCTGCTTATCGATTGGGCAGCCTTTTAACGCCATCGTCACGCGCTGTGGCGGAGCTTTCAGCGTCAACGGGGTGGCATTGCGCAACTGGTCGGTGGATTGATACACGTACTCGATTTTCAGCAAATCACGATCGTTTTTCTTATCGTGCCAGCGCTGGAACACCAACTTGCCGCCAATCGGCGTTTTCTCATACTGATGCGGCAGTTGGTACGGCTTGAACTCCATTGCCGACAGCAGCGAGGCAATGTTGGAGTCGTGGCCCACCAGCACCGTCACCTTCGGTGAATCCGGCTTGCGTTCGCCAATCAATGCACCGTTGATGTAAGTCAGCAGCGGCTTGGCCACGTTTTGCGCCACCACCGGCGAGGTGAACAACGAATCCTGATAGCCGTCCTTCAGCTGCGCCAACTGTTTCCACTGCTGTGGCGTGGTGATTTTGCCCCAGGCCACGTCCTTCATCGGGAAGCCTTCGTAATATTGCAGCATAAAGGCGTCCACCAGCGAGTTCCCTACCCGCAGCGGCCCGGCCACGCCCGGCTCTTTGCCCGGCACCGCGCTCATTTTGCTGGCTTCTTTGGTCAGATCGCAGTGCTTGTCGGTTTTACAGGCGCTGGACTCTTTGTAATCAATGATTTTTTCTAATTGCTTGTAGGAGGCGCCCAGCTTCAACGAGGCCAGTTCGGCGTTCATTGCCCCCAGAGCCTGCTGATTGAAAGCTTCGCTGTTGTCAGTGATGATCGGGTTGAAGGTCGGATCCATTTCCCCCATTTTGTCCTGATGATGCACGCTGACGTCACAACCGGGGAAAGCGCCGTTGGTAAAGAACTGCGCGGTCGCCACCGTGCGTTGCAAACTGTTGGCATAGACGTAAACGCTGCCGGCGGTCGGGCAGCCTTCCTGCGGCAGTACCCCGGTCTGCTTGAGCCACGCATTGAAGTAGTGGCCCATATACACTTCCAGCACCCCGCCCTTGGTGGTCAGCAGGCCCCCCGGCGTGTCCCAGGCCGGCCAGGCTTTAGGCGTGGACTGCGCCAATACGCTGCCGTTGTTGGCCAGCGGCGCACGCAGGTTATGGCGGCTCATCACCAGCACCTGATCCAATTGATAGTCGTTGGTTTCCGCCAAGGCAGTCCCGGTCATAAATAACGGCAAGCACAGCAATAAAGTTTTTCTTTTCATCCGCAGAGGGCTCCAGGATTGTGATTATTTTTAATGTGTTAGCTATTGCTTGGCTATCATGGAGAGGTTAACGCCGAAAGTGTGTGATGAGCATCACAGGGAAAGGTCTGCTCAGCGGCCCTTCGTCGAGGGCCGCCGATAATTTAGAAACTCACATCCACAAACGCATGATCGGCCAGCCGATCAACAACAGCGCGGCGATGTACACCACACCCAGGATCCCGCCCATCCGCCAGTAGTCTTTCGACTTCACGTAGCCGCAGCCGTAGATGATAACCCCAGGACCGGTGGCGTACGGCGTCAGCACGCCCATAATGCCGATCGACAGCACCAGTAGCATCGACAGCTGCTCCATAGGCACGCCCGGCAAGCCTTTACCGACGGCAAGTATCACCGGCAGCAGGGTTGCGGTGTGCGCCGACAGGCTGGCAAACAGGTAGTGAGCGAAGTAGAACACCAGGACCAGCGCCACAACCGTCATATCCGGCGAAAATCCGTCCAGATGGGTACTCATGGTCAATGCGAACCAGTCGATAAAGCCAGAGCGCGTCAGGCCGTTGGCCATCACCACCAGCGTCGCCAGGTTCACCAGCGTGTTCCAGGCGCTGGAATATTTGGTGATGTCCTTCCACGACACCACGTGCAAGGCCAGCATCAGCGACACCGCCAACAAACAGACCGTGGTGGCATCCAATATCTTGCCGCCAAACACCCACAGACACAGGCTGAGCAGCACCAGGCCAATCAGCGTGTACTCCTTGCGCGTCAGCTTGCCCATTTCCCCCAGCGCGCTATTGGCCCAGGAAGCGACTTCGCTGCTGTGCGTAACGCCCGGTTTGTACAGGTAATAAGAAATCAACGGTGCAATCACCAGCAGCAGCAGGCCGACCGGCAGGAAGGCCAGGAACCACTGCATCCAGCTGATATGCACGCCGGCGATTTTGCTGACGAACTCGATGCCCAGCACGTTAGGCGCGGCGCCGGTGACGAACATCGAGGAGCTGATGCTGGTCCCGACCACCATCATCCACATCAGATAACCGCCGATGCGCCGTGAGGAGGGATCGTTGGGGAAGGAGTCAAACAGCGGCGGCAGATTTTTCACCACCGGGAACACGGTGCCGCCGGTGCGGGCAGTGTTGGACGGAGTAAAAGGCGCCAGCAGGATATCGATGATCACCACCGCATAACCGAGCGTCAGGGTGCGCTTGCCCATAAACTTCACCAAAAACAGCGCGATGCGTCGCCCCAGCCCGGTGGCTTCGTAGCCGAGCGCAAAGATAAATGCGCCGAACACCAGCCAGACGGTGGTGCTGGAGAATCCGGCCAGCCCCCATTTCAGCGCCTCTTTACCGGCCTTGAAGCCCGGCTCCGCCAACTCCTGCGCCCCGAACAGCACCCAGTTGGCGCTCAGCACGCTGAGGGTCACGGCGATAAAGCTGATCGCCGTCGCCGGGATCGGCTCCAGGATCATGCCGACAATCATCGCCACAAAAATGGCGAAGTAGCGCCAGGCCTGCGGCGGCATGCCGTCGGGCGTGGGTATCCAGAGCAGGATCGCCAGCACCAACAGCGGCGCCAGCGCTTTCCAGATTTTTTCCTTGGTTTCGGACATAAGATTCTCCTGAAGACGGGTTATTTTTTTGGCTATGCCCTAGGGATTCCAAGTTGCGGCTTGAAAGGCGGCGGGCTTAGTGGAATTCGGTAATTGCGCCAGCAGCCAGGTGACGATCAACAGATCGGCACTGCCGCCTGGGCTGAGATTGCGGTGAATGCACTCGGCGTCGAACTGCCGCAGGCGCGCTATGCCTTGCTCGCCCAGGGCTCCGCCCTGCGCCAGCAGTTCACTTGCGCGACGCTGCAACCAGCGCAGGCCTTCGAGGCCGCCGCGTGAGGCCACGTTGGTGTCATCGTTGTTGGCCATTAGCCACAGCAGGCTGCCCATCAGCGCCGTTTGCTCATCGCACCCGGCGTTCAGCCGTTGCAGGTACAGCGGCAGCGCTCCGTTAATCACCCGCTCGAAGCCGGACTCTGCCTCGCCGCGCGCGCCGCTCAGGCCGTGTTGGGCAAACAGCCTTTGGCCGGCGGTCTGCAACGCATTGCGCTGTTGCAGCTCGCGCGCCACCAGCCCGCGACACATCGACGCCACTTCGGCGCACAGCGTGGCGGCGTCAATAGGCTGCGGCCTCTGGGACAGGCGACCGAAAGCGGTGCACAGCAGGCCGAGGGAAAATACGCTGCCTTTATGGGTGTTGACGCCACCGGTGGCCTGGAACATGTGGTTTTCGCAGGCCAGCCCCAGCGGGCGCAGCCTGACCAACTGCTCGGCAGCCGGGCAACGGGCGTCTTCCTGCCCCTGGCGGACAAAGCGCGGTAGCCAGATGCCGATGGCGCGGGCGCTGCGGTAAAAATGGCCGATGTTCATGTCCCGGTGGGCGCCGTTGTTGTGGCGATCCACCAGCCCCGGCTTGGGCGTCAGGTTCACTTCGACCAACAGGGCACGGTAGGCGGCATGGGCAAAACCACTGGCCGGCGCCGCTGGGCTACACCGGGCGAGTTCAACGGGGTGAGAGCGCATCATTGAGCATCCTTTCCATTTCCTGCAGCAACTGTTCGCTGCTGTGTCGCCGCTGACGGGCGCAGATTTTGGCCGGCTGGCTGCACAGCAGGCAGTGGCGTTCCGCCAGCCCCAGATCGCGACGCGATAAAATACGTCCCTCGAGATCCAGCACGTCGATATCCCACAGCCGGCCTATCGGCTGCTGAACTTCCAACTGCATGGCGCAGTCTTTCACCCGTTGGGCATCGGCCTGCAGCGCCATAAACCCTTCGCAACCGGTGGAAAGCGCCAGCGTTTCCGCCTGCAGGCAGTGCCAGTTTTGCTCGCGCCCCATTTGCTGCAGCGCCTGCCAGCCAAGGTTGAAGATATTGCGGGTCAGGGCGCTGTCTTTTACCGCACCCGGCACCACCAGCGTCAGCACCAGCAACGTGGAAGCGTGCTGAGCCTGCCACGCCTGCTGCCGCGCCTGGCGGCATTCGCGGCTGGTCAGCAGTTCCGGCAGGCTGACGGCGCGGTTGGCAGCCAGTTCAGGAGGGACACAGGTCATCACGTTACTCCGCCACCTGATGCACCACGTCGATCACCGAACCGTCGCGATAACGCACGACCGCTACCACTTTGTCGGTGAAGGCGATCGGCTGCGGTTCGCCGGTCAGCAACAGCGCACGCTGGCGCAGCCAGTCGATGCCAACCACCGGCAGCCCGGCCTCTTGCAGCCGCTGCGCCAACTCCGGCCGCGCCGGGTTAACGGCAATACCGTGATCGGTAACCAAAATGTCGATGCTGGAGCCCGGCGTAACACAGGTGGTCACCTGCTCGACCAGCGTTGGAATGCGTCCGCGCACCAGCGGCGCGACGATGATCGCCAACCGTGCCGCCGCCGCGGTGTCGCAGTGGCCGCCAGAAGCCCCGCGCAGCACGCCGTCGGAACCGGTCAACACGTTGACGTTGAAACCGGTATCAATTTCCAGCGCGCTCAGCACCACCACGTCAAGCCGGTCGACCGAAGCGCCCTTCGAACTGAAGTTGGCATACTGATTGGCGCTGATCTCAATGTGGTTGGGATTGCGCGCCAACGACATCGCCGCCGCGCGGTCGAAGCTCTGCACGTCCAGCAGACGAGCAATCAGCCCTTTTTCATGCAGATCCACCATGGTCGAGGTAATGCCGCCGAGGGCGAACCCGGCGCGAACGCCACGCGCGCGCATTTTGTCTTCCAGAAAACGCGTCACCGCCAACGACGCCCCACCGGTGCCGGTTTGCAGCGAAAAACCTTCGGTAAAGAAACCGGAACCGGCAATCACTTCGGCGGCGCGGCGGGCAATCAGCAATTCACGCGGGTTGGAGGTCATGCGGGTGGCGTCGGCACCGATCTTGTCGGCATCCCCCACTCGCTCGAGTTGAACGATCAGATCGACCCGATCCTGCGCCAGGCTGGCCGGATGATGCGGATAAGGCAGGATCGCTTCGGTCAGCAACACCACGGTGCCTGCGGTATCCGCATCCACTTTGGCGTAGCCCAGCGAACCGCAGCAGGCTTCGCCGCTGTAGCCGTTGGCATTGCCGAATTCGTCGCAGGCCGGAACCCCGAGGAAAGCGACGTCTATCGCCAGTTCACCGGACTCGATCAGGTTGACGCGGCCGCCGTGTGAGTGAATTTGTACCGGTTCGGCCAGCAGGCCGCGTGAGATGGCATCCGCCAGCGGACCGCGCAGGCCGGAGGTGTAAATGCGGCTCACCACCCCGTTGCGGATATGGCCGACCAGCGGCGCATGGCATTCGCTCAGCGAGCTGGAGGCCAGCGTCAGGTTGCGGAACCCCATCGCCGCCAGCGTTTCCATCACCTGGTTCAGCGCCAGATCGCCGCCGCGAAACGCATGGTGGAAAGAGATGGTCATTCCGTCCTGCAAACCGCTGCGGCGTACCGCCTGTTCCAGCGTGTCGCAGCGTTTGATATCGCGCGGCTTGCGCGCCTGCAGGTTGGCCTTGGAGGCATCCTGATAGCAGCGCAGGTCCGCCAGGTTGTTCAGGGTCATCAGTCGTTGTTGGCGTTTCATTATGCTTCCTCTCCGTGCTGAACCGACGCTTCGCGGATGCCGGAAAGCGCTGCGCGTTGCAATACCAGCCGCGCGCGTTCAATCACCGGGCTGTCGACCATCTTGCCGTTGAGCGACACGACCCCGCGCCCTTCCTGCTCCGCCGCCGCCGCGGCATCCACCACCCGCTGGGCGTGAGCCACTTCTTTGGCGGTTGGCGCATACAGGTTGTGCAGCAGTTCGATTTGCCGTGGGTTAATCAGGGATTTGCCGTCGAAGCCGAGCTGTTTGATCAGCGCCGCTTCCTGCAGGAAGCCGGTTTCGTTATTGGCGTCGGAATACACGGTGTCGAACGCTTGAATGCCCGCGGCCCGCGCCGCCTGCAATATCGAACAACGCGCAAACAGCAGCTCAATGCCCTCCGGCGAACGTTCGGTACGCAGGTTGCGCACATAGTCTTCCGCGCCGAGCGCGATGCCGATCAAACGCGGTGAGGCATGGGCGATGGCGACCGCCTGGGTGATCCCCGCCGCCGACTCAATCGCCGCCAACAGACCGGTGTTGCCCACCGGGCGCCCGCAGTCGGCTTCAATGGCGGCAATTTCGCGATCCATATCCACCACGTCCTGCGCGCTGTCGGTTTTCGGTAGGCGCACGATGTCCGCCCCGCCGCGCACTACCGCCTGCAGATCCGCCAGCCCGTAGGCGGAATCCAGTGCGTTGACGCGCACAATGGTTTCCACTTCCTGATACAGCGGGTGTTGCAACGCGTGATACACCAGTCGCCGCGCGGCGTCTTTTTCGCGCAGGATCACCGAGTCTTCCAGATCGAACATCAGCGCATCGGCCTGATAGATAAAGGCGTTGCTCACCATGGCCGCATTGGCACCGGGCACGAACAGCATGCTGCGGCGCAGACGGTGTTTATTCAGCGTTTTCATGACGCGTCCCCCATGGCAGTAGGCCATTGTCGCTGGCGCGCATCAGCGCGGTTTCCAGCCGGGCCCGCAGCACGCAGTCGAGCGCGCCTTTGTCGTCCACCATCACCTGCACCGGCTCCACCTGATAACGTTGCAGCACTTCCAGCAACGTTTGGCGGATCGCTTCGCCGAACTGTTTCTCTACGCTGCTGGCGATCAGCAGATCGTGTTCCGGCCCCTCGGCGGGGGCGATGCGCACCATGACATCGCTGGATTCCAGCGTGCCGGCCATTGCTTCTCGGATAATTTTCATCTTTCACCTGATTGTGCGGATTCAAAGGGGTGTGCCGCCGGCTTGGCCCGGCGCTGCGTTTGCAAATCTTGCAGGTAATACAGGGTGTCCGGCGGCACCAGCGGCGCGGCAGCGTGAAAGTCACCGGCGGCCAGCAGCTTGCGCACCCAGGAGGCGGAGATCGCCGTGCCCTGATATTGCAAACGCTCGATTTCCACGAGCGCTATCGGCGGGCTGGGCAGCGCCGGGGTTTCCAGCCAATAACGCATATCGCGGTTGTACTTGGCGGTGACCGCGCAGAAAGGCTCGTTGCCGACGAAGCGGTGGGTAATGCCCAACGCGGGCGCCAGATACTGACGGAAGATCTTCAGATCGATCTCGGTGTAGCAGTCGTCGGCAATGCCTTGATCTTTAATGAAGTAACAGGGGAAGGTGGCGCGTGAAATGACGTATTGCGACCCTTCGTGCACCGTCAGGTTAGGGATGTCTGCGGTGCCCGCCAGCACCAGACGCCGCCGGTCTTCGTAGCTGAAGCGCGAGGTATTTTCCTTGACCAAAAACAGGTGCAGCCAGTCGCATTGCGCAGCGGCCTGACGCACCAGGTATTGGTGGCCGCGGGTAAAGGGGTTGGCGTTCATGACGATACTGCCGATGGTGTTACCCGGCCGGCGCTGCCCCGCTAACTGTGCGGCATAGCGTTTCAGCCGGCACGGGCTGTTTTCCATCAGCACCACGATGCCCGGCACCCGGGCGATGGGGTAGAAACCGCATTGCTGGAACAGCGGCTCATTTTGGATTTTGGTGTAGATAAACAGCTGGGTGTGGTGACGTTCATAAGCCAGATTCACCAGCTCCGTTGCCAACGTCAGCCCCAAACCTTCGCCGCGCATTTGCGGGCTGATGGCGACGCATTTGATAATATTGTCGGCAATGCCGCCGCAGGCGACCAACTTATCGTTTTGCGTCACGGTAATAAATATTTCAACCGTGGTGTCAATATTCAGATCGTTACTGCGCAGGAAAGCATTAATCTGCGCGATACTTTTATGATCCGACCTTTTGACTCGATTAAATAGGGTGTCGCCCAACATAACACGCTCTCTGGGTTAACTATTAAATAACAAAATAAATACAAAAAAGAGTGTCGATTAACATTTATCGCCGGAATTAAAACCTTAAAAACCATGGAGATAAATCCGCCAAGGACATCTAATGAAACAATGGTAAACAGAAAAAAATAGCGAATTATTGACCTATTTCACAAACCCCTTTCGGTTAATAAGTTATTTAATGTTCTTTATTTACTTAATTATTTTTATGGTGTTTATTATTGAGATAATCTTTATTTTACGCGGCAATTAACTTACATTTCCGTAGCATATTGATCGCAATCTGCAAGACGACGGGGAGACGGGATTCACTATGGAATGGCTGAATATACTGATCGTCGAAGACGAAACGCCGCTGGCAGAGATGCACGCGGAATTTATCCGGCAAAACGGCGGTTGCCGACAAATCTGGTTGGCGGGTACCCTGGCGCAGGCCCGTACCATGGTCGAGCGCTTCAAGCCGGATCTGATCCTGCTGGACAACTTCCTGCCCGACGGCCAGGGCATTGAGCTGCTGCGCGAACTGACGCTAAGCGGTTATGCCGGCGGTATCGTCTTTATCACCGCCGCCAGCGACATGGACACCGTGGCCGAAGCCCTGCGCTACGGGGTGTTCGATTACCTGATCAAACCGCTGGCTTATGATCGGCTGGCCCACACGCTATTGCGCTTCAGCCAGCGGCACCAGGCGCTGAAGGATAAGGCACGCCTTAACCAGCGCCGCATTGACCAGATGTTCAATACCTACGCCCGCGGCGAACCTATGGCGACATTGCCGGCAGGCATCGATGAGCTGACGCTGGTTAAAATACGCGGCCTGTTCGAACAGCCCTCGGCCAGCCACACCGCTGAAAGCGTTGCGCAGGAGATGGGGTTAAGCCGCACCACGGCACGCCGTTATCTGGAGTTTTGTACCGCTGCCCAGCAGCTGCGCGCCGAAATCATTTACGGCAAGGTAGGCCGTCCGCAGCGGATTTACCGCCCTGCTCAGCCAGAATAAGCGGTTATTTGATCGCCCCTGCAAGCTTGAATGTAACCGCTTTACTTTTTGGGTTCTCGTCAGCATCTTATTCGGCATGATGCCCCTCTACTCTGCCGACAGGACGATCGCCGATGAGTGCACTGCCCTCTCCTTCCCTGAAAGACCTTATTGCCCGCCGGGACTGGCAAAATCCGGCCTGCACCCATTATCAGCGGCTGGCTGCGCATCCGCCTTTTGCGAGCTGGCGCGATCTGAACGCGGCACGTGACGACAGCCCCAGCAGCAGCCAGAAAACGTTAAACGGCGACTGGCAGTTCAGCTATTACCGCAGCCCGCAGGCGGTGCCCGAAGCCTGGCTGCGCCAGGACTTGCCCGATGCCGACCGGCTGGCGGTGCCGTCCAACTGGCAACTTGCCGGTTATGACGCGCCGATCTACACCAACGTCCGCTACCCGATCCCGGTCAACCCGCCGCGGGTACCGGAAGAAAACCCGACCGGTTGCTATTCCCGTCAGTTCACCGTCGATCCCGCCTGGCTGGCCGAGGGGCAGACGCGCATTATCTTTGACGGCGTCAACTCGGCGTTTTACCTGTGGTGCAACGGCCATTGGGTCGGCTATTCGCAAGACAGCCGTCTGCCCGCCGAGTTTGACCTCAGCCCCTGGCTGCAGGCCGGTGAAAACCGACTGGCGGTGATGGTGCTGCGCTGGTGCGATGGCAGCTATCTGGAAGATCAGGATATGTGGCGCATGAGCGGGATTTTCCGCGACGTCAGCCTGCTGCATAAACCCGCCACCCACCTGAGCGATATCCGCATCACAACCCCGCTTTACGACAGTTTCCGCCGTGGCGAACTGGTGGTAGAAGCGCACGTCAATCGACCGACGCAGCACCGGGTGCAACTGCAGCTGTGGCGCGATGGCCAATTGATTGGCGAAAAAACCCAGGCGCTCGGCAGCGAAATTATCGACGAGCGCGGCGCCTATGATGACCGCACAACGCTGCGCCTGCCGGTGGAACAGCCTGCATTGTGGAGTGCTGAAACCCCAACGCTGTACCGCGCCACGCTGACACTGTTGGCGCCAGACGGAGAAATTATTGAGGTGGAAGCCTATGACGTTGGCTTCCGTCAAGTCGACATCAGCAACGGGTTGCTGAAGCTGAACGGCCAGCCGCTGCTGATCCGCGGCACCAACCGGCATGAACATCACCCACAGCACGGCCAGGTGATGGATGAAGCCACGATGCGCCACGACATTCTGTTGATGAAACAGCACAACTTCAATGCGGTGCGCTGCTCGCACTACCCGAATCACCCGCTGTGGTACCGGCTGTGCGACCGTTATGGGCTGTACGTGGTCGACGAAGCCAATATTGAAACCCACGGCATGCAGCCGATGAACCGGCTTTCCGACGATCCGCTGTGGCTACCGGCGATGAGCGAGCGCGTGACGCGCATGGTGCAGCGGGATCGCAACCACCCCTGCATTATTATCTGGTCGCTGGGCAACGAATCCGGCCACGGCTGCAACCACGACGCGCTTTATCGCTGGGTGAAAAGCCAGGACCCTACTCGCCCGGTGCAGTATGAAGGCGGCGGCGCCAACAGCGCCGCAACCGACATTATCTGCCCGATGTACGCCCGGGTGGATCAGGATCAGCCGTTCCCTGCCGTGCCCAAGTGGTCGATCAAGAAGTGGATCGGCCTGCCGGATGAACAGCGGCCGCTGATCCTGTGCGAATACGCTCACGCGATGGGCAACAGTTTCGGCGGTTTTGACCGCTACTGGCAGGCCTTCCGCCAGTATCCGCGCCTGCAAGGTGGCTTCGTCTGGGACTGGGTCGATCAGGCACTCACCCGCCGCGATGATAACGGAGATGAATACTGGGCCTACGGCGGCGACTTCGGCGACACGCCTAACGATCGGCAATTCTGCCTTAACGGCCTGGTGTTTCCCGATCGCACGCCACACCCGGCGCTGTTCGAGGCGCAACGCGCCCAGCAATTGTTCCAGTTTGCCTTCGACGCCACGACGTTGACGTTGACCGTCAGCAGCGAGTATCTGTTCCGCCATAGCGATAACGAACGGCTGGACTGGCGGCTGGAACTGGACGGCGTAGAACGCGCCAGCGGCAGCTTTGACCTCGCGCTACCGCCGCAGGGCAGCGCCAGCTTCCACCTGCTCGACCGCTTGCCAATACTTCATCAGCCCGGCGAGCTGTGGCTGAATGTGGCGGTGGTGCAGCCCAAGGCCACCGACTGGTCCGAAGCCAACCATCGCTGCGCCTGGGATCAATGGCCGGTACCGCGCACGCTGCATTTGGCGCCGCCAGCAACGAAAGGCGTTGCCCCGCAGCTGAGCCAGAATGACCGGACGATTGAGATCAGCCATGGCGAGCAACGCTGGCAGTTTACCCGCGAAAATGGCCTCCTGAGCCAATGGTGGCAAGATGGCGAAGCGCTGCTGCTGACGCCGCTGCAAGATAACTTTATCCGTGCGCCGTTGGATAACGACATTGGCATCAGCGAAGTGGAACGTATCGATCCCAATGCCTGGGTCGAACGCTGGAAGCTGGCCGGCATGTACCGGCTGGAAGAGCACTGCGTGCTGCTGCAGGCCGATCTGCTGAGCGACGGCGTAAGGGTGGTGAGCGAGCACCGGTTCGGGGTAGATGGGGAAACGCTGTTATGCAGCCGCAAACAGTGGTTGTTCGACAGCCAGGGCGCGGTCAGCGTCAGCGTTGACGTCGCAATCGCCGCCAGCCTGCCGCCACCGGCGCGTATCGGCCTGACCTGCCAACTGGCGGACACCCATCCGCAGGCACAATGGCTGGGCCTGGGGCCGCATGAAAACTATCCGGACCGTCGCCTTGCCGCGCAATTCGGGCGCTGGCAACGACCGCTGGAAGAACTGCACACGCCGTACATCTTCCCCGGCGAAAACGGCCTGCGCTGCGACACCCGCCAGTTGCAGTACGGCGACTGGCACGTCGACGGGCAGTTCCACTTTTCACTCAGCCGCTACGGCCTGCGTCAGTTGATGGACTGTAGCCACCAACATCTGTTGCAGCCGGAAGCCGGTACCTGGCTCAACCTGGACGGCTTCCATATGGGGGTCGGCGGCGACGATTCCTGGAGCCCGAGCGTCAATGCGGACTACCTGCTCAGCCGTAGCCATTACCACTATCAGCTGCGGTTAAAACGCGCGGAACTGGGCTAAATCTGCCAAAACCTCAACGGGTTGCGCATTCTGTAAGCAAACAGTCACAGAATGCGTAATCCGCCTTTGACATGCTGCCAACACCCCGTTATGATTCCGGCCGTTCACACGATTCCTCTGTAGTTCAGTCGGTAGAACGGCGGACTGTTAATCCGTATGTCACTGGTTCGAGTCCAGTCAGAGGAGCCATATTAGAGAAGCCCGCTCAGGGAAACCTGAGCGGGCTTTTTGCTTTTGGGGTTTTGGTTGGGCGGCTTGGGGCGAAGAGCGGACGATTGCTCTGCAAATGCAAAAATAGTCAGGCAGTACGGGGTCAACGGAGCTGGAACAGATTAATCAGTTATTCTAAACCTGAAGCATAAACGTCCCCGTATAACTGACACGCGAGCTTAGCTGTATCGGTTTCAAGGCAAAGTTCGACATCCCTCTGAAACCCGCGCTGCTGAAGTTCACTGGCTGAAGAGCATTCGTAAAGAGGACGCAGATTTTGCTGTTGATAAAATTGCCAGGCTGCTAATGCTGCCCGTGCTTCTGGTGAACAGTTTCGGCGTCCTATCGCAGCGATAATGCCGCCAGCTGCTACATAATCTTCAACACAAGGACGGATGCTCCCATCAGGCCATCGCTCTCCGCAGGGGATGATCAGAATACGTTTAAAGGTGCTACATGCATTTGCAGTTGCTGACATATTCCTGAAACAGCCGCTGAAAACCTCAATCCCGACATCCCGTGCCCGGAAAGAAATAGCCGATCCGTTAGGGGATGGAAGTACCAGTTTTTCACCATCGGTTATGTTTTGAATAGAAACAGGCGACAGGCTGTAATCTTCACCACTAAATCTTCTGTTAGGATTGGCTACCTTTGCTCCGATTTTCATGCCATATTCGTTCGCGGATTCATCTTTCCACGAATAAGGGTAAATTCGGGCACCATTTTCAACAGCCAGACTCACACACGTGGAAAAGGACATAACGTCAACTATCACAGCACAATCTGTTTCTTCGGCTAAATAATCGACAGCTGCTAGTCCCCATTCAAGGCGAACCTCGAACCTGTTTTGGCTGTACCATTCCATCATGCCTCCCGGTTAACGTTTTACTGTAAGTTGAATTTAACATCGCAATGCTGAGCATCGTTTTTTTAAAAATAGCACTATGGTATGTCCACTTCTGGCACGGACTGGACAGAAAGCTAGGCCATAAGGTCCGCTTTGAGCGAAGAGCGGAAGTAGTCACTTTTGTGGTCTGCTCTCACGAAAGTGACTACAGGAACAGTTGCAATTCATATTAACCATTCAGTTGGCAGACAATTAGCTAGGGTGTAACCTGTCTAACTCAGAGAAAAGGAAGAGCTATGAGCTAAGCTATGAAAAAATACAAAAGCACCGGAGTAACAGGAAGAGCAGGTGAGCTATATTTTGCTTATTGGATAGTTCGCTATTTTAATTGGCCTTGCCGATTGCTTGATATTGATGTTGGCATAGATGCTCAAGTTGAAATTTTTGAAGATGAAATATCAACTGGGGACTTTTTTGCGGTTCAAATTAAATCAACGGTTGGAAACACCCCTGATATACAGATCGATCTATCTGACTTTATGTACTGGCAACAGTTGGAAACTCAAGTTGTTTTGGTCTCCATCGTAATGGCGGATAGCCATAATGATCCTGAGATGTTCTGGAAGCCATTTTCAAAACAATGTCTGGATGAAATAGTTCAAGAAATAACCTCAAAAGGACACCAGTCCAAAAAAGTCACCTTCACAGATTCAGATAAATTATGTGTTGAATCCAAAAATTCCTGGAGGATGGCAATGCTTTCAGAATCCGACAAAGATCTGATAAGGCTCGCCAAATCATTATTAGATGATTTAGAACAACATGACTTAGATAATTTTGTAGAGGAAGACTATTACCTCCAAGATGAACACAAGGACTATATAACTTTTAATAGCGAAATTGACATATTCAACCATC
Source organism: Serratia liquefaciens (assembly GCA_012719855.1). Classification (GTDB taxonomy): domain Bacteria; phylum Pseudomonadota; class Gammaproteobacteria; order Enterobacterales; family Enterobacteriaceae; genus Serratia; species Serratia liquefaciens_A. The sequence continues at coordinate 28,557 of JAAXZN010000059.1, read as the reverse complement.
ATTTCATCGATTATGAAAAGCTGAAAGATGCTGTATCTCATGATAGAAGGCTGGTGCTAAGAGCTCCCCTTATAGAAGAAGCTATCGATTACTTTGAGAATAACGAGGCGATATTGCTTTATATGTTCAATCATGCTTTTAATTGGATTAAGGGCGACCGAACTCCAAATGAAATACTGCCCCAAACATTGAGTCGTGAAATTAGACGGCAGACAAAAGATTGGGTTTATCACATGACGGGTTATTAAAGGGCGCAGTTGCGCCCTAATTAATTAGGCCGCGTTCTGCATCATTATTTCAGCAATCTGATGTCGATATTCACTTACACCACTAAATATTTGACACATGTTTACCAAACATGTGACCAGCTCACCATAAATTAATATATCGCGAGGTAAGTAACGTCTGTTCCTGGCACAGGGCAGCTGTTGCAGCCCTGACAACCTTAGACTTCAATCGATTCAGATATCTCTAACGCATCATCGACTTCGATGCCCAGATAACGGACTGTGCTTTCCAGTTTCTTATGGCCCAACAGAAGTTGGATCACCCGGAGATTCTTGGTTTTCTTGTATATCAAGAAAGGTTTTGTTCTTCTCATGGAATGTGTGCTGTAAAGCGAAGCTTCGAGACCAAGCTTTTCTACCCACCCATGAAAAATTCGGCTGTATTGTCGGGTTGATATGTGCCGGTTAGTTCCGATCCGAGACCGAAACAAGAAGTCTTTGCTGTGCAAATTGCCAAGCTTTATCAATGCAGCAACAGCTTCTCTTGTCCCTTTGGTTATCTCAAATTGCACAGGGCTACCGGTTTTCTGTTGCAGCACCGTAGCTCTGCTTGAAACCGAGCTACCATATGCAACATCAGATACTTTGAGGCTCACCAGATCGCAGCCTCGTAGCTTACTGTCTAAGGCCATATTGAACAGAGCTAAATCACGCGTTTTACCTTCCAGTTCAAGCCGGATTCGAATCCCCCAGATATGAGATATCTGAAGTGGTCTTTTTTGGCCTATGATACGGTCTTTATTCCACGGTGACGTGTTCATACTCAAATCTCCTGCAATGTGGGAGATTTGAGTATGGTTGTCCCTTATGAGCGAGCAGCGGAAGAAATCTTTACACAGAGATGAAAATTATCGAAAATAGCTCTACGCGGCTGAGCGGGATGCTTATCATAAATTTGGTTTATGGTTTGTTTTAGTTCTGGAGAGAGAAATGATTGATTTCATAACTACTAATACAGGGATGGTATTGAAATATGATCCAGAAACAGCAGGTACATCTTGGGTTTGGAATGAATTAAAAACTCATTCAACTGTAACAATTTCTAAAGTTTTTTATTTTAATATTAGCGATCTGCTCAACCCTCCGTCACCAAATCAAGATTTTGATAGTTATTTTTATGAGTTTCAGTTTGGAACTTTTAGTGGTGATTATATTGTTATACCAAGTTATATTTTAAATATTCAAAATGATTTATATATAAGTAAAGATATCAATCTTAGTAGGAGCGTCTTTGCTGCAGAGCGTAATATTTCTATTTTTGGTCGACTCTCGCGAATATTGAATCAAAGTAATCCAATTTATATTGGTGGGGATTCTGCGGAGGCAATACCTTCTAATATTTTTAGTGAGTTATTAAGCAAATTTCCTAACTCGTACGAAGTAGATAGATATGCCGATGCTAGAGTACATACGATTCTTGAGCAATATTTGGAAGGCATGAAAGATGCCAGAGGCCTCTACGAAACATATCTCAATAAAATAGAACCAATTAGAAAAAATAATCTCGACTTAACAACTATCAATGAATTAGAAATAGAAAAATACACTTTAATTAGAGATACCATTGAGAATGCTTTAAGTACGAAACAGCACTGGTCCGAAAAAGATTGGCAAAAATTGATGGTGCAATTCCTTCTTCTTTTATTTCCAAAGTATATTCATGTTATTGAAAATATTACCATCCATGATTACTACAGCATCCCAGGCAAGAAAAAAGATCGATACATAGATATAGGCTTGGTTGATTCTAATGGTAATTTAGATATTATCGAAGTTAAAAAGCCATTTGACGACAAGATCTTGCGCAGGACAAAGTATAGAGGAAATAGCATACCAACGTCTGAGCTAAGCGGTGGTATCATGCAAGCTGAAAAATATCTCTTCCATTTATCAAAATGGGGAACAAAAGGTGAAGACAACCTTACAAAAAAATATGCAAGTGAACTACCCTCTGGGATGAATATTCATATTTCTAACCCCAAGGCTATCATCATAGTTGGACGTGACCAAATTGGTAATGGAAATATGACAGAAAATCAAAAACTTGATTTCGAAATTATCAAGCGGAAGTATACCAATATGATGGACATCATTACCTACGATGACCTATCGAGACGGCTTAACCGTACAATTTCAGCACTTAAAAAGTAAGGGGCATTTTAGAAACGAATGCCTAGTTACAATACGTTAGTATAATTTTGAAAATGTCCGCTACTGGCACGGAGCGGACGAGCTAACTGAGCTGAAGGTCCGCTGTGAGCGATAAGCGGACATTAGCGCCGCTAGCATCTTTAACGTGCATATTAAAAAATTCTTGCTAACATTCGACAGCCTCCCTCGAGTTGAGGTTTGTTAAGTATAACCCCCTTTCTAATATTACTTATATATTCAGTTCTTACATTTATTTTTATCTCGTTAATTCAGTTTTATGACTTCCTGTTAGCTGATTTTCTTCAAAGTAAAACGCTCCACTAAATTCCTGTCGGCCATAATGATGATTTGAGGTGAGTGAGCCACCTATAACACCTTTTTCACCTAATAATGTCCAAACGATTTCAAAGCCATTATCACGTAACATTGTTAAAAATGGTTCTTTTTTAACAAGTAGATGCTCCTTTGAAGCATGTACAGCTTCAGCCGCAAAGCAAACCATAGTTCCGTTTTTATCATTGAAACTGCCTTCTATTTCACCATTTTGTAAGCCCATCTTTTCAAAGATTAAATTGCTAGGCTTCAAAAATCTCAAAGTTTCTATTTTTGATTTATCGAACTCTTCTTCCCACAAATAATTAACAGAAGTGACACTAACATCAGCTATCTTAGCTCTAGACTCCTGGTCTAATACCGAGGTCCAATCTGAGCCACCATAATAGGCTGATTTGAAAAACTGGAATGCTTCGGACCAATAGAACTCCCTATTAAATAATTGGTATCTATTAGTGCTTTCCGGCATCCACCCTCCCATAAAGTGTTGACCTATTGCCCAATCTCTAAAATCTTCAAATTCTTCTACTTTAACGATATAACTTCTGATATGACACCAAACCTCTTTTCGTGGGTGCCCCCAATCATCGTTTCCAATAATTTTTGGTTCTTTCCATGATGGATAACTTTCTAATACTATCCATTCATCACCATTGTCATCTTTAACTTCAATCAAATTATATGGATTAGTAATCGTAGTAGAGCATTTAACCCAGTCTTCATTAGAGCAAGTCCAATCAAATACTTCATCATTAAGCCACCACATTTCTTGATTGCTTAACTTCTTCGTTCCAGTTTCTTTAAGTAAGATAGTAGGATCTATATCTCTTACGTAAGGTTCCCATGGCCCTTGGTATGGACTTTCCTTTCGTTCGTCACTATATCTTTCAAAACGAGTAAAATTATCGGCTAGCCTTGCCAAGTATTCATAATAAGCAATCCATTGGTACTTTTTACCAATCCGCTCTTGAAATGACTCTCTGCGTCCACGGCCAGTTCCTATTTGTCGGTCAAAATCACCATGTATATCAGGATCCCAACCAAGCTTCACAACACGATTAAATATAAATCGCTCAGCTATTCGAAGATCAAAGTGCTTATCCGTTTCCAGCAAGTTATTATTGTGATCTAGGTACGGCTCTATATCATTTTCAAACTCAATTAATAGGGCGTATGACAAAGACTTCTTAAATAATTCTTTGTTCGCCTTTATTTCCTCCTGTGTTTTTCTACCCATCACGCGACCAAGTCTAATTTTAATGTCCCCAAATGTAAGTTCTTCGTCTTTATCATCATAAATGATAGGGGATGTAGCTTCATACAGCTTTTTTTGTTGATCAGTTAGTTTACATTTGAAAGTTTTAAAAGCTTGCTTACGATCAATAGGAGTTTCACCATACTTGCAACCAGACCAATTCGAGTGATTGTGATTTGTTCCAATCGTATATCGTGAGAAGTCACCACCTCCCATAATCGAGCTCCAAAGTGCCCAATAAGGATCTTTATCATAGAGGGACTCTAGTTTTTCTTTTGAAGGAATCTCGTCAGGCCAAATGCTGTTATACGGTGGCCTAGTCTTGGATAGTTCAATACCGTCAAGCTCCAATCCAATATGAGCCGCAAATTCAATAATCTCTCTAGCATAGTCTCTAAGTAAGATATTTGGATATACATACTCAGAACAAAATACCTTTTGGTAAACTGTTTCGGCTAAAGATTTTAGTTCTTTAAAATTATCCGTTCGCAATGTACAGCCTAATGCAACTGCAAATATTCTTTCCCAAACGTAAGGGTCGTCCACACCATAAAACTTCTCAATTATTTTTTTCAATACAGGAATTCTTGCTTCGAGTAAACTCACTAAAGCTTTGGTAGAGCAATCTCGAAGCTCTCGGTTACTAGAAGTTAAAAACCAGCATAAACTAGTTGCAACCAACTCGATTGACTCATCCGAAATGTAACTCTTATCTGTTCTGTCCCATGCCCAGTCTATTAGATGCCTAAATGCTGAGTCTTCACTGTATTTATATTTAAGCTTTGTAGTCCAAAACGCATCTCGATTTGGCAAAGGGTGATTTTTTAGCCAATTATGTAAGAAGTTAGCATTAAAGGGATGATCAACTAACCCTGAAATAGAGATCACTGCCTCTAGAAAATGATCAAAGCTGTTGTCAAACCCAAAAACTTGTTCATTGATGAAAGATTTTATTTTTTCGAAATCAATAGCATTAATATCTCGCCATATCAGGCTATCAATAAAGGCTTCTAGTAATTTATGATTATTGCTGAACTCCGGCAGAAATTCATAAAGCTCTTTACCATATTTTTCTGGCAATTGAATGGATAGAGCCTCTACTATCCCCGAGTTTATATAAAAACCGCATTCATCATCAAAATAACTTTTCAGACGACCATCTGACTTAAATTCATTTTCGATATTTTCAACATCATCTAGTAAGAACTTAACGGTTAAATGATCATCAAATCTTTCAAAAGCAACATAAACCACTTCATCAGTAGAGTTATCATCATTTCTTACTATGCCTTTAGTCAATAATCCTTCGTCAATCAAGGCGCTGAGGAAATTTTTATCGGCAACATAATCATTAACGACAGATTGAACCGCTGAATGAGCATCTTTAAGTGAAATACTGTTACCACCAATATTTATTTTGAATTTTATGATTTCGTTGAGAGCATCTTTAACCAAGGGGAAGCCAGGGTCGAAAGCATATTTTTTTGGTGATGCTAATGATTTATTTACACCTTCCACTAAAAAATTCAGAATATTTGAAATTCCATTAAATCCAACAGGCACTTTAGTTAAGCCATTTTTCTTAATCCCTTCACACAATAATTTAAGAAATAGAGGGTTTTTAAACTCTGGATTAAGGTTGGGCGATGAAGGCCTCTCTATATTGTAATAATCATAAAACAGACTGACAGCTTCCAACTCAACATTCTGAAATCCAATATGCTCATGAATTTCAAAATTATTTCGCCCCACATTCTCACGTGAAATTGTTACACTTCTATATGTTGTTCTGACTGACATTATTAGACCAAGCCATTCAAAGCGTTTGATTTCATCGACAAAGCTGTTGATGTTGTCATTCCAGAATTTATTGCCACTCCCCTCATTAATAGCATCAATGAAAATTAAGACTCTTTTTCCTGTTTTTTGACCATATAAATTCAGTTTTTCCAGGAACTCATGAGAAGTGATTTTAAGCTGTAATCTCTTGAAGATTTGTGACCAAGGAGATTCATCTGAAGTAAGTTGTTGTCCTAATACAAGTAGAGAAGGATAACCCGAGGTAATTCGTGTTTTAATCACGTCAGCAAGCAAATGAGACTTACCAATTCCAGCTTTTCCTTCGAGAAGTAAGAATGGGTTGTTAGCTAACTTAACTGTTATTGAGTTAATGAATATAAGTAAATCATTGCACGCATATTCAAGTTCCCGAAGCTCTCGCAGAGTGGATGAATACTTATCACTGTAGTGTTTGGTTTCACCTGCTTGTTCTGACTTTTCTCGGAGTTTCCACAATATTGATTCTGCCCCATTAATAGCTACTTGGCATATAGAAACATAGTCAATAAATTTGCTCGTCGGAATTTTATTTAATGTATAAAAATTAATTTCTTGATATAGATTTGCAATTTCGATTAAGGACTGGGCTATTTCTGATAATTGTATGGGAATTACATCACAACTATGTACCTTATTTCCAGTGATCAGAAAACTATCTATATGTGAATAAAATATTTCAGAAAATTTATCAGTTCTACCGAGACCATCAAATATCTTTGCTATTTCTAGCTTTACGTTGAGTTCGGGTGTGTATCGTCCTCCCAAGTCAGCTATTGCTTGTCTACTTTTCTCATTTAACCAACCATCACTCAAGTGAAAACTTAGCTTCTCATCTATAGATCGCAAAACAAGTTTAATTTGAATAAGTTCGTCACTAATATCGAATATTTTTTCTTTATAAGTTTCTTGAATATGGAGACTTTTTAACGTTTTGCAATTGTTTATTTCAAACGTAAGAATCGCATAAAAACGCTCAAGTTGATTTTGAGTTGGAGGGAGTATACTTGGATAATCACTAAACTTATTCAATAACTCAGTTTTATCGGGAAACGCTTTAAACAAAATATATTCGTTTAATACATCAAATAATGGCTGAGAGTGATAAAATGGAACTTTATCTGACTCAATTGGATACTCGACTTCAAATTTTGTAGCCGTTTCCTGAATCAGTTGATAGAGCCTATCCACATATCTTTGCTTGGGAAAAAGGATCTTTCGAAACCATCCGTACCCTTCCTGAGATATAAATTGGTCAACAAATTTTGTTGCAACGTAGTACGCTGCTCCACCAATTGCCATTGAGAAAGGTTCCATTTTTTATCTACCCTATATCTTTCTTATTTTTACGAAGCCTCGTGACCTCTATGAGAAGCTACATTCCGCTGTAGGATAACCAAACAGAGGTTGCTCCTTCGCGTTGTTTGATATAGTCGCAGCATTCTTTACTAGTGGTCAACTTATATAGGCCACATCTTTATAGTCAAACGAATGTCCGCTCCTGGCACAAAACAGACCTATCATCTTACCAACCACTACCTCATCGCCATAGTTTGGCTAGAAATTCCTCTATCAGCACACCAAAAATTAATTAGCTTATTATTGGACAAGTTATTTTCCCTCATATAAATCATTTTACAAAAACCCACCAAAGAAGCATTAATCAAGAAATCCCCTTTATTAACGCAATTAACGCAACGCCCCCAAACCCCTATCAATAAAACAAAATTCAATAGCCAAAAACTATCACAACATTCAACTATTCCTATTTTATCTATCTGCATCTACTGACTACGCTTAATGCTGAGTGTCGATAGGCTCCCCGCTGCGAGCCTGACGATGAGAGCTCATTTTTTATTTTTGTAAATCAGTTGATTAGATAAAACCTTAGCGCAACACCCGATGTGGGCTTTCGCCCGCGATAGCAAGCTAACGGCTCCCTCAGGCATCAGATATTTCGGGCCTGGCGAGCAACCTACGAAGCAGAGAGCGCAACATGACAACTGAAAGCAAATGCCCCTTTTCGGGCGGCGGTAAACTGAATGCACCGCGCCGCGGCCCTTCGAATCAAGACTGGTGGCCCAACCAACTTAGCCTGAAGCCGCTGCACCAACACTCCCCCCTCTCCAACCCGATGGACCCGGACTTCGACTACGCCAAAGCCTTCAACAGCCTTGATCTGGCGGCGGTGAAACAAGACCTGCATGCCCTGATGACCGACTCGCAGGAGTGGTGGCCGGCAGACTTTGGCCACTATGGCGGCCTGTTCATCCGCATGGCCTGGCACTGCGCCGGGACCTACCGCATCGGCGACGGTCGCGGCGGTGCGGGTGAGGGCCAGCAGCGTTTTGCGCCGCTCAACAGTTGGCCCGACAACGTCAGCCTCGATAAGGCCCGCCGCCTGCTGTGGCCGATTAAGCAAAAATACGGCCGTAAAATTTCCTGGGCCGACCTGATTATCCTGACCGGCAACGTGGCGCTTGAATCCATGGGCTTTAAAACCTTTGGCTACGCGGGCGGCCGCGCCGATACCTGGGAACCGGATGATGTTTACTGGGGCTCGGAAAAGATCTGGCTGGAACTGAGCGGCGGTCAGAACAGCCGCTACTCGGGCGATCGCGACCTTGAGGACCCATTGGCCGCAGTGCAAATGGGCCTGATCTACGTCAACCCGGAAGGCCCGGACGGCAACCCCGATCCGGTCGCTGCGGCACGCGACATCCGCGAAACCTTCGCCCGCATGGCGATGAACGACGAAGAAACCGTGGCGCTGATTGCCGGCGGCCACACCTTCGGCAAAACCCACGGCGCGGGCCCGGCGTCGCACGTCGGCGACGATCCGGAAAGCGCAGGCCTTGAGCTACAGGGCCTCGGCTGGCATAGCAGTTTCGGTACCGGCAAGGGCAAAGACGCCATCACCAGCGGTTTGGAGGTCACCTGGACCACCACCCCGACCCAGTGGAACCACGACTTCTTCCGGCACCTGTTCGAATACGAGTGGGAGCTGACGCAAAGCCCGGCCGGTGCACACCAGTGGGTGGCCAAAGACGTCGGCGAAACCATTCCTGATGCCTTCGATCCCAACAAAAAGCAGCGCCCGACCATGCTGACGACTGACCTGTCGCTGCGTTTTGATCCGGCCTATGAAAAGATCTCGCGCCGTTTCTATGAACATCCTGACCAGCTTGCCGATGCCTTCGCCCGTGCCTGGTACAAGCTGACCCACCGCGATATGGGACCACGCGCTCGCTATCTCGGCCCGGAAGTGCCGGCCGAAGAACTGATTTGGCAGGATCCGATCCCGGCGGTCGATCATCAGTTGATTAACGATCAGGATATCGCCGATCTCAAAACCCGGATCCTGGCCTCCGGCCTGCCGGTGTCGGTGCTGGTTTCCACCGCCTGGGCATCCGCCTCCAGCTTCCGCGGTTCCGACAAACGCGGCGGGGCCAACGGGGCGCGCATTCGTCTGGCGCCACAAAAAGATTGGGCGGTGAACGAGCCTGCTCAGCTGGCACAAACCCTGGCCACGCTGGAAGGTATTCAGCAGGCCTTTAACCAGGCGCAGTCAGGTAACAAACGCGTCTCACTGGCAGACGTGATCGTGCTGGCCGGTGCGGCAGGCATTGAGAAGGCGGCGATCAGCGCCGGGCACCCGGTGAGCGTTCCCTTCACGCCGGGCCGCATGGACGCAACGCAGGAGCAGACCGACGTCGAATCCTTCGAAGCGATGGAACCGGTGGCCGATGGCTTCCGCAACTACCTGAAGCAGCAATTCAGCGTGCCGGCCGAGGCGCTGTTGGTTGATAAAGCCCAATTGTTGACGCTGACCGCGCCGGAAATGGCGGTATTGGTGGGCGGGTTGCGGGTGCTGAACGCCAACGTCGGTCAAAGCCAGCATGGCGTGTTGACCCAACGCCCGCAGGCGCTGACCAACGACTTCTTCGTCAATTTGCTGGATATGGGCACCACCTGGAAAGCGGCAAACGAAGACGGCGTGTTTGAAGGGCGCGACAGCCAAACCGGCGCGCTCAAGTGGACGGCAACGCGTGCCGATCTGATTTTCGGTTCGCACTCTCAGCTGCGGGCTTTGTCGGAAGTCTACGGCAGCTCAGACGCCCAGGGCAGCTTCGTGCGCGACTTTGTCGCCGCCTGGACTAAGGTGATGAACCTCGATCGTTTTGATCTCGCCTAAGAGATATAACGGGCGCGGCATGCCGCGCCCGTAAGCCAAATACCAGTGAAGGTTTTGTCAGTAGCCTGAAAGCCCGCTTAAGCTAACCTAAGCGGGCTTTTTATTTCATCGTAGACAGCCTGTTTTATTCGCCCTTCGGCTGCCGTCCCAGGTGCCGTAAATCGAGCGCCAGGAAGTGATGCACCTGCGGCTTTTCCGGGCCAATATGAAACTTAAGCGCTTCTTGCTGTAGATCGGCATCGGCATGCGAAACCCGCTGATGCTGGCGCAAATGCTCGGCCCACGACTCCACCATAAACCACTCCATCACGCATTGCGGATCGGCGGTATGTTCAGTCAGCCCCCAGGCATAGGCACCATCGCGGCGACGCACCCGCGAAAGCTGTTGCAGCATGTGCAAAAACTGCGGACGATCTTCCAACCGCACGCGATACTCCACCTGGATCATGACCGGCCCACGGTCGTTCTCCACCGGGGTATTGAGCAAAGGTTCAGGCCAATGGTTGGAAGGCTGCAGATCGGCCTCGCCTTCCGGCAGGCGAATGCGGTGGAATATCAGCGAGATGATCAACAGCCCGATAGCGCCCGTCAGCAGCGTCGCGGCCACGCCAATCTCCTGCGCAATCAACCCCCACAGCAGGCTGCCTGCGGCCATTGCGCCATTGAATACCATCAGATAAATCGCCAGGCCGCGTCCGCGCACCCAGTTTGGCAAAACGCCCTGCGCCGCGCCGTTCAGCGAGGTCAGTGCGATAATCCAGCCCGCGCCCAGCGCCAGCAGCAACACCACGGCCAGCCACTGCGGCGGGGCCAACGACAGCAGCCCCATCACCAGTGCAGTGATCACTGCCGCCAACAGCACCAGGCCATCAGAGTTCAGGCGTTGACGCAGCCGTGGCAGCAGGATCGCACCGCCTATCGCGCCTGCGCCGACCGCCCCCAGCAAGATGCCATAGAAACCGGCGGTGCCCCCCAGCATCTGCCGTGCCACCAGCGGCAGCAGCGCCCATACCGAGCTGGAAAACACAAAGAATACCGCCGCGCGCAGCAGCACCACGTGCAGCTCATGGCTGGCGCGGGCATAGCGAATGCCGGCGCGAAAAGCGCCAAAGAAATGCTCGGAAAGGCCGCTGTCTTCTGTCTTTGGCCTACGCCACCACAGCAACGCAGCAACCACGAACACGTAGCTCAGGATGTCAGCACCGTAGGCTGCACCGGCGCCAAAACTCGCCAACAGCAGGCCCCCCGCCGCCGGCCCGATGGCTCGGGCGATGTTGATCCCCAACGAGTTCAACGCCACCGCATTTCTGAGATCGGCACGTGGCACCAGCTCCGGGACGATGGATTGCCAGGTCGGCCCCATCAGCGCCCCGCCAATACCGCCGATAAAGGTCAGCGCCAGTAAATACTCTACGGTTAATGCCCCGCTTTGCGACAGCAACAACAAGGTGCCGCTGACGCAGGCAAGCAAAATTTGCACAAAAATAAGGAAGCGGCGACGGTCGAGAATATCCGACAGCACCCCGGCCGGGATCGCCAACAGGAATACCGGCAGCGTGGCAGCGGTCTGCATCAGTGCCACCGCCGAGGGGTTCGAGGAGAGATCCGTCACCAGCCAGGAACTGGCGACGTCACGCATAAAGCTGCCGACGTTGCCCAATACCGTGGCCCCCCACAGCACCGCGAATACCGGGATCTTCAACGGTGCGAAACCGCCGGGTGCTGCCTTGCTCTCAGCCGGTTCGGCCATCTTTGTGCTCCTTTAGATCGTAAAGCGCCACCAGCAGCAACGCGCCTGCCAGCCCAATATGTTCAAAAAAACCGTTCATCCCGGTAAAGCGCTCCGGCGGGCTCAATTCCCAGAAGCGGTTAGCCATCAGCGTGGCGGCCAGGGTAAACCCGGCCAGCGCCAACGCCCCCAACCAGCGGTAGAAACCGGTCAGGATCAGCAGCGAGGCCCCCAGTTCCAGCAGGATCACCAGGCCGGCGAACAGCGCCGCCGGCTGCAGGCCAAAATGGGTCATTTCCGCCATGGCGCCAGTAAAATCCAGCGCCTTGACCAGGCCCCCCTGAATATAGGCGGCGCAAATCGCCGGCAGCATCAGCCAGCGGCTAAAGGGCGTATCAACGGCATGTCTTATCTGAGAGAGAAAAGCGCTTGCGCTCATGGTCTTCTCCGGTTCACAGGCTTTATCTCCCCTGCGGGGTGAATTCAAGACTGAATAAACGCCAGCAAATCGGCATTAAACTGTTCGGAATCGGTCTGCGCCAGGCCGTGAGACCCACCCGGATAGACCTTCAATTCAGCCTGCCTGATAAGCTTAGCGGCTTTCATTGAGGATGCAGCGATCGGCACAATCTGGTCGTCATCGCCGTGCACAATCAGCGTCGGCTTGTCGATAGCCAGCAGATCGGCGGTATAGTCGACCTCCGAAAACTCGCGAACGCAGTCATATAACCCTTTGATTCCGCCCTGCATCCCCATCAGCCAAAAGCTGTCCTTTAGCCCGGCGTTGGCCTTGACCCCCTTGCGGTTGAAACCGTAAAAAGGCAGCGCCAAATCCTTGAAGAACTGCGAACGATTTTCCGCCGTTCCGCTGCGAATGCCGTCGAATGCCGACATCGGCAAGCCCTGCGGGTTGGCCGCGCTTTGCAGCATCAGCGGCGGCACCGCCCCCACCAGCACCACTTTCGCCACTCGCGCGCTGCCGTGGCGGCCGATGTAGTGCGCCACTTCCCCGCCGCCGGTGGAATGCCCCACCAGGATCAGATCGCGCAGATCCAGCGCTTCGATCAGCTCCGCCAGATCGTCCGCATAGCGATCCATGGTATTGCCGTTCCAGGTTTGATCCGAACGGCCGTGGCTGCGACGATCGTGCGCGATAACGCGATAACCGCATTGGCCAAAGAACAGCATTGAGTTGTCCCAGGCATCGGCGGTTAACGGCCAGCCGTGAGAAAACAGTACCGGTTGCCCGCGGCCCCAGTCTTTATAAAAGATACCGGTGCCGTCTTGGGTGGTCAGGATGCTCATGAGGTTTCTCCCGGAGGTGATGTGGTACATCTTCCGGCTTAACATTAAGGCAGGAGGAAAAGCGGTGATAACGGAATTATTTTCGGATGATCGCAAGTTTTTTTGCTGAAGATCCCGGCGCTGCGCGGAGAGGCGGCGCCGGAATTGGCCTCAGATATTTTCCAGATCGATTCCGCGCGTTTTCGGGCCAAACACGCCAATGACCACCATCACAATCAGCATGCTGGCCACGATAAAGGCGATGACCCCCACCGAGCCGCCGTATTGCAGAATGATGCCGATAATCAGGCTGCTGAATACCGTCGACAGTCGGCTGAACGAATAGCAGAAGCCGACGGCGCGGGCGCGTATGTAGGTCGGGAACACTTCAGATTGATAAGAATGGTAGCTGTAGGTCAGCCAGGCATTGGACCAGGTGATGAAAAACCCGCAAAGGATCAGCCAGACGGGGTTGTTTTGCAGGGCAAACAGCGAGCCGAAGATCACCGTCACCAGGCAGGAAAGTACAATCTGCCACTTGTTTTCCATTTTGTCGGCATAGCGACTGCACAGCAGCGATCCCAGCGGGTAAGCCAGGGTAATAAAGAAAGCATACAGCAGGCTGTGGGTGATGGAGGCCCCCTTTCCGGCCAGCAGAGCGGGCAGCCAGTTGCCAAAGCCAAAGAATCCAATGGCCTGGAAGAAATTCATCACCACCAGCATCAGGGTGCGACTGCGGTAACGCGGCGACCAGATATCCTTAAAGCTCCCCTGCGCCGGCATTCCGCTCTGCGCTTGTGGATCATGCGCAGGAAAATCCGCCGTATGGGTGACGCCGCAGCGCCGTTCCATCGCCAGCATCACCTGCCGGACCTCCGGGTAGCGCCGTTGCTGCGCCAGCCAGCGCGGCGATTCCGGCAGGCCTTTACGCACCAGCCAGATCACCAGCGAAGCCACCGCACCGGCGATCACCACGTAACGCCAACCGCTCAGGCCCAGAATGGTTTGCGGCACCAGCCACCACGACATTAACGCCACCGTCGGCACGGAAAGAAACTGAATGAAGAAAGAGAAAGCAAACGCCCGGGTGCGCAGATGTGCCGGCACCCATTCGGTCAGGTAAGTATCAATCGTCACCAGCTCGATGCCCAAGCCGACGCCGACCAAAAAGCGCAGGAAGATCACCCATTCGGCCTGATGTTGAAAAGCCAGACACAGCGAAAAGATGCCATACCAGGCCAGTGCAAACATAAAGGTGGTGCGGCGGCCAAAGCGGTCGGCATAGGGGCTGAGCAGGCTGGCGCCGATAAACAGGCCAAGGAATGTGGCGGAGGCGAATGCCGCCTGGTCGGAGACGCCGAACACGCCCTGCGCACCGGTGTGGAAGATGCCTTCGGCGATTAAGCCGGTGCTGATATAGCCGGTCTGGAACAGGTCGTAGAGTTCAAAAAAACCGCCCAACGCCAGCAAGGCAATGAACCGCCAAAGACCGGCGGAGGTGGGCAATGCATCAATTCTTGCCGACAGATCCCGTTCATGGATCGGCGACTGGGCCGCCCCCACGCTTTCCGCAACCAAAGACTCACTCACCATTAACCTCGCCATAACATAATCGATAGTTTTCTATGCTATCGGCTCGGCGTCGGAGTTAAATATTTAATTAGCAGACTATGAAAAAAATATAAGCATAAAAATCTGCAGCAATCTGTTTTGCTGAGAGAAAATTTAACCGGGGTGGCAATGCCCGACAGCGAGTCGCTGGCCCGCTGTCGGTGTGCAGGGGTTTAGCGGATGTGGTGGTGTTGCAGGCGTTCGCTGCGGTAAAAGTTCAGCACACACCAACCGAGGGCGATCAGCGCCAGCGGCGCAGCGACAAAGCCGATGTTGCCCATGCCCAGATGCCGGCTGACCTGGTTACCCAGCAGCGCGCCGCCGCCGATACCGAAGTTGTACAACCCGGAGTAGATCGACATCGCCACGTCGGTGGCGTCCGGCGCCAGGTTCAACACCTTGGCCTGCATCGACAGGCCAATCGCCATGATGGCCATACCCCACACCGCAAACAACAGCGTCAGGTGATTTTCATTGCCGGAGGCCGGCAACAGCAGCAGCAGGCTCAGCATCAACAGCGCGATGGCGCCGATGAAAAAGCCCGACGGGAAACGTTCGCTGAAGCGGCTAAACAGCAGGCTGCCAATGATACCGGCGGCACCGAACAGCAACAGCATCAGCGTGGTGAAGTTCTCCGACAGCCCGGCCACGGTCTGAATAAAGGGTTCGATATAGCTGTAGGCGGTGAAATTCGCCGTCACCACGATGATGGTCAGCATATACAGGCTGACCAGCGCCGGGCGCTTAAACAGCATCGGCACGCTGGACAGCGAGCCGGAATGCTCGCTTTTCAGCACCGGCAGCAGACGCCACAGCAGCACCAGCGCCAGGGTGGCACAAACCGCGATGCCGATAAAGGTCATGCGCCAGCCGAGGATCTGACCAATCACGCGGCCCAGCGGCAGGCCGAGCACCATCGCCAGCGCGGTACCGCCCGCCAGCAGGCTTAGCGCCTGCGCCTTTTTGCCCGCCGGGGCAACGCGGATCGCCAGCGAGGCGGTGATCGACCAGAAGACCGCGTGGGCCAGCGCCACGCCGGCACGGGAAATCACCAGCGTGGTGAAGTTCCAGGCCACGGCGGTCAGCACGTGACTGGCGATAAACAGTATGAACACCACGATCAGCAGCTTGCGCCGTTCAATCTTGCTGGTGAGCAGCATGCACACCAGGGAGGCGGAGGCGACAATCCAGGCGTAAATGGTGATGATCAAACCCACTTGCTCGGTCTGCATTGAGAAACTTTTGGCGATGTCGCTCAGCAACCCCACCGGAATAAACTCGGTGGTATTGAAGATAAAGGCCGAGACGGCAAGGATGACCACGCGCAACCAGGCGGTTGAGCGAGATACCTGGGTTTGTTCCATGTTAAACGGGATCCGGACAGGTGCGGGAAGTAGCGATATTTTAACCAATCGTCGGGGTAAATGCGATATAGGTCACACTTTTATTCGCCTGTTTTTTTCGACAGTCCTTTGCCGCGCAAAGGCCTGCAAAGCAGCAGGCCGTTAGCGAAAATAAGCAGGCTTTATTGGCTGATGCAGCGTTGTAACGCCTCAACCGAGGTATTAATACCGGCATCGACCGACATGGTCAGATCTTCCATCTCCAGCGAGACCCAGTCGTTGTAACCCATCATGCGCACCACCGAGAAGAACTCCTTCCACCACTGCAAATCCTGCCCGCACCCGACGGCCACATAGTTCCAGGCACGCTGCGCCACCTGTTCCACCGGCCGGGTTTCCAGCAGCCCGTTGACCGCCACTATCCCCCTTTCCAGCCGAACATCTTTGCCGTGCACGTGGTGGATCGCGTCCCCCAGGCGCCGTGCGACGGCAATCGGATCGGCCCCCATCCAGATCAGGTGGCTGGGATCGAGGTTCAAACCCACCATGGGCCCCACCGCGTCGCGCAGCCTGAACAGGGTGTCCGGGTTCCACACCAGCATCGAGCTGAAATTTTCCAGCGCGAACTTCTCGATGCCGAACGCCTGAGCTTTATCCACCAGCTTCTGCCAATAGGGGATCGCCACCTCGTTCCACTGGTAGTCCAGGCAGTTTTTCAGCGTCGGTGGCCAGCTGACGGTATAGGTGATCCAGTTGGGGATACTGTCGCCGGGTGCCGCAGGTGGCAATCCGCTCATCATGACGATTTTTTTCACCCCCAGGCTGGCGGCCAGCGCCAGCGTGTTGTCGGTCTCATGGCGGTGTTTTTCGCCCAGAACGCCCGGTTCCAGTGGATTGCCGGAAACGTTCAGCGCCGCAATTTTCATGCCGCGGCTTTCCAGCGCCGCCATCAGCCGCCGCCGCTTGCCCGCGTCCTGCAACAGCGCCACGGTGTCCAGATACGGTGCCGAAGACCAGCCGCCGGTGGTCATTTCCACGCCAAACACCCCCAGTTCGCCCAGGCGATCCAGCATGGCTTCAAACGGCAGGTGGCCCAGGCTATCGGTACAGAAAGAAAGTTTCATGCTCTTGCTCCTGGTTGAAAAGTTTATTCAAAGGTCACCCAACGGGCGCCCTCGTTGGCGGAACGCACGCAGTTTTCAATCCAGCGCACGCCCTCGATCCCGGCGTCGATATCCGGATACACCAGTTGCGCCAGCGCCTGCCGATCGCCGCGGCGGGTGGCGTCAATGGCCAGGGCAAATTTCAGGTAGATGTTGGCCCAGGATTCGGTCAGGCCTTCGGTATGCAAAGCCCCCAGCCGTTCCCAGGCGTTGCAGGCATCGTCCAGATACGACATGCCGCGATACAGCGTCTGGTTCGGCTGCCCCTGCACCTCGTAGCGCAGCTCGCTGGGGTTGATGTCGCTCCACTCCAGGCTGGCCTTCGACCCCACGATGCGAATGCGCTGACTGCTCATGGCACCGGCATTCACCGAGGAGGCCCACATCCGCCCTACCGCGCCGCTTTCGTAGCGCATCATCACCAGCGCGTTGTCTTCCAGCGGTGCACGCGAGGGAATAAAACTTTGCCGATCGCAAAGCAGCTCGCGGATCTGCATCTGCGGCATCACCAATTGGGAGAGATAATAGGTGTGGGTGGAAATATCCCCCAGCACAAAGCTCGGGCCGGATATCTTGGGGTCAATACGCCATTTCTGCGCTTCGCTTAGGCGATCCACTTCGTCCGTGGCATTAAAACCGTGGGTATATTGCAGATCCACCATCCGAACTTCGCCGATCTGGCCGTTGGCGATCATCGCGCGCATTTGCAGCAGCAGCGGGTGGCCGGAGAAACCGTAAGTCACGCCGACGATCAGGTTTTTTTCCGCCGCCAGCGCTTTAATCTCATAGGCTTCCCGGCTGGTGAAAAACAGCGGTTTCTCGCAGATCACGTGCAACCCGGCCTGCAGCGCCGCGCGGGTAATTTCATAATGCGTGCCGTTCGGCGTCGCCACCGACACCACTTCAATACCGTCCTCCCGCCGTGCCTCTTGGGCGAACAACGTGCGGTAATCCTCATAGCAGCGTTCGGCCGCTACCCCCAGATTCACGCCGAACTCGCGGCCGCGTTCCGGCACGATATCAAACGCGCCGGCCACCAGCTCAAAAGCGGTATTATCCCGTAACGCCCCGCAGCGATGCTTGTATCCCACCTGCCCCAACCGCCCACCGCCGACCATTGCCCAGCGCAGAGGGCGCGCCGTTTTTCTTTCGCCATTTAACATAGTTGCTCCCGAAGCTTTAGATTTGACCGTTTTCGTCGCCGTGCACCCGGGTGCAAATTTTAAATGCACCCGGGTGCAAAATAAGGTGGCAACTTGACCGCAAAACAAATGCCCCCTGCGATGGACTATTGGAGAGGGTCAAAAATAAGTCAAATGCGCCACGACAAATCTGCCGATCAGGATCACAAATTACCGCTAAAAAGATCCGCCGCGTTGTGCCGATGGTTTGCAGGATCCTCGCGCCGACGTCGGCAACTCCCGCATTCCGTAACGCTGTGCTAATCTGTTGAACCCATACCGTTTTTTCATCACGAGCGAAAGATGATGACGAAGAAACCCGGCTCTACCCCGGCGCCCGCAGCACGCAAGGCGACGGCCAGCGATGTGGCCGCCCGTGCCGGCGTGTCTAAATGGACGGTATCGCGCGCCTTTACCGACGGCGCTTCGATTTCGCCGCAGACGCTGCTGCGCGTACAGACCGCAGCGCGTGAATTGGGTTACCGCCCTAACCTGCTGGCGCGCAGCCTGTCGAAAAAGAGCACTCGCATCATCGGGCTGGTGGCGGACGAGCTTAAAAATCCGCATATCTTTACGCTGCTCGATGAAGTGACCCGGCAGTTGCAAAGCCGTGGTTATATGGCTTTGCTGCTCAATATCACCTCTGAACGTGATTATGAATCGGTGCTGACGCTGGCGGACCAAATGCAGGTGGACGGCCTGCTGTTCCTCGGCACGCTGCTTAATGACCGGCTGATTGCGCTGGCGCAGGACATTCACCGTATTCCGCTGGTGGTGCTGTACCGCTACAGCGAAAGCCCTTACATCCAGGTGCTGGCGACCCACGGTCATCAGGCCGGGCGAGAAATCGGCGAGCTGCTGCTCGCGCAAGACTATCAACGTATGGGATATCTGGCTGGGCCGATAAGCGAGTCCACTCAATTGCGCCGCCTTGACGGTTTCCGCGCCGCGCTGGCAGAACGGCAGCGTGACGTCAGCGTGGTGCTACAGGCACCGCACTATCAGCGCCTTTGCGGTATGGAAGCTTTTTCGGCCTATCTGGCCGCCACCCCGGCAACACAGCGGATAGAAGCTATTTTTTGTGAGAACGACATTCTGGCGGTCGGCGTCATCGATGCCATACGCGCCATGCCGGATTGTGCGCCGATTGCCGTGGTGGGGTTTGACGACATCGAGCTGGCGGCCTCGCCCAGCTACCAGCTGACCACCTATCGCCAGCCGATGCAGCAGCTGATCGCCGATGGCATTCACTGCCTGACGCAGGCCTTCGAACCCGGTGGACAAAAGCTGTACACCGGCGAATTGATCGTCCGGAAATCACACATAAAAAAAGCCTGATACTACCCAAAGACGGCGAGAAATCGGGTCACTGCTATGAGGTCACTATGTCAGCTATCTACGATTGGTCCGTACTGGCACTTCGCCGTATTTACGATCGCCGCATCAGCGGCGCGCCGGTCCTCGACAGCACCCGGCTGTTTCCCGATGCTCAACGTTTTACCGCTCACTGGCAGCAGATACGCGAGGAGGCGCTGACCGTCGAGCAAGATCTGCGTAATATCCCACGATTTCACGAGATCATGAGCGAACAGGCGTCGATCTCCGCCAATGACGCTCGCGACTGGCGCATGTTTATCATGCAGGCCTACGGCCAACCGATAGCGCGTAATCTCGCCCGCTGCCCGCAGCTTGCGGAGCTGATCGCCTCTTCCCCGGATGTGCTTTCAGCCTCATTGTCGTTCCTGGCGCCCGGCAAACAGGTGCCCGCGCACCGTGGTCCGTTCCGTGGCATTCTGCGCGGCTATCTGGTGCTGTCGATGCCCAAACGTGCCGACGGCGCGCCTGCCGCCGTGTTGAAGGTAGACGGGCAGGAATACCGGCTGAACGACGGGGATTTTATGCTGTGGGACGACACCTTCGAACACGAAGTGTGGAACGACAGCGACCAGGTGCGCACCGTGCTGTTGCTGGATATCCGCCGCCGTGATTTACCCCGCGGCCTGCGGATCTTGTCCAGCGGCATTATTGCCCTGGTACGGCTGAACGTGCGACTGATCCAGCGCCAGTTCTAGGCGCCACCCAGATAAGCCTTCCTCACCTCCTGATTGCTTAGCAGCTCCGCGCCGCTGCCGGTCAGGCGAATTTGGCCGTTGACCATCACATAGCCGCGGTCGGACAGCTTGAGCGCGTGGTTGGCGTTCTGCTCCACCAGGAACAGCGTCATGCCGCCCCGGGTCAATTCGCGCAGAATGCTGAAGATCTGTTTGACGATAATCGGCGCCAGCCCCAGGCTCGGCTCATCCAGCAGCAGCAGTTTAGGTCGGCTCATCAAGGCCCGGGCAATCGCCAACATCTGCTGTTCGCCGCCGGACATGGTCATCGCCCGCTGGTTGCGTCGCTCCTTCAGGCGTGGAAACAGTTCGAACATGCGCAGCAAATCCTCATCCACATAGCGATTACCGACGGTGATGGTGCCCATCAGCAGGTTTTCCTCCACGCTCATGTCCGGAAAGATCCGCCGTCCTTCCGGTGCCTGAGCGATGCCGCTGCTGGCAACGTAATGGGTAGAACGCTGGCTGATGTCCTCTCCGCGAAACAAAATCTGCCCGCCGCTGATGCGCGGTTGGCCGAAGATCGACATCAGCAGCGTCGACTTTCCCGCGCCGTTGGCGCCAATCAGCGCCACCGTTTCCCCTTCATTCACCTGCAACGAAACCTGCTGCAACGCCTGGATCGGGCCGTAAAACACGTCCACATTGCGAAATTCCAACATCACATTGCTCATCCCGCCAGCTCCTCTTCATCCGCGCCAAGGTAAGCGGCGATCACCGTGTCGTTATGCTGTATTTCTTTCGGCGTGCCTTCGGCGATCACATCGCCATGGTCGAGCACAATCACCCGATCGGAAATCTCCATCACCATGCCCATATCGTGCTCAATCAGCAGCACCGTGATGCCGTGGTGCTGACGCAGGAAACGGATAATGCGGCTCAATGTCGCCGTTTCTACCGGGTTCAGCCCGGCGGCGGGTTCGTCGAGGCAGATCATCTCCGGCGTGGTGCACATCGCCCGGGCGATCTCAAGCCGCCGCTGCTGGCCGTACGACATCTCCCCCGCCAGCCGGTTGGCGCAGTCCACCAGCTCCACCACCTCCAGCCAGTAAAAAGCGCGATCCAGCGCCTGGCTTTCCGCCCGGCGATAGCCCGGCGTGTTGAGCACCCCGGCGACCAGATTGCGATTGCTCAGCATGTGCTGCGCCACCAGCAGGTTCTCCACCACCGACATTTCGCGGAACAAACGGATGTTCTGGAAGGTACGGGCCAGCCCGGCGCGATTGACCAGATGGGTACCGCCGAACATTTTGTAGTACAGACGCGATCCCAGCCGTTTTGGGTTAACCCAGTCGCCGGCGCGAAATTTCTGCCCCAGCACCTGGATCACGTCGGTTGGCCGTTTGTGAGTGTTAAGCAAGATGGCGCCACCGGTGGCGCGGTAAAAGCCGGTCAGGCAGTTGAACACCGTGGTTTTGCCGGCGCCGTTGGGGCCGATCAACGCGGTGATCGAGCCGCGCTCTACCGCCAGGTTCACGTCGTTGAGCGCCTTGATACCGCCAAAATGCATCATCAGATGCTCAACCTGCAAGATTGCGTCGCTCATGGCGCCACCCCCTTGCGCGGCGCAAAGCTGGTTCGGCTGATCCGCACCAGCCCACGCGGTCGCCAAATCATCATCGCCACCATCAGCACGCCAAACAACAGCACGCGGTACTCAGCGAAGCTGCGCAACAGTTCCGGCGCCACCGTGAGCACGAACGCCGCCAGCACCACGCCGATGGTCGATCCCATCCCGCCCAGCACCACAATCGCCAGGATCAACGCCGATTCGAAGAAGGTAAACGAGGTGGGGTTGACGAACCCCTGATAGGTGGCGAAAAACACCCCGGCCAGCCCGGCGGTGGACGCGCCCATCATAAAGGCCGACAGCTTGACCAACACGTGGTTTAAGCCGAGCGAACGACAGGCGATTTCATCCTCACGCAGGGCCTCCCAGGCGCGGCCGATCGGCATGCGCGTCAGCCGGTGCTTGATGTACAGCACCAGCAGCACCACCAGGAACAGCACCGCATAGATAAAGATAAATTTCAGGTTAGGGTTATAAGTGATGCCGAGGAACTCGTGGATTGGCACGCCGCCGTCCTTCGCTCGTCGGCCAAACTCCAGGCCAAAGATCGTCGGTGCCGGTACCGAGACGCCGTTCGGCCCGCCGGTCAGCGACATCCAGTTGTTGAGCACCAGCCGGATGATCTCGCCAAACCCCAGCGTGACGATCGCCAGATAGTCGCCGTGCATACGCAACACCGGGAACCCCAGCAGCGCGCCGGCCAGCGCCGCCATCAGCGCCCCCAAAGGCAGCATCGCCCAGAACCCGAGGCCGAGATACTGGTAGCCCAGCGCCAATCCATAGGCACCAATAGCGTAGAACGCCACATAGCCCAGATCGAGCAGCCCGGCCAGCCCGACAACGATGTTCAAACCCAGCCCGAGCAGCACGTAAATCAGCCCCAGTATCGCCACCGTCAGCAGGTATTTGGTGGCGACAAACGGAAACAGCAGCGCGATAACCGCCATTAACGGAATAATCCATCGCAGGCTGGTCTTGGCGCCGATCGGCCGGACATACACCCCGTCGTTACCGCCGTCAAAGCGCGTCAGCAATTTACGGCCCGGTGCGGTTTGCAGAAACAGACTCAGTAACAGCCGCCCGGCCATCACCACCGCGATAATCCACACCAGCCGGTGCGGCTCGAAGTTAAAGCTGTAGCCGTTCAGAACGATGCCGACGATCGGCCCGAACACGATCAGGGCAATCAGCCCGGCCAATACGGCGTCCAGCAGGCTGCGCTTAATGTTCAGCCCCGGGTGAACCTCAGAGTGCGACATAAGTTTTCCCCTCAAACCTTAGCGACCATTGGCCGTCCGAGCAGGCCCTGAGGGCGGAAAATCAGGATCACCACCAGTAAACCGAAGGAGAATACGTCCTTGTAATCCGAGTTCACCATGCCGGCGAACTGCGCCTCCGCCACGCCCAGCAGCAACCCGCCCAGCATCGCGCCGGGCAACGAACCGATGCCTCCCAGGACCGCGGCGGTGAAGGCTTTGATGCCGATAATAAACCCGACGTAGAAATCGAAGGTGCCGTAGTTCATGGTGATCAACACCCCCGCCAGCCCGGCCATGGCAGCACCGATCACGAACACCAGGGAAATGACCCTATCAGTGTTGATGCCGAGAATTGACGCCATCTTGCGGTCCTGTTGCGTCGCGCGACAAATGCGCCCCAGCCGGGTGTGCTGAATGATGTAAGTGAGGATCGCCATGCCCAGCAGCGAAGCGACCAGGATAAACACCTTGGTGTAGGTGATTTGGATCACCCCGCCGTCGAAGTTGAGGCGGAACACGCCATCCAGCAGCGTTGGGATCCCTTGCTGACGTGGCCCTTGGCTGATTTGCGCGTAGTTTTGCAAGATCAGCGACATGCCGATTGCGGAGATCAGCGGGGCCAGGCGGGTCGAGTTGCGCAAGGGTTTGTAGGCGATACGTTCGATCACCCAGCCATACACGCCGGTGATAACGATGGTAAACACCAGCGTACCGAGGATCAGCAACGGGAACGACTGCAGGCCGAAGAACGACAGCAGCGCCAGCCCGATGGCGCACAGGTAGGCGGAGATCATATACACCTCGCCGTGGGCGAAGTTGATCATGCCGATAATGCCGTAAACCATGGTGTAGCCGATGGCGATCAGGCCATAAACCGCGCCGAGCGTCAGGCCGTTGATCAATTGTTGCAGAAAGAAAACGTCCATAATGAGCAGTCTCGCCTGGTGGGACCGCAAGCAAAAGCAGGCGCGGCCCAAGGGAAGAATCGGCGCGGATCCGCAGCACACGCGGATCCGCTTATCAGTCACGCCTATCCGCCCCCATACGGGAGGGATAAACCTGAGCCGTCGGGCTGATTAGAGTTGGTGATATTTGCCTTTGTCGTCCCACTGATAGACCACGTAATCCGATACCTTCAGGTCGCCTTTCTTATCCCAGGCCTTTTTGCCCATTACGGTATCCACATCATGAGATTTCAGCCATTCGCTGGCCTTGGCGCTGTCTTTGCCGCCGGTGGCGCTGAAGGCCGCGGCGATCGCCTGAACAGAGGCGTAGGAGTAGAGGGTGTAACCTTCCGGCTCGAAACCGCTGGCGCGGAATTTGGCGATCACCGCCTTACCTTCCGGGATTTGGCGCGGATCGTTACCGAAGGTCATCAGCACGCCGTTGGTGTACTGCGGCCCACCGGCAGCGGTCACCAGCTCTTCGGTCACGATGCAGTCACCGGAGAAGAACTTGGCGGTGACACCCTGCTCACGCATCTGGCGCACCAATGGTCCGGCTTCTGGGTGGCAGCCGCCGAAATAGACCACGTCGGGTTTGACCGAGGCAATTTTGGTCACCAGCGCGTTAAAGTCTTTCTCACCGCGCGACAGCCCTTCATACAGCACCTCTTTCACGCCGCGCTTGTTCATTTCT
The DNA here is from genome assembly GCA_012719855.1 of Serratia liquefaciens. GTDB lineage: Bacteria > Pseudomonadota > Gammaproteobacteria > Enterobacterales > Enterobacteriaceae > Serratia > Serratia liquefaciens_A. The sequence goes on along the minus strand of JAAXZN010000059.1, from coordinate 3,611 downwards.
GCCTTGGCAGCATCCGCCAACCCCTGGCCGTAGGTGTCTTTGTCGTGGATCACTGCGATGCGCTTGGCTTTCAGGGTATCCAGCATGTAGTTGGTGGCGATCACCCCTTGCTGATCGTCACGGCCGCACATGCGGAACATGTTGGTCATGCCGCGCTCGGTGATCTGCGGGTTGGTGGAGCCGGGGGTGATGGCGATTATGCCGGCTTCGTCATACACCTCGGAGGCCGGCATGGTGGAGGACGAGCAGAAGTGCCCCACCACCGCTGAGACCTTGTCCTGATCGACCAGACGGTTGGCGACCGAGACCGCCTGTTTGGGTTCGCAGGCGTCATCCCCCTGCACCAGCTTGATTTTTTCCCCTTTAATCCCGCCGGCGGCGTTGATATCCGCCGCCGCCTGCGAGGCACCACGCCAGTACTGATCTCCATAGGTCGCATTCGGCCCGGAGAACGGCCCGGCGACGCCGATAACGATATCGGCCTGAGCATAAAAAGCACAACCTAAACAACCGATAAGCAGAGCAGCGAGCGGACTTTTATTCAATTTCGATGACATTGTTGTATTCCTCAGCACTGTTTTAGCGAAACGCCCAGAGGCGTGGAGCAGTCACTTTATGTGTAGACGGGGAAAATAATTTGCGCGAGAGCGCAGTCGCATTACCCGAATTTAAGCAAGCAAAAATCCAGCCATTGTGACGGCCAATACATATTTTCTGTTTATTCATCCTACATATCAGAGGGAAAATGAGTGGGGATCACTGCGCTCAGGTGGCTCTGTGGGGGGCTCTGGGGGCAATTGTGCGAAAAAACTTCTCGGCGATGTTGGCCACATGCAAATCAACCGCGAGATCCTTCGCACCGTAAATGTGCAAAGGCCGGTGCAACATCACGACAGGGGTTTTACGCTGATAAACCGAGCTGACAAGGGGGATAAATGCCGAAAAACAACGCAACATGTTCATTCCGACAGCAAATGCGCTTTTCTTGCAGTTTAGTGCTTTGACAAAGCCGCACCACCCCGCTATTATTCGCCCCGTTCACACGATTCCTCTGTAGTTCAGTCGGTAGAACGGCGGACTGTTAATCCGTATGTCACTGGTTCGAGTCCAGTCAGAGGAGCCATATTAGAGAAGCCCGCTTAAGGAAACTTAAGCGGGCTTTTTGCTTTCGGAGATGGGGTGAGCAGCGGCTAAGGGCGAAGAGTAGACCTAAGAGCAAGAGCAGGCTTTATTTTTCATAAAGCTTTCTGCTGGCTCAACAGTGGCAAACTGAAGCCGAAGTTTATGAATTAATTCATGGAATTCAGGGATGATTTTAATTTGTCAATAAAAGTGCTGACCCGGAGGGGAAGGTAACGCGTTGTAGGTAGAACAGCCCAGACTGATAAAGCCTGAGGCCTGGCATCAAGTAAATCAATCTCAACAAGCGTACCTTCCCGGGTCTCTTTTAAGACATCCCAGCGAGTAAGTTGTGCAATTCCCAGTCCCTCAGCACACAGGTCTCTTACCCCTTCAACGTTATCTGAGCTAAAACGCCCATCAACGCTGGTCCTGATAACTTCACCATCACGCTCGAAAATCCATTGAGGTACGCTACTGAGTCTCAGGCAATGATGTTGCATTAAATCCTCGACGAACTGAGGTTTACCATTCGCTTTCAGATAATCGGGTGAAGCGCAGATTACACGAGGATTATCAGCAATTTTACGGGCTATAAGTGTTGAGTCCTTTAATGGCGCGATACGTATTGCTACATCAATCCCTCTCCCGACGATATCAACCACATCTTCGCTTAACTGAAGGTCGATACTCAGCTTTGGATTGTCTGCTAACAGTCCAGAAACGAGAGGCAAGATATTACGCCGTCCGAATCCTGATGGTGCAGTGATTCTCAATAATCCTACGGCCCCCTGCGTTGATGAAGAAAATAGCGCCCGAGCCCCCGTCTCCGCGTCAATGAGTGCCCGGGCATAAGGCAGGAATTCCATGCCTTCCTGAGTTAATGAAACAGATCGGGTCGTTCTCTGTAAAAGGCGCGTTCCGAGCTCGTGTTCAAGTGATGCGAGGCGTCTTGAAACAGACATGGCGGAAATACCCAGTCGTTTCGCTGCCTGAGTGAGGCTGTGAGTTTCGGTTATGACGAGGAAGAGTGATACGTCCTGCAGATTCATGTCGCCCCCAATATATCAATCATTGCAAAGTCATTTATTAAGCAAAATGGAAAATACAAATTATAACGATAATCGTTATACAACCTTATCATTTTGGCCTGTTTATCCCTAATTCAGCAATGATTATAGTGCAATCATGATTTAATTTATCTGGAAAAACTCATGACGACATTATCCCTTTTCACCCCCGCCAGTATCGGGAAGTTAGCCTTAAAAAACCGCCTAGTGGTCGCACCAATGACCCGTGTCACCGCCTCCGAGGAGGGCGTAGCCAGCGATCGTATGAAGACATACTACGAAGATTTTGCACGCGGTGGATTTGGTCTGGTTATATCGGAAGGCATTTATATTGATAAAGAATGGTCACAGACTTATGCCTTTCAGGCTGGCTTGACCAGCACGGCACAGGTTGCAGGATGGCACAACATCACTGACGCCGTTCACCAACAACAGGGGCGTATTTTTGCCCAAATTCAGCACTCTGGTGCGTTGTCACAGGGCAACTATTTTCGGGATGGGACTGTTGCACCAAGTGCCGTTCGTCCGGTAGGCAAGCAGATGACGTTTTATCGTGGCGAAGGTAAATACCCTGTTCCTCGTGAACTCAGCGAAGACGAAATACAGGACATTATCAATAGCTTTGCCGATGCCGCGGCGCATGCTGTTTTCGGGGCTGGCTTTGATGGCGTGGAAATCCATGGTGCAAATGGATATCTTCTCGATCAGTTCTTCACGGATCACACTAACCTGCGTACTGACCGCTGGGGCGGTGACATCGCAGGCCGCCTGCAATTTAGCCTTGAAGTGATTCACTCTGTCAGACAACGTGTAGGTCAGGATATTCCAGTAGGTATCCGAATATCTCAGGGGAAAGTAAATGACTTTTTCCATAAATGGGCTAACGGCGAAGATGATGCACGGGTGGTGTTTAGGTTGCTTGCTGGTTCCGGTATCGATTATCTGCACCTGACTGAATATGAAGCGTGGCAGCCAGCATTCCCTGATAACCCACTATCACTGATTGAGCTGGGACGTAAATATGCTCCACAGCTAACCATTATGGCTAATGGTAGCCTGCATGATAAATCCCGGGCAATACAGGTCATGGACATGGGCGCCGATCTCATTGCATTAGGCCGAGGCGCCTTGGCAAATCATGACTTGCCTGAACGAATGGCCAGCGGCGTAGCCTTACGCGAATTTGACAGCGCGATTCTTGGACCCATTGCCAATATTAAAGATTCTGAACTTTCTGTCTGACTCCTCTGCCCCGGTAACTTTCCGGGGTTTACTGCCATGTAAGTAAAAATCCACCTCTTGAAGAGGTGGCTTTACATGGGGCTCCCTAGAAGGGAGCCTTGTCCGTTTTAATCCTGTAACAACTCCATTTGCTGTTCGTATTCTTGGTCCTTCTTATCCTGATACCTCACATAACGCCTG
>JAAXZN010000058.1 GCA_012719855.1 Serratia liquefaciens | reverse complement strand
TGGCCGTCATGAGCGGATGCACCGTTCGTTAAAGGCGGGTCTGAGCCACGACAACATCCGGCAAACGATGGAAGAACAACAGGCATGGTTCAGTGATTATCGTTATGAATTTAATCATGAAAGGCCGCATGCGGCACTGGGTGGGGCAACACCGTCTTCGGTGTGGATGCCTTCACCCCGACAGTGGGACGGACGGGTACCGGAGATTAACTATCCGGAAGGAGCCCGGCTGTACAAAGTGGCTGAAAAAGGAGATATACGGCTCGGTAAAAGACTGTTTGTCAGCGAGGCGTTACGGGGAGAATATGTGATGCTTAAAGAAGTGGGTGAAGAGCTGGATGTCGTGTTGTTCGACCGGATGATACTGGCTTACTACGACAGAGCTAAGCACAGTATTAGCCGTATCGATTAGACGAAAGTGTTACCTATGTGGCCGGTCAGATCTGTAACCCATGTAGCGGTTGTACCCATGTTCGACCCGATTTAACTCATTGATTATGCTATTGGGCGCAGCATGCAGCGCCCCTACCATTAAACAACAGAGCATTTTGTCTACGGCCTCAATCCGCAGCAATGCGGGTTCCTCCTTGCCGGTTCATCTCGGGTATCAATTCGGTACCGCCTCGACGATCGACAAATAACAGCCGGTATCGATAATCCGGTTCAGCTTCAGATCGGCGCTGGCCAACAGCGCCTTCAATTCTTCTTCGGTACGTACCTGCCCGCCGTCAAAACTGCCCATCAGCACCAAATCGAGCTCGCGACAGCTGTCCCAGGCGGTGTTATTCGGCACTATCACAGGTTCAATAAGCAATAGCTTCGATTGCGGATGCATCGCATTACGGCAAGTGCGCAATATCCGGCGGGCCGGCTCATCGGCCCAGTCCATGACGATAAATTTCAACAGATAAAAATCTGCCGTCGGGCAGGTTTCAAAGAAACTGCCCGCACAGGTTTCCCACCGCGAATCATCACCCAACTCACCAAGGCGGTTTCTCGGCAATACCTGCGGTTGGTCAAAAAGAATGCCTTTAACCGTAGGGTTGGCGCGTAATACGCTCAGCAGCAATCCGCCAAACCCACCCGCGATATCCACCACCGTCGCATGTTCGGGGAATTTATAGCTGCGCATCACTATTTTATTTTCCAACGCCGACATCGATGCCATGCCGATATGGAAATCATTTTCCGAGTCAGGAATATCGTCTTGCGACCAATAATCATAGAATGGCATGCCGAATATTTGTTTAAATACCGGCTCACCGCGTAAAGTCGCGGCTAATTTTCCCAATGGGCGCCACATGGTTTCATCCGTCAGCATTAATACCCCTCCGCGCAGTGAATCCGGCACGTCCGAACGCAAATATTGCGCTACGGGGTTTAGCGAGAAACGTCCGTCTTCGGAAACGGCAAAAATATTGCGTGATGCCAGAATACTTAAAACGCGGTGCAGCATACGACTGTCCACCTCCAGCTTCCTTGCCAGCTCCTGAGCGGTTTTGGGGCCGTCGATCAGATGATCGGCCACGCACAGCTCAGCCACAGCCCGCAAGGCGGCCTGCACGGTGAATCCCATCGTTTGATCCAACAAATATAATGATGCTTTTTCATCTTCAGAAAGAGTAACCTGATTAGTTGCCATGATCATAATGCTCCGTTTGGATATTTAACCCCAGATACCATTGCAAAAAATATATCTGCAACGCTCTTTTACGGTGAAAATAAATTCGCCAAACAAAGGATAGATGCAATAAAAAATAAAACCACAAAATAAATAATGATATTTATTAAAAAAACAAATAAAACACGTAAACCATTAAATAAAAAGAAGATAAAAAACAGTATAAAAAGAATACGAAATGAATTAAGCAAATACGTAATAATATTTATCCTATGGTATTTTATTTATGTTGGATAAATTTAAAATATAAAAAATTAAAATAAAAACTCGGCTGAATGTGACCACATTCAGCCGAATATGGACTATTTCCAGTCGGGATTATTCTCGAACTGTTGCTTCAACAGCGCCTTCATATCGTCGTTCGGTTTACCCAGCCACTGATATTTGGCGTATTTCTTCGGATGATCAACCGCTTCCGGCTTATCTGCCACCTCGACGCGCACGGCCCAGGCCTGTGATTTGTCTTCCTTAAACGCCACTATCATAAAGTTGTTGGCGCAATCATGCGGCTTGCACAAATTGCCCACCAGATAGTTCTGCCCCTTCCAGCTCAGGCTCTGTGCCGGGGTTGAGGTGCCCACCCCCTTGCGCGCCCAACCCGGCAGGCGAGCCTGGCCTTTCACCATATTCTGCCAGCTGGTCTGGTAACCCGGCTGCTGGATCACGTCAGAGGTAGTGACGATCTGCTGAGCGAAACCGCCCACGCTGAAGCTGAGTAACGCGCCGAAGATGGCGCCGCGAAGTGCGTTTTGTCCTGTCATGGCCTTCTCCCTAGAAAAATCGGTTGTACCCGGCCCAAGCCGGGTCTGGAACTAGTCAGACCACAAGGGTAGCAAAAAGTTGACTCACCACCAGGCATGAAAATGATGTACCGGCCCGATGCCGTGCCCCACTTCCAGCGTATCGGCCTGCAGCAGTGCCTGTTGCAAATAGTCCTTGGCGGCAGCGACCGTCCCGGCCCAGTCGTTGTGACGCGGCCGCAGCGCCGCCAGGGCGGCAGACAGCGTACAGCCGGTACCATGAGTATGTCGCGTTGCCACGCGCGGTGCGGTAAACCGCTGCTCCTGCTCGGCCGTAAACAACCAATCCGGACTTTCGCTTTCGCTAAGGTGGCCCCCTTTCATCAACACCGCCTGACACCCCATCGCCAAAAGCGCCCGACCCTGCTCGCGCATCTGAAGCTCATTTTCTGCCGGGGCGCATGCCAGCAGCGCCGCCGCCTCAGGCAAGTTCGGCGTGATGATCGACACCAACGGCAACAGCTGGCGCCGGATCGAGTCCACCGCTTCCGGCGCCAGCAGAGGATCGCCGCTTTTCGCCAGCATTACGGTATCCAGCACCACAAACGACGGCCGGTAATGGCGCAAACGCTCCGCCACCGCTTGCACGATATCGGCATTAGCCAACATGCCAATCTTGGTGCTGTCGATGCGCAGGTCGCTGAAGACGGAATCCAGCTGAGCGGCGACAAAGGCCGGATCTATGTTGTAGACCGACTGCACGCCACGGGTGTTTTGCGCCACCAGCGCGGTAATCACCGAGGCGCCATAGGCCCCCAACGCAGAAAAAGCTTTTAGATCGGCCTGAATACCGGCGCCGCCGCTCGGATCGGTCCCGGCAATAGTCAGTGCGTTAATGCGTTTCATTGCAGTTCCTCCGGACGCAGCTGGTAAAGGGCGTCAAGGAATGCCGGGGTGAAACTGCCCGGCCCGGCGGCACGGCGCGTGGCCCGTTCACCGCAAAGCGACATCACCCGGCAGGCGGTCGCCACGTTATCCAGCCGATCGCCCGGCAGGCTGCAGAATGCCGCCACTACCGCCGAAAGTGCGCAGCCGGTACCGACCACGCGCGTCATCAGTACATCGCCGCCGGGGACCGCCCAGTCATGCTGACCGTCGGTGATGTAATCGACAACGCCGGTTACCGCTACCACGGCCCCGCTGTTTCGCGCCAATTCGCGCGCCGCCGGCAATGCCGCCAGCGAGTCGTCTGCGCTGTCGACGCCACGTCCGTTAGCCTGCAGACCGCTCAGCGCCATGATTTCAGAAGCGTTGCCGCGGATCGCCGCCGGCCCCTCGCCCAGCAGACGATGGGCAAAGGCAGTGCGATAGACCAACCCGCCGACCGCTACCGGATCCAGCGTCCAGGGAGTTTGTGCCACGTTGGCAGCTTCCACCGCAGCCAGCATGGATTCGGCGCGTGATGTATTGAGGGTGCCGATGTTGATCAGCAACGCATCCGCCAGTCGGCTGAACTGCGCCGCTTCGGTCGGTTCCACCACCATCGCCGGCGAAGCGCCGATCGCCAACAGGACGTTAGCCGTCAGTTCCTGCACCACTTCGTTGGTCAGGCAATGGATCAGGGGCGATTGGCGTTTAAATTGAGTCAAACAGGCCGCGGCGCGGGCACCGGGGAAAACATCAGGTCGAGCGAGCATATTCCTCCCAACCGGCGTTCAAGAAGGCGGGTACCGGTTGGGGCACCGAGACTTCCCTACGCTGGCATAATCCAGATCAGGTAATACGGGTAAAATCTCAGCCACCACGCATCGCGCAGGGCACCCCGAGTCAAGACGGCCATTATTGGGGTTGCCGCCGGTGAGGTCAATCGCGCTATAGTGTCAAAAAATAAAAAGGAGGTGCCATGCAGATAAGAAAATACCAAGAGGCCGATCGCCCCTTCCTGCGCACCCTGTATCTGGCTTCGCGTAAAGCGGCGTTTCCGTGGCGTGATACCGAAGATTACCGGCTGGAGGATTTCGATCGCTCAACGCTGGGCGAGGACATCTGGGTGGCAGTAGATCAGGGAAAACGGCTGGGGTTTGTGTCGATTTATCGCCAGGACAACTTTATTCACAACCTGTATGTCGATCCGCATCTGCCACCGCTCGGCGTTGGCATCGCACTGCTACAAGCCGCGGAACAGACCTTCACCGCCACCGGTTCGCTGAAATGCCTGGTGAAGAATGAGAAGGCGCTGGCGTTTTACCACAAGCACGGCTGGCGAACCATCACCACCGGCAATGACGGCGGTGAAGAATATTACCTGCTGTATTCTCCGGCCAAGTGAGGGCACGGCGCTAACCGGTTATTGCGATGGCGGCGCCAAATTGGCCTTTATACAACAATTAGGCATCCGCCTCTCACCGCATGCGCCGCTGCTGTTAGGCAATACGTCAGGTTTTTGACTTTGATTACTTTATCGTCGCACCTGAATTCGGCATCGCACGCAACGTCAGCCCCCAGAACACCAGGGCAATAAAGCTGACGCCCGCCCCCAGCCAGCACACTCCCTGCCAACCCGCCAGGGCGAATACGTGAGTGCTGGCAAAAGCACCGAGCCCGCTGCCAATGGCATAGAACAGCATGTAGACTCCCACTAACCGGCTATGCGCCTGCGGATGTGCGCTGAAAATCAGGCTCTGATTCAACACATGAATGGCTTGGCCTGCCAAATCAAGCAAAACAATGCCGATAATCAACCACCCCAGGCCATAGCCCAGCATGCCGAGCGGCAGCCAGGCCAGCACCAACAGCAGCAGGCAGATGCCGCTCGCCAACTGTGCCAAGCCGCGGTCCGCCAGGTGCCCTGCTCGTACCGCCGCCAGCGCCCCTACCGCGCCCACCAGGCCAAAGGCGCCAATCACCGAATGCGAAAAGTTGAACGGCGCCTGACTCAGCGGCAGCACCAATGCGCTCCAGAAAATACTGAACGCCGCAAACATCAGCAGCGCCAGCATGCCACGAATTTGCAACGTGCGATCGCGCAGCAACAGCGTCAGCATAGAACGCAGCAAGGCGGTGTAGCCAAGCGTTGAAGGCGGTGTGTTCGGTGCAGGCAGCAAACGTGCCAGAATCGGCAGCAACACCAGCGTCACGCTGGCGGAAAAAAAATACACCGTACGCCAACCTCCTGCGTCTGCCAGCGCGCCGGACAGGGTTCTCGCCAATAACAGACCCAGCACCACGCCGCCCTGCGCCGCCCCCACAATCCGACCACGCTCATGCGGTGCCGCCAGCGTGGCGGCAAAAGCGATGAGTCCCTGTGTCATCGCGGTACCCAACAACCCCACCAGCAACATGCCGATCAGCATAAGCAGGCTGCTGTTTGCCCAACCGACCATACACAATGCGGCAATCAACAACAGTTGCTGGACCGCTAACAGCCGATGGCGATTAATGCGATCCCCCAGCGGTACCACCAACAACAGCGCCAATGCACAACCAAGCTGGGTGGCAGTGATCACCATCCCCACAGACGCCACGCTGATATCAAATTCCTGGGCTATGGCATCCAACAACGGCTGGGCGTAATACACGTTGGCCACGCTAAAAGCGCTGGCGCCGGCCAGCAGCAACACCAGCGAAGCCGGCAGCCGCCCCTGCTGCTGCGCCTGAGATACGCAGATCGGATCCAGTGTTTTGTCACTCATCGCTCACTCCAAAGTGGTTTTATTATTAAACTCAATGGACATTACGCGCAGAGGTTTTATAATGCAACCAGATCGTGCAACAGGAGGGATAACGTGAAACGTAAAAGCCTAGAAGATGCGCCGTGCCCCGTGGCACGCACGTTGGATGTGATTGGCGACTGGTGGTCACTGTTGATTGTGCGCGACGCTTTCGACGGCGTGCGCCGCTTCAGTGAATTTCAAAAGGGGCTGGGGATGGCGAAAAATATTCTCTCCACCCGTCTGCGTACCCTGGTGGCACAGGGCATTCTGGAGGTCGCGCCGGCTTCGGACGGTAGCGCTTATCAGGAGTATATTCTCACCGACAAGGGCCGAGCCCTGTTCCCGGTGATTGTCGGCTTGCGCCAATGGGGGGAAGACCATCTGTTTGCCGCTCAAGAGGCACATTCAACATTGGTCGAAAGCGACAGCGGCCAGCCGATCCCGCGTATGACGCCGACCGGCAGCGCCGGGCAAACGCTCACCCCGCTGAATACTCAGGTGATCAAGGTGGGTGAGGAGTAAATCACATTAGTAGGACCTTATAGCCGCCGCGTCAGATGGTTAGCAGGAACGCGGCTTTGGTGCAGAACTGCAAGAATGATAATTTCGCTGTTTGCTGTAGAGTAATAAATCATATGGCTGACGTGGGGAAAACTATAAACACCGGCCCCTAAATCCTCGACTCGATGCTGCCCAATGCCTGGCATTTCCGCCAGGTTGGTTAATACTTGGCGCAGTCTTACAAGGTAATCTCTGGATTGCTGTATGCCCCAGTTACTCAATGTGTAATCGCGAATCTCCCGGATATCGCTTTGCGCCTCACCGGTCAGTCGGTAACTGGCCATTTATCCTTTATCCTGCTCCAGCAGTTCAGAGAAAAACGTATCGCCATCAACGGTATTGCCGATAGCCATATCATGCTGGGAACGCTGAATCTTCATTTGTAGCAGTTGGAGTTTCATCGCTTCAATCTGCTCATAATCTTCGGCAGACACCACAACCGCAACGGGCTTGCCATTACGGCTGATCTGTACCGGTTCACGCTGAGCCTTAAGCAACAAATCGCCAAACTGGGTTTTGGCTTCATTGGCTGTCAGAATATGCATTTTCATTACCTTTCGACTGAATCGTTCGATTCGCTCATTCTATTCCTTGAACAAAAATTATTCACTCGATTTTATTGGGGGCGATCTTTTTGTTTACGCATTACCCCATATGCCCCTTCGCAAGGCCTCAAGGGTTACTGTATAGTCCCCGTTTTACGGGGAAACCATGCTGACTCAACCATCCATTCGCCTTAACAAATACATTAGCGACAGCGGCATCTGTTCACGCCGCTGCGCCGATCGTCATATCAAACAGGGCAACGTTTTCATCAACGGCAGGTTAGCCGCCGTGACGGCGCAGGTATTTGTCGGGGACGTGGTGCAAGTTAACGGCCAGCGGATTGAGCCACGTAATACGGAAGATTTGGTGCTTATCGCGCTGAACAAGCCGGTGGGCGTCATCACCAGCATGGGAAAGCACGTGCAAAATAACATTGGTGATTTCGTCAATCACAGCAAACGCACCTTTCCTATAGGCCGTCTGGACAAAGATTCCCAAGGGCTGATTTTCCTGACCAATCACGGCGAACTGGTCAATAAGATCCTGCGGGCCGGCAATAACCACGAAAAAGAGTATCTGGTTACCGTCGATAAACCGCTGACCGACGCGTTTATTCAGGGAATGAGCGCGGGTGTTCCCATCCTGGATACGGTAACGAAAAAATGCCGGGTGGAGAAAGTTGCGCCGCAGGTGTTTCGCATCACGCTGGTTCAGGGCCTTAACCGCCAAATCCGCCGTATGAGCAAATACTTTGGTTATCAAGTCACCAAACTTGAGCGTGTGCGCATTATGAACGTCGATCTGACAGGATTGCCGCTGGGCGAATGGCGAGATTTGACCAGTGACGAAAAGAGCGAGCTGTTTAAGCTGATTGAGCACTCATCTTGCGAGGATGTTCGCCAGCCCGTTTCGCAAGCCCCAGATGTCAGCGAAAGTCTCGATACGGAGTGAACGTTTTCTGGAGTAGAGATATCGCCAGGCAACCAGATAAAACTGCATGTTGCCCAACGACATCTCAATACCGAAGGCCCTTTTCCTCAGTGAATCAGAATGACCATCGGATGTTGGCATTGACCGAATTGACCTGGGTATCAGAACCGTACTGTCCCTGATAACCAAGATCTAACGAGGTGGAGCGCGACAGTTTCACGCTCACCCCCACGTCCGCCACCAGCAGATTGTCATCTACCGCCTGCCCCTGCGTGATAAACGCATCGCTACCGGCAAACGCCATGCGCGATGACGTGTTTTTATCGCCGTAAGCATGCTGCCAGCCTAATGAACCGTAAAGGCTGACGTTTTTCGGCAGCTCGGTGGAACCCCGTACGCCCAGCGTCGAATAGAACGCATTCATCGTTTCATTACGGACGCTCAGCGCCGCCGCACCGCCTTTCTCCTGGAAGTTATCGGTATGCAAACGGATATAACTCAGGTTGACGAACGGTTCGATATTCGCGTCCAATTGGCCAAAACGGTAACCCGCTTCGGTGAACGCCAGCAGTGAGTCTGCGTCATAGTCCGCCTTGAGCCGATCCGAGTAATTGCCGAAATTAACGTTGCGCTCATTTTCGAGTCGGTGCCAGGTATAGCCCAGCGCTCCGCGCAGGGAGAAGGCATCCTGCTGCCCTGCGGCATACAGACCCAGGTGGTAATTATCGCTGTCGGAACTGGAGCGACGGCTATCGACATCATAGTCGCCGCGGCTATACCCCACGTATCCCCCAACGCGGATACTGTGATCAGCAAGCTTACGATCGGCGCCCAACAGGAAACCGCTGGTGTGGCCGTCCAATTTTCCAACGTTGTCGTTACCGCTGTTTCTCATCCAGGAGCCGAACGTCTGCCCCCAAACGCCGTTATTTTCAGCCTGAGCCGGTTGAACCAGCGTCATCGCCAACGGTGGAACCGGTAATGCATCGTTATCAAATACGCGAAGCATGCGCTGATTCAACACGTTGAGCAGCATGTTATTGCCGGCGATCAAATTAGACTGGATGGACGGATAGACCTCGCCGGACAGTTGATTGAACGCATCGCGCGCTTCCGGCGCGCTCAATAACAGCAGGGAGTTATACAGAGCCAACGAAGGGCCGCTTTGCGCTAACGTCGAGAGCGCACCGGCGGTATTCCACTGGTTACTGGTTTGCGTGACCGTCTGGAAAATACCGGGCTTGCCGCCTTCGCCTGGGTTACCGCCTTCCCCTGGATTGCCGCCTTCCCCTGGATTACCACCTTCACCCGGATTACCGCCTTCACCCGGATTGCCACCTTCGCCTGGGTTGCCGCCTTCGCCCGGATTGCCGCCTTCGCCTGGGTTACCGCCCTTTTGCGCAATCGTCAGATCCACGGCGTTGGTGCTGTGGTTAAGTGCGACATCCAAAAATGCAGATTTTGAGACGGCTTCAGCGAACCGACCGTCAATCCCGCCGTCCGAGGTCAAAATGCGATAGCTTTGGCCGGTTTGATAGCTGGTTTGCGGATCCAACGCGGTCACCTGCACCTTGGCCAGATCGCTGATGGTGGTTTTGCCTGCAACGACCAGTTTGTCGCTGCTGCCATCACCGGCGATATCGACATCGTAGAAGGATTCACCCAGGAAATTCAGATAACGTTTCAGCGTCAGTGTGCCGATGTTGCCGTCGCCAGGGGAAATGTGGCCGCCGGACTGAATTTCAGTCTGCCCCAAGGTACCGTTACCACCCAGCGTCCCGCCGGCTTTGATTGACGCGGCGCTGCTGTAACCCAGACCATTGCTGACGTCGGAGCCGGCAGTGGCGTTAAGGATCAGCGTGCCGCCATTCTCGGCGCTCAGCGTCTGCACATCGAAAACGTTGTCTTCTTGCTGCGTATTGATGTCGCTGGCAATGGTGATTTTCCCGCCGCGTGCGGTCACATTCGCCTGGAGTTGAGTCAGGTCGCCGCTCAGCGTCGTCTGACCGGCCGTGTTGATGACTTCGCCTTCGCCGACCATCTTGTTGCGGAAGTCGTAGTTATCTGAATTGTGATTAAAGTAAACGTAGCTGCCGAACAACCCGCCACGCAGATTGACCACCGTTTGGGCATCGACAGTCCCCGCACCGCCCGCCGCGCCGAGCGTAGGTTCGGTCAAGCCGGTGCCGGTATCCATATTGCCGCGGCTGCCGATAACCAACGCGCCGCGGTTAGAGCCGGATCCGGTATCCCCCAGCCGCAACTCATTGCTGCCGGCAGAGAATGAGCCGCCATCAACAACCGACAGCACCCCGTTGCCATAATCCCCCACGTTGACATTGCCCGCACTGGTAAAGCGCGAACCGTTGCCGGCGATGTAAAGCTCTGCGGTTTTTCTTGAGCCTGAAACACCGGCGATCTCCGCGCTACCAACGTTGACCGCACCGCCGTTCAGCACGTCCACATCGCCATTGGCGGTGAGCGACTGGGTGATATTCCACAGAGAGTTATTGCCGGTTATCGTGGCTTTGGGGTTTAGCTTGTCAGCCTCGTCGGGACGGAAACCGCTGTCGATTCTGGCAGCGGCCGTGGTGGTCACTACCCCGCCATCTTCAATCAGCAAGGTTGAACGTGCGCCCTGTCCGAAGCCGAGACCGAGTCTTTCACTGATCACCTGGGAACCGGCCCCTTTGACATTAAGATGGCTGTCGTATCCCCCGGTGGTGCCGACGATAATCTCTTCCGCCGTCGCCAATCCCCCCTCTTCAACCCTTAACGTCCCCAGCCCCAGATTCAGACTGCCGTGCATAACGGATTGGTCATTGATCGCGTTTAATACGGCGTTCGGCCCTTTGACCGTGACCAGGCTTTCGTATATCTGGCCATTAGCACGACGGCCAATATTGACGTTATAGGCATTGATTTGGCCATTATCGATCAACAGGTTTCCGCTTTGATTACGGCCGACGTAAACATCCCCGGTGTAAGTCAAAGATTCGGTAATACGTGATTCACCATCAAAAATAGCATCATCGGCACGTGCCACGTCGGCGGGGCCAATCAATATCAACGGTGCGGAAAAAAGTGCGAGGTAAACTTTCGAAAGCGGTTTTCTTACCGCTAAGTCATGCGATGTTTTATCTTTCATGTTTTCTCTCCGGCCCAATTATCTTGATGCCATCAAAGTTATTATTTATATGAAAAACTCAATGCATTAGAGGATGCGCGGCGCGTTTGCGAGAACACAGGCTGATTTGTCATCGAGACACTAGCTTATTGCCCCCCAGCGCTAACGTCTCGATGCCAAAATTATGGGGACTGCGGATCGGTATTGATCATCCACCCTCGCTAAACGCGTCAGGTGAATTATTTATGCGTAACGACCGGGGTACAGCTTGGTGTGCTTAACGACGGGGCTGAACCTAAAATACCCGGCATCATCATCGAGGAGCAGTCAAAGATTCGTCCTTTCTCCGTGGTAGCACGGTAAGAAAGTTTTTGCCCGCCAAGGGCGTCGGGTTGGGCACCATTAACATTGGTGACGGTAATTTCATCCGATGAGCCCAAGCCCAGCATTTTGGCCGTCTCCGCCTGCAATAGCGGTATTGCCTGATCGGTTTTCAATGTGGAACAGCCAGCTACCAGAAGCGTAACAGTTAATGCGATAAGTGGTTTTCTCATAAATTGTCCTTTGTAACCAAACAGATCCAAATGCTGAATGGCTTTATGTTTTACCTTATCAAAATCCCTGAATAATATATTTCCCTTTCCTAACCGAAAAAACCCTCCTAAAGTAGGGAGGGTTGAAAATAACAAGTCATCAGACCAATCTGATAGGTTCTAGCAAAAGGAGATACCCTTGGGGCAGGATTATGCGTTGGTCGTTGATGACCATCCGTTGGTGGCAAGCGGCATCGCCAATTTCCTGAATACGCATTGTCGATTTAAACATGCCTACGTGATGACGAACGAGGAGAGTTGTTATCGGCACATTCTGGAAAATGGCGCTCCGCGTTTAATCGTCATCGACTTTTGGTTATCCGATGGCACGGCATTAAAATTACTCAAAGAGATCAGACAGCTTTACCCACAGGTAAGATTATTAGTGGTCAGCGGTGATGAGAACAACGAAATAGGGCAAAAGGTACGTGATGCCGGGGGGCATGGTTTCGTGCTGAAAAATGAGCCGCCAGAATTATTCGCCAAAGCCGTTGCTGCGCTGCTGGAAAATAAAAACTGGTTCCCTATGGATAATTCTCTGGATGCCTCCACTGCCAAAAACCATCTTCAACATTTTAATTTAACGCCGAGACAAATTGACGTTTTGACCATGATGATGCGCGGCTTTCCTAATAAGAGAATAGCCACTCAGCTTGCTATTTCCGAACCCACGGTCAAAGAACACATCAGCAATATCCTTAAAAAAATAGGCGTAAACAGTCGGGTAGAAGCCATTACGTTACTGCATGGCAGGCAGGGGCCATCCGAATGAAACTAATTCAATCTTTACAAGATGATGGCATTTCGCCACGCGCACAAATCCGATTATTGAACAATACGTTTATTCGATTGGTCTTTAGTTTCAGCGCCGTGCCCTGCGTCGGCATCCCCTTTGCCATTTGGATTTATTTACTGGGGGAACCGCTGTGGCCGATCATCATCTGGATAGCGCTGTATTTATGCTGCGCTTTGGCTATCCGGTTATGGCATCGAAGATACCAACGTGAAGCTGAAAAAGAGGATGCTGGCGTTATTCTTAATCGCTGGCTCCCCCGAATTAACAAAGTCGCTTTCGTGCATGGAGTAGGCATATCCTCATTATATTTAATAACGCCACAAATAAATAACTTCGACTTTTTCCTGTTATTAAATATCAGCATCGCGGCCATCGTCGCGGCAAACGCAACCCATTTGACGCCCATCATCAGTACCTTTACCCTTTTCTTCTTTGCCTGCTGGGGCATACTTAACGTTGGCATCATCTGGCGTTTAAACGATGTCATGCTCATTGTGTTGATGCTCAACCTGCTTTACGGGTTCGCCATCTACCGCCACGCATTGAGTTCTCATAAGTTCTTTATCCAGCAAGCCCGTCTTGAAGAAAAGAGCTCCCGCCTTGCGGAGCAATTCCGTCAGGCCAAAGAGGAAGCGGAACAAGCCCTGCTCGATAAAAACCAGTTTCTGACCACCGCCAGTCACGACTTACGCCAGCCGGTGCATGCCATGGGTTTCCTGATCGAGGCCATCATTCACAAAAACCGCGATGCCTCTCTGACTCCGCAACTGTTGGATCTTCAGCAGAGCGTGCGCTCCGTGCACCTGATGTTCAATTCTTTACTCGATCTGAGCAAGATTGAGTCCGGCAACGTCAGCACCGCCACCACCCATGTCGACATTGGAACCCTGCTTGACTCCGTGATAACCCTGTTTCGTGAAGAAGCGAACAGCCGGGGCTTATCCTTGCGGGCATGGCGCCCCAGGCGACGCATTGCCGTGATGGGCGATCAGTTGCTCATCCGACAGTCGCTGATTAACCTGATACAAAATGCGCTACGCTACACCCAAAAAGGCGGTGTGTTGATCGCCATCCGTCCCCAAAAGGGAGCATGTCTGATCGAAGTCTGGGACACCGGCGTGGGCATCGCCGACGAAGAAAAAGGCAAAATCTTTTCCCCCTACTATCGCCCTGAACTGGCGTGGAAAATCGATAGCGCCGGTCATGGGTTAGGCCTTGCGGTAGTGGCCCGCTGCGCCAAATTGATGAAGGTGAAATACGGCATGCGCTCCGTGGAAGGTAAAGGATCGCATTTCTGGATGCGTTTTGCCTTTTATACCGGGGAAGTGAAAGCGCCAGAAAACCTCAACGCCTATAGCCACAGCCTGATCCCTACCCGCTATGAGTCATTGAGTGGCGCCTGCCTGGTGGTGGACGATGATCCGCTGGTCACCTCCGCCTGGTCCAGCTTGATGAGTACCTGGGGGATCACGGTGCGTTGCGCCGCTTCCGCCGAGGAGGCTTTTGCGATTATCGACGAAGGCTTTACCCCCTTCGCCGTGCTTTGCGATCAACGGCTCCGCTCCGGCGAAAGCGGCTTCGATATATTGAAAGCGCTGTTCGAACGCCTACCGGACACCAGCGGTGCCATGGTCAGCGGAGAATTCAACTCCCCCATTTTGCAAGAGGCCGAACAGGAAGGTTATCTGGTATTAAGAAAGCCGCTGGAACCCGCAAAATTGCACGCCTTGCTTTCGCAGTGGTCATCCTGCTAGCCGGCACCTGGCCCAATCGCTGCTTTGCTCTGCCGGCGATCCATTTCCGGCATCGGCAAGATTCAGACTGCCGCTTAAGCGCCAAGATTGCGCAACAGACCTTCGAGGTGGCGCTCACCCACTTTGGTTTGAGCGCCCGCCTTAAGCCCACCCCGAATGAGTCTCTCCGCTGCAGGGCGTTCAAAAAGTCCCGCCCAGGCCTGATGCTCACGATAAAAACCCTCCCGCAGATCTGCCGCTGGCATCGCCTGCTTGGCCGCCGCGATAACCCCTTCGGGCAGTGCCGCAATGTTGTGCGCCAGGCGTGCGACAAACTCGTCGAGTTCGGATGCGGGCAAGGCGCGATTAATCCAGCCATAGCGTTCTGCGGTGGCGGCATCGATAAGATCGGCCCCCAGAACCACTTCAAGTGCGCGGCCACGCGTCATGCGATCCGTCAGATATTGCGTCGCGCCGCCCCCAGGCGTAATGCCCATCAAGGCTTCGCATTGAGCCAGCCCTGCCCGCCCTTCGGCGGCAAAGGCCATATCCGCCGCCGCAACGAATTCTGCGCCGCCCCCACGCGCCAGTCCGGCAAGCTTAACGATAGTGACCTGGGGTTGGCTGCGCAGCAGCTCGCCGAATGCCTGGAAGGGGTTAAGCCCTTCCGGCGCATTGCGCGCCAGATCGTCGAAAGCATGTGGTTCATCGATTAAGGTCATGTCGACATGAGCAATGAAGAACTCCGGATCCGCACTCTGGAAAACCAGCACGCGAGTGTCCGGGTCATCACGCACGGCACGCAGTAAACGGCTGATCTCCGACATCAAAGCCACATCAAGCACGTTGACCGGCGGATTATCGAGGGTGATCGTCAAGACCCCCTTTGCGTGAGACAAGCTGAGTTTGCTGAAATCGGTATCTTTCATGTCAATGTCCTTGTTTGCCAGGGCTATCGGTGCTGGATTTTCGCGCCGTCGATCGAATGGTATACTTTGCATACCTGGCGTCAATTACGCACTTGAAGCATCCCAGGGATGCTGGAGGATACCGATGGAGACGAATGAAACTGTCTACCGTGCCGACTGCCCGAGCCGAATTATTCTCGATCAGATCGCGGACAAATGGTCAATGATGGTGCTGGAGGTGCTGCGTGAACCAAGACGCTTCAATGCGATCAAGCGTCGCCTTGATGGCGTCACTCAACGTGTGCTCACCCAGACACTGCGCAAGCTGGAGCGTAACGGCATGGTGAACCGCAAGGTTTTGGATGGGCGGGTGCTCGGCGTCGAGTATTCGCTGACGCCGCTAGGCCAATCGTTACAGGAGCCGTTTGCAATCCTGTTCAATTGGACGCTGGGGAATATGGAGGCGATTCAGGCCTGCCAGCGCAGCTATGATGAGCAAAACCAACAGCTTGAACAGTGAGGCTACAGCCTCACTGTTCCTTGTTCCGAATAGCCGCGTACATCCAATAATCTCGAGCCTGCCCGCGCACCCGGCGATATTGCCTCATCAAGCCTTCGCGTTGCATACCTATCCGCTCCAGCACGGCAATCGACAATAGGTTGCTCTCCAGGACCGTGGCCTGCACGCGCTGAAGGCCCAGAGCCGTATGCGCCCAATGTATAACGGCTCTCGCGGCCGCCGTCGCCAAACCTCGGCCACAGTGGCGCGGGTCAAGATCGTAAGCAATTTCAGCCCGGCCGTGATCGCGGGATATTTCGTTCAGCCCCACCGTCCCGAGCAAACTGTCATTCGCATCCACGATAGCCCAACGAATCGCATCCCTGCCTCTGGCATAATCGGCGACGAGCTTCTCCAAATCCGTCGGCCCGACATCGCCCCAACTGGTATGTTCCGTGACGCCAGGCTCACTCAAATACGCCGACCAGGCGTGAACATCATCCGGTCTCAGTGGCCTTAAAGACGCTTCGAGTTCGTCAGGTAATACTATTCGTATTGGCAATGCCGTCACAGAACCTCCGTCGATCCTTGCAAAATCGGGCGGTGGGCTAACCACCGATACAAGGATATAAAGTACTGAGGTTTACCGGCGTTGTGAACATATGAAAGATTATCTTTCCCAACCCAAACCGTAGAAATGAGTGTGTGGGAAGCGGTCAAAGATAGCGTGATATTCCCGAGATCAGCGTTCTGGAAAGCAGAGAAGTCGGATCGGCCCATTCCATCAGCACATCGAAGTGGTTGCAATGAGGCAAAAGCCGCAGACTGGCGTTTGAAACCGGGAGGATCGCCTCCAGCCCAGGCAACGGTGATGGGGCATCCCGACGCAGGGAGGTGACGCATCGGGCTGTAATCGGCAACGCTGGCATCGGAGAGCGCCAGCCACTCCTGTACGCGCGTCTTCATCAAGGGTGCAAGTTCAAAAAGCCCGCTAATGGGAAAAGCGAACTTCACCAGATCGTTCGGCACACCAAAGGCTGCATGCCAGCCGGGCGCTAACAGGGTTGCCAGCAAATGGGCTCCTGCAGAACTGCCGCCTAGCGAGATCCGATCCGGATCCAGCCCAAACTCATGTCCTCGCCGCCAAATGAACGCCACGGCACTGCGTACGGCATGGACAATCTCACCGATGCCGGCTGCTGGCGCGAGTGGATAATCTATAACCACCGTGGCAATGCCATTTTCCGCCAATGTGCCCGCCATCATCGCGGAATCATCTTTCGACAGCGCTCGCCAGTATCCCCCGTGGATAAAAATGAAAACGGGCAGTAGCGGCCCGTTCCCATTCGCCCCTGGCCCATAAATATCCAGAGCCTGGCCGCTCTCCTTACAATAAGTGACATCTAAATGGCGGCCATAGGAGGACTTCATCTTTTCGGACTGCGAGCGATAACGCGCCATTTCTTTGGCAAATCCTTCAACGCCCACCGTAGCGCGGGCATCGTAATCCTCATTGAGGCGTGCCGGATCCATAAACACTTCGTCTGCCAAAAGCGTCATTTTTCAACCTCCCTGATGAACACCGCCATTTCCCTAACGGCTCTGGCGTCAAAAACATGATGGACCCGCCCCCCGTTCCCGGAACGGAACCAAAGATAGGCGTTGATGATCACGCCAAAGAGCCCGTAGGCAGGCTCAACGCCGTTTTCATACGCTCTGCGCCGATTTGCTCGCAGCGCCCGGTGATACGCAAAACGGCCGATCGAACGTCATCTGGCCACAGGTTCATATGCCCCATGCGTTCCGCCGTGTCCTGCGTATGTTCGGTCAACGGCCGTTCCTGCGCCTCCCAAGCCGCCAGTGCCTCCGGGATATTCCGGTTATTTTCCAGACTGACCGCCAGCCCAAGGGCATTCATCAGTGCGCAACCGCCCCCTTGACCGAGGTAAGGCGGCATCGCATGGGCAGCATCACCGAGGATCGCCACCTGTCCTTTGCTCCAGGCCTTGAGCTTCAGCACCTCAAACGCATCCCAACGGCCGGCATCGCCAAAACGTGCGATCAAGCCGGAAAGGTGTGGGAAGGATTTGCACCAAAGCGCCGGGGCAATCGGCAGCTGATAGGCATCCACATCGTCCTCAGCGCAGCACAACGCAACATACAGATCGGTCGCGCTGGCGGGCGTATAAAGGATCCGCCTTGTCCCCGAAAAGTACTCAATGTAGTTCGAACGATCTGCAGGCGGTACGTCATCGTCATCGCGCTTCAACATCATTCTGACCGCGCCATAGTGCAGCGGCTTGCGGTACATCAGCAGGTCCAGCGACTCTCTGACGCGCGAATTGATACCGTCAGCGCCAATCACCAAATCTGCTGACAACGCCCGTTTGTCCGCCAGCAACAGCTTGCCGTCCGGTATCGCCCCCACCGCCGCAGAATCGCTGACGATTTCGGCCCCGGCGCGGCGAGCGGCATTGAGCAAAGACAGCAGTAACCGCTCACGCAGAATGGTAACCAGACGTGGAGCGCCGCTGCCGTTGATCGGAATATCCTCCATGGTCGCGTTGCAGCGATCGCGGGTCTGGAACTGGGCCCCTTCATGTGCCCCCACCATGGCCTCGTCATAGGCGCCAATCGCCTCGAGCACACGCAGCCCATTACTCCAGATATAGATGCCCGCACCAAAGGTGCGCAGGTGAGGTGAACGCTCGTGCACCCTTACGCTCCACCCACGCTGGGCTAACGCCGCCGCTGCCGTAAGCCCGGCGATACCTGCCCCAGCAATTTCTGCATGCAGTTGCTTCATATCCTCTCCTCAGCCCTGTTTGTTTTTGATCGTTACCCGTCGTTAAGAACCCGCCTGCACCGCAAACAGATCCTTTCTCCTGGTCATGCAGAACAACGCCAAAGCGGCAATGAACGCGGGAAGCGCCATCCAAAAGAAAAAATTCTGCAAATCGCCCACCGCGGCATACAGCCAAGAACCGAGGTAAGCCCCGAGGATAGAACCGATATGACCCACGCCGATCCCCCATGACACTCCGGTCGCCCGCGCCATGGTGGGATAGAGGCCCGCGCTCAAAATACTGATGTTGTTCAGTGCGCCGGTCAGCGTGAACCCCACAAGAAATACGCAAACCAGCAAACCGGTCGAACTGCCAAGCTGGGTGCCGGTAACCAGCAACGCGAAGGAGGCCAAAAGCGCTAAAGGCGGGAGAATTCTGGCGATACCGATACGATCGATGAGCACAGCGGTGATTATGCCGCCGACAACGCCCCCCAAAGGCAGCATTGCGGCGACATATAAAGCAGTGTGAGCGTCAAAACCGCTACCGCGGAGTACCGTTGGCAGCCAATTGCTCAACAGGTAAAACGAGAACAAGCAGCAGAAAAAGGTCAGCCAGAGTAGAAGCGTACGCTCGGTTCGCCCCTCAGAAAATAGAGCAACCACGGGCGATAGCTTCTGGCTTTTTTCTCCGGGCTTTCTGTCCATGCCGTCGGTAAAGACCACGGACTGCCAATTCCTCTGGCCGCCAATCCGCTCGACGATCCGCAGTAATTTAGCCCTCTGTTGCGGCCTGTTGGCCAGAAAACAGATAGACTCGGGGAGCATGAAATACAGCACTGGCAGCATCACCAAAGGTGCGATGCTGCCCACAAACAGCAAGCCCCTCCAGCCCAGCAACGGCAGCAGCAAGTCAGCCACCCAACCGCCGAGCGCCATACCCAGGGTAAAGCCGGAAAAGCTCAGGGTGACCAGCAGCATGCGCCAGCGAACGGGCGAATATTCTGACACCAGGGTGATACAACCGGGCAATACGCCACCTAACCCCATACCGGTCAGCAAACGCAGTGCCACAAGCACGGTAATCGATGAGGAAAAGGCATAACCCAGGGTGCCTAAAGCGACGATAACCGAGCAGATCAGCAGCACCGTTTTGCGCCCATAACGATCCGCCGCAGGGCCACAAATGAAACTGCCTAGTAGCATGCCGAACAGACCCGCGGCGAAAGCAGGCCCCAACTCGGCGCGATCTATCCCCCATTCTTGAGCCAATTCAGGGGCGATATAACCCATCGCGCTGGCATCCAGACCATTAATCATCAATACAATAAAACACAAGACCAGCGTCATTATCTGCAAACCACCAAGCGGACTTTGATCGACAATGGCGGTGACGGATTGTTTGTTCATGGCAAAAATCCTCTTTTCTTGTTTTTTTATTAGCTTGCATCATGAAACGCACGCCACCACCGGCTGGAAAACTCGGGGTTAACCGGCGAATGAAACGGTGTCAACACACTGATTAGTAATGAGTTACCTTCTTTCAGTTCCGGATCTTATGCATAACCCTGGGTTTTACTGGGTAGCGCTGCAGAGGCAGGTTTTTCCAGAGAACAAGGATTGATCGAGTATAGGGCTGGGCTGATATCAGGGAATAATCAAAAAAGGGATCTTTGGTATAACCAAAATGAATACAGGGAATCGGATTTGTCCCTGTATATCCAAGAACATTTTCAGTTTGGTAGGGCTATATGATAGCCATATGAGTCACAGGTGAAACAAGTGGCGAATGAATTTACCTTATTTGGGAAGATTTATCCCTTCGATGTTATGATTACTTGTATCACAGATGAGACGTAACTGAATGAGGCTAAAATGCCCGAAGAAAATTATATGAGTAAACTTCGGCGGACAAAAGGTTCGGTTGTGCGGCCTTCGACCGAAGTCGCGTTGGTCAAACTCGGCAAGGACATCGAATTCGCACGCAAGGTTCGGGGCATCCCCGCTGATACATTTGCAAAATCTGCGGGGATCTCGCGATCAACTTTGCATAGGCTTGAGAGTGGCAATAGTGCAGGTATCTCACTCAACACGCTTGCGATGGTGCTGACCATTCTTGGAAAGCTTGACCTCTTGAGCAATTTGATCGACATGCGCAATGATGACATCGGTCTGTCTATGTTGCGCGAAAATGTTATGCAAGGTGCAAAGCCGAACCGTAAAAATGTCAAGGTGATTACCCTGAGCCCATCTACCAAGGGCCCTGGAACCAAGGTGATTAAACGAACGTCAGGTACAGCAACTGCTACGGATGTAAAAGCAAAGGATCTGAGCGATCAGAAGACGTTGGTGGTCAGTCCATCAGGACGTACATCGTCGCTGCTCTCTCGCTTAAAAGCGACGCGAGACTCTTCCGGTTCATGATTAGGGAGGTTATATGAGGCAACGACTTTACGTCCGGATGGATGATCAAGATCTGGTCGGGCAGTTGGATTTCAATGTTGATGGAACTCGGCAGAACTCCGTTTTCACCTATACACAGAGTTGGATTGATAATCCTGAAAGCTACGACCTTTCTCCTGCCATGCCGCGTAGCCAGAGAGTCGCGTCAGCCAGTCTGCAGGGAAATTCATCCCCTCTCGTGATGCCGGTCGCCGATAGCACGCCTGATTCTTGGGGGCGCGCTATCATGCGTGTGGCAAATGGCGGTCGCACAATGAATGATTTCGAGTATCTCATTGGGGTCGATGATTTCCTGCGTTCAGGCGCACTTCGCTTTTACGAGAGTGATGCGCCGGATGCGCTACCTCTGGCTCAACCTCGCACAGGCGAAAAGGCTTTTTCCATACCGCGCCTGATCGAGCTCGACGCGATGGTTCATGAGGCCCGTGCCTTTGAAGCAGA
This sequence comes from Serratia liquefaciens, assembly GCA_012719855.1. Lineage (GTDB taxonomy): Bacteria > Pseudomonadota > Gammaproteobacteria > Enterobacterales > Enterobacteriaceae > Serratia > Serratia liquefaciens_A. The sequence goes on along the minus strand of JAAXZN010000058.1, from coordinate 174,905 downwards.
CCCGGTTCATTATCGTGAAAACCGGGCAAAACTCCTTGCCGGGCAAATGTGGCTTGATGCAGCAGGCTCGCTAGGCGGCGCACGGCCAAAAGTGAATGTGCGCGACGAGAATCAGGCAATCTGGATAGCAAAGCTGCCGAAGCAGGATGATGAGTACGATATGGCACGCGCCGAGGTGCTCACGCTCCGTCTCGCAAGAGAGATCGGAATGACGGTTGCCGAAGCAAAGCCATTCGTCGTGTCCGGACAATTTCCGGTTGCCTTGATCAAACGGTTTGATCGCACTTACGAAGATATTGAGAACCCTCGTCGGATCCATTTTATTACGGCGCAGACTTTTATGGGGCTAGCGGGCACTGAGCCATCAAACTACGTCTCGATAGCAGAGCAGATGATGATAAATGGTGCTGGTGATGATGTGGCCGAACTTTGGATACGCATGGCTTATTCTGTGCTGATCCAAAATACAGACGACCACCTGCGTAACCACGGCTTTATTCGAACGACCGAGCGCTGGGCTCTCTCTCCCGCCTATGATATTAACCCCGATCCTTCCGCAGGCGGCACGCTCAAGACCGCGATCAGCGAGATTCATGGAAACGCACTCGACATCTTGGCTGTTTTAGACGCGGCGCCACTTTTTAATATTGCCCCCGTTGAGGCCCGCGAGGCACTTAAGGTCATGGCGGAGATCATCAGCGAAAAATGGCGACCTCTCGCGGTTGAACTGGGAATGATGGCGAAAGATATCAGGGCACTTGCACCGGCCTTTGAAAGTCCACAGGTACAGCAAGCCTTGAGTTTATGATAGTCGGAAAGAGAAAACCCCCGCATGACATAGCCATAACGGGGGTTTTTAAATAATCACCGATAGTCAGTGATTAGCCGTTTATCATTCCCACTCAATGGTAGCCGGTGGCTTACCGCTGATGTCATAAACCACGCGGGAAATGCCGTTGACTTCGTTGATGATGCGGTTGGAGACGCGGCCGAGGAAATCGTACGGCAGATGCGCCCAATGTGCGGTCATAAAGTCGATGGTTTCCACTGCGCGCAGTGAAACAACCCAGTCGTATTTACGGCCATCGCCCATCACGCCAACCGAACGCACCGGCAGGAACACGGTGAATGCCTGGCTGACTTTGTTGTACAGATCGGCTTTGTGCAGCTCTTCGATGAAGATCGCATCGGCACGGCGCAGCAGGTCGCAGTACTCTTTCTTCACTTCGCCCAGCACGCGCACGCCCAAACCTGGGCCCGGGAACGGGTGACGGTAAAGCATGTCGTACGGCAGGCCCAGTTCCAGACCGATTTTGCGCACTTCGTCTTTGAACAGCTCTTTCAGCGGCTCGACCAGGCCCAGCTTCATCTCTTTCGGCAGGCCACCCACGTTATGGTGCGATTTGATCACGTGCGCTTTGCCGGTGGCGGAAGCGGCGGATTCGATCACGTCCGGGTAGATGGTGCCCTGCGCCAGCCATTTTACGTCGGTTTGCTTGCAGGCTTCTTCATCGAACAGTTCAACGAACACGCGGCCGATGATCTTGCGCTTGGCTTCCGGCTCATCAACGCCGGCCAACGCGCTCAGGAAGCGATCTTCCGCCGCCACGTGAACGATGTTCAGGCCGAAGTGGTCGCCAAACATTTCCAGCACCTGATCGGCTTCGTTCAGACGCAGCAGGCCGTTATCGACGAACACGCAGGTCAGGCGCTCGCCAATGGCGCGGTGCAGTAACATCGCGGTTACGGAAGAGTCTACGCCGCCGGACAGGCCGAGGATCACGTGATCTTCGCCCACCTGCTGACGAATGCGCTCTACCGCATCTTCGATGATGGTCGCCGGGGGCCACAGGGCTTCACACTGGCAGATGTCCAGCACGAAACGCTCCAGCATGCGCTGGCCCTGACGGGTGTGGGTCACTTCCGGGTGGAACTGCACGCCGTAGAAGCGTTTTTCTTCGTTGGCCATAATGGCAAACGGGCAGGTATCGGTGCTGGCAACGGTCACGAAGTCGGACGGGATAGCGGTCACTTTGTCGCCGTGGCTCATCCACACGTCCAGCAGCGGTTTGCCGGTTGGGCTCAGCGCGTCTTCAATGCCGCGAACCAGTGCGCTGTCGGTGGTGATTTCCACCTGCGCGTAACCGAACTCACGCTCGTTGGAACCTTGCACATGGCCGCCCAGCTGCATTGCCATGGTCTGCATGCCGTAGCATACGCCCAGCACAGGTACACCGGCGGTGAACACGTATTCTGGCGCACGCGGGCTGTTGGTTTCGGTGGTGCTTTCCGGGCCGCCGGACAGGATGATGCCGCTCGGATTGAATTCGCGGATTTGCTCTTCGCTAACGTCCCAGGCCCACAGCTCGCAGTAAACGCCGATTTCGCGCACGCGGCGGGCTACCAGTTGAGTGTATTGCGAACCAAAGTCCAGAATCAGAATGCGATGCTTATGGATATTTTTTGTCATGTGAGGCGAATTCCAGCAACAGAGAAAAAGAGCGAAAAAAGTGTTTTCGGGGTGAGGCTTCAGCCCCACCCCGGCCTCTCCCGCAGGAGAGGATAAAGCATTAACCCATGCGGTAGTTCGGTGACTCTTTGGTGATGGTCACGTCGTGCACGTGGCTTTCCTGGATACCGGCGCCGCTGATGCGAACAAATTCAGCCTTGGTACGCAGGTCGTCGATGGTGGCGCAGCCGGTCAGGCCCATGCAAGAACGCAGGCCGCCCATTTGCTGGTGCACGATCGCTTTCAGCATGCCTTTGTAAGCCACGCGGCCTTCGATACCTTCCGGCACCAGTTTGTCGGCGGCGTTATCGGTCTGGAAGTAACGGTCGGAAGAGCCTTTGGACATCGCGCCCAGTGAGCCCATACCACGGTAGGATTTGAACGAACGGCCCTGATACAGCTCGATTTCGCCCGGTGATTCTTCGGTACCCGCCAGCATGGAGCCGACCATTACGCAGGATGCGCCGGCTGCGATAGCTTTGGCGATGTCACCGGAGAAGCGAATGCCGCCGTCGGCGATGACCGGGATACCTGTCCCTTCCAGCGCTTCAACCGCATCGGCGATGGCCGTGATCTGCGGTACGCCTACGCCGGTCACGATGCGAGTAGTACAGATGGAGCCAGGGCCGATACCCACTTTCACTGCGCTAACACCGGCATCAGCCAGCGCTTTGGCGCCTGAAGCGGTCGCGACGTTGCCGCCCACGATCTGCAGGTCCGGGTATTTGGCGCGGGTTTCGCGAATGCGCTGCAATACGCCTTCGGAATGGCCGTGAGAGGAGTCGATCAGCAGCACGTCAACGCCGGCGGCGACCAGCGCATCAACGCGCTCTTCGTTACCTGCGCCAGCACCCACCGCAGCGCCAACGCGCAGACGGCCATGCTCGTCTTTACAGGCGTTAGGCTTGCGTTCCGCTTTCTGGAAGTCTTTTACGGTGATCATGCCCAGCAGATGGAAGTTGTCGTCCACTACCAGCGCTTTCTCAACGCGTTTTTCGTGCATTTTCTGCAGCACGACTTCACGCGCTTCGCCTTCTTTCACCGTAACCAGACGCTCTTTCGGCGTCATCACGGCAGTAACAGGCTGGTTCAAATCGGTGACGAAGCGGACGTCGCGGCCGGTGATGATACCGACCAGTTCGTTCTCTTCGGTGACCACAGGGTAACCGGCGAAGCCGTTACGTGCGGTCAGCTCTTTCACTTCTTTCAGGGTAGTGGCGGGGGTTACGGCTTGTGGATCGGTCACCACGCCGCTTTCATGTTTTTTCACGCGGCGGACTTCTTCTGCCTGACGCTCGATAGACATGTTCTTGTGAATGAAGCCCAGACCGCCTTCCTGCGCCAGCGCGATGGCCAGGCCGGATTCGGTAACGGTATCCATGGCTGCGGACAGCATAGGGATATTCAGGCGGATATTTTTGGTCAGTTGGGTGCCGAGCTCAGCGGTATTAGGCAGAACCGTAGAGTGAGCTGGAACCAGGAGAACGTCGTCAAACGTCAGTGCTTCTTTTGCGATACGTAGCATGGGCAATATCTCACCAGAGTGGGCTGTGAAAAAGATAAAATATTGCCGCGGCATTATACAGAGCGTAATCGGTTGCCTCCAGCACTTTCTCACAAAAACTCTTGATTACCTTTTTCAGCCATGTAGTATCGACCAATTAAGTGCTTGTTTTGAAATTTGATCTGGGTCACATGTCGATACCTGTTTCGCCTTCCATTTTTACCGTAAGCCGCCTGAATCAGACGGTTCGACAGCTGCTGGAAATGGAAATGGGCCAGATTTGGCTCTCCGCCGAGATCTCTAACTTGTCCCAGCCGTCTTCCGGCCATTGGTATTTCACGCTGAAAGACGACCGCGCGCAGGTGCGTTGCGCGATGTTCCGCAACACTAACCGCCGCACCACCTTCCGCCCGCAAAATGGCCAACAGGTGCTGGTTCGCGCCAGCATCACGCTGTATGAGCCGCGCGGCGACTATCAGCTGATCGCAGAAAGCATGCAGCCTGCCGGCGACGGCCTGTTGCAACAGCAGTTCGATCAGTTGAAACAACGGCTGAGCGCCGAAGGCCTGTTCGACCAACAGTTCAAACAACCGCTGCCCAGCCCGGCCAAACGCGTCGGGGTCATTACCTCCGCCAGCGGCGCGGCGCTGCACGATGTGCTGCAGGTGCTGCAACGGCGCGATCCTTCGTTGCCCATCGTTATCTACCCTACTTCGGTGCAGGGCGCGGAAGCCCCCCTGCAGATTGTGCGCGCCATCGAAACGGCCAACCGCCGTGACGAGTGCGACGTGCTGATCGTCGGCCGTGGCGGGGGTTCGCTGGAAGACCTGTGGAGCTTTAACGACGAACGCGTTGCGCGGGCGATTTTCGCCAGCCGCATTCCGATTGTCAGCGCCGTCGGCCACGAAACCGACGTCACTATTGCCGACTTTGTCGCTGATTTGCGTGCACCAACTCCTTCCGCCGCGGCCGAACTGGTCAGTCGCAATCAATTGGAACTGCTGCGTCAGTTGCAATCGCAGCAACAGCGGATGGAAATGGCGATGGACTACTACCTGGCACAGCGCCAGCAGCAGTTCACCCGCATCAACCACCGTTTGCAACAGCAGCACCCGCACCTGCGTCTGGCGCGCCAACAAACGCTGTTGTTTAAGCTGCAGCGCCGGTTGGAAGACGGCATGCAAAACCAACTGCGTCTGTCTTCGCGTCGCAGCGAGCGGGCTCAACAACGGCTGGCGCAGATGCAACCGCAGGCGCGTATTCACCGTTACCAACAACGCGTGCAGCAACAGGAATACCGTTTGCAGCAGGCATGGGATCGCCAGCTTAACGGCCTGCGTCAACGCTTTGGCGTCGCCTGCAGCCAGCTCGAGGCCGTCAGCCCGCTGGCAACGCTGGCCCGTGGCTACAGCGTGACGCAAACCCCGCGCGGCGAACTGCTGAAAACCACTAAGCAGGCTCAGGTTGGTGAACTGCTGAAAACCCGCCTGCAGGATGGCTGGGTGGAAAGCGAGGTGAAAACCATCACCGTCGCCAAAAAGCCGCGCAAGAAACGCGCGGCCGAATAATCCCGCTTACTCCAGCGTAAAACTGCTGCCCGGCACGCCGTTAATCCACAGTTCTCGCGTCTCTCCAGTTGGCAAACTGCAGGTCAACGTCTGCCACGCCGGTTTGAACCGGCCTTCGGCAGTGATGTTCAGCATGATGCGTTGATTGTCGCTGAACATCTCCCAGCGCAGCCACAGCGCGTCGCCCTGCTGCCAGCCATAACTTTCCCCGTCATCTTCGAATAGCAGCCCAGAAGCACTGCCACAGCCTTTGAGCGGGTACAGCTTCAGCTCGCGCCGATCGTCTGCCGTTACGTCAACATGCGCCAATCGGGACGACAAAGGTATCGCGGCACCGGCACGTACCAGCAGCGGCAGACGCTCCAGCGGTGCCTCCAGCAGCACCTCCTGGCCGCCGCTGAACCATTGCCCGCTGTAGAAGCAGTACCAGCCGTCGCCGTTATCCGGCAGATACACCGGCCGCTGACGCTGCCCCTGCTCCACCACGCTGGCCACCAGCAGATCGCGACCTATCATAAAATCATCGGTTTCGTTCAGCGTGTGCTCATCATGCTCGTGGTCGAGGAAGGTCGGGCGCAGCATCGGCTCGTCGTCGACGCTGGCCTGCCACAGCAGGGTGTAGAAATAGGGCATCAGGCGATAACGCAAAGCAATCGCCTCGCGCACTGCCGGCGTCACCGCAGGGTACATCCAGGGTTCGTTAACCGTGGCGTCGTCGTTCCAGGAGTGAATGGTGAAACGCGGATGCATCACGCCATTTTGTACCCAGCGCACCAGCAGTTCGGCGTCCGGCCTGTCGCCGGAGAAACCGCCCACGTCGTGCCCAAGGTTGTACAACCCGGACAAGCTCATGCCCAGCCCCATGCGAATGTTGTAACGCAGGGTCTGCCAACTGGTACGGTTGTCGCCGCTCCAGGTCTGCACATAGCGCTGCATACCGGCGCAGCCGGAACGTGAAATCAGGTACGGCCTCAGCTCGGGAGCAAAGCGCTGCTGAGCCTCCATCGAGGCGCGCATCATCAACAGCGGCATCACCGGGCGAATATGCTTGATGGCGATCGGCCGGCCAAAACCGTGACAGCGCGCTTCGCCGTCCCACACTTCGTATTCGTTATTGTCATTCCAGGTGGAATCGATGCCCATTTCCAGCAGTTGCTCAGTCACGCCCTGCTGCCACCAGCGTACCGTCGCCGGATGAGTGAAATCGAGGTGCGATCCTTCATCGTCCCAAAAGCTGGAGCGCTCCGGCCGTTCGCTTTCTGAATCGCGAATAAACAACCCTTGCTGCGCCGCCTGTTGATACTGCGGGTGATCCTGCAGCAAGCACGGCTTGATATTGGCCGCCAGCTTCAATCCGGCATCGTGGAAAGCCTGACTCAGCTGCTTGGGTTGCGGCACCTTGTCGTAGTTCCAGTTGAACACGTAACGCTTGTTGCCGATTGAGGTGTAACCGGACGACAGTTGGAAAGAGTCACAGGGAATGTCATGTTGGTGACAAAGCTCAATAAACTGCTGTAGCTGCTGTTGGGCATCCGGCGCGTCGGTGTAATGCATGGTGGATCCGCTGTAGCCCAGGCTCCATTTTGGCCCGAAGTGTGTCTTGCCGGTCAGGCGCACAAACGCCTTGGTGACATCCAGCACCTTTGGCCCGAGAAAAAGGTAATAATCCAAATCCCCCGCCTCGGCCTGATAGCGGCGATAGGCCAGGTGGTAATTGTCGATCTCGTTGCCCAAATCCAGCCAGCAACTGCTCAGGTTGTCGTAAAACAGCCCAAAGCTGGCCTCTTCTCCACGGGTGATGGTGAAAGGAATGTGCTTGTACAGCGGGTCCGTGCTGGCGGCGTTGTAACCCATCGCATCCAAATTGCGCATTTCAAAACGACGACCGCTGCGTTCCAAATCACCGGCCTTCTCACCCAGGCCATAATAGCGTTCGGCAGCATGGCGACGTTGATAATGGGCCACGCCGTCACCGTGCGGATTAAGCAAATAGGCGCTGGTTGGCCGATCGGCTGCCAGCGGACGCCATTCGCCGGCGGCGTTGCAGTGCTCCCATTCCAGCCATAACGGCTGATGTACGGTCACGCGCAACGCGGAGGTGGTCAGCACCAGCCGATCCTCATGCTGTTGCAGTTGGTAACCCGGCAGGCTAAAACCGTCGACGCTCAGTCGGTCACGCCCTTCCCAGGGCACATCGGTCTGTGGCGCAATGCTCCAGGTGCGGTCCAGCGCCAGCTCTCCGTTGCGCTTGATCAACACGCGACACAGGTGGTTTTCCAACACGTACAGGCAAAACAGATGGCGTTCGTCGACCAGCAGCTCAATACGATCGGCATACTGACCTGCCAGCGTCCAGTTTTTCAAGGTTTTCATAGGCATCCAACTTAGCTATTGAGTGTTTTTTTACCGCCGCGTTCGGCGATCAAAGCAATCAGGAACAGGGCACCAATCAGGTCGAAGAAGCCCATGGCGATAAACAGCGGGTTGAAACCGACGGTGTCGGAGACCGCGCCGATCAGCAATGTAAACAGGAAGCTGGCGATCCAGGCGCTGGATCCGCGCATGCCGTTGACGGTCGCCATTTGGTTTTTATCGAACGACTCCACCACCAGCGCGCTGAGCATGCAGGAGATCACCTGATGCCCGAAGCCGCCGATCGAGATCAGTGCGATCGCCACGTAGGGATCTTTGGTGATCGCCACAAACGCCAGCGAGACCATCATGAAGGCGCCCGTCACCGAGCTGGCGACCACCGAGTTAACGCGGCTGCAGCCGAACCATTTGCGGTACAGGGTGGTGAGATAACCGCTGGCGACGCTGCCGATGTCCGCCGCCAAAAACGGCAACCAGGCGAACATGGCGATGTGCTTTAAGTCCATGCCGCGCTCGGTGGCCAGGTACAGCGGCACCCAGAAACTGAACACCGCCCAGGCCGGTTCGGCGAGAAAGGCCGGAATGGCGATGCCATAGAACTTTTTGTTGCGGCACAAAATCGCCAGAGACTTGAGGAACGGCAATCGGGGCAGTTCCGGCTCATTGTCTTCGCGGATCAAATCCAGTTCCTGCTGGCTCAGATTGGGGTGCTGCTGCGGCGAGTGATAGAACAGCCACCACAGCACCACCCAGATCAACGCCAGCGCGCCGGAGAACAAAAAAGCGCCCTGCCAGCCAAAGGAAACGTGAGCAATCACGATAATCGGCGGAGCCAGCATGGCGCCAATAGAGAAACCGACGCCTGCCCAACCGGCGGCGATCGGACGTTCCTTTTTAGGGAACCAGTCGGAAATCGCCTTGGCGTTGGCCGGCGTGGCCGCCGCTTCCGCCCCGCCCATAAAGAAACGCAGGATAGCCAGCTGAACCCAGCTCCCCGCCCCGGCATGCAGCATGCAAACTACCGCCCAGATACTGGCGCAGATCAGAAAGCCCATCTTCAGGCCGATAACGTCGATCAGCCAGCCGCAGATCGGCTGAAATACCGTATAGGCCAACTGGAACGACGCCACCACCCAGGAATACTGCTCGGTAGTCATGTTGAGGCTGGTTTTCAGTTCAGGTGCCAGAATGCCCAGAGAATTGCGGGTAATGTAGTTAACCGTCACGCCCAGCAAAAACAGCGCCAGCATCCACCAGCGCAGCGATTTGAATTTGCGCCGGCCGCTGGCGGCGACCCTTTGATTAATTTCAACACTCATCTGTCTTCTCTCCACGACGGCTGCCCGGTGAAACAGCTCGCCTTTTGGTAGGGTACGTTTTGGTATCGAAGGTATGAGCCGTGGAAAACTGCGGTATGCCTGAAAAAGACCAACGCATCACGATCACAACCACATGATTTATTTTCGTTTTATTTATAATTCAGCCCATTAATTGGACTGATAAATCTATAAAGTTGGTATACCAATTCAGACTAACCAGCCGGAAGCGTGAGCGAAACGAGGTTTTTTGCAAAAATTCTCATGCACAGAATAAAAGCTCGCCATAATGGCGACAGAAGCCTGACAGTACGCTGAAAAAACACCGTGAAAATATTTTCATTAACGAATTTGAAGGAGATCACAGAATGAACGGAAAGCTGAAAATACAGGAAATTGCCCGGCAAACCGGGCTGTCGATCAGCACCGTTTCACGCGTATTAGCCGGCAAATCCAACACCAGCGTCGAAGCACGCCAAAAAGTGCTGGCCTGCGCCCAACAGAACGGCATTCTGCAAGGCATTTCCAGCGGAAGGTTGATGCTCAACAACGTGATGGTCTTCGCTCCGCAGCGTGCTTTTGATGTGCGCACCGATATCTTCTACTACAAGGTAATCCAGGGGATCTCCGCCGCACTGGCTGAACATGAAGTGCGGATCCGCTATTGTGGGCTGGAAGAACTGCACAGCGACGGCGCGTTGTTTCTGGAAAAAATGAGCGATCCGCAAACTCAGGCGGCGTTGATTATCGGCATCGATGACGAACACATTCACCAGTTGGCCACCGACCTGAATAAACCCTGCGTACTGATTAACTGCACCGACCGCCAGATGCGGCTCGACAGCGTGTCACCCGATCACCAGCTGATTGGCGAGTTTTCCGCCAACTATCTGATGCAACAAGGGCACAGCCATATTTTGAATCTGCAATGCCTGCGCCGCCACACCATGGAACTGCGGCTGGCGGGCATTAAACAAGCCTATGCGCGGCACAATATCGCCTTTGACGACGGCCGCCATCTGGTGACCACTTCCGGCTTCGGCAGCGAAGAAGCGGAGCAGGCGCTTACCACCTTTATCAACCGGGTGAGCCACCGCTCGCAGCTGCCAACGGCCATTCTTGCCGGTGGCGACTACATGGCGGTCGGCGCGGTCAAGGCGCTGAACAAACTGCAGCTGAGCGTGCCGGGCGATATCTCGGTGATGAGTACCGACGGCTTCAATCTGGCGGAAATTCACGACGTGCCGCTCACCTCGGTACAGGTGCCGCGCGACGAGCTGGGTTATGAGGCGATCCAACTGCTGCAACGCCGCATGCTGCGCGCCGATGCACCGCCTTGTAACCTGCTACTGCACGGAAAACTGGCGGTGCGCGCGTCGGTCAAACGCATCAGTCCCCATAAAACCAGCCCGGCGGTCAGTACCCATGACCACCGCCTTTACGATGTCTGAACTACACTTAGTGGCACCCCGTTCATTATTGAGGATATTTTTTTGATTCATCGCGTATTGGCGTGAACTAATGGAAAACGGCAGTAAGAGCGTTCAGGTCTGTATTCGCCAAAACTCACCCTAAGCCACGTACAGAGTCTGCGAAGGAGGCGCGGTACCGTACTTCATCACGCAGTTAGCAGACGATAGGCCTCAAGTGCGCAGCGGGGACGCCGGTAAGGCCACAAAAAGGCTTCATGGATAGAGTAAATTTCCCGTCGGTGCGCCAGCTGCCCGATGATGGCCATCGCTCAGTGAGATATGTCGACGTTTATGTGGAATACAAAATCAAGAAAAACGGCTCCAAAGAGCCGTTCGTAAGGACGTTAGATTTACGACAATCCTGGCCTGCAGTGTTACTTGGTTACCTTCGCTAGCACCTGCATGCGCAAAACGTGCTTAATCTCATACTTTTGGGAACAGGAAGTTACTCAGGCTTCTCAAGCAATCCAAGCAACTCCATATCATAAAGCAAGTCCCTTTTTTCGTCATCAGAGATGTCTTTAATGAGAACACTCAAAGACGTTTCTTTTATAATCGAATAGATACCATCACGAGTGATGTCTTCTGCTTTCTTCGGCCCTCTTCCGGCCCTTAAAATTAGAGTAAATACCTCGAACATTAGCTTTTCTATCGGCGAAAAAGGGGTATTTTCGCATTGATAGCTTGCATACCCAATTTCCAGGCCATCATAAGATGATTTTTCACCAGTCTTTTTATTAATGTAAAGTATGTTTCTACAGCAATCATAGAAACATCCTAATATCATTTCTCGTATTTCACCGTAAGTCATACGATCTTCGTCCATTACTTCAACCTCCCAGGAATTAACATTACATTGTTGTTGTCAAGGACATCTATTTTGATCCCGGGGTATTTTTTCTGAAATTGATCCACGACGCCCAAACAACTCTCACATGCAGTACGTTCAGTAAAAATGGTGATTTTTCCCTTGGCTGCCACATTATTACCCAGTTTATCAGCCAGGTTGTCCAGGATTTTGTACTCCGAGTCTGTATTTCGAGGTATTGGTTCACCCTTTGAATTGTTGATGGTGTTAAATTTAAAATTGCCGCTACCTTTCCCTATAAAGCCTTTGTCTGCTACGTCGACACGGCTGTGTGCAGCGAGTGTTTTCGGCATACCAGGAACATCGATTTGTGCAACGGCGGCATTCCCCGTCTTCCTGATATTTTGTGAAAACGGCGCCCTGGCATCCAACACCTGCTGTCTGAACGTAGCAGCCTGCTGGATGGTCTTCTCATTGACCAGATACCCTTTCCAGGAACTGGTTGGCCCTACCAGTTTGGTCGACAGGTACTGGTTGCCGACGTTCGCTTTCCCCATGCCGGCAAACGTGCTGGCGATAGAAACTGCCATCACCGAGGCGTTCACCCAACTCGGTGACCAGCCGGTCAGCTTGCTGATTTGCTCTATCTGTTGGTTTCGTGCAAACAGCTGGCCGTCGGTTATCTGGTCACCCAGGTCATACGTGAATAACTTTTCACTGTCATAACCGGAAAACGCCGGGTAATTGCCGAAGCGCTGGCGCTCTTTTTGTACCCAGTAGTTGGCAATCAGGCCATCTTCATCCCGCGTTGACGGGTATTTCTTCATCAGGTTTTCAAACTGCTTGCGCTCTTCCGAGTTTAACGCTTCCTGCGTGGTACAGGCTACTTTTCGGCAAGATGCTGCCATCAGACGCGCTTCTTTTTCCTTGTCGCCCTTCGCCAGCTCTTTAATAGCGTTGAGTTCTTCCTGATGCAGTTGGCGATTGAAGCGTTCAACAAATTCACCCGCGTTCGCTCCGCTGTTGGTGCCCGAGGCTTTGCCGGTAGCTATAGCTCCCGCGAAGGCACCTGCAACACGGCTGATTTGTGACTGACGCTCCTGCCATCCTTCGGTTTTTACCAGGTTATCGTTGATGATCACCCCGGCCAGTTCCGCCGCCAATGCGCCGGCAGCGGCCCCTTTACCGTCTCCTCTGCCGATTTCCGCGCTGATTCCCGCCAGCACCGCATGGCTCACGGCCCGGCCCGGTACATCGAGAACCTGACCGTTATCCCCTATCAGGTTGGCACCCTCGGCCTGAACCTGGCTGCCGATATTCGCCAGCAGCGCGTTGGTCAAATTGTCTTTGAAGCTGCCGCCATTGATGGTCGTATTCAGGCTAGAGCTGATGACCGATTGCCCAGCCACACGCTGCGCCACCTTGCTCCAGTCGCCGTTGCTCAGCTGTGGCAGCTTGACGTTGTTCGGGTTGAGCGGTTTGCCCGCCGCGTCCTTGCTCCATCCCATCGCACTGTCGAAGCCGTTGAGCGCGCCCCCCACTGCCATTGCCGTGGCCGTGGCCTTCACGCTCTCGCTGCTGCCCAGCACTTTCAGGGTTTTTGACAGATTGCCTCTGTTTTCGACCAGCGCCACCGCCGCCTGAGAGGCCAACGATGACATACCTGCCGTGACCGCGCCGCTGGTGACGGCGCCGCCGCCGATGGCCCCGGCGACGTTACTGGCCGCGAGAGCCGTTAGCGAACTGCCGGCCGTCACTGCGGCTGCCGCGATGGCAATCACTGCCGCCACCGCCGGGTTCAGATGCTGGCTCTTGTAGTCCCAGTTGTCGTAGGCATCCTTGACCTTATTCCACTGCACGTCATTGCGCTTGTTCAGATCCTTGACCCAGGTGGTACCCGGCGTATTACCCAGGGCATCGATAGCACTTTGCAGCACCTGGCCGTTTTTCACCTTCACGTCAGCGTTGACGCCTTTGGCGGCATCAACCGTCAACGCACCACCGGTATGAATGCTCGGAAGCACCCACTTGTTTTCTTCATAGCCCTTGTTGGCCTGCTTGATAAAGAACCCTTTCGAGTTGGTGACAGTCTGTTCGAAAGAGGTGTTTTTCACCGCGCGGAAGTTAACCTGACCGTGAGTACTGGTCAGACGCGCGTTTTGCCCTGCGGCGATTTTGCTGGCTTCATAGGTGCTGTCGTCGCGGCTCATCAGCGTGATATTGCCGGCGGCGGTGAACTCGGTGACCTTGTTGGTCACGTCATGACGGGTCTGTTTGACCTCGGTTTTCTTGCCCCACCATTTGCGTTTCTTCTCTGTTTTTTCGTAGTGGCTGGACTCTTCCATTGCCTGCGCGTAGAGATAACCGCCCTTGGCGGCGATATCCATATTGCCAGCACGCATGGCTTCGGCCTGATTATGAGCGTCGACCTGGGCTTTTTGTTTGGCCTCGTCCGCCCCCTTGCTCTGAGCTTCTTGGCGGGCGACAGTAAGGCGAGTTTGTGCGCCATCTCTATCACTAGTGGCTTGCGACAAACGCTGTTGCGCATCATTGTATGCCGCCTGCTCTACGTTGATTTCATTAGGCAGTGGGTTTGCGCGATTTTCTTTTTCCAGGAGTTCATGAGTGATGCCGATACCTTCTGCAGCGAGGTCAGCACTTTGTTGCCACAACCCCCAATCGCGAATTTCCATCAACTTGCCATGCTTGGCGGAAAACTCCTGAACCTTCCTGAGGTTCTCTGCCTGTCTTTGTTTTAGCGCGTTAATATCACGCTGCAGCGTATTTAACTCATTGCTTTTACCGTTTTTCGCTTGTTCAGCACGATTCTTATCCTGCTGGGCCTGATTGATACGCTGCTGCGCATTTTGAAGTTGCTGCTCGGCAACGGCGATGCGGCCGCCCCAGTCCGTCACCGCGACCGGCGGCTTCCAGTTGGCACCCAGCCCCTTGACCACCAGTTTGGTCGCCTGGAACAGGATGCTGCCGCCGGAAATCACCGTCATCAGTCCGCCGGCGTTCAGTTCTGTGCCCTGCTGTGTGCGAGTTTCGGTAAACTCATTGCCGCCTTCACGATAGGTGTGATTCTGTACCGCCTCAAAACGCATGTCGCCGCCGGAGGTGAGCGTCATATTGCCGCCGGAGGTAAGTTTGGCACCGTATGTCAGCAGTTGGTTGTTGGCCGCCGCCGTCAGGTTTTTGCCGGCATTGACGATCGTTACAGCATGGCGGTCATCCTTGTTGTTGTCGTTGCCGGCATCGATGGCGGAATAGGCCACGTTAGACAGCCACAGATTCTGCCCGGCCAGCAGCGTGATGTTGCCGTTGGCGGACAGCGAGCCCCCCTGAGTACCCAGGTCGCGAGCCGAGTTAATGAGCAGGTTGCCGCCTGCGTGTATTTTGCTGCCCAGCTCCGGGGTACGAGAGGAAACAAAGGAATGGCCGTAATTGCCGTCCAGCGCGCGGTAGTTGAGGTCGGCATTGTGTCCAGCCAACAGCGTCACATCCTTGCCGGCGTTGATGTTGGCGCCGCGCAGCGCCAGATAACCGCCGCTGTTGAGCGAGACCGAGCCGGTGGCGTTCATCGCACCGACCTGTAGCAGGTTGTTGAAATATTGCAGTCGTTTGTCCGCTGACAGGTTCTCGCTAGGGCGATTGCGCGTCAGGATGGCGTCATTTTTGATAACGGAGATGCTGCCAGGGGCGGTCATGCTGATGTTACGGCTTTGTGGCGCCAGCAACGTATTGAGCAGGGTGATGGTGCTCCCTGCCGTCAGTGTCAGGTCGTGCGAGGCCTGCAGACTACCCAGCCAGCGGACACCGTCCGGATGGTAGTAATTGGGTTTTTCGCTAGTGTGAACCTTTATTTCGCCGGTAAGGGCAGTCAGCGTGACATCCAGCCCTTTCAATTCGCTCTGCCAGGCGTCGATAGTATTCCCGGCGCTTAAACTCAGTTCTTTGCCTGCGGACAAAATACCCTGCCCCAGCACGATGCGGTCTTCGGCAATGGCGGTGATGTTGCCTGTCGCGTTTATGGCATCGGTATTGACGATATTGGCCGCGTGCAGCAGCACATTCTGCGCCCTGACCGTTTCCGGGCGGCCGGTCGTTTTGACGTCATTGAGCTGACTTTCATTGGGCGTTGGCGTGTTGATGTCTATCCTGTTTTTGAAATCCGCCACCAAGTTGCCGCCGGCCTGCAGTAAAGACGAAGGGTATCCTTCTGTAGTCCAACTTTTCTGTGTGCCTTTCCTGACGTAGAGGATGTATTCCGGCGTCGTTGTTTTTGCATCCTGCCATTTATGCCCCAGTACAACATTCGGATTCGGGGTTTTCTGTTCGAACAAGGCGAAATCATTCAGGTTGCCAATGGTCTCACTACGGACGCTCAGATTATTGCCAGTTAAAATCAGATCGTTGGCCGCCTTTATTGTACTGACGTGGTTCCAAAGCTCCGACGCATTGATATAGGCGCTCTTACCTGAAATGATTTCAGCCGGTTTGCTGTCGCTCACCACGGTAAAAAGTGCGCGTTCACTGTTGACCCAGGGCGTTTTTTTGAAATCGATATGCCCCAGCCATGTGAAGCTTTTGTCTTCTAGCTCGGCCAGGTAGTCAAAGAATCGGTAGTCGAATTGGTCCTGATAAACACCGTCTGCCAGCCAGCGATCGATATCCTTGTTGTCTTTCGGTGCCTTGGTCGAGGAAATGGCGAACTGTTGGCGCACGTTATCGAGTTTGTTAGTACGAATGACCAGATCGCCGCTGTTGGTTTTGATGGTGGCCGAGCGGTTCTCGATGTAGTTGGCCTTGTTGCCCTGCGCATCCTTCTGTATCCAGAGGTTTTTGTTGGCGTGAAGTTTGGCGTTGCTACCCGCGTTGCGCACGTGGTCGCTGAAAATGCGCATGTCGCCGCTGGTGCTGGTTTGCCCATCGTTCACCAGTTTGGTGGCGGCCAGCGTGGCGTTGCCGTCTGCCTGTACCACCGAGCCTGGCGTAATATGCAATTCCCGGGCGCTAACGTTGAGGTCGGTTTTGCTGTGGGTGGTGCCGTTAAGTGCAATCTTGCCGTTGACGCTGAGCGTGATGTCGCGTTGCTGGCTGGTGAGGTCTTTCAGGTTCACCCCGACACCGTCCTCGGTGGCCACCAGGCGAATTTTGTTGGCGTACATGCCACCCAGCGCCTTGGTATCGACCGCCAGTTGCGGTTTGGCCCCGTCGCCGGCAATAGGTTTTACCGTGCCGTCTTTAAAACTGATGCGGTTGGTCCCCTGAGTCAGCGATAGGTTTTTGGCGTTGATTTTGCCGTTGAGTTCAGTGGCACGGCTGAGGATGTCTACATAGTCGGCGCCGCTGCCGTCCAGACCTTTGCCGCCGATGGTAACGCCGCCTTTTTTGACCTCCAACGCCTCCAAGGCGCCCTGCTTGTCGAACTGCGGCTTGCCGGTGGTCAACGTCACGCCCGGGGCATTGATAAAACCACAGCCGTCGCAGGTGATGCCATTGGGGTTGGCAATCATCACGTTGGCCTTGTTGCCGAACACCTCGAGTTTACCCTGCAGCTCAGAGCGGCTACCGCCGGTGACTTCATTGATGATGAGCTCCGCCGCCTTCCCCTTCAGATTAGGGTTGCCTTTGGCATTCTCTATAATTACGCCTAGTTGAGTCTTGCCACCTTGGGTGGCATTGTTGAGCACAGCGCCTGGCGTGCCGACGTTGAAGTCCTTATAGACGTTGTGCGAAATTCCCGCACCGTTCGGCGTGGCAATATTTACCACCGGCACGTTGCCAGGTTTCATGTGTACCTGGGTGTTGCCGTTGACGGCGTTGATGCCAGCAGCGAAGGCCGGATGCAACGGCGTCAGCGCCGTGGTGTAAATCAGCAGGTAGCTGACGGCGCGTGCCAGCGGATGAAGAGGCTTGTCCATAGGAAGGTCCGTTCTCTTAATATAAAATTCGGTCGCGCACTGACGTCCGTGCCGTGTGTCGGTTACTGCAATAAATCGTTTACCTTACAGGGTGATACCGGCCTGCCAGTAAGCCACCCAGCGGTCCGGTTGCAGGCTGTTCGGGTGTGCCAACGGTTTGCCGACGGTGAACGCCTGGTTGAACCACCTGTTGTTGATCGCCAGCCCCAGAGCGGCACCGGCCACGCTGCCGCCGTCCACCTGGTGCGTCTCGCTGCGCAGCCAGCCACCGTCCAGCGCGGCGGTCAACGATACGTTGCCGATAACCGGCACGGGCCCGAGTTGCCAGTTGAGTTCGTTGCGCCAGTAGGCGCCGCGATTGCCAGTGAGGTACTGCTCCTTGAAGCCACGCACCGAATACTGCCCGCCAAGAGAAATGCGCTCACCGCTGTACAGGTTGTCGGCGCTGGTCTGTCCGTAAGCGGAAGTCAGGTAATAGAGCGACGGCGCCAGCGGATAAAAGTAGCTGGCGCTGAGGCTGAGTTTGCGAAATTCGCTGCGCGCGGCGTAAGGAGCTGCTGGGTCGTCCCGGGTTGCACCCAACCCACGCAGGCCGTGCGACACAGCCGGGTTCAACGTCAGGTAACCGCCGCCTAGGGTGCGGCTGTAGTTGAGACCGGTGGACAAGCTCGCCACCGTCACGCTGCTGTTAGTCAGGCGCTGCCCGGCCAGCTTGTTCTCGGTGCGCCGGCGCGATACTCCGATGTCCAGCGCCAGCTTCTGTCGACCATCACGCAACAGGGTGCGGTTGACGCCCAAGCGCTGGATCACCGCGTTACCCTGATAGCGATAGCGTGCAGCCTGTATCGGAATGTGCTGGTAGAAGTCATTCCAGGCCGCCTGGTAGCTGAACAGCCAGTAACCGTAAGGCAACGTGACACCGCCACTCAGACTGCGGCTGCGGCGGTCGTGGTGAAATTCATCATCCCGTGAGGCTGACAGGGACCACTGTTCGGCCAGGCGCAACGGGTTATCCAGTACCACGCCGGCATTCATTTGCCCGGTACCGGTACTTTTCTGACCGCCGTTGTCGGCGCCGAAGGATAAGGAAATCGGCAGGCGTGTTGCCGTGCGACGCAGTACCACCGAGGAATAGCCCCGCCGCCTGCCGGGCTGGATATCGATGGCAACCTGCTGCGAGGGTAGCCGGTTGAGCTGCTCCATGCCCTGCTCGATATCGCGCAGGTTAAGCACGTGGCCGACCATACCGGGGAACGCCATTTTCAGTGCCAGCGTTTCCTGTCCGTCCAGACTGATATCTTCAACGCGCCCCTCACTGACGGCGACGGTCAGTTCACCACCGGCGATATCCTGTTCCGGCAGCCAGGCCTGCGACGTGACATAGCCTCGCGTGATATAGGCGTTGGTGGTCTCCCGCACCAGATTATTAATGCGCAATAGCGTCAGGCAGCGGCTCTGATAGGAAGACGCCAGTTTATCTTTCACCGACCAGGACAGATGTTCGGCGCCGTGAAAGACGATGCGGTTGACTTGATGGCAGGTTTTATCTTCTGTGTCCGGCGCGGGCAGAGGGAGAGTCGGCAGGTCGGTGGTATTTTGCAGGTCGTCACGCTGCTGCTGCGCCTGCTCCAACAAATCCTTCTGTCGGCGCTCGATAATATCCTGGTCGGCAGGGTTAAGGGTCGATGCCGCCTGGGCCAGACCAGACAGCCCAAGCAAGGTAACCAATAACCAACATTCCTTGTTGATATGCAAATGAGACTCACTAGCATTAACTTGTATTGGTTGCAAAGTGTAAATATTTGTCAGTAAAAGTCTAGTAGTTTATTTTCGATCGATAATGAGGGGTCAAGAGGCCGTAACGCGACTGCCTGATTTGGCCCCCCCAAACTTCTCACAGCGCGGTTCCTATCAATCAGCCACCGACTCGGCTTTATGTGCTTGCTAAGCTAATCGACAACGTAGGCCTGTAGACTGATTTAGGGGTCAAAGAGGATAACGGCGGCGTACATCTTAACTCCGGCATTCCCAACCGCGCCTTCTATCTGGCGGCCGCCGCACTGGATGGCTTTGCCTGGGAGAGCGCCCCGTGAGCGTTGATCGACCTGTGGAAAACCGGTCAGGTCGATGAGTGAACCGTTCTAAAGTTAGGGAAGCTACTGCGAGTTAATCGGGGCGAATTTATTCGCCCTCCGCCCAAGGCGCGTAGCTGAACAGCACGCGCTTTTTGGATATCAGCCCATGGCCGTTTTGGCACAGATAGTCCACCGCGCCGCAGGCCTTCAATTCTTGCAGCGGCTGCCGGCACTCCGGACACTCGGCCAACTGTCGATAATCGCTGTGACAGGCTTCGCAATGATAGTGACCCTTCACCCACTGCATTACCTGGTGACATTGCGGACATAGCGCTTCCATAGACTCTCCCGAGTTAAATTACGCCCCATGAGCGTAAGAAATAGATCCCCAGCGCGGTGGTGAAAAACGACCCGACGGTGGTGATGGCGATAATGTTCGCCGCCAGCGTGGCATTGCCGCCCATGGCTCGCGTCATCACATAGCTGCCGGAGGCGGTTGGCGTGGCCGAGAACAGGAAGATAATTCCCAATGCCGCGCCCTGGATACCGCATAGCCAGCCACCCAACGTCATCAAGATCGGCACCAGAAACAGTTTGGCGCTGGAGGACAGCGCCGCCACGTTGGACGAGCGGAACATGGCGCGCAAATCCAGACTGGCGCCGGTGCACAGCAGCGCCAGTGGCAACGACAACCCTGAGATATAGCTGCCGGTTTGCCGGATAACCTGTGGGATTTCCAGCCCGGTCTGGGCAAACAGCAACCCACACACCAGGCCGATAATCAGCGGGTTAGTAACGATACTGCGTAATAGCGACAACCGGCTGATCTTCTTGCCCTCTCCGCCCTGCAGGCTGCGGGTCAGAGTCACCACCGACAGTACGTTAAACAGGATCACCGTGACCGTCAGGTATAACGACCCCAGCGCAATCCCTTCGCTGCCATAAGCGGTCATGGCGTAGGCCAGGCCGACAATGGCGGTATTGGCACGAAAGCCCCCCTGTACAAAGACGCCGCGCTCACGCGGTTCCTTCACCAGCCAGACGGCGGCTATCTCCAGTAACAAGAAAGTGGCGACGGTGCCGACCGCGCCGTAAATCACCAGCGACAGGTTGCCCAACAGCTGCGGATGATTGGTGGCAATGCTGAAGAACAGCAGGCAGGGCAGCGCCAGATTGAACACCAACCGCGTGGCACCATCAATAAAACGGTCGTCCATCATCCGCCAGTGGCGTAGCAGCACGCCCAGCAGCATCATTAACAGATTGGGTACGGTGACGCTGAACGCAAAACTCCAGGTTTCCCAGGACATGGTGTTCCTTCAGGCTGACGGCGGTAATCTTCAGATAATAAAACGATTTCGGCGCAATAAAAAAGGGGCGCGGTATGATTACCGCGCCCCTCGTACTGATTATTTGCTTTTCTTCAGGTGGCTCATCAGGCGTTTACGTTTACGCATCTGGTTCGGCGTCAGCAGGTTGCGCTTGCCGGCGAACGGGTTTTCACCCTCTTTGAACTGAATGCGAATTGGCGTACCCATCACCTTCAGAGAACGACGGAAGTAGTTCATCAGGTAGCGTTTGTACGAGTCGGCCAGATCGGTTACCTGGTTGCCGTGGATCACCACAATCGGCGGGTTGTACCCACCGGCGTGCGCATATTTCAGCTTCACGCGGCGGCCACGCACCAACGGTGGCTGGTGGTCATCGGCAGCCATCTGCATGATTTTGGTCAGCATCGAGGTGTTCACGCGACGGGTCGCACACTCGTAAGCTTCCTGTACCGATTCGAACAGGTTACCCACGCCGCTGCCGTGCAGAGCGGAGATGAAGTGCACACGGGCGAAATCGACAAAGCCCAGGCGCAGATCGAGCATCTCTTTGACGTGCTCACGATCTTCTTCGCTCATGCCGTCCCACTTGTTGACCGCAATCACCAGTGAGCGCCCACTATTGAGGATGAAGCCGAGCAGCGAGAGATCCTGATCGGAAATGCCTTCGCGCGCATCAACGACCAGCAGCACGACGTTTGCGTCTTCGATCGCCTGCAGGGTTTTGATTACCGAGAATTTCTCTACGGTTTCCGTTACCTTGCCGCGTTTACGCACCCCGGCGGTGTCGATCAGCACGTATTCGCGCTCGTCGCGGACCATCGGGATATAAATGCTGTCACGGGTGGTGCCCGGCATGTCGTACACCACCACACGCTCCTCGCCGAGGATACGGTTAGTCAGTGTGGACTTACCAACGTTAGGACGGCCAACGATCGCCAGCTTGATCGGCAAATCTTGCGGGTTGAAGTCGTCTTCCGGCTCTTCCTCGTCTTCTGGCAGTTCACCCTCTTGCTCGGCCCAATAAGCGGCATTAGCCTCTTCTTCGGTCAGCTCGACTTCTTCCGGTTTTTCACCGACAAACGGCACCAGCACGTGTTCGATCAACTGCGCCACGCCACGACCGTGGGAAGCGGCAATCGCATGCACGTCACCCAACCCCAGCGAGTAGAAATCGGCGGTGGCCATGTCCGGATCCATGCCGTCGGTTTTATTGGCGACCAGGAAGGTGGCTTTCTGGCGGTTGCGCAGATGCTGGGCGATGCCCTGATCGGCAGGCATCAGACCGGCGCGGGCATCGACCATAAACAGCACGATGTCTGCTTCTTCGATCGCCAACAGCGACTGGCCAGCCATGCGGGTTTCAACGCCGTCTTCGGTACCGTCGATACCGCCGGTATCGACGATGATGAATTCATTGCCCTCAACTTCTGCACGACCATACTTGCGGTCTCGCGTTAGCCCGGGGAAATCCGCCACCAGCGCATCACGCGTATGTGTTAAACGGTTAAACAAGGTGGATTTACCCACATTCGGGCGCCCAACTAGCGCGACGACAGGTATCATTGTGAAGCCTCATTACTTAATAATCAATGCGTTACTGCACTATGGATAGACACCAGAAGTGCAGCTTATAAAAATACGAAACGGCCCCTGAACATTCAGGAGCCGTTGGCAATCCGTGCGACGATCGGCGTTAGCGGGTGAAAGCGTAAACTTTTCCGCCCTTCGCCTGGATGACCAGCTTATCGCTGGCTACCATCGGCGCAGACAGGAAGCCGGAGCTATCCACTTCCTGCTGAGCGACAAAACGGCCATCCGTGGTGTTAATCCAGTGCAGGTAACCTTCAGAATCGCCGGTCACCAGGAAACCATTATACATTACTGGCGCAGTCAGGTTGCGGTGCAGCAGCTCGCTCTGCGTCCATACGGTGACGCCACCTTCAGTACTCAGCGCTACCACGCGATCGTTCTGATCGACCAGGTAAATGCGGCCTGCATCAACGATAAAGTCGTTTACCGAGCCCAGTTCACGCTTCCACAAGATCTGGCCGGAACGCAGATCCAGTGCCGACAGGTTGCCATTGTAACCTAATGCGTAGACAACGCCTTCAACAATCACCGGCGTAGTGTCAACATCGTTCAGACGATCGATTTCGGTCGCGCCGCTAGGCTGGGAAATACGCTGCTGCCAGATCAGTTGACCTTGCTGCATCAGCACGGCGCTGACGCGGCCGTTATCACCGCCGACAATGGCTGCGCCAAAGGCAACGGCCGGAGCGGACTCACCGCGCAACGACAGCGAAGGCATATCCAGGTTAACCGTCCACTTCACTGCGCCGTCAGATTCGTTCAGCGCCTGCAACTGGCCGTTAGTGGTATGGATCAGTACCATGCCGTCGCTGATCACCGGACGCGAAATCGCTTCACCGGCCACCTTGGTCTGCCAGGCTACCTTGCCGTCAGCGGTGTTCAGGGCGTAAACGACGGCCTTCTCGCTGCCGACATACACCTTATCGCCCGCAACGGCCATACCGCCCGACAGCAGCGCCGGCAGGTTGCTGGAGAAGAAGCCGGTCTTCTCGGAGAGATCAACCTTCCACTTTTCGTTACCGCTGTCGGCATCCATCGCTTTCACGAGGCCGTGGCGATCGGCAGCATAAATGGTGTTGTCCTGGAAAGCAGGACGCAGGTGAGAATAGAACTCACCGACGCCGTCGCCGACCGAGGTACTCCACGCCTTGCTTGGCGTGAACTGATTTTCAACTTTCGGCAGCGGCGACATGGTAACCACGTCTTCTTCACTGTTGAACAGTGAGCAACCACTCAGCAAGGCAACGGAAACCAGTCCGACCAAGAGTGTTTTACGCAATTGCATGGGAATTCCCCTTAGCTGGACAAGTTATTCAATTTCATGCGCAGCAGAACCTGCAGCGCCTGAGAAGCGTTAGACTCAATGCCTTTGCTGTACGCCTCGCGCGCACCTTTGGTGTCGCCTTTGGCCAACAGCACGTCGCCGCGCGTATCCTGCGCCATCGCCGCCCAGCCTTCGCCTTTCACGCCATCCAGCGTTTTCAGCGCTTCATCCAGCTTTTTCTCCTGCAGCTGCACACGGGCCAGACGCAGGTTAATCATCGAAAGCAGGTTTTCATCTTTGGTCTGGCCCTGAGCCAGCACCAGTTGCTGATCCGCTTTGGCAAAGTCGTTCTGCTCAACAAAATGCTTCGCCAGTTCCAGCGAGGCCAGCACGCCATAACTGTTGCTGTTGGCCTGGGCGAATTTCTCCGCGGCGGCCACGTCGTCCGGTTTACCGACCGCCAGACGATCGCTGGCTTCCTGATAAGACTGGGACGCAATCATCATGTTGGAGTTCTCGTGGCTCTGCCAGTAACGCCAGCCGACCAGGGCACCAATTCCGAGCACCACGCCCACTGCCAGCGCTTTGCCGTTTTCGGCAAAGAACCGACGCACGGCTTCGACTTGTTCGTTTTCAGTGGTATAGACTTCCACGGTGTCCTTCTCCTTAACCTAACATCAAAGCCAGACGCACAGCGACTTCGCTCTGCGCCAGCGTTTCTTGTTCACCACTGCGCAGGTCCTTGACGACCACCTGCTCGGCTGCGACTTCGTTCTCGCCCAGGATCAAGGCAACGCGCGCGCCCCATTTATCCGCACGAGTGATCTGCTTCTTAAAGTTACCGCCGCCGTAGTTGGTCATCAGTTTCAACTGCGGCGCGGCATCGCGCACGCGTTCTGCCAACTGCATCGCCGCACTCTGCGTACCGGCACCGGAAGAGATCACGTACACGTCAATGGTCGCCGGAGCTTTAAACTCTGGGTTAACCGCCTGAACCAGCAGCACCAAACGCTCCAGACCCATCGCGAAACCGACCGCCGGCGTTGCACGCCCGCCCAGTTGCTCGACCAGACCGTCATAACGGCCACCGGCGCACACCGTCCCCTGAGCGCCCAGACTGGTGGTCACCCATTCGAATACCGTACGGTTGTAATAGTCCAGACCGCGCACCAGGCGTTCATTGATGGTATATGGGATACCTGCCTGCGCCAAAAGTTCACACAGACCTTCGAAGTGGGCTTTGGATTCTTCATCCAGATACTCGGACAGGCGCGGCGCATCATTCAACAGCGCTTGCACTTCCGGGTTTTTGGAGTCCAGCACGCGCAGCGGGTTGCTGTACATGCGGCGTTTGCAATCTTCGTCCAGCTTGTCTTGATGTTGTTCCAGGAACGCCACCAAAGCATCGCGGTAATTCGCGCGAGCTTCCAGTGAGCCGATGGAGTTCAGCTCGAGCTTAACGTGCTCGGCGATGCCCAGCGCTTTCCACCAGCGGGCGCTCAGCAAGATCAGCTCGGCGTCGATATCCGGGCCCTGCAGGCCAAACACCTCGGCACCCAGTTGGTGGAATTGACGGTAGCGGCCTTTTTGCGGGCGCTCGTAGCGGAACATCGGACCGACGTACCAAAGACGCTGCTCCTGATTGTACAGCAGACCATGTTCGATGCCGGCGCGAACGCAACCAGCGGTCCCTTCCGGACGCAGCGTCAGGCTTTCGCCGTTGCGGTCGTCGAAGGTATACATCTCTTTTTCTACGACGTCGGTCACTTCGCCGATCGCGCGTTTGAATAACGGGGTCTGCTCTACAATCGGCAAGCGGATTTCGCTGTAACCGTAGCCGCTCAGCACCTGCTTGAGGATGCCTTCAATACGCTGCCATAATGCCGTTTCTTCCGGCAGGTAGTCGTTCATGCCGCGAATGGCTTGAATGTTCTTTGCCACGTGAGTTCTCTGTCCGTTGTCTATAAAAATGAACCCGATTATAGGGACTTTGCCGTCCCGTATTCAACGCGAATGCAGAGTTCTGCTCCCGGGTTCATAAACAAGCGGGCTAAAAAGCCCGCCGTATCGGTATAATGCTTATTTTTCCAGCAGGTTGACCGAGATGCGATTGCTCTCATCCATCATCGACGCCTTGGCGCGGATCTTGGCTTCCAGTTGGTCAATCATCTGCTCATTGTCAAAACGCTCTCTCTGGCGCACGCCGTCTTCGTAGAACCCGCTCTTTTTATGGCCGCCGGTAACGCCCAGAGTGGATACCAGCGCTTCGCCCGGACCATTGACCACGCAGCCGATAATCGAAATATCCATCGGCGTAATGATGTCTTCCAGGCGCTGTTCCAGCGCATTCACCGTACCGATAACGTCAAACTCCTGACGTGAACAGGTTGGGCAGGCGATGAAGTTAATGCCGCGGGCGCGGATGCGCAGAGATTTCAGAATGTCGAAACCGACCTTCACTTCTTCCACCGGATCGGCCGCCAACGAGATACGCAGGGTATCACCGATGCCTTCCGACAGCAGCAGACCCAGGCCAATCGCCGACTTCACTGAACCACTGCGCGCGCCACCGGCTTCGGTGATGCCCAGGTGCAGTGGTTGATCGATTCGGGCCGCCAACAGGCGATAGGATTGCACCGCCAGGAACACATCGGAGGCCTTGACGCTGACTTTGAACTGGTCGAAGTTGAGGCGATCGAGGATATCAACGTGGCGCATGGCGGATTCGAGCAGGGCTTCCGGCGTAGGTTCACCGTACTTTTCCTGGATGTCTTTTTCCAGCGAGCCACCGTTCACCCCAATGCGGATCGGGATGTTTTTATCGCGTGCGCAGTCCACAACTGAACGAATACGCGACTCGTTACCGATATTGCCCGGGTTGATGCGCAGGCAATCTACGCCGTATTCAGCCACCTGCAACGCAATGCGGTAATCGAAGTGGATGTCAGCGACCAGCGGCACGTTAACCTGTTGCTTGATCAGCTTGAATGCCTCGGCGGCATCCATGGTGGGGACTGAAACGCGGACGATATCGACGCCGACGCGCTCCAGCGCTTTAATCTGATTGACCGTGGCTTCGACATCGGTA
This sequence comes from Serratia liquefaciens, assembly GCA_012719855.1. Lineage (GTDB taxonomy): Bacteria > Pseudomonadota > Gammaproteobacteria > Enterobacterales > Enterobacteriaceae > Serratia > Serratia liquefaciens_A. Next base: position 148,080 of record JAAXZN010000058.1, on the reverse strand, counting down.
GTACGGGTGTTAGTCATCGACTGCACGGCAATCGGCGCACCATCACCAATAGGCACATTGCCGACGTAAATTCGCGTTGATTTTCGACGGATGATGGGCGATTGGTTATGCATTACTTACTCTCCATTGTTGCTCTGACTTAACGACAATGGCCGCGCAATTACTGCGCGGCAACGGTCAGACGAGCAACACGGTTTGACTTAACAAACCGGCTTAAATCAACCGGCTTACCTTGATATTGAATCTGTACTGCGGCCGGTGCGCCAATGGTCAGTTTATAGGGCGCGGTGCCCGCCAGGCTCAGCTTGCCGCCGCTCTTCTGGCTGCCGCTGTACAACGTTTTGCCGCTGGCGTCGGTGACCTGCAACCAGCAGTCGGCGGTGAAGTTCATCACCAGCGCGTTAGGATCAACCGCCGGTGCAGCGACACCCGCATCCGCCGTCGGCAACGGTGCTGTTGGTGCCGCAGGCGTGGTCTCAGGCAGCGTGGTTTGGCTTGGTGAAACCACCGCAGGCTGCTGCGCGGTTGCACTGCCGGTCACGGCCGGAGTCTGTGATTGCTGTGCTGCTGCGCCCGCGCCGGTGTCAACCGGCGTGGAGCCATTGTCGGCCAAAGGGGCACTGTTGTCGGCATTGCTGTCGGTCAACGGCACGGATTGGCCTTCATTGTTCTGTGAAAGCTGGGCAGAAGATTGATCGGCCATCGTGGCGATCTCTTCCTGCTGGGCCTTGTGGTTTTGCCACCACCAGGCACCGGTCAAGCCAACCACCACGAACACGATCAGCCAGGTGAAGCTCATCAGCCAGCCATCGCGTTTTTTGCGACGCTTGCCCAGAGAGAAGCTCTGCATCGGTGCCACTTTCGCGACCTTCAACGGCGCCTGCTTGGCCAGCATCGGCAGCAGTTCATCCTCTGGTAAACGTACCAGCTTGGCATAAGAACGGATATAACCACGCACGAAGGTTGAAGCCAGATCTGCGGACAGATTGTCTTCTTCGATATCGCGCACGGTAGACATTTTGAGGCACAGGCGTTCTGCAACGGCCTGTTGACTCAACCCGAGTTGTTCACGGGCCTGACGCAGACGTTCGCCTGTCGTCATTGATACGGTTTTATCTTGGGAGGCTTCAGTATTCATTAGCTAAGAACTGCTGGTACTGTTTGGATTGTGGAAAACTTCGCGATAACTGCTTGCCATAACGTTGCACGCTATCTTGGCGCCCGGCTAACGCGGCGAAACGAATCTGTAACCATAAGCTGTCGGCGCTAGCCGGCAGAACATGTTGATAACTATCCAATAAAAGTTGCGACTGTGCGCGCTTCCCTTCTCCAAATTGCTTTTCTGCCTCCACCAACAGTGGAGTGCCCTTGTCCGGATCGACCTTCAATGCACGGGTTAACAAAATACGTGCTTCGTCGTTTTGTCCGGCTTTGAGAAAACAGTAACCTGCGTTTTCCAGGCTGTCGGCAACCTGACCGTAATCCGGTGCTACTGCCGCAGCGCTAAACTGCTGTTGTGCCGGTACATACTGCCCTAAACTGCAAAGAAACGCACCGTAATTATTCAGCACCGTGCCATTGTTCGGCGCAAGTTTGAGCGCCTGCTGATAACGCTGTTCGGCTGCGCCGTTCTCGCCCGTCCTCTGCTCAACGAGCGCCATGCCCAATTGGGTACGGTAATCCTGTGGAGCGGCGTCCGCCGCTTTCTCCAGATTCTGACGCGCGGCGTTTAAATCGCCCTGCTTCAGATATTCCAGACCCAGTTGCAACCGCGTCTGACCGGCTTCAGACAGCGCGTCTTTTTCTTCCGGCGCTGAACCGGAACAACCGGCCAGTAACCCGGCCGCCAGCAACGTGCCCCACAGAATCAGCTTCATGCCTGCATTCGTTTCCTTGTCTGATGTTACCTTGACGTCTTTTCACATAACAGACTGTAAGATAACAAAAATCATGCTATAGGATTCAGACCGCACGCACGGTGATAGGTTCCCCGGCCATTTTCTTTTTCAGGGTACGCTTGGTACGGTCGATCACTTCACCCGCCAGTTGCCCGCAGGCAGCATCGATATCGTCACCACGGGTTTTACGAACAATAGTCGTAAAGCCGTATTCCATCAACACTTTGGAAAAACGATCCACGCGGCTGTTGGAGCTGCGGCCGTAAGGTGCGCCCGGGAAGGGGTTCCATGGGATCAGGTTGATCTTGCATGGCGTGTCCTTGAGGACTTCCGCCAGTTGGTGCGCGTCGTCGGTGCTGTCGTTGATATGATCCAGCATCACGTACTCGACCGTCACCCTGCCCTGATTGGCGTTGGATTTTTCCAGGTAGCGGCGTACCGCAGCCAGGAAGGTCTCAATGTTGTATTTGCGGTTGATCGGCACGATGTCATCGCGGATCTTGTCGTTCGGCGCATGCAGCGAGATCGCCAGCGCGACGTCGATCATATCACCCAGCTTGTCCAGCGCAGGCACTACGCCCGAAGTCGACAGGGTCACGCGGCGTTTTGACAGGCCAAAACCGAAATCATCCAGCATGATTTCCATCGCCGGCACCACGTTGGTCAGGTTGAGCAAGGGCTCACCCATGCCCATCATCACCACGTTGGTGATCGGGCGCTCGCCGGTGACTTTCAGTGCACCGATGATTTTCGCCGCACGCCACACCTGGCCGATGATTTCCGACACGCGCAGGTTGCGGTTAAAGCCTTGCTGAGCGGTCGAACAAAATTTGCATTCCAGCGCGCAACCCACCTGGGAAGAGACGCACAGGGTCGCACGGTCGCCGTCCGGGATATACACGGTTTCGACCTGCTGATCGCCCACCTTGATAGCCCATTTAATGGTGCCGTCGGCTGAGCGTTGTTCTTCCGCCACTTCTGGCGCACGGATCTCGGCGACGCTCTGCAATTTATTGCGCAGGACCTTGTTGATATCGGTCATCTGCTCGAAATCGTCGCAGCAATAGTGATACATCCACTTCATCACCTGATCGGCGCGGAAGGGTTTCTCGCCCATTTTGGCAAAGAACTCACGCAATTGCTGACGGTTCAGATCCAGCAGGTTAATTTTGGCCACAGCCGGTTTTTCCGCGTTAACGGATTGAGTAGTCAGCGAATTATTTTCAGACACGATGTGCTCGGACGTGATGGGTTCTAACATAATTGATCTCTGGCCTCGTTGTTACACTTTACGGCGCGAAAGAGTGGAAAGTAAGTGCGTCGCTCAGCCCGTATAAATCGGGCGACGGCGCTAAAAGCGCGCCCCTGACAAGATGACTCATCAGGGGCGCGGCATTGTACAAATTTTAGTAGTAGCTTTCTACGTCTGAAAGGCATTCAGGGCATTTTTATTGTTTCAGCCGGTGAATGCCGTGTTCGAGTAGGGGCGCTGCATGCTGCGCCCGTGCCAATCGGGGCGAATATATTCGCCCTCTACAACTTGAAAAGCAGCGGGAATATTAACGCGGGCAGATTTCGCTTTCGTTGAAGAAGTAAGCGATTTCGCGCTGAGCGGATTCTACTGCGTCAGAACCGTGTACGGCGTTGGCAGTGAAGCTGTCCGCGTAGTCAGCACGCAGAGTGCCGGCCAGTGCGTTGTCTGGGTTGGTGGCGCCCATGATGTCACGGTTGCGCTGTACTGCGTTTTCCGCTTCCAGAACCTGAACCACGATTGGGCCAGAGGTCATGAATTCAACCAGACCATCGAAGAATGGGCGGCCTTTGTGCTCAGCGTAGAAGCCTTCGGCTTGTTCGCGAGTCAGACGCAGCATTTTGGATGCGATGATTTTGAAACCGGCACGCTCAAAGCGAGCATAGATTGCGCCGATGTCGTTGTTAGCTACAGCGTTTGGTTTAATGATGGAAAAGGTACGTTCTACGGTCATGATGGCCTCTGTATAACTTCCAAAACAGGCCGGTCTGAAAACAGGGTGCCGGCCTTCTCAAGTGGCGCAGATTATATGTGCGCTGTTAACGCTTGCCTACGGGAAAATCAACATTTCATTAAAAAATTATTATCCTGATTCTTCACTTTGCGGCCCAGAGCACAGGTTGTACGAACTCACACGGACCGAGTCTCAAAACGCGCAGCGCTTACCGACCCTTCCCTGCTTCACAACGAACTGCCATGCCGATCACAGTGCGTGACAGCCCAGGTTGAGTTTGTGACTATATTCTTTTAAAACAAAAAGATAATAAAAATCATCCAGATTTGGCCCCGCCCGCTTCGGCAGCCGCAAAACCAGCAGGAAATGATATGGCCACCATGAAAGACGTTGCCCGACGCGCAGGCGTTTCCACCGCCACCGTCAGCAGGGTGATCAACAGCACCGCTTATGTTGAACCCGTTACTCGCGAACGCGTTGAAAAAGCCATGCGCGAATTTAACTATCACCGAAATGCCGCCGCGCTGGCGCTGGCGAAACGCAGCGGCAATATGCTGGGGTTGCTGACCGGTAACCTCGACGATCCGTTTTTCTCGCGACTGGCCCGAGGCGTGGAAGATATCACGCGCAAAGGCGGCGTAAAATTGATGGTCTGTAACGGTGGTCATCAGGCCGAACTGGAGAAAAACGGCCTGGATTTCCTGATTAATCAGGGGTGCGAATCGATCGTTGCCCACGTCACCCGCATGAGCGATGCCGAGATTTTGCGCTATGCCGCCCATACTCCGGCGATGGTGGTGATCAACCGCTATTTGCCCGCCATCGCCAATCGCTGCATCTGGCTGGACAACATAAGCGCTTCTCAGGCTGCCACCCGGATGCTCATCGAGCGCGGGCACCGTAATATTGCCTGCATCACCACAGATCTGCCGATCGATGACCGCAAGCAGCGTCTTGAGGGATATCGAACCGCGATGGCCGAAGCCGGGATTGCGGTGCCGGGTGACTGGATCATCAGCGTCCCCTTCAATGAGCAAGGGGGCGAAGCCGCGGCAGAGAAAATCCTCGCCAGTAAGCAGGCTTTTACCGCCGCGCTAACATTCAACGACGTCATGGCCGCCGGCATGATGCGCACCTTTCGCCAGCGGCGGATGAACCTGCCCGAAGATATCTCGATTGTCGGCTTCGATGACATAGCCCTGGCAAAATACCTCCACCCGCCGTTGACCACCGTGCATTATCCGATTGAGAAAATGGCCCGACGCGCGGCCAATTTGGCGCTGCAACTCAATTCAGGCGCCGCCGTTACGCCGCAGAACAATCGATTTTCCGCAGAGCTGATCCTGCGGGACTCGGTGGCCTTTCTGGAAAAAAATCCCCCGATTGAAGAAAACAAGGCCGCCAAGTGAGAGATCACTCACATATCGCACCTTCATGTAACCGATTACATCGCCAATGGCCCGTGCTCACACCTCATTCACTGCAAATTCATTAGGCTTGCGTCACTTCCCCATCCTTAACCGGAGTTGTAAATGAATGACAAAAAGAAGCTCAACCTGGGGTTAGCGATGCTCCCCATTGTGGCCATGCTGTTGCTGCTTATCATAGGCTACGGCCAGCTGGGTCTGCGGATCGAACCGCTGCTGCTGGCATCCGCCGGCATCGCCGCTGCGCTGGCCTACTGGCAGGGTTACCGCTGGGACGACATCATTGATTCCATCGTCGCCAAGCTGGCCAAAGCCATGCCGGTGATTATGATATTGATTTGCGTGGGCGGGCTGATCGGCACCTGGATGTTCAGCGGCACCATTCCCTATATGGTGTACTGGGGCCTGAAGCTGATCAGCCCTCAATATATCCTGATCGCCGCGTTCTTCATTACCAGCGTGATCTCGGTTTGCACCGGCACCTCCTGGGGCGCGGCAGGCACCGTCGGCGTCGCGCTGATGGGCGTAGCCGCCGGACTGGATGTGCCACTGGCTGCCGCGGCCGGCGCCGTCGTTTCCGGGGCCTATTTTGGCGACAAGATCTCCCCACTGTCCGATTCCACCAATTTCGCGGCGATCGTCGCGGAGACCGACCTTTACAGCCATATTCAGCACCTGATGTATACAACGATCCCAAGCTTCATTCTGGCGGCGGTGGTGTATCTGATCGCCGGACATACCGGCGCGGTCGGCAGCGCGGCTACACCGGAAAAAGTCATCGAGATCGTGACGGCGCTCGAGGGCCTTTATCACTTCAACCTGTTATTAATCCTGCCCCCGGTGCTGGTGCTGTGGGGTGCGGTGACCAAACGCCCGGTGATCCCGGTCATGTTGGCTGCCTGTGTCCTGGCTATCGCCATCGGCGTGCTCCTGCAGGGGTTCAGTCTGCAACAGGGCTTAAATGCGCTGATGGACGGTTTTAACCTTTCGATGTTTGCCACTCAAGGGCACGGCATCAACGGTATCGTCGAAGATGTGCCTCGCCTGCTCAACCGGGGTGGAATGTTTTCGATGATGAGCACCATCTTGCTGGTCTTCTGCGCCTTTTCCTTTGCGGGCGCATTAACCCTGACCGGTGCATTGACCGTCATCATTAATCGGCTGCTGAAGGTGGTTCACACCACAGGCCAACTGATCGCCGCAACGGTAGCTACCACCATTCTGGTTACCGGCGCCACCAGCGACGGTAAATTGGCGCTGCTGATCCCCGCCGAACTCTTCAAAGGCGCCTACCGCCGCATGGGCCTGGACAATAAAAACCTGTCGCGGACCGTAGAAGATGCAGGCACCGTCATCGAACCGTTAATTCCGTGGACCGCCGCAGGCATTTATATGGCGACCCCCCTGGGGGTCAGCACGTTGGATTTGCTGCCCTGGGCCATCCAATGCTACGCCGCCGTGGTCTTCGCCCTGATTTACGGATTTACCGGTTTCGGCATTGCCAAGATACAGCCACAGCAAGATTTACAGCGTAAGGAAGCCTGACGTGAAACAAACCGATTTTAATCAGATCATCAACCGCCACCACACCGGCTCGGTGAAATGGGACTTTATCGATCGCTATCTGCAGCTCGATGAAACCGACCTGCTGCCGATGTGGGTGTCCGATTTTGACTTCCAGTGTCCGCTGGAAGTCCGGCAGGCGCTGCATCACCGCGTTGAACACGGCATATTCGGTTACAGCGAACGCGATGACCAGTATTACCAGGCGGTGATGGACTGGTTCTCGAAACGGCACCAGTTGCCTTTGCAGCGGGAGTGGTTCACCTCCATCGAAGGCGTGGTTCCCGGTCTGACGATCCTGATCCAACTGCTTAGCCAGCCCGGAGATCCGATCGTGATCCAGGGGCCTTACTACGGATCTTTTGCCAAGATCGTCACCATGAACGGCAGAGAGGTGCTCGAAAATCCTTTAGTCGCCGGCCCGCAAGGCTATCAATTCGACTTCGATCATCTGGAGGCCTGTTTTGAGCAACGCAAGCCGCCGTTGCTGTTGCTGTGCAATCCCCATAACCCAACGGGCCGGTGCTGGACCCGCGACGAACTGACGCAGTTGATGACGCTGTGCAGCCGCTATGGCGTAACGGTTATCTCCGATGAAATCTGGGCCGATCTGCTGCTGCCCGGCGAAACCTTCACCTCCGTGCTGCATCTGGACGAAACCTGGCACGACCAGGTGATTTCTGCGACCTCCGCCAGCAAGAGCTTCGGCCTGTCGTCCCTGCGCATCTCAAACTTCCTGATCCCCAACGCTCACACCCGGAATGCGTTTGTCGAACGCCTCAATGCCCATGGGTTGGATGTCTTCAATGCGCTGTCGATGACCGCCGCCACGGCTGCCTATCAGCAAGGGGAAACCTGGCTTGATACTTTACAACAGCATCTGGCAGACAACCGGCGCTGGTTTGAACAGGCATTAGCCTATGCCGCGCCCTGGTGCAAAATGACCCGGGCCGAAGGCACCTATCTTGCCTGGCTGGATTGTCGCGCTTTGGGCCTGGATGATAATGCGCTTCAACAGGCGCTGATCCACCAGTCAAAAATTGCCGCTTCAATGGGCGTCAGCTTTGGCGAACAGGGGAAAGGGTTTATCCGCCTCAATCTCGGCTGCCCTCGTCAATATCTTGAAAGCGCCATTGCAGGGCTTGCGCGATTAAAACCGTCGCTTTGATCAGCAGGAAAAAGCAAGCGCTACCGGCAGAATGCGCGCCGGTAGCGAAAAGCAGGACTACTGGGTTTTGTCGGTCGAAGGAATGATGTTACGCAGCCAACTGCCCCAGCGGCGCTGGTAGAAGGGTTGGGTATGGGTGATCAGGTAATGGCTGACCCCACGTTCCTTTTCCGAGACCAGACAAAAATCTACCGGCTCGTCGTTGGGCGCCGTTTCGCTGGCCACGCTTCCGGCCTCGTTGATCAGCGCTTCGATCTCCGCCTGCTCACCGTCCACCTCCAGTCCGACCAGCAGATTAGGCTTTTCGTCGACCGCCTGATCGTGCATCAGCGCCAGGAATGCGCGGCGCACCGGCTTGCACTGGCTGAACAGCGTGGTCAAGGCATCGACCATCGCCGACGGGTATTCCTCCGGCTGACCTAACAGGATCTGGGTATCCTTGTCGATATAACGTTCCGCCGGTTTGGCTACACCCCCGGTGGCCAGCAGCATCGCCACTTCTTCAGGATAAAACTCTTTGCCGTACTCGGCCTTAGGGTTAAGGAACAGATCCGCCCCCTGAGTGATTTCGAACAATACCTGCGCCGGCATGGCGATAAACGGCTGTTCGTCTTCAACGGCCTTTTGCAGCGCTTCCACCGAACTAAAAAACGGAATGATGCTGCCGCCGTCCTGTTTTTCCCAGTGCTGAATATTCACCGGCGTATCGGCGTTCAGCGTGATGTCACCGCCATGCTGCACCTGTTCGCTGTCACCGAGGATCAACACCGTCGCGTCGAGCAACTCACGGAAAAACGCCGGACGATGGGCCGGCTCGGTCACCGCCAGCTTCAGCAGGCGTTCAAGTTCGTTTTCGCCTGTGGCGGTATCGTGATGGTGAGAACTCATGACAAACTCCAGCAATCAAATAACGGGGCCCAGCATGCTGGGCCCCGAGGGTAAACGACATTTTATACCCTATAGCTTTCATTTTGCAGCCAGGCGCCCAGCTCGCTCATCCCCAGGTATTGTAGGGGCGCCGCATGCTGCGCCCGCATTAATCGGGCGAATTTATTCGCCCCCTACAGTAACTGGGGTGAGCGACAAATCTGTCGGGAACAGATTTGAACGCTGCTTGCAGCGCCCCTGAAAGGGCAAGGACCATGGATGGGCCTTGTAAGCAGGTAACAACGCTGCAACTTGAAAGATGACGGGTATAACGCCCACCTTGGTGGGCATTCAATTATTTGGCTTTGCTCAGCAACAGGTTGGCCAGGGCACGCACACCCAGACCGGTCGCACCGGCAGACCATTGATCCACCGCGCCCTTACGGTAAGTAGCGGAGCAGTCAATGTGCAACCAGCCTTTCTGATAATTCTGCACAAAATGCGACAGGAATGCAGCCGCGGTGCTGGCACCGGCAGTGTAGGCCGGACCGGCAATGTTGTTCAGTTCAGCAAAGTTGGACGGCAGTTGGCTGCGGTGGAACTCAGCCAGCGGCAGGCGCCAGAAAGGCTCTTGCTCGGCAGCCGCGCTGGTCAGTAGTTCCTGTGCCAAAGCATCATCGAAGCTGAACAATGCATGGTAATCGTTACCCACCGCCGTTTTCGCCGCGCCGGTCAGGGTGGCGCAGTCGATGATCAACTCAGGGTTTTGTGCAGAAGCATCGATCAGACCGTCAGCCAGCACCAGGCGCCCTTCCGCATCGGTGTTCATAACCTCAACGGTCTTGCCGTTACGATAACGGATGATGTCGCCCAGTTTGAAGGCGTTGCCGCTAACCATGTTATCGGCGCAGCACAGATAGAGTTTCACGCGCTGTTTCAGACCACGTGCCGCCGCCAGCGCCAGTGCGCCGGTAATGGTGGCCGCACCGCCCATATCCGCTTTCATGGAATCCATAAAGGCGCTTTGCTTCAGGCTGTAGCCACCGGTGTCAAAGGTGATGCCTTTGCCCACCAGGCAAGCAAATACCGGAGCTTCCGGATTGCCTGTCGGGTTGAAGTCCAGTGCCAACAGCACCGGTGAACGATCGGATCCCCGGCCCACGGTGTGAATACCGGCGTAGTTTTGCTCGCGCAGGTCTTCACCCTTGGTAATACGATAGCTGACGGCATCGCAGCCAACGTCACACATCAGATCAACCGCGCGCGTAGCCAGTTGTTCCGGCCCCAGCTCTTCCGCCGGCATATTGATGGTGTCGCGTACCCAGTCAACAATCTTCAGACGTTGTTCCAGCTCTTTGCGTTCCGCTTCCGGCAGCTCTGCCCATTCGACGCTGCGCTTGCCTTTCGGCCCGCGGAAACCTTGCCAGAACGCCCAGCTGTTCTCCAGATCCCAGCCATCGCCGGCCAGTTTGACGTTCTTGACACCTTGGCCGTCAATCTTGCGGGCGGCACGCTGGATGCCCCCCAGCTTGTCGTTGCCGGTCAGGTGAATGGTCATTCCTCGATCGTCGGTGCTCAGCAGCGCTTTCTCGCCCCAGCGAGCGTCGGCAGGTTGGTTCGACAGCGTTACCAGCATGAATTCAGTTGTCATAGCCTTCTTACTCCGGATTATTCTTTTATTAATCGTGTCGGATACAAAATAAACGGGCCGCCTATGGCAGCCCGTTACGCTATTTACTCCGCTTCATCTAACCAGACCAGCAGGATCGCTTCCAGTATTTTCTCATTGGAAGCCTGTGGATCGTCGTCAAAATCTTCCAGATCGCAAATCCACTGATGCATGTCGGTAAAACGTACGGTTTTCGGATCGGTATCCGGGTATTGGTCGTACAGGGCTTCGCCGATTTCACGGCTATCGGTCCACTTCAGTCCCATTATTATCTCCAGCTCTGCGCCGCGGCTAGCAATTAATGCTCACGCGCGTGGTTAACGGTATAACGCGGCATTTCGACCACCAAATCTTCGTCGGCCACCAGCGCCTGGCAGCTCAGGCGGCTTTCCGGCTCCAGACCCCAGGCCTTGTCCAGCATGTCGTCTTCCAGCTCGCTGCTCTCTTCAAGAGAGTCAAACCCTTCGCGCACGATGCAGTGGCAGGTGGTGCAGGCGCAGGATTTCTCGCAGGCGTGCTCAATTTCGATACCGTTGCGCAGTGCAACGTTGAGGATTGACTCCCCTTGCTCAGCTTCCAGTACCGCCCCCTCCGGGCATAAATCTTGATGGGGCAGGAAAACAATTTTAGGCATGATTAAACCTCATCCACAGAATGGCCAGCCAGCGCACGGCGAATGGAAGCATCCATGCGGCGCGCGGCAAAGTCTTGCGTTTGTGCATCTAATGTTTTTATTGCGGCTTCGATAGCGGCAGGATCGGTGCCCTGCGTCGCCTGTTGCAAAGCTTCCACCGCCGCGGCGATCGCCGTACTTTCGGCCTCGCTCAGCAACGCGGCATCGCTAGCCAGTGCGCCCTGCAGGCTTTCCAGCACCCGAGACGCCTCAACCCGCTGTTCCGCCAGTTTACGCGCGCCAACGTCGCTCTGCGCATTGGCCATCGAGTCTTTGATCATCCCGGCGATTTCGGCGTCGGAAAGGCCGTACGACGGTTTAACCTGAATCGAAGCCTCAACGCCGGTGGATTTCTCCATCGCGGTAACGCTCAACAGGCCATCGGCGTCCACCTGGAAGGTCACGCGAATGTGCGCGCCACCGGCAGGCAACGGCGGTAAGCCTCGCAGCGAGAAACGCGCCAGCGAACGGCAATCCTGCACCAGCTCACGCTCGCCCTGCAGCACGTGGATCATCATCGCGCTTTGGCCGTCTTTAAAGGTAGTGAACTCCTGGGCACGCGCCACCGGAATGGTGGTGTTGCGCGGGATCACTTTTTCGACCAGACCGCCCATGGTTTCCAGACCCAGCGACAGCGGGATCACGTCCAGCAGCAGCATGTCGCTGTCCGGCTTGTTGCCCACCAGAATATCGGCCTGAATAGCAGCGCCGATGGCGACCACTTTATCGGGATCAATCGAGGTCAGGGGCGTGCGGCCAAAGAAGGTGCCCACCTGCTCACGCACCAGGGGCACGCGAGTGGAACCACCAACCATCACCACTTCCAACACCTCTTCAGCACTGACGCCGGCGTCTTTCAACGCGCGGCGGCAAGCCATCAGGGTGCGTTTAATCAGCGAGGCAATCAAGGCGTCGAACTGCGCACGCGTCACCTCCCCCTGCCAACCGGCAACTTCAACGCTGACGCTGTCGGCATCGCTCAGTGCTATTTTGGCGGCAATGGCCGCGTCCAGCAGTTGACGCTGAACGCCGTGATCGCTGCGATCGGCCACGCCGGCCTGTTCCCGCAGCCAATCGGCCAGCAGATGGTCAAAGTCATCTCCGCCCAACGCGGAGTCGCCGCCGGTGGCCAACACTTCGAACACGCCACGGCTGAGCCGCAGAATGGAGATATCAAAGGTGCCGCCGCCCAAATCGTAGACCGCGATGATGCCTTCCTGCCCGGAATCCAGGCCATAGGCAATCGCCGCCGCCGTAGGTTCGTTCAGCAGGCGCAGCACGTGCAGCCCGGCCAGACGCGCTGCGTCCTTGGTGCCCTGGCGCTGTGCATCGTCAAAATACGCGGGAACGGTGATCACCACGCCGTCCAAATCCCCTTCCAGCGCGGTTTGCGCACGCGCGGCAAGCGCTTTGAGGATATCGGCGGAAACGCCCACCGGGTTAACCGGACCGGCGGCGGTAAGGATCATCGGCAAGCCGTTATCGCTGGCCTGGAACTGGTACGGCAGGTTCGGGTAACGCTGCTGTACGTCGGCCAGAGAACGGCCCATCATGCGTTTGATTGAGCTGATGGTGTTGGCGGGATCCTGTGCGGCCTGCTGGCGCGCATCCCAGCCGACACGCAAGGTGTCAGCCTGGTAGTGCACCACCGAGGGCAGTAAATCGCGCCCCTGGGCATCGGCCAGCGTTTCCGCCCGCCCGCTGCGGACAGTGGCAACCAGAGAGTTGGTGGTGCCTAAATCAATACCGGCAGCCAGACGGCGCTGGTGCGGCGCGGCGCTGAGGCCGGGCTCACTAATTTGTAATAAGGCCATATTGAAGCTTCCACAATCAGAAGGTGTACCCGTCGCCTTTCAAGTTATAGCGTTGTTAGCTGCTTACAAGGCCCATCCATGGTCCTTGCCCTTTCAGGGCCGCTGCAAGCAGCGTTCAAATCTGTTCCCGACAGATTTGTCGCTCACCCCGGTTACTTACTTAAGTAAGCGCCCGGGGATGAGCGAGCTGGCCGCCTAGCCATAACTCGAAATTCATAGGGTTTTACTCAAAACCCAGCAGTTTTTCTTCGAGTTGTTCAACCTGTTGCTGGAGTTTGTCCAAAAAGCGTAGCTTGCGCACGGTATCGGCGGCCTCGGGCCACTGCTGGTTATCCAGCTGCTGCACCATCAGCGCAGTGCGCTGTTTGACCGTCTCGTTCACCCGCGCGCCAAAGTCGGCCAGCAGGCTTTCCGCCTCCGCTTTACGCTCAATGGCGTCGAGCTCTTCACGCAATTCCAGCTGTTCCATCAGGAAAGCGGTATCTCGCAGGGTATGCTGCTCGTTGCCCAAATCAAAACCGTGCAAAGATAACATATACTCTGCGCGTTTTAATGGGTGCTTCAGCGTTTGGTAGGCTTCATTGATAGTCGCCGCCTGTTGCAACGCCATCAGGCGTTCGCGTTCCGGCTGGAGAGCATTGCGATCGGGATGGAATTGACGTTGCAGATCCTGATAGCGAGATGCAAGCAGGCTGCCGTCCACGAGATAGCGAACTGGCAGCCCGAATAAAGTAAAGTAATCCATAGCGTGCTCTGGGCTTTATCGGATGAAGTTCCCCCGCGCCGGCGGGGGAGCTTGACGGACTGTCAGACGTTGAAACTTTCGCCGCAGCCGCACTCGCTTGAGACATTGGGGTTGTTGAACTTGAAGCCTTCGTTCAGGCCTTCCTTAACGAAATCAAGCTCGGTGCCGTCAAGGTAGACCAGGCTCTTGCCGTCAATGATCACCTTAACGCCTTTGTTTTCAAAAACGATGTCGTCATCGTTCATTTCGTCAACAAATTCCAGCACGTACGCCATCCCGGAGCAGCCGGAGGTTCTTACCCCCAGACGCAGGCCAAGACCCTTGCCGCGGTTATTCATAAATGCCTGAACACGCTGCGCAGCGCTGTCGCTCATGGTAATTGACATCACAACCTCATACTCAATATTCCCAACCTGTAGCAAAACCGATGTTGGGGGGCTAACCGGTGTAGGGGGCGAATATATTCGCCCCAATCAATGCGGGCGCGGCATACAGCGCCCCTACACAAGAATTACTTGGCGTTATGTTTGCTCTTGTAGTCGGCAATCGCTGCTTTAATGGCGTCTTCCGCCAGGATAGAGCAGTGAATTTTTACCGGCGGTAATTCCAGTTCTTCGGCGATCTGGGTGTTTTTGATCGCTTCGGCCTGATCAAGAGATTTGCCTTTCATCCATTCGGTCACCAGCGAGCTGGAGGCGATGGCGGAACCGCAGCCGTAAGTTTTGAAACGCGCGTCTTCAATGATGCCTTCATTGTTGACTTTGATCTGCAGCTTCATGACGTCGCCACAAGCCGGTGCGCCAACCATACCGCTGCCGACGCTAGGATCTTCGTTGTCGAAAGAACCCACGTTACGCGGGTTTTCATAGTGATCGATTACTTTTTCGCTGTAAGCCATAACCTTGCTCCTGAATCCTGAGAATTAATGATGTGCCCATTCGATGCTGTTGATATCCACGCCCTGCTTGAACATATCCCACAGTGGAGACAGGTCACGCAGACGGCCAATGGATTTACGCACCAGTTGAATGGTGTAATCGATCTCTTCTTCCGTGGTGAAACGCCCCAGGGAGAAACGGATCGAGCTATGCGCCAACTCGTCGGTCATACCCAACGCGCGCAGCACGTAAGATGGCTCAAGGCTGGCAGAGGTACAGGCGGAACCTGAAGATACGGCAAGGTCTTTCAGCGCCATGATCAGCGATTCACCTTCAACATAGTTGAAGCTGACATTCAGGATGTTAGGAACGCCGTGTTCCAGATCGCCGTTCAGATACACTTCTTCCATATCTTTCACGCCGTTCCACAGACGGTCACGCAGCGTACGCAGGCGCGCCATTTCTGTCGGCATTTCTTCTTTGGCGATACGGTAGGCTTCACCCATACCGGCAATCTGATGCACTGGCAACGTACCTGAACGCATACCGCGCTCATGACCGCCGCCGTGGATCTGAGCTTCGATACGGATACGCGGTTTACGACGCACGTACAGCGCACCGATACCTTTCGGGCCATAAATCTTGTGACCGGAGAAGGACATCAGATCGACTTTCAGCTTGCTCAGATCGATAGGCAGTTTGCCCACGCTCTGCGTCGCATCAACGTGGTAGATGATACCGCGCGCGCGGCACATTTCGCCGATCGCTTCGATATCCTGCACCACGCCGATTTCGTTGTTCACGTGCATGATCGAAACCAGAATGGTGTCTTCACGCATCGCGGCTTCGAGGGCTTGCAGGCTGATGATACCGTTGCTTTGCGGTGCCAGGTAGGTCACTTCAAAGCCTTCACGCTCGAGCTGGCGACAGGTGTCCAGCACGGCTTTATGTTCGGTTTTGCTGGTGATGATGTGCTTGCCTTTCTTTTGATAGAAATTGGCAGCGCCTTTAATCGCCAGGTTGTCGGATTCGGTTGCTCCGGAAGTGAACACGATTTCGCGCGGGTCAGCGCCAACCAGTTCAGCGATTTGGTTACGGGCGATATCTACCGCTTCTTCCGCCTGCCACCCGAAACGGTGGGAACGGGAAGCCGGGTTACCGAAAGTCCCGTCCAGAGTCAAAAACTGCATCATTTTCTCAGCGACGCGCGGATCAACCGGCGTCGTTGCTGAGTAATCCAGATAAATCGGTAATTTCATTGCTCTTGTGCTCCGTACATCACTTCCAAAAACTAAAAAAAGTATCGCCAGCTGCTTATGCGCGCAGATTAACGTTGATAGTTTCTTGCGGACGACCGTTGGCCGTGCGACGGGTATCGTTGTTTTGACGGTCCGCCACCACCAGCACTTCCTGGTTGTTCACCAGTTCAGCCAGCGTAATGTTGTTCAGGAACCCGCTGATGCGCTCGCTCAGATCGCGCCACAGGGTATGGGTCAGGCAGCGATCGCCACCCTGACAGCCTTCTTTACCCTGGCAACGGGTTGCATCTACCGATTCATCGACGGCAGTGATAACTGCACCAACGGCAATCTCACCCGCGTCTTTGCCCAGCAGATAACCACCGCCCGGTCCGCGTACGCTGGCCACCAGGCCATTTTTACGCAGACGGGAGAATAATTGTTCCAGATAAGAGAGCGAGATACCTTGGCGCTCAGAAATATCCGCCAGAGGAACGGGCCCTTCCTGGGAGTGCAATGCCACGTCAAGCATAGCGGTTACGGCATAACGGCCTTTAGATGTCAGTCTCATAGCTAAGTGGTTACCTGTTGGTCAAACATGGCCGAAAGTCTGACATTCCCGAGTAAATCAGTCAACTATTTAACCTAGTAATTTACTCAAGTATTAGCACATTTTGTACTTAGCCATGCAAAATGCATATAAAATACATGTTATAACCCTTGGATAACTAATGCTATTACCTTTAACCGTTACGCAACCCTAAAATTAATGACCTTGCTGTTTATCCTGTTTCTCTATCGACGTCAGCATGCCGCGCAGAA
Organism: Serratia liquefaciens; assembly: GCA_012719855.1. Taxonomy (GTDB): domain Bacteria; phylum Pseudomonadota; class Gammaproteobacteria; order Enterobacterales; family Enterobacteriaceae; genus Serratia; species Serratia liquefaciens_A. Next base: position 131,333 of record JAAXZN010000058.1, on the reverse strand, counting down.
TATTCAGCTCTTGAGCTTCCGGTCGTGCGCGGGTGAATAAACGGCGCAAACGACTCATCACCTGCCCCGGATGGGACGGACGAATGAAGCCGCTATTTTGCAGCGTTTGTTCCAGGTGCTGATAGAAACGCTCGAGGTCATCCACCAGTGGATACGGTGTCTCTTCCAACGGCGGCACGCCCGCCTGTTGACGATCGAGATAGGCCACACGCACTTCATAGGCCAGGATCTGCACCGCCATCGCCAGATTCAGCGAGCTGTAATCCGGGTTGGCCGGAATGGCGACGTGATAATGACACTTTTGCAGTTCGTCATTGGTCAGGCCCACACGTTCACGGCCGAAGACCAACGCCACTGGCGCATGTTCGCCTTCGTGCACGGCGCGTACACCGCATTCACGGGGTTCCAGCATCGGCCACGGCAAAGTGCGTGAACGTGCGCTGGTGCCCACCACCAGGCTACAGCCGGCAATAGCGTCATCGAGGGTATCAACGATAGTGGCGTTGCCGATCACATCGCTGGCGCCAGCGGCCAGGGCGATCGCCTGAGAATCGGGTTTTATCAACGGATTAACCAGATAAAGGTTGGTTAACCCCATGGTTTTCATGGCTCTGGCGGTCGAGCCCATGTTGCCGGTATGAGAGGTTTCTACCAGAACAATGCGGATGTTATGCAGCATACAAACTCTGAGCGTAGCGGAAAATCACAGCATCTTAACACAGCCGTAGGCATTTTACCGAACACCTGCTATACTTCGCGCCGTTTCCTGTTCTTTAACATCCTAGTTGGAAGATACCCATGCATCCGATGCTGACGATCGCCGTGCGCGCTGCGCGCAAGGCCGGTAACCTGATTGCCAAAAACTACGAAACCCCGGACGCTGTAGAAGCGAGCCAGAAAGGGACCAATGACTTTGTCACTAACGTCGATCGCGATGCAGAGCATCTGATCATCGACGTCATTCGCAAGTCCTATCCGCAACATACTATTGTTACCGAAGAACGCGGCGAATTGGTCGGCGAAGATAAAGACGTACAATGGGTGATCGATCCACTGGATGGCACATCAAACTTCATCAAACGTTTCCCACACTTCTCAGTTTCTATTGCCGTGCGCATTAAAGGCCGTACCGAAGTGGCTGTGGTTTACGATCCAATGCGTAACGAACTGTTCACCGCTACCCGCGGTCAGGGCGCACAGCTCAACGGTTACCGTCTGCGCGGCACCAACGCCAAAGACCTGGATGGCACCATCCTGGCAACCGGCTTCCCGTTCAAAGTTAAGCAGCACGCAACGCCATACATCAACGTGGTTGGCAAACTGTTTACCCAGTGTGCCGACTTCCGTCGTACCGGTTCTGCCGCACTGGATCTGGCCTACGTGGCTGCCGGTCGCGTGGACGGTTTCTTCGAAATTGGCCTGAAGCCATGGGATTTCGCCGCGGGTGAACTGCTGGTGCGCGAATCTGGCGGCCTGGTGACCGACTTCGTTGGCGGCCACAACCACTTCAGCTCCGGCAACGTGGTAGCCGGTAACCCACGCGTAGTGAAAGCCATGCTTTCCACCATGCGTGAAGAACTGAGCGAAGCGCTGAAGCGTTAATCTCGCGAAGTAAAAGTAAATGAATAAAGAAAAAGCGCTGCAATCATTGCAGCGCTTTTTTTATGCCTGTTAGCGGGAGAAAGGCCGAATGCCGCCGCCGAATTCCGGCTGGGCGCTGGCGTACAGCAGCAGCCCGGCAAACAACAAAATCAAACCACCGGCCAGCGCCAGCGAACCCCAGGCCACCGCACTCCAGGCGGCGGGAGCGCGGGAGCGGCTAAGTCGCACCGCCAATCGGCGGCTGTAATGCACCAGTAAGGCCAGTAACGAGATGGTCAGTGAAGTGCCTAGCGCCATCGCCAATGCGGAAACCACCCCCCAGGCGAAAACGCCAATCACCTTGGAAAACAGCAACACCAGTATCGCCCCCGAGCAGGGCCGCATGCCCATCGCCAACACGATGGCGGTCTGCGTACGCCAGTCACTGCCGGCCTGCAGCTCTGTATCACTCGGCAAATGGCGGTGACCACAGCCACAATGCTCGCTGTGAACGTGATCCGCCGGCAAAGGTTGCAGGCTGTTGATTCGCAGCGCCGGTTGCGGACGCATGGCTTTCACCGCGTGATACAAACGCTTCAACGCGCGCCAAGTGAGCAGCACGCCGAGCAACATCACCAGAACAAAACTGCCCTTCTCCAGCCAGAAACTGCTCTGATGCAACTGCCGTGATGACAGTTGCAGCACCACTAGCATCAGCGTTACCAGGGCGATAGCCACCAGCCCCTGCACCAGCGAAGCAGCAAAGGTCAGTTTCAGGCTGCTTTTCAGCCGCGCCGGGTGGGTCGCCAGATAGGTGGCAATCACCACCTTGCCGTGGCCGGGGCCGAGCGCATGCAACACCCCATAGCTCAGGCTGAACAGCATCAAAGCCAATCCGGCTTGCTGCGGTGCCGCTTTGACCTGCTGCAACAGGCCGGCCATCTGCAGATGCAACCCTTTTTGCCACACCACGCTTTGCAACAGCAACTGCGGCCAATAGTGCCACGCCAACCGGGCACCCAGTGCCAGCAGCAGCGCAAACAGCAACAGCGGCCACAGGCTGAAGACCCAGTGCCGTTTACGCGTGGCGGGCTGGCTGAGATTTATTGACATTGCAGACTGACCCTCTGCGCAAACTGTTGCCCCAGTTCCATATCTTCACCGGGGGAATCGTTCTTATCGAGGGATAACGCATAAGCCTGCAAGGAGGAGTTCGGTTTTGGCGTCATCAGCTTGAACTTGCATTGGGCGGCCATTTCCGGCGGTAAATGCAGCGCCGTTTTATCTTTATAGGTCATATCAACAAAGTAGGTGGGATCGTAGGTGGCGATTTCAAACGGCTTGCCCGCCAGCGGCTGCGGCTCGGCCAGCGGCAACACAAACTCCAGCACCGCCTGATGCCCCTGACGCGACAGGTGATATTCCGTCGGCAGGTTCAAATATTTCACTCGTTTGCCGTCGCGATACACGTCGGTGAAATAGTGTTGGCCAAGCACGTTGGCCATCACCTGCGCCGCCAATTTCTTCCACACTTCCGAGTCGTCTTTGGCATTTTCCGCATCGTAGAGCAGATCCGCCGAGGTAATTTCGTCCATAACCCAAACCATTTTCAAGCCAACCAGCTGTTGATCCTTAGCCACGAAAGTGGTGTTCATATCAATAAAGCTGTGTGGGTGAGCGACAGCACCGGCGCTAAAAAGCGTCAAAAAACCGGCCAGAATAAATCGTAACTTCATCATCAAACGATACTCATTATTGTTATAAAGTAACATCAACCAAGCTTAAACCGTCGCCATTACAGCCAATAATTGTGACGAAAGTTGTAAGCCGAAGTAAAACCGGGTGCCGTCGCCGCGCCGCGCATCGCCTTTTGCTATGCTTATTCATAATTTAAACGTTACCCGCCAGAAGGTGATATGAGCCTGGACACCTCCCCCGTGCCTGAGCTCTCCGGTCAACAGCGACGCTGCCATCTGTTATTGATGCTGTACGCGCCGGTGCCCGCAATACAACTGGAGACTATCAGCCAAATTAATGGCGTCGCCCCCCTCATCACCCGGCAAGATATAGCCGAGGTTGCCACTGAAATCCAGCGTTTCCATCACCTGGAAATTGACGGCAACCCCGACGAAGGCTACCGGATCAGAGGCAGCGCGCTCAACCAACGCCTCTGCCTGATCCACTGGCTGCGACGAACCCTGCGCTGCAGCCCGGAGTTTGTCGAACGTCACTTTTCCCAGTGGTTACAGCAGGCGCTGGGGCGAGTGGCAGACCTGACGCCAGAGTTGGAACAGTGCATCGGCGAATGTGAAGCGTTGCTCGAACGCAGTTTCGATCGACGCGATCGTCAGTTTCTGCAGCACTACCTGCGCTACTGCGCCTGGGAAGGCCAGCGCCAGCGGCACCCCACTTTCAGCCCGATTCAGCGCGACTGGCTGCGTCAGAAGCCGGAATGCCAGGCGGCCGGCAGGCTGCATCACTCGCTGAATCGGCTCTTTGCCCTGCAGCCCGAGGCAAGCGAAAGCGACTTTCTGGTACTGATGTTCACCATGCTGAAAAATCACAGCTACCACAGTAACGACTCAGCGGAAGACCTGAGGCTGATGGCGGCAATTGAAAATATGGTCGAACGATTCCAACAGATCTCCGGCATGACCTTCAGCAGCAAAGAGGATTTGATCAGTCAATTATTTGCCCATCTGGCACCGGCGGTGGAGCGCTGTCGCTTTGAGATTGGTATCGATAACCAGCTGCTGGAAGAGGTCGAGCGCAAGTACCCGCGCCTGATGCGTACCGCGCAAGAGGCGCTGGCACCGTTGGAGCAGGAGTACGACATTCATTTTTCCAGCGAAGAAGCAGGATTGGTCGCCATCAGTTTTGGCGCCTGGCTGATGCAAGGCAATGCGCTGCAGGAAAAGCAGGTGCTGTTGCTGACGCTGGACAACCCGCAGTTGGAAGAGGAAGTGGAGTATCAAATCCGCGAGTTAACGCTGCTGCCGTTGAACATCAAATACCTGCCGCTGCGCGACTACCTGCGATCCGGCGCACCGCAGGGGGTCACGCTGGTGATCACCCCCTATGCCGCGCAATACAGTGAACCGCAGCCGCCGCTGATTTATACCGTGTTACCGTTGGAACGCCAGCAGCGCAAAGCCATCCGTGCGCTGCTGGAAACCGCTTAACGGCTGCCGCTGACTGCCACCGCCGGCGGGCGAATAAACAGCGCCGGCAGAGCCACTGCGGCCATCACCCAGAACACCCCGCCCTGCAGATGCTCGAACAGGAAGCCGGCAATCACCGTCATAATCGCAATTCCGCCCCCCATTGCCAGCGCCGAGTAAACCGCCTGCAGCCGGATCACTTCCGGGCCTTTGCGCGCGGCGATAAAACGCATCGCCGCCAGATGGCAAACGGTGAAGGTGCCGCAATGCAAAATTTGGATCACCAGCAGCCATCCCAGTTCGGTGCTGCTCGCCATCAGGCTCCAGCGCAGCACGCCACAGCAGGCGGAAAGCAGCAGCAGATTGCGCGCATTCCAACGTCGGAACAGGAAATTACTGCTGGCGAAAATGATCACTTCCGCCACCACGCCAAGCGACCACAGGTAGCCAATGGTCGAAGCCGAATAGCCCGCTTCCTGCCAATAGATCGAACCAAAGCTGTAATAGCCGGCGTGCGCGCCTTGCAGCAGCGTAACGCACAGCAGGAAACGCCAGACTGGCCCTTCCTTTAGCATCTCACGCAATGAGCGGTCGGCTTCGCTGTGGCTGCGCGCTTCCCCCTGTGGCATCACGCTCGGTTTCAGCATCATGCCCAACAGCATCGCCAAAATACTGATGATCAGGCTGTAGAGGATCGCATTATGGCCCCAAACAGACACCATCTGTCCGGTCAGCGCCGAACCAATCACAAACGCCAGCGAGCCCCACAGTCTGACCCGGCCGTAATCCATGGTGATCTGTTTTTGCCAGGTCGCGGCCAGCGCGTCGGTCAGCGGCACCAGCGGCGAGAAGAACAGGTTGAAACCGGCAATCACCAGCATCAGCCAGCCCCAGCCGTTACCGAAACAGAACCCGATGGCAAAAGCCAGCGTCAGCAATGCCAGCAGCCGTAAAGCCGTCACCAAATGAGAGGGATCTTTAACCCGGGGAGCAATCAGCAAACTTCCGAGGAAGCGTGCAACCAACCCGGCGCCGAGCAGAATACCGATGGTTTCAGGCGGTATGCCCTCGCCTTTTAACCAAACGCCCCAAAAGGGTAAGAAGATGCCGTAAGAAAAGAAGTAGGTGAAGTAACTGAGAGCGAGCCAACGTGTTGATTGCAGAACCATGATCCCTCCGGTGTGAAGGCAATACTTTGACAGAGCTCACACTGGCTAGCAATGTACATTCAGGTATGAGGCCATAGACTGCTAAGCAGTTCACAGTTTGCCTGCCACGGGCATAAAAAAACCCGCCGAAGCGGGTTTTTAAACAGAAAGCGGAATTAGGCGTAAACCGGCAGGCGGGCGCAGATATCCAACACTTTCTTCTTGGTGCGTTCGATGGTGGCTTCATCGTTGATGTTGTCCAACACGTCGCAGATCCAGCCGGCCAGCTCACGCACTTCAGCTTCTTTGAAGCCACGGCGAGTCACTGCCGGAGTACCGATACGCACGCCAGAGGTGACGAACGGGCTCTTAGGATCGTTTGGCACGCTGTTTTTGTTCACGGTGATGTTGGCACGGCCCAGGGCGGCGTCAGCTTCTTTACCGGTCAGGTTCTTGTCAACCAGATCCAACAGGAACAGGTGGTTATGGGTGCCACCGGAAACCACTTTGTAGCCGCGCTCCAGGAACACTTCCACCATCGCTTTGGCGTTATCGGCCACTTGCTGCTGGTAGATCTTGAACTCAGGCTCCATCGCTTCTTTCAGCGCTACCGCTTTACCGGCAATCACGTGCATCAGCGGGCCGCCCTGGCCGCCCGGGAACACGGCGGAGTTCAGCTTCTTGTACAGATCTTCATCACCGCCTTTCGCCAGGATCAGGCCGCCGCGCGGACCCGCCAGGGTTTTGTGGGTGGTGGTGGTCACGATATGAGCGTGTGGAACCGGGTTCGGATAAACGCCGGCGGCGATCAGGCCCGCCACGTGCGCCATATCGACGAACAGGTAAGCGCCGATGCTGTCAGCGATTTCACGCATTTTTGCCCAGTCAACGATACCGGAGAAGGCAGAGAAGCCGCCGATGATCATTTTTGGCTTGTGGGTTTGCGCCTGCTTGGCCAGGTCTTCGTAATCGATTTGGCCCTTTTCGTCGATGCCGTAAGGCACCACGTTATACAGCTTGCCGGACAGGTTAACCGGTGAACCGTGGGTCAGGTGGCCGCCGTGCGCCAGGTTCATCCCCAAAATGGTGTCGCCCGGCTGCAGCAGCGCGGTGTAAACGGCGAAGTTAGCCTGGGAGCCGGAGTGCGGCTGTACGTTGGCGTAATCGGCACCGAACAGCTCTTTGGCACGGTCGATAGCCAGTTGCTCAACGATATCCACGTATTCGCAGCCGCCGTAATAACGCTTGCCCGGATAACCTTCAGCGTATTTGTTGGTCAGCTGGGAACCCTGAGCCTGCATCACGCGCGGGCTGGTGTAGTTCTCAGACGCAATCAGCTCAATGTGCTCTTCCTGACGCACCACTTCTTGCTCCATTGCACGCCACAGTTCGGCATCGTAATCAGCAATGTTCATTTCACGCTTTAACATCCGGCTTCTCCTGACTTAAATCGGCTAACTAAAAAATCACCAAATAACTACCCGTTTGGGTTCTGGGGCACAGTGTAAACTGTTTCCCCCCACTGAGGATAGGCCTTGACAGAGGTTTTTACGCAAACGATTGGCATTAGGCGCGGCAAGGCTTTGATCCGATAAATCCCCCCATTCGGCAACGGACTTTTACTCATGCTGAGAATGCGGTTTTTTCATGTTCTGTGAGCGGGATCGCCGCCCGCCGACCCCGCAACAAAAACAGGGGTATTTACAGCCACCACAGAAACCGTTAGGATGCGCTTAAACTTAAAGATGCATTTAAAATGCATCATTACATTATTCCAATAATGATCGACCAAGGAGCGCTACCATGCTGGATAGCCAAACCATCGCCACCGTAAAATCTACCATTCCCCTGCTGGCCGCTACCGGGCCGAAGCTGACCGCACATTTCTACGATCGTATGTTCGAGCACAATCCCGAATTAAAAGACGTGTTCAATATGAACAATCAGCGCAATGGCGATCAGCGTCAGGCGCTGTTCGACGCGATCTGCGCTTATGCCGCGAATATCGAAAATCTGGCGGCGTTGCTGCCGGCGGTAGAACGAATTGCCCAAAAGCACACCAGCCTGAATATTCAGCCGGATCAATATCAGATTGTCGGTGGCCATTTGCTGGCAACCCTCGACGAAATGTTCAGTCCGGGCCAGGAAGTGCTGGATGCCTGGGGCAAAGCCTACGGCGTACTGGCGAACGTGTTTATCCAGCGTGAAGGCCAGATTTATCAGGCCAGCGAAAGCGCCGACGGCGGCTGGCGCGGTCTGCGCGCTTTCCGCATCGTCAAAAAGCAGCCGCAAAGCGAGGTGATTTGCAGCTTCGTGCTGGCGCCGGTTGACGGTGGCCGGGTCATCGACTTCAAACCGGGGCAATATCTGGCGGTGTATATCAAGCACGACAGCATGGAGAACCAGGAGATTCGCCAATACTCGCTGACCACCTCCCCGAACGGCGAATACTATCGCATTGCGGTGAAGCGTGAAGATCAGGGTAAGGTTTCGAACTTCCTGCATCAGCAGGCCAAAGAAGGCGACGTAATTTACCTTGCTCCGCCGCACGGGGATTTCTTCCTCGAAGCCAAGCCGGATACTCCAGTGGCGTTGATCTCCGCCGGCGTTGGCCAAACGCCCATGCTCGGCATGCTCAATACCCTGCACGATAACCGGCATCAGGCAGACGTGCACTGGCTGCACGCGGCGGAAAACGGCAGCGTTCACGCCTTTGCCGATGAAGTGGCGGACATCGCCGGGCGCATGCCAAACCTGAGCCGCCACGTGTGGTACAACCAACCGGATGCCGATGACGTGGAAGGCCGAGACTACCAGAGCCGTGGCCTGATGGATCTCAGCGCCCTGCGCGAAACGTTCAGCACCCCACAGATGCATTACTACTTCTGCGGGCCGGTACCCTTTATGCAGCACGTAGGCAAACAGCTGTTGGAGATGGGCGTCAGCGCCGATCGTATCCACTACGAATGCTTCGGCCCACACAAGGTGATGTAATTGAAAAGGGCGCGGCCTGTGATGCCGCGCCCTGATGTTATTTCTCCGCCAGCTTGCGCGTCTCCTGCACCTGCTGCGCCGTCACCGGTGCCGCCTGATTCCCCCAACTGCCTCTTAGATAGTTCATCAAATCGGCTGCCTGCTGGTCATCCAGTGCCCAGGCATAGCCCGGCATGGCGATCGCGGTGGCGTGTGGGGTGATTGGCGTGTGTGCACCTTCCAGCACCACGCGCAGCGCAGTGATCGGATTTTCTGCCGTCACCGTCGTGTTGCCCGCCAACGCAGGAATGGTGTTGTCGCTGCCCTCGCCCTTATTGCCATGACAGGTTGAACAGTACATCGCATAGCTGCGCTGCCCCGCCTGCTGATGGTCGCCGGCCAGCGGCGTCACTTTCTGCGCCGCAGGTTGTTCCGCCGCCAGACTGTGCAAATAGGTGGCAATAGCGTTCAGATCGCCCTCGGTAAGATACTGCGTACTGTGGCTCACCACTTCGCTCATCGGCCCGGAAACCGCCGCATGTTGGCTGCGCCCGGTTTTCAACAGGGCAACCACTTGTTCCTGTTTCATTCCGCGTAACCCGGAAGCGTACCAACCGTCCAGCTCGGCGCCGCTCAGGAAGGCCGGCTCTTTGCTGTCCAGACCTTTTTCCTGCATCGCCCAGCCACGCGGCGTATGGCAACTGCCGCAGTGCCCCGCCCCCTGAACCAAATAGGCGCCGCGATTCCACTCTGCGCTCTGGTTGTGGTCCGGCTGGTAAGGCGTATCGTCATGGAACAGTTGATTCCATACCGCCAGCGGCCAGCGCATCGACAACGGCCAACTGATGTCACTGTCGCGGTTGGCGGTATTCTGCGCCGGTACTTCCTTCATCAGGTAGTCATACAGCGCACGCATATCTTCCGCATTCATTTTGGCGTAAGAGGTATAGGGCATCGCCGGATAAAGCCGGTGGCCATCTTTAGCGATCCCCTGACGCATGGCCCGATCAAACTCGTCAAAAGAATAAGCACCGATGCCATGCTGTTGGTCCGGCGTGATATTGGTGGCGTAGATATTGCCCAGCGGCGTCGGGAACTTCATACCGCCGGCAAACGAGGCGCCCCCCGGCGCGGTATGGCAGGCGGTACAGTCACCGGCCTTGGCCACGTATTTCCCGGCCGACATCGCCTGGGCCGAGCCGCCCGCCGCCAGTAAGGTCAGCAAATACAGTGAACGCATTCTCATGCTCCCTCCTTCGCGGCAACCTTGCCATAGGCCAGCTCATTGACCGCGCGCCATGCCTGGTCGATCGCCGAGTTGGCGTACGGGCTCCAGTCTGAATCCGAGTTGGCAATCACGATTTTGCCGATCGGCTGGCGCGCCGTCTCAATGATCTTCTTCGCCTCGTCCTCATCGTCAAACAGCCCGTTAAGGAAGTAGGAGTAACCGTGTGACCAGCGGTTAACGGTAATGGCTTCAATATCGCGCTGATGATCGAAGCCGGCAGACCCCAGCATGCCCTGCAACTGTTCGCGGATCATCTGCTCATGCACTTCAAACGGCGTCCCAAGCAGCAGGGCGCGGCCTTTGCGAGACTGTTCACGTGGGCTGAGTCCGCTGCCTGCCAACGTCGGCACGTACACCATATGCAGGCCAATCGGCTGGTCAGGATCTCGGGGATGCTGATAGCCGCCCATGCTCACCGGATAATCCAGCTTCACGCGGCAATAAGGGGCGGTTGGGGAGTAAACTTCGTGTACGCCCAGCTTGATAAACGGCTGCCAGTTGCGGATCACCACTTTGCTGTACACCAGCGGTGACTTCACGTTCTGCTTCAGCGCCTCTTGCTGCTCGGCCGACATTTCCGGTACCAGGTACGGGATCATCATGTTGTACCCAGCCATCACCACCTGCCCGGCGCGCACCTTGGTCATTTTATCACCGGTCATATAGGTCACTTCGACCTTATCACCGACGTTGGCTGCGTGCAGTCCGGTGCTGTTCAATCGCAGTTTTACCGGCGACTCGGCCCGGTCGAGCTGGCTGTAATCAAACTTGGCCAGAACGATGTCATTCATGTCTTTGCCGCCCGGTGAAACGGCCGGGATCAGATGACGTACCATCAAACGCGTCAGGGTGGCGTTGCCGTCCGGGAAGTGGAACACGTAAGGATCGTCGAGATCCGCCTGCGACTCTTCATCCAGCGGCGGTAAATTCATGCCGTTCAGGCCCGGCAGGTCACAAATGCGGGCGTCGCTGCACGAGGTCGCGTCAATCCCCACCGCCTGGAAGTCGCTGGTGGTCTGCTGAAAATAGCGAATGGCCATTTCGCTCAGGCCCACCTTTTCACGCAGGAATTCGGTATAGCTGTGCTTGTCGAGCCACTCGCTTTTCTGCTCCTGGCTCATTTCCGGCAGGTAGTCTTTGTCCACCGTATGCAGTGCAATCAGCGCCTGGCGGTCACTTTCCGGCAGCGGGAAATCGCCGATAAAGGCTTCATAGGAGCGGCCATTGAGGCGGTCGTGCGGAATATCATCCGCCACCATACGCCCAGGGTCACCGCTCACCACTTTGTCGACGCCAAAGTTCTTGCGGTCGAAATAGACGCCGCGACTCAGGTTCAGATTGGGGTAAAAGGTGGTGTCGAAAGCCTTTTCCAGGTTGTCGATGCTGACGCCCAGCTTCTTCAGCAGGCCCATCGCCACCGGGCTAAAGTTGGAACGCGGCGACTGCAACGACTCGCTGCCGCCATAGCCGAGGATCGTCCCGTTCTCACTGCTGAATTCATTGCGTTTGGCGTGGCCGCCAAAATCATCATGATTATCGATCAACAGAATACGCTGCTGCGTCCCCTTCATTTGCTGCCAGAAGCAAGCTGCCGCCAGCCCGCTGATCCCGGCACCGACCACCACCAGATCAAACTCTTCCGTCGCCGGTACGGCGGCAAAATCGAAGGCCCTGCCGTCACGCCCCAATTGGTGGGCATGTTCAAAGGAACCGGGGTGGTTGCCCCGCAGCCCTGTCAGCGTCGGCGGATAGTAAAGGGTTTGATTGGCGGTTTGCGGCGATGCCCGCAGGATCTGCATCGGCGTCAGCCCGGCAGCGATGGTGATCGCCACTCCATTAAGAAAATCGCGTCTGGTGATGCCCATAATTGGCTTCCTTTCAGTTTTTATTATCATCAGACCGGCGGGGCCGGTCTGAAGGCCGCGTTATTTTGCGGATAAATTCAGTAAAATCAATGTTTGAACATCACATGACGTATCGCAGTGTAGTCTTCCAGACCATACATCGACATATCCTTGCCGTAACCGGACAGCTTTTGCCCCCCGTGCGGCATTTCGCTCACCAGCATGAAATGGGTATTCACCCAGGTGCAGCCATACTGCAGACGAGCGCTTAGACGGTGTGCCCGGCCGACATCCCGAGTCCACAACGACGACGCCAGGCCATACTGTGACTCGTTGGCCCAGGCCAACACCTGCGCCTCGTCCTCGAATGGCGTGACGGTCACCACCGGGCCGAACACTTCGCGCTGCACAATCTCGTCTTCCTGGCGCGCACCGGCCAGCAGCGTTGGCTGGAAATAGTAGCCGGGGCCGTTGACTCGCTCACCACCGGTCACCACCTGCACGTGCGGCAGCGCCTTGGCTCTCTCGACAAAACCCACCACCCGCTCCAGATGCTGAGCGGTGATCAACGGGCCGAGTTCGCTGTCAGGATCTTCCGGCCGGCCCATTTTCAGGCTGCCGATAGCCTCACCCAAGGCTTTCACCAGCTGCGGGTAAATGCCTTTCTGGGCGTAAATCCGGCAGGCGGAGGTACAATCCTGCCCGGCGTTGTAGAAACCAAAGCTGCGGATACCCTCGACCACCTGTTGCAGATCGGCGTCGTCGAACACCAGCACCGGTGCCTTGCCGCCCAGCTCCATATGGGTACGCTTAATGCCGGGCGCGGTATGGGCAATGATGTGTTCGCCGGTAGCGATTGAGCCGGTCAGCGACACCATGCGCACCTTGTCATGGCCGGTCAGCCGGTCACCGACGCTGGCGCCACGGCCAAACAGCACGTTGAATACGCCCGCAGGGAACACATCGGCGGCCAGCTCTGCCAGCTTGAAGGTGGTCAGCGGGGTTTGTTCCGAAGGCTTGAGCACCACGCAGTTCCCTGCCGCCAATGCCGGAGCCAGCTTCCATGCAGCCATCATCAGCGGGTAGTTCCAGGGGGCGATCGAGGCCACCACGCCCAACGGATCGCGGCGGATCATCGACGTGTGCCCGGCCAGGTATTCACCGGCCGCCAGCCCACTCAGGCAACGGCTGGCACCGGCGAAGAAGCGGAAGACATCCGCCACCGCCGGCAACTCATCGTTCAATACGCAGTGGTAAGGTTTGCCGCAGTTAAGCGACTCCAGGCGGGCGAAAGTTTCCGCATGGTGGTCGATCAGCTCTGCCAGCTTCAACAGGTGCTCAGCGCGTTCTTTTGGTGTGGTCTGGCCCCATTCGACAAACGCGGCGTCGGCCGCCAATACCGCCAGATCGACCTGCTCTGCACTGGCTTCAGCCACCTGCACCACCACCTCTCCGGTTGCCGGGTTATACACCGGCAACAACTCGCCCTGGCCGGTAACCAGTTGGCCGTTAATCAACAGTTGGCTTTGCATAGGGTTATCCTTTTATAAGATGTCTGGTACGCATTAGGGTCAGAGGTTATTTGCCGCTGCCGGCGACGCTTTCGCCGCCCTTGGTCAGGTAATAGGCCCCCAAAATCGGGATCATGGTCAGCAACATCACCGACAGCGCCACCACGTTGGTGATCGGCACATCACGCGGGCGACCGAGCTGGTTCAGCAACCACAGCGGCAACGTGCGCTCATGGCCGGCGGTGAAGGTGGTGACAATGATTTCATCAAACGACAACGCGAATGCCAGCATGCCCCCGGCCAGCAGCGCCGAGCCAAGGTTAGGCAATATCACGTAGCGGAAGGTTTGCCAGCCGTCGGCACCGAGATCCATAGAGGCCTCGATCAGGCTGTAGGAGGTTCGGCGGAAACGGGCAATCACGTTGTTGAACACGATCACCACGCAGAAGGTGGCATGGCCAATGACGATGGTCAGCACCCCCGGTTCGATATTCAGCGCCTTAAACGCCGCCAGCAGTGCCAGACCGGTGACAATGCCCGGCAGCGCGATCGGCAACAGCAGCAGCAACGAAATGCTGTCTTTACCGAAGAAGTCACGCCGGTAAAGAGCCGCAGCCGCCAGCGTGCCCAGCACCAGCGCCACGACGGTGGCCAGCGCGGCAATCTGCGCGGACAGCAGCATCGCATCGATAATGTCCTGACGCCCGGCGGCAACGCTGAACCAATGCAGCGTAAACCCCTTTGGCGGGAAGCTGAATGCCGCATCCTCGGTGTTGAAGGCGTAGAGGGCGATAATCGCCAACGGGAAATGCAGGAAAATCAGTCCGCCCCAGGCGGCCAGTTTTAGCCCTAACGGCGCGCGTTCAGAGTGCATCGAAGGCCCCCAGACGTTTCACAATGGAAAGATAAATCGCGATCAGCACGATCGGCACCAGAGTAAAGGCCGCGGCCATAGGCATATTGCCGATCGCCCCTTGCTGGGCGTAGACCATGCTGCCGATAAAGTAGCCCGGCGGCCCCACCAGCTGCGGCACGATAAAGTCCCCCAGCGTCAGCGAGAAGGTGAAGATTGACCCGGCAGCGATCCCCGGCACTGCCAGCGGCAGGATCACGTAGCGAAAGGTCTGCGCCGGCCGGGCGCCCAGATCTGCCGATGCATGCAGCAGCGAAGGAGGCAGGCGTTCCAGCGCCGCCTGGATCGGCAGGATCATGAACGGCAGCCAGATATAAACAAACACCAGAAAACGGCCCAACCCGGAGGTGGATAGCGTGTTGCCGCCGACGCCCGGTACGGTCAGGATTGCCGCCAGCAACGGCTCCAGCCCGAGATGCTGCAGGAACCATTGCGCTACGCCATCCTTCGCCAACAGCAGTGTCCAGGCGTAGGCCTTGACGATATAACTGGCCCACATCGGCATCATCACCGCGATGTAGAAAAACGCCTTGGTGCGGCCGCTGGTGTAACGCGCCATGTAATAGGCAATCGGAAACGCCAGCACCGCGCTGGCCAGGGACACCAGTACCGCCATCGTCAGCGTGCGCAGAATGATGTCGTAATTGGCGGGGTTGAACAGCGCCCGCAGGTTATCGAAGGTCAGATCCGGCGTCACCGTCATGGTGAAGTCGTCGAAGGTGTAAAAACCCTGCCACAGCAGCGTCAGCAGCGAGCCGAGGTAGACCGCGCCAAACCACAGCAGCGGCGGCACCAGTAACAGCAGCAGGTACAGCGTCGGCCGACGATATAAGTAGGTCGACAGGGTGCGCAAGGTACCGCGGCGCGGCGCGGGATAATCGATGCTCATCTCCATTTCACCTCGCCTCCAGCAATGGCACCATCGCCTCGCGCGACCAGCAGGCGGTGACCGGTTGGCCGATCAGATGTGGCTGCCCATCGGCGTGCCACTGAGGGTTCGCCTGGCTGACCAGCAGTTTCTCACCGCTGTTCAACGCAATTTCGTAGCGCGTCGCCGCTCCCTGATAATGGATCTCCTGCAGCGTACCCTGCACCTGAATTTCCCCCTGCGCCGCGCCGGCCTGATCCGCTAGCCGAATATGCTCGGGACGGATCGAGAAGGTAGCAGCTTGCCCCAACAACCGCTGCGCCAAATCGCTGCGAACCACGTTAGAGGTGCCGACAAACTCGGCGACAAACGGCGTCTTCGGTCGCATGTAGAGTTCACGCGGCGCGTCCACCTGTTCAATACGGCCATTGTTGAACACCGCCACCCGGTCGGACATCGACAACGCTTCGCTCTGATCGTGGGTGACGAAAATAAAGGTGATGCCGAGCTGGCGCTGCAGCTTTTTCAACTCCCCCTGCATCTGCTCGCGCAGCTTGAGATCCAGCGCGCCGAGCGGTTCATCCAACAGCAGCACCCGCGGCCGATTGACCAGTGCGCGAGCCAGTGCGACACGCTGCCGCTGGCCGCCGGAAAGGTGCGCCGGTTTGCGCTCGGCTACAAACCCCAACGCCACGCTGTCCAGCGCTTCCTGCGCACGGGCCAGGCGTTCACGCTTGGCGACGCCTTTAACCATCAGTCCGTAAGCGACGTTTTCCAGCACCGACATGTGTGGGAACAGCGCGTAATCCTGGAAGACGGTATTCACGTCGCGCTGATACGGCGGCAAATTGGCGGCCTCCTGCCCGTGAATACGAATCGAGCCGGCAGTAAACTGTTCGAAACCGGCGATCAACCGCAGGCAGGTGGTTTTTCCCGAGCCGGAAGGCCCGAGCATGGAGAAGAATTCCCCGTCTTGTATCTCGATTGAAACCCGGTCCACGGCGCGAACCTCGCCGAAGCTTCGCGAAACATCGATAAATTGCACGGCAATGGTCATGATCTGCGCTCCTGATTGACGTTAATCGGGCGTAGCGAACTACGCCCGCACGGGTTACCGACCGCCCATGATGGCGATGTAATCCTGAGTCCAGCGGCTGTAGGGCACGAATTTTCCACCCTGCGCCTGTGGCGTTTTCCAGAAGGCAATCTTGTCGAACTGGTTGAAACCGTTGGTCTCGCAACCTTTATCACCCAACAACGTGCTGGCTTTGCAACCCGCCGGCGAAGCCGGGACAGAACCGAACCAGGCGGCAACGTCGCCCTGCACTTTCGGTTCCAGCGACCAGTTCATCCACAGGTAGGCGCAGTTCGGGTGTTTGGCATCGGCGTGCAGCATGGTGGTGTCGGCCCAACCGGTCACCCCCTCTTTCGGGAACACCGTCCCGATCGGCTGGCCTTCCCCTTTCAGGGCATTGGCCTGATACGGCCAGGCGCTGGAGGCGACCACGCCTTCGTTTTTGAAATCGCTCATTTGCACCGAGGTGTCATGCCAGTAGCGATGAATCAATGCATGCTGGGTGCGCAGCAGTTTCAACGCTGCCTGATACTGCTCTTCGTTAAGCTGATACGGATCGCTGATGCCAAGCTGCGGCTGCGTGGCCTTCAGGAACAACGCCGCATCGGCGATATAGATTGGCCCATCGTAGGCCTGAACCCGGCCCTGGTTGGTTTTGCCATCCGGCAGGTTCTGCTGCTGGAACACCACCGCCCAGCTGTCCGGCGGCGTAGGGAAAGTTTTGGTGTTGTACATCAGCAGGTTCGGGCCCCACTGATAGGGCGTGCCGTAAGTTTTGCCGTCCAGGGTGTACCAGGCACCGTTCAACAGACGCGGGTCGATGTTTTTCCAGTTAGGGATCAACGCGGTATTGATCGGCTGCACCCGCTTGCCGAAAATCAGCCGTAGCGAAGCGTCGCCGGATGCAGTGACCAGGTCGTAGCCCCCTTTAGCCATCAGGCTGACCATTTCGTCGGAAGTGGCGGCGGTTTTCACATTCACCGCGCAGCTGGTTTGCTTTTCAAACTGGCTGACCCAGTCGTAGTTTTTATCGGACTGGCCGCGTTCGATATAGCCGGGCCAGGCAATGATATCCAGTCGCCCTTCGCCCTTTCCGAGCGCCTGCGGCAGATCGGCCGCCTGGGCCAAACCGCAAAGTACGGTAAAACAGAGCGCGGAAACTGTGGTGGTGACTGCGGTAGTTTTTCCCATCGTAATTACCCCTGTGTAGCCTATCTGTGTGCGGCAGGGAACGGCTGCCGCCCTGGTTTTATTTTGTGAAACCGTTAGAAGCTGGCTTTGAATTTCGCCATTACATGCCTGACAACGCTGTAGTCCTGCAGTGAATCGCTGGAAAGATCCTTGCCGTAGCCGGAGCGTTTCAGGCCCCCGTGCGGCATTTCACTCGCCAGGGTGAAATGGGTGTTGATCCAGGTACTGCCGTATTGCAGATGGGCAGCGATATGCAGCGCCCGATCGATATTCTGCGTCCAGACCGATGAGGCCAGACCGTACTCGGAATCGTTTGCCCAGTTGACCGCCTGCTCCAGATGTTCAAAGCGAGTGATGCTCACCACCGGGCCAAATACCTCTCGCTGGACGATTTCATCGCTTTGCAGACAGCCGGCAAGCAGCGTGGGCTGGTAATAGAAACCCGGGCCGGAATGCGCGGCAGCGCCGGTGATCAATTCAATGTGTGGCTGGCTGAGCGCGCGCTCGACAAAGCTGGCGACGCGATCGCGCTGACGACTGCTGATCAGCGGACCGATTTCGTTATCCTCATCGCGTTTGCGGGCAAAACGCAGGCTGGCAACCGCTTCGCCCAACGCATCCACCAGCTTCGGATAGATCCCCGCCTGCGCGTAGATGCGGCAGGCGGCGGTGCAGTCTTGCCCGGCGTTGTAGTAGCCATAGGTGCGAATGCTGTTGACCACCTCGTCCAAATCGGCGTCGTCACAGACAATCACCGGTGCCTTGCCCCCCAGCTCCAGGTGCGTGCGTTTGACGCTTTTCGCCGCCGCCTGCAGAATTTTTTGCCCGGTGACGATATCGCCGGTGACCGACACCAGCCGCACCTGCGGGTGGCCGACCAAATGGCTGCCGACCCCTTCCCCACCGCCGTAGACGATATTCAGCACCCCCGGCGGCAGGATCTCCTGTAACGCGGGCACCAGCGCCAAAATGGTCAGAGGGGTGTGTTCGGAAGGTTTGAATACCACGGTGTTGCCCGCGGCCAGCGCCGGCGCAATTTTCCACGCCGCCATCATCAACGGGTAATTCCAGGGCGCAATAGAGGCCACCACGCCAATCGGGTCGCGGCGGATCATTGAGGTGTGCCCTTCGATATATTCTCCGGCCAACTGCCCCTGTTGGGTGCGCACCGCGCCGGCAAAGAAACGAAAGACGTCGATGGCCGCCGGCAGATCGTCATTGAGCGCCTGATGCAGCGGTTTGCCGCAGTTGAGCGCCTCCAGACCAGCCAGGCGTTCGGCCTGCCGCTCGATGGCATCGGCAATACGCAACAGAATAGCCGCGCGGTAGGCAGGGGTAGTCCGCGACCAGGAAGCGAACGCCTGTTGCGCCGCTTTCACTGCGTTGCCGACCTGAGCGGACGAGGCTTCGGTGATCGAGACCAAAGTCTCGCCATTCGCCGGATTAACGATGCACTCTTGTTGGCCTTCGCCTTCGACCGATTGACCGTTAATGAATTGCTGACAGGATAAACCTGAAAGGAGGTGCACATCTGCCATTGCGTATCGCCTCTGAGTGACAAAAACGTTAACTAAATGTGAAATAAGTTAGTTTTAATCAGACTAAGCGAGCATCAGGCAGCCAACAAATTCTAAATACTGAACGACGCGTTCGATTAAATCGAATGCTTCAGCCCAGCCGCGTGCATATTGCCGTTTTCACGCGCAATGGTGAGAAATGGCGTAACCAGCTCCGGCCTTGCACTGCCACGCCGCCATGCCAGGCCGATATCCAGCGGTTCCAGCAGATCCGCCAGCTTGCGCGCCTCAATCATATTGCCTTCCAGAGACCAGGCGCGGTAGGCCATGTCCGGCAAGATAGAAACGCCCATTCCCGCCGCTACCAGGCTGCGTACCGCCTCGGTTGAAGCGGTTTTCATGGCTATTTCCGGTTTTAAACCTGCGCGCGCCCAGATACGCCGCGCATGCACGTCCATTTCGTCAGCATTAAGCTGGATCAGCGGCAGCTTCGCCACATCCGCCAGGCTGATGCTTTCATGATCCAGCAGTGGATGCAGCGGTGGTAACCACAGGCGATAAGGTGAGTGCATCAGGACTTCGCTTTGCAGCGCATCACGATCTTCGATGTTCGACAGGATCAGCACGCCAATATCGATTTCTCCACTGACCAGCAGATGCTCAATATAGGGCCGCTCGTCTTCAATCACCTGAATGGTGACGTTGGGGTATGCCGATTTAAAGCGCTTAAG
This sequence comes from Serratia liquefaciens, assembly GCA_012719855.1. Taxonomy (GTDB): domain Bacteria; phylum Pseudomonadota; class Gammaproteobacteria; order Enterobacterales; family Enterobacteriaceae; genus Serratia; species Serratia liquefaciens_A. The sequence goes on along the minus strand of JAAXZN010000058.1, from coordinate 111,532 downwards.
CAGCTCGACCAAAAAGTAGCCCGCCACCAGGCTGGTCACGCCGATGGTCAGCTTGCCGGTCAGGCTTTCGGTTCCCAGTTGCAGGCTCCGCTTGGCGTTGTCCACCGTGGCAAGGATCAGATAAGACTGGCGCAGAAACTGATGACCCTGATGCGTCAGGTTCATGCCCTTGGCGTGACGCTCAAACAGACGTACGCCGATGTCGGTTTCCAACTGCTGGATAGCCAGCGTCAGCGAAGACTGGGAAACAAACACCGCCTGGGCAGCGGCAGAGATCGAACCGGTTTCGGCCACCGCGATAAAATGGCGGATTTGACGCAGCGTCATCATGAATAATCATCTCAAGCAAGGCAGTTGCGTTGAGTGTAGCCATCGGCACGGTGAAGCGATCGGGAAAAGTATCAAAAACGCGATAGCCTTCGCTTTTTTAGAATGCTTACGCTGAAAGCAGAGCATTAGCTGCGGATACGACAAGGGCGCAGCATGCTGCGCCCTTGGGGGATTCAGACCAGAAAGGTTAAATCAAATCGCTTCTTCGTCTTGTTCACCGGTCCGGATACGCACTACGCGCGCCACGTCGAAGACAAAGATTTTACCGTCGCCGATTTTACCGGTCTGCGCGGTCTGCATGATGGTTTCCACGCAGGTATCGACGATATCGTCGGCCACGACGATCTCAATTTTCACCTTCGGCAGAAAATCGACCATGTACTCAGCGCCACGGTACAGCTCAGTGTGCCCTTTCTGACGGCCGAAGCCTTTCACTTCGGTCACGGTCATCCCGGTAATGCCAACTTCAGCCAGCGCTTCACGGACATCATCCAGTTTGAACGGCTTGATAATAGCGTCGATCTTTTTCATCTTCTTTCCTTTACCAATTTTTGCGGCCAAAGCCGGATGTGATTGGGTAGCGGCGGTCTTTGCCGAAATTGCGGGCGGTGATGCGCGGCCCGACGGCGGCCTGACGCCGCTTGTATTCGTTAATATCCACCAGGCGTATCACCTTGCGAACGATCGCCTCGTCGAAGCCTTCGGCCACCAGATCGGCAACCGATTTATCGCGCTCGACGTAACCTTCCAGAATCGCATCCAGAATGTCGTACGGCGGCAGGCTGTCCTGATCGAGCTGATCCGGTGCCAGTTCGGCGGACGGTGGGCGATCGATAACGCGCTGCGGGATCACGTAAGAGACGGTATTGCGGTATTCGGACAGTTTGAATACCAGCGTTTTAGGCACGTCCTTCAACACGTCGAAGCCACCGGCCATATCACCATACAGCGTGGCGTAACCTACGGCCATCTCGCTTTTGTTGCCGGTGGTCAACACGATGCTGCGGCGCTTGTTGGACAGCGCCATCAATACCACGCCGCGACAGCGCGCCTGCAGGTTCTCTTCCGTGGTATCGCGCTCGGTCCCCGCGAACATGGGCGTCAGCTGGCCCATAAAGGCGTCGAACATTGGCTCAATCGAGACGATATCGAATTCAATGCCCAGAATTTCAGCTTCTTCCCTGGCGTCGGCAATGCTGATGTCCGCGGTATAACGGAACGGCATCATCAGCGCCTGCACCTTGTCTTTGCCCAGCGCATCGACGGCAATCGCCAGCGTCAGCGCCGAATCGATACCGCCGGAAAGCCCCAGTACGGCACCCTTGAAGCCGTTTTTGGTCACGTAATCGCGCACCGCCAGCACCAGGGCTTCATAGACCTGCGCCAACGGCGGCAGTTCGGCGGCCGGAGCGGTCATCGGTACCACGTCCAGCTCGTTGAATTCCAGCAGGGTTACCTGCTCGGCAAACGCCGCCAGGCGATGGGTCATGTTACCGGCTGCGTCGAAGACTTTCGAACAGCCGTCAAAAATCAGCTCATCCTGGCCGCCAATCTGGTTCAGATACACCAACGGCAAATGGGTACGCTGGCAATGACCGGCCATCAGGGTTTTACGGATGTACGGTTTTTCGCGGTTGTAAGGCGATGCATTGATCGACAAAATCATTTCGGCACCGGCGGCCCTGGCGGCATCAACCGGCTCAGGGAACCACAAATCTTCGCAAATCAGCAGGCCCAAACGGTAACCTTTCAACTCAACCACGCAGGTCTCATTACCGGCCTGGAAGTAGCGCTTCTCATCGAATACGCCATAGTTCGGCAACTGCTGTTTGAAGTAACGCGCCAGCAACTGCCCTTCAGAAAACAGCGACAGCGCATTATAGAGTTTGTCGCCTTCGCGCCACGGGTGGCCGATCAGGATCGCCACGTCGGTGGAAGCCTGCTGCAGACGCAGAAGCTGCTCGTCACAACGTTGGTAAAAATCGTTGCGATACAACAGATCTTCCGGCGGATAGCCGGACAGCGCCAGTTCGGTGAACATGACCAGATCGGCTCCCGCCTTCTGCTGCTGTTGCACGGTTTGCAACATTCGTTCGGTGTTGCCTTCGATGTCACCGACCAGCAGATTCAACTGGGCCAGTGCGATGGAAAGTGATCTGCTCATTGTTTAGGATCCCGCTTAATACGTTCCATGGTTCTTTGCGTTTGGTCATGCCAGCAATTGAGAACGGAGTGTAAATCATTCCGCCGCGTTTGTTGAGAACCTGCGTGCGCAGGCCGCGGCGGAAAACATCATTCTTTAAAATCGTTGGCGTCCAGTTCATGGCGCGACAGCAATTTATAAAACTCGGTACGGTTACGGCCCGCCATGCGCGCGGCCTGGGTGACGTTACCCTTGGTGATCTGCAACAGCTTGCGTAAATAGTGCAATTCAAACTGATTACGCGCCTCGACAAAAGTCGGCAAGGCGGTGTTTTCCCCTTCCAACGCCTGCTCTACCAGCGCTTCGCTGATCACCGGCGCTGAGGTCAGGGCCACGCACTGCTCGATCACGTTCACCAGTTGGCGCACGTTGCCCGGCCAGCTGGCGGTCATCAGGCGTTTCATGGCGTCCGAAGAGAAGCTGCGGACAAACGGCTTATGACGCTTGGCGGATTCGCGCAGCAGATGATTGGCCAGCAGCGGAATATCCTCGGCCCGCTCGTTCAGCGCCGGGATCTTCAGGTTCACCACGTTGAGGCGGTAGTACAGATCCTCGCGGAATTCGTTTTTCGCCATCGCCTTTTGCAGATCGCGGTGGGTGGCGGAGATAATACGTACGTCGATGTCCAGATCGCGGTTACTGCCCAGCGGGCGTACCTTGCGCTCCTGCAGCACGCGCAGCAGCTTCACCTGCAGCGAAAGCGGCATATCGCCAATCTCGTCGAGGAACAGCGTCCCGCCCGCGGCGGCCTGGAACAGCCCTTCACGGCTGCTGACCGCGCCGGTAAACGCCCCTTTGGCATGACCGAACAATTCGGACTCCAGCAGTTGCTCCGGCAGCGCACCGCAGTTAATGGCGATAAACGCCTTCTTGCCGCGTGGGCTGGCGCCGTGAATAGCCTGCGCCAACACTTCCTTACCGGTACCGCTATGGCCGTTGATCAAGACGCTGACGTCCGACTGCGCCACCATTTTCGCCTGCTCCAGCAGGCGCAGCATAATGGGACTGCGGGTGACGATATCTTCACGCCAGCTGTCGTCACCGGCCGGCAATGACTGCGACAGCGCTTCGTCGATAGCCTTGTACAGCGCATCGCGGTCCACCGGTTTGGTCAGGAAGCTGAATACCCCTTGCTGAGTGGCCGCCACCGCATCCGGGATCGAACCGTGGGCGGTCAGAATGATCACCGGCATGCCCGGCTGGTGCTTTTGGATCTCGGCGAACAGCGCCATGCCGTCCATTTCATCCATCCGCAGATCGCTGATCACCAGATCAATTTTCTCGCGCCCTAACAGGCGCAGCGCTTCCTGGCCGCTTTCGGCGGTGGTGACATGAAACCCTTCGCTGGTCAGGCGCATGCCCAACAGCTTGAGCAGGCTGGGATCGTCGTCAACCAATAACAAATTGGCCGGTTTGCGTGCTGTCATTGCGCGTGAGACTCCTTATTAGCGGGGGGCGGCGCGTAAGTATCTTCCGGCTCGATCGGCAGGGCGGTGCCCTTTTCCGGCTCGGCGTCCGATTCTTCGGCCTTGGCCGGCGCCACTTTCTTGCCCGTTGCGTCGGTTTTTGGCTGTGTCCCGCTGTTATCCGGGATTTCACTTTGCAGCTGCTTGCGCGAAGAGAGCTGACGTTCGATATCGGTCAGGTTTTCCAGCTTGCGTGACGTGTCCTGCAACTGCGCTTGCAGGCGAACCTGGCTCTGGCGCAGCTGGTCTATCTGGCTGTCGGTGCTTTCCTGCAGATGCTGATAGCGTGCCTTTTCATCAAACAGGGTGATTTGCAACACCTGCTGCTGGCGCCACAGCTGCAACAGCGGGCGCAACGAGCTTGGAAACTCAAGACGATAACTGTTCAGGCGATCGATAATCTGACGGCGCTCGCCCGAAGTCGGTTCGGCGCTGCCCAGCAGAATGCTCTGTTTGAAGATGCCGTCCCAGCTGTTGCCGGGCACGGTTTTTGCCAGCGCACGCGCCTGGGTTGAACCGATACGATCGGCACAGTCCATAGCACGCAGCCAGTAAAGTGAGTTATTCAGCGCGTCTTTATCATCCAGCGGCCACAGGGTGTCACAGGCCGCAATGCGGTAATCCACCACTTTGGTATCCGGGATCGCTTCCTGCTGGGGTTGATTCAGACCCCCGCTGACCGCACGATCGACACAGCCAGCCAGCAGAAACGGCATAAAAAGCACGCTGCCTAAAAAAGAAAATCGACGCTTGCCGAGCGGCGTGCCCAGTGTGGCACGCGGTGAACGTTCGGTCTGCGTAAGACGAAGGCGTTTAGACCATGTGTACATTATTATTCATTCTCGGCGGTTAATGGCAATTCAATACGGAAGCAGACGTCTGCGCCGGCGACTTCAACCAGCTGCAGCTCACCGCGCATCCGGCGGATACAATCCTGCGCGATGCTCAGCCCCAGACCGCTTCCTTTTACCGCCCCTTTTCGCTGGTGACTACCCTGGAAAAAAGGCTCGAAAATCATGGTTTTCTCGGCTTCGGGGATCGGTGTGCCGCTGTTGGCGACATCAATCTGCACCCGTTGCCCAACCTGACGGCTGCGGATCCAAATGTTACCGGATTCCTTGCCGTAGTGCACCGCATTGGAGTAGAGATTATCCAGCACGCGCATTAATAGCGTAGGCTCTGCCCAGCATATTTCCGCATCCAGTTGGATCTCGGTGCGAAGCATTTTCGCCCGGGCCGGCAAACTGTGCGCAGCCACGACCATATCGACCATGTCGGTCAACTCGACATTTTCATGTTCTGCCGGGCCATCGGCCAGTTTGCGGTTGTAATCCAGCAGCTGTTCAATCAGTTGCTGCAGGTGTCGGCTGCTTTGATCGAGGATCGTCACCACCTCTTTTTGATCGGAGGTCAGCGGCCCTGCCACTTCATCCGCCAGCAGTTCGGTGCCTTCACGCATGCTGGCCAGCGGCGTTTTCAATTCATGTGAGATATGGCGCAAGAACTCATGGCGCTGCGACTCCAGCCACGCCAGGCGCTCGCTCAGCCAAATAATGCGCTGCGCCAACGAACGCAATTCACGGGGGCCTTTAAAGGCGTCGGTGCTGCCCAGCGCCCGCCCTTCACCCAAACGGTTGATCATCCTCTCTACCGCTTTGACCGGCCCGATGATCATTCGGGTGAACAACACCACCAGCATCACGCTGACCAGAAACAGCATCAGCGCCTGCCAGCCGAAGAACTGACCGCGCTCGGCAATCGCCTGCTGTAGCTGTTGGCCGCGTGAAAACACCACGGCACGCGTGGCCTGTACCATCTCGGCATTGGAGCGTGAAAACGATTCTAACAGCGTGGAAGCCTGCGGATCCGGACCGCTGCTTTGGCATTTAATCGCTGCCAACTGGGTCAACAGATCGCGCAAGGTTTGATAATAGCGTTCATCCGGCAGGATCGGGGCATGGGCATCCAGCATTTGCGAATACTGTTTGCGCTGATTCTGATAGAGGCGCGCCAGTGTGGGATCCACCAGCACGCAATATTGGCGGTAGCTGCGCTCCATTTCCAACGCCACGCTGGTCATCGCCTCGCTGCGTCGTGCATCCACCAACGTAGTGCGGTTGATGTCCGCCGCTTGGGCGCTGAGGTGATCCAGACTCTGGTAAGCCTGATAGGCCAGCACCAGCAGCGGTAACAGCACCAGCAAGAACGCCATCAACACCAGTTGACGTAGCGAACGGGGAAATAAACGCCATCTTTTCAACGAAATCATCTCATTGTCTCTAGTCTGCTTCGATGCTAACCGAGTCGCCGATGAGAGGAAAGCCCGGCGTTCAGCGGAGCGTCAGGAAAATAAAGGGATCGTGCAGGTGGGCGGGGAATAACGTTAGAACTTACTGATAACGAAAGAGAGGCCAACATGACTTTGAGATTAGACGCTGGGGCAAGACTGCCCCATCGCAAGAATGTGTGGATGCCCTTATTTCTCGTCCCCAGGGTGATGTAGCCCAAAGGCTGGCATCGAACAGGACGAATAGCATCCGTAAGTATCCGGAATTGATGAACACTCATCACAGTTGGATACAGGCGGTGCCTCACTCCACGTGTCGCCCGATGCTTGATAAAGCGCTTGCGCGACTGTTATCGGTTTGGTTGGACGATAGGCACCATTTCTTTGGCATCATTCGGGGGCTTATGAGGCAACTGTTCCGTCTATTTACGGGGCCGTCATAAAAAGTTGAATGAGCAACTGAGCAGAATAGTGCACTTAACGTGCCAACTTTTCAATAAATTTATTAACAAACTGAATTTAAAGCAAAATATATTAAAACAATGCCAAAGCACTCGTATTCTCAGGTCTGTAGGCGAAGAAAAAAACGCCGGCCTGTCGCCAAAAACAGACAACTTAAGCCAATTAATTTTCCATCATTATAAATCAATAAGTTACGTGTCTCTTTTTAGAGACAGTGAAAATACCCTCTGTCGCAAAATGCAGACAATCGCCATGGCCATATAAATAGAAAAGGGACGCAATCTCTTGCGTCCCTTTCGGCTAACACAGCGTTATCGCTTAACCCAGCTGCTTACGGGCGTTGCGGAACATGCGCATCCACGGGCTGTCTTCGCCCCACTCTTCCGGATGCCATGAGTTGCTGACAGTACGGAACACGCGCTCCGGATGCGGCATCATTACAGTTGCACGCCCATTGGCGCTGGTGACGGCGGTGATACCGTTCGGCGAACCGTTCGGGTTGGCCGGATAGCTTTCCGTAACCTGACCGGCATTATCGACAAAGCGCAATGTCACCAGACCATGGTGTTCCAGGGCTGCCAAATGTGCCGCATCGCGCACTTCGACATGCCCTTCACCGTGCGAAACGGCAATCGGCATGCGCGACCCCGCCATCCCCTGCATGAACAGCGACGGACTGGCCGCCACTTCCACCAGGCTGAAGCGGGCCTCAAAACGGTCTGACAGGTTACGTACGAAACGCGGCCAATGTTCGGCACCGGGGATCAGATCGCGCAGGTTCGACATCATCTGACAACCGTTGCACACGCCCAGTGCCAGGGTCTGTGGACGGTGGAAGAAGGATTCGAACTCGTCACGCACGCGGTCGTTGAACAGAATCGACTTCGCCCAGCCTTCGCCGGCGCCCAACACGTCGCCATAAGAGAAACCGCCACAGGCCACCAGAGTATGGAAGTCCTGCAGGTCACGGCGCCCTTCGAGCAAATCGCTCATGTGCACATCTACCGCATCGAAACCGGCGCGGTGGAATGCCGCTGCCATCTCAACGTGGGAGTTAACGCCCTGCTCGCGCAGCACCGCCACTTTAGGGCGTGCGCCCTTGGCAATATAAGGTGCCGCAATATCTTCTTCCGGTGCAAAGCTCAGTTTGACGTTCAGGCCAGGATCGCGCTCGTCCTGCTTGGCCTGGTGCTCCTGATCGGCACATTCAGGGTTATCGCGCAGGCGCTGCATCTGCCAGGTCGTTTCCGCCCACCAGGTGCGTAACGTAGCACGGCTTTCGCTGTACACCGTTTTGTCGCCCTGAGTAATCACAAAGCGATCGCCAGCCTGTACGCTGCCGATGTGGTGCACATTGTCCGTCAGGCCATGCTGAGCAAACGCCTGTTGTACCGCTTCAAGCCGATCGGCCGTTACCTGGATCACCGCGCCCAACTCTTCGTTGAACAGCGCAGCCAACGCATCGTCGCCCAACCCTTGAATATCCACCTGCACACCGCAGTGACCGGCAAACGCCATTTCCGCCAGCGTCACCAACAGGCCGCCGTCGGAACGGTCGTGATAAGCCAGCAACGCACGATCGGCCACCAATTTTTGCATCGCGTTGAAGAAGCCCGCCAATTGCTCAACGTTACGCACATCGGCCGGTTTGTCGCCCAGTTGGCGGTAAACCTGCGCCAACGCAGTGGCACCCAGCGCGTTATGGCCGTTACCCAGGTCGATCAACAGCAATGCCGTGTCGCCCTTGTCGGTGCGCAGTTGCGGCGTTACGGTGTGGCGCACATCTTCGACGCGGGCAAAACCGGTGATCACCAGCGACAGCGGCGAGGTCATTTCGCGCTGCTCGTTGCCTTCCTGCCAGCGGGTTTTCATCGACATGGAGTCTTTGCCCACCGGAATGGTGATGCCCAGCGCCGGACAAAGCTCTTCGCCCACCGCTTTTACCGCTTCATACAGGCCGGCATCTTCACCCGGGTGACCGGCTGCCGCCATCCAGTTAGCGGAAAGCTTGACGCGCTTGAGCGAACCGATCTCGGTTGCCGCCAGGTTGGTCAGCGCTTCCCCCACCGCCAGGCGGCCGGAAGCGGCGAAGTCCAGCAGGGCAACCGGCGCACGTTCGCCGATCGACATCGCTTCACCGTAGTAACTGTCCAGACTGGCCGTCGTGACCGCGCAGTCGGCTACCGGGATCTGCCATGGCCCGATCATCTGATCGCGTGCCACCATACCGGTCACGGTACGGTCGCCGATGGTGATCAGGAAGGTTTTCTCTGCAACTGCCGGCAGGTGCAGAACACGTTTTACCGCATCGGCCAAAGTAATGTTGTCGCGCTGTACCGGCTGGCCTTTAGCCTGCAGGCGGGTCACGTCACGCGTCATCTTCGGCGTTTTGCCCAGCAGCACGTCCAACGGCATGTCGATCGGTTGGTTGTCGAAATGGCTGTCGTTCAGCGTCAAATGCTGTTCTTCGGTGGCTTCGCCGATCACTGCATAAGGGGCACGCTCACGGCGACAAATCTCGTCGAACTGCGCCATCTGCGCCGGGGCAATCGCCATCACATAGCGTTCCTGCGATTCATTGCACCAAACTTCCAGCGGGCTCATGCCCGGTTCGTCGTTAAGGATATCGCGCAGTTCGAAACGGCCACCGCGGCCACCGTCGCTGACCAGCTCTGGCATGGCGTTAGACAAACCGCCCGCCCCCACATCGTGGATAAACAGAATCGGGTTCTGTTCGCCCAACTGCCAGCAGCGGTCGATCACTTCCTGGCAGCGACGCTCCATTTCCGGGTTGTCACGCTGTACCGAGGCAAAATCCAGATCGGCGTCGGACTGGCCGGAGGCCATAGAAGAGGCTGCGCCGCCGCCCAGACCGATGTTCATCGCCGGGCCACCCAGCACCACCAGTTTGGCGCCGACGGTGATTTCGCCTTTTTGCACGTGGTCGGCGCGGATGTTGCCGATACCGCCCGCCAGCATGATCGGTTTGTGATAACCGCGCAGTTCGACGCCGTTATGGCTGTTGACCTGTTCTTCGTAGGTACGGAAGTATCCCACCAACGCCGGACGGCCGAATTCGTTATTGAACGCTGCGCCGCCCAGTGGGCCGTCGGTCATAATGTCCAGTGCGGTTACGATGCGATCCGGTTTGCCAAAATCCTGCTCCCAGGGCTGCTCGAAGCCGGGAATGCGCAGGTTGGAAACCGAGAAGCCCACCAGGCCGGCCTTGGGTTTGGCACCGCGACCTGTAGCACCTTCGTCGCGGATCTCGCCACCGGAACCGGTAGCGGCACCCGGCCACGGGGAGATCGCCGTCGGGTGGTTATGGGTTTCCACCTTCATCAGGATGTGGGCCTCTTCCTGATGGTAGTCATACTGACCGCTTTGCGGCGCAGCGAAGAAACGGCCAACCTGCGAACCTTCCATCACGGCGGCATTGTCTTTATAAGCCGACAGCACGTAATCCGGCGTCTGCTCGAAGGTGTTTTTGATCATTTTGAACAGCGACTTCGGCTGCTGTTCGCCGTCGATGATCCAATCGGCGTTGAAAATTTTATGCCGGCAGTGCTCCGAGTTGGCCTGCGCGAACATATAGAGTTCGATATCCGTCGGGTTGCGCCCCAGCCCGGTAAAGGCATTCAGCAGATAGTCGATTTCGTCTTCGGCCAGCGCCAGACCCAGCTTGAGGTTGGCCTGTTCCAGCGCGCTGCGCCCTTCCCCCAGCATATCGATCGCCTGATAAGGCGCCGGCTGATGCTGAGCAAACAGCTGCTCTGCCAGTTGCAAGCTGCTGAAGACGGTTTCCATCATCCGGTCGTGCAGCAATGCGGCAAGCTGTTGCCACTGTGCCTCAGTCAGCGTCGGTGCCTTGACGTAAAACGCCAGACCGCGCTCCAAGCGCACCACCTGCTTCAAACCGCAGTTATGGGCGATATCGGTGGCTTTGGAAGACCAGGGAGAAATGGTGCCCGGACGCGGTGTCACCAACAGCAGGCGACCTCCAGGGGCATGTTCGGCGAGAGAGGGACCGTACTTGAGCAGGCGCGTGAGCTTGCCGTTTTCTTCGGCAGTGAGCGGTGCGCTAACATCGGCAAAGTGGACGTACTCGGCGTAGATATCACTGACCGGAAGTTGAGCGTCCTGGCAGCGGGACAACAGTTTGGTAACACGAAAAGCCGACAAAGCGGGCGAACCACGCAGTATTTCCATAATCAAAGTTCTCTCGTCTTCGAAGCAACTGACTTCAGCACTTCATTGGGCGCAACAGGGGGAAAACGCGCGCCATTATAGAGAATCTGCGCGACAGACGAAACCGTTTGCGTAGCTATTATTGATACAAGCTGTTCACGCCATCGAATTGTCATAACGTATCAATAAAGTTGCACGCTGGCGTTTTGTTGCGCAAAATGCCCCGGCACTGGTGATTTAACCATAAGAAAAAGCGGGATGACAGTCGTCAGTGCACCTGTGCCATCACTGGATAACTATTTGAAACGCATCAAAATAAACTACATTCTAATCGGTGTTGTCACCCTGCTTCTGGCGCTCGCCCTGTGGCCCAATATTACCTGGCGCGGCGGCCAGGGTGGGCAACTCGAAGAGATCAAATCCCGCGGAGAGTTGCGTATCAGTACGCTGAACTCACCGTTAACCTATTTCACCACCAAGCAGGGGCCAAGTGGCCTCGACTACGAGCTGGCGAAACGTTTCGCCAGTTATCTGGGGGTGAAACTGGTGGTGATCCCGCATAAGAACATCAACGACCTGTTCGACGATCTGGACGATGACGATGCCGACCTGCTGGCCGCCGGCCTGATCTACAATCAGGATCGCCTCAGCCGTGCCCGCACCGGCCCGGCTTATTATTCCGTTTCCCAGCAGTTGGTTTATCGCCTGGGTACCGCACGCCCCAAAAGCTTTGCCGATATTAAAGGCAAGCTGGCGGTCGCCTCCGGCTCGGCCCACGTCAGCACGCTGAAACAGCTCAAACAAAGTAAGTTCCCGGACCTCAGCTGGGAAGCCTCCAGCGATCTCACCTCCAAAGAGCTGCTGGAGCAGGTCGCCGACGGCAAACTGGATTACACCCTCGGCGACTCCGTGACCATCGCCCTGCTGCAGCGCATCCATCCGCAGCTGGCGGTGGCTTTCGACGTCACCGATGAAGAACCTGTCACCTGGTACCTGAAGCGCGGTACCGACGACAGCCTGTATGCGGCCATGCTGGATTTTTACAGCCAGATGGTGGATGACGGCACGCTGGCGCGGCTGGAAGAGAAGTACCTCGGCCACGTGGGCAGTTTCGATTACGTCGATACCAAGACCTTCCTGTCGGCAATAGACTCGGTACTGCCCACCTTCCGTTCGCTGTTTGAAAAATACGCCAGCGAGATCGACTGGAAGCTGCTGGCCGCCATTGCCTATCAGGAATCGCACTGGAACCCGCAGGCCACTTCACCGACCGGCGTTCGCGGTCTGATGATGCTGACGCGGGCCACCGCCGACGGTCTGGGGGTTAACGATCGCCTGGATCCTGAGGAGAGCATTCAGGGTGGCGCACTCTATTTACAGCGGCTGATGGCCAAGGTGCCCGACACCGTGCCGGAAGATGAGCGTATCTGGTTCGCGCTGGCGGCCTACAACATGGGCTGGGGCCATATGCTCGACGCCCGCAAGCTGACCAAAATGCAAAAAGGCAACCCGGACAGTTGGGTCGACGTCAAACAGCGTCTGCCGATGCTCAGCCAGAAACGCTACTACCCGCAGTTGACCTACGGCTATGCGCGCGGACGCGAAGCCTATAACTACGTGGAAAACATCCGCCGCTATCAGGTCAGCCTGGTGGGGTATCTGCAAGAAAGGGAGAGAAAGGCGGCGCAGGAAGCGGCCGAACAGGCGGAACTGGGGAAAGGCTATCCGGCGGTGGCGCCGGAGTTGGCACTTAACTTCTGATTATTCCGGGTCCTTATCTGCCTGCGCGCGTTGCGCTTGCTTCAACGCCTTTTGCTGTTCACGGCGCATGCGGAAAAAATTGCTCAAGGTAGCCGCGCATTCCTCGGCCAGCACGCCGGAGAGGATCTCCACCTGATGATTCATGCCGGGATGGCGCAAAATATCCACCAGCGATCCCGCAGCCCCGGTTTTCACATCGGCGGCGCCGTAAACCAACCGACGAATGCGGCTGTGCACCATCGCCCCCGCACACATCACGCACGGCTCCAGGGTCACGTACAAGGTCGCATTCAACAGACGGTAATTCTGCAACACTGCCCCGCCCTGCCGCAGCGCCATGATTTCTGCATGTGCGGTCGGATCGTGGCGGCCAATCGGCCGGTTCCAGCCTTCGCCAATCACCTGATTATCCAGCACCAGCAGCGCCCCGACCGGCACCTCTCCTTCTTCCTGCGCACGCAGGGCCAGCCGCAATGCCTGACGCATCCAGTATTCATCGTTATATTCAGTCATTGCATCATTCCTCGTGCACTTTTGCGGCGGGCATTATACACAGTAGCAGTGATGCATGCTGCGCCCGTGTTAACCAGGGCAAATATAGTCGCCCCTTATCAGCGGCGGAGAAGCGACACACTGCGGCTTGAAATACAACGGGTATATACTGATTGAATCAGAGTGTTTTTCAGGGACAGGAAGCATGAAACTCAGCAAGAAAAACGCCACCGTCGTGCGCAAAGCGCTGGACGGCTGGGTAGATGAAGGCGCACTGACGGCGCAACAGCAGCAACAACTGCTGCAACACGTTGAGGTACAACCCTTCGACTGGCGACGGCTGGCACGTTATGCGTTTCTCGCCGCGCTGGCTTCGCTGGTGATTGCCATCAGCAGCCTGTTCGCCGACGGCGAATTGCTTTATCGCCTGGGGGAATTGTTCCGCTTCGATGCACCGGTACGTATGGCGATCGCCGCCGTAGTGGCCGCTCTTTGCTATGTCTGGGCGCTGCGACGCCGCCGTCGGCATCCGGAGAAACGCTATGGTAATGAAGCCGCCTTGTTCGTTGCCGTGTTGTTCACCGCCTGTGCCCTGTGGCAAATGGGCATCTGGCTGGATAACGGCAGCGGCCGGGTCTCGCTGCTGTTGACGTTCGCCGCGCTGCTGTATGGCGTGATTGGCTGGTTCAGCCGCTCCGGGCTGGTATGGTGGTTTGCTCTGCTGTCGCTGGGCAATGCTTTCGGGGCCGAGACCGGTTATCTGTCCGGCTGGGGGGCTTATTGGCTGGGCATGAGCTTCCCGATTCGCTTTATTGCCTTTGGCATGGTGTTGATCGCCGCGGCGTTGCTGTTGCAACCGCAGCTCGCCCGTCGTGGACTGGAGCGGGTTTCGCTGGCGATGGGCCTGTTGTACCTGTTCATCGCCCTATGGTTGCTGTCGATTTTCGGGAATTATGGCGATCTCGACAGCTGGTATAACGCACGCCAGATTGAACTGTTCCACTGGAGCCTGTTGTTCGGCCTCGCCGCCGTCGGGTGCATCTGGCTGGGGCTGAAACGCGACGATGCCATGCTGCGTGGATTTGGGCTGACCTTCCTCGGTATTAACCTCTATAGCCGTTTCTTCGAATTTTTCTGGGACGCCATGCCCAAGGCGATTTTCTTTGTGGTGCTCGGCCTGAGCCTGTGGGCGCTGGGGCATTACGCGGAAAAAGTCTGGCAATGGGGCCGTAAACCACACGACCAAACCGATGATTAAGGCCCAGCGGTTTTAACGGTAAGAGTTACTGCTGGGTTTGGCTCCGGCCGGGCTAAACCCACAGAGTATAAGTGGTTAAACTAAAACTAAATCAACTACCTGACCTAACCCCTTTGATATTGCGATAGATCATGATGACTTAATAATTAGCGGAGTAGTGTTTGTGGCAAGCAATAAAGCTTTTATCCAGGAGTGACTTATGGCTGCCTCAACTTTCTTTATCCCTTCCGTCAACATGATTGGCTCCGGCTGTCTGGACCAAGCGGCAAAGACCCTGAAACAACAGGGATTGCGTCAGGCGTTGATCGTGACCGACAAAGTGTTGAATAACATCGGCGTAGTCGCCCAGGTTCAACAGTTGCTCGCAGCACAGCAGATAGAAAGCTGCGTTTATGACGGCACTCACCCTAACCCAACCACGCTGAACGTGAAACAGGGCCTGGCCCTGCTGCAAGAGCATCAATGCGACTGCGTGATCTCCCTGGGAGGCGGCTCACCGCACGATTGTGCCAAAGGCATCGCGCTGCTGGCCACCAATGGCGGGGATATCAAGGACTATGAAGGCGTCGATCGTTCCACAAAACCGCAGTTGCCGATGATCGCCATTAACACCACCGCCGGCACCGCCTCTGAAATGACCCGTTTCTGCATCATCACCGATGAAGCACGCCACATAAAAATGGCGATTGTCGACAAACACGTGACGCCTATCCTGTCGGTAAACGATCCGCATCTGATGGCCGGGATGCCGAAAGGCCTGACCGCCGCCACCGGGATGGATGCCCTGACTCATGCGATTGAGGCCTACGTTTCCAGCGCCGCCAACCCGATTACCGATGCCTGTGCGTTGAAGGCCGTCACCATGATCGCCGAATCGCTGCGCGACGCCGTTGCCGATGGCCACGACATGCAGGCGCGCGAAAATATGGCCTATGCCCAATTCCTGGCAGGGATGGCCTTCAACAACGCTTCTCTCGGCTATGTGCATGCGATGGCGCACCAGCTCGGCGGTTTCTACGACCTGCCGCATGGGGTATGTAATGCGGTGTTGCTGCCACACGTGCAGGAGTTTAACGCCAGCGTTTGTGCGTCTCGCCTGAAGGATATCGCCGCCGCCATGGGGTTGGATGTGAGCCACCTTAACGACCAGCAGGGTGCCGCTGCCTGTATTGCCGCCATTCGGTTACTGGCGCAAGACGTTGGTATCCCGGCCGGGTTGCGTGATTTGCAGGTGAAAGAGCAGGATCTGGATACGCTGGCCACCAACGCGCTGAAAGACGCTTGCGGCTTCACTAACCCAATACAAGCCACTCACGCGCAGATTGTCGCCATTTTCCGCGCGGCAATGTAAGCCATCAAAAACAGTAAAGGGCGGAAATTCCGCCCTTTACTGTTATTCCAACTGCTGCAGCTCACCCAATTTACTGACCCGCCAACGGTGCTCACAGAAATACAACAACGGGTTATCCTGTTTGCTGTCGCTATAGCCGCTATACAGCTTGAGCGGCGCGCCGAGACGTTGTTCCAGCTGCGTCACCTTCTGTACCCCCAGGCAACGTAGCGCCAGCACCCAACCACCGTAACGCCGCAGGATGCGGCTGCCCACCAAGTGGACCTGCGGCAGAAAGGCCGAATCCTGATACACCTGCTCCACCAGCCGTTCCGGTGAACCGGTAATCAACCATACCTGCGCGTCGTGCGCCTCGAGGTACTGCCGCAAACGCATTTGCACCACCGGAAAAGCGGTCACCTTACTGCGAAAGTCAGTGACAAAGCGCTGATCCAGCGCCTTTAGCCTGGCCTCTGAACGTCCGAAGGTGATCGACCATAACAGCACGCTCATCGGCCAGCGAGCGGCGCGGCCCATCACCAGCAGCGCCAACCCGACGACCGGCAACAACGGCACCACCAGCAGCAGATTCAACGGCAGATGGCGCAGCAAAAAACGCAAGAAACTGCCAAACATGTCTTCCTGATGCAGCGTGCCGTCCAGATCAAAGAACACCACGCGGCGGCCTTCCCCGGCCTGCTGGCTCTGTTTCTCGCTCAAAGGCTACTCCTCAGGATCGTTGAATCCCATTATCCAGGTGAAAATAAATCCAGCGGCAATGGTAATCACCAGGCCGGCCAGATACAACATCACCTTACCCGAGACGATGGTTAACGCCAAAGGTAAACCCGAGATGCCAAAGGTGATCACCGTTGCCACTTTCCAATAACTGATCAGCGCACCGCCCACCGCACCGCCGAGACAGGCGGCAATAAAAGGTTTGCCCAGCGGCAAAGTGACACCAAAAATCAAGGGCTCGCCAATCCCAAGAATGCCGACCGGCAGCGCCCCTTTGATGACTTTCTTAAGGCGCGCATTGCGGGTTTTCATTAATACTGCCAACGCGGCCCCGACCTGCCCGACCCCGGCCATCGCCAGTATGGGCAATAGCGGATTGGAACCATGCGCCTGAACCAGTTCGACGTGGATCGGCACCAAACCCTGATGCAAACCGGACAGCACCAAAGGCAGAAACAGCCCGGACAGCACCGCGCCCACCAGCAAACCACCTTTGTCGATCGCCAGATTGGCGCCGTGGGCAATAACGTCCGAAATGTAACCGCCCAACGGCTGCAGGATCACAATAGCCAGGGATGCGGTCACCAGGGTGGTGATCAGCGGGTTGAGGATCAGCTCTATCGACTCCGGCAGCCAGTTGCGCAGGCGTTTTTCTACCCAGCACATCAACGCCACCACCAACAGCACGGCAATCACCCCGCCGCGCCCCGGCTGCAGCGTTTCGCCGAATAAAGTAATCTGCGCCAAAGCCGGGCTTGAGAGAATGCCGGCCATCACACCGCCCATGGCCTGCGAACCGCCAAACACCCTCGCGGCGTTAACCCCCACCAAAATATTCATGATGGCGAACACCGCGCTGC
Organism: Serratia liquefaciens; assembly: GCA_012719855.1. Lineage (GTDB taxonomy): Bacteria > Pseudomonadota > Gammaproteobacteria > Enterobacterales > Enterobacteriaceae > Serratia > Serratia liquefaciens_A. The sequence continues at coordinate 94,157 of JAAXZN010000058.1, read as the reverse complement.
CGAAAATGGCCAGTAGCCCGAGTACGTTGGGGTAATTCACCGCCAGTTCGCCGGCAATATCCGGCCGCTTCAACAGGTTGATGATGCCGGTTATCAGACCAGAGGCGATGAAAGCCGGGATCAAAGGGATAAAGACATCGGCCAGCTTTTTCAGCGCGCCACTCATAGGCGCGGCATATTTCTGCTTGGCCTGCGCCTTGTTGCGGGCGATGTTGTCCCCGACAGCCGTAACCGCAGGAGCCCCGGTGAGCAATGAGCGCATCGCGTCCACCACTTTGGCGGCGGCGCCGGGCCCGACAATGAACTGATGTTGCTCACCCTGCTTGATGTAGCCCTTGACGCCTGGCAACTGCTTGAGCGCCGCCAGATCAAGGCGTTGCTCGTCGCTAACCTCGACGCGTACCCGTGTCATGCAGTTCTCCAGCCGGAGGATATTCCCTTCCCCGCCAATGCCTGCCAGAATCTGTGTTGCCAGTGCCGTTGTTTTGTCCATCGCCCGCCCCAGGTGTCGTTAGCGCGTCAATGCCGCGCGTAAATAGCCGTCGTGCTGCTTTAAGCGCAACTGCGCCTCTTCAGCGTCAACGCCGGCCAGAATCATCAGGATTGCCGGTTTAACCTCAAAACCGGTCTGTGTCAGCGCCGCTTCGGCCTGACTGCGTTCGGCACCGGTGGCCTCCACCACGATGCGACAGGCACGATCCACCAGTTTGACGTTGGTGGCTTTTACATCCACCATCAGGTTTTGGTAGACCTTCCCCAGTTTGACCATCGCACCGGTCGACAGCATGTTCAGCACCAGTTTCTGCGCGGTGCCCGACTTCAGCCGAGTGGACCCCGTCAGGGCCTCTGGCCCCACTACCGGCGAAATCGCCACCTGCGCTTCATGGGCGATCGGCGAGTCCGGGTTGCAGGAGATTGCCGCCGTCGGGCAGCCCAGTTGTCGCGCATAGCGCAGAGCGCCAATCACATAAGGCGTGCGCCCGGACGCCGCCAGCCCCACCACCATGTCGGTGACGGTCAAATTCAGTGCGATAAGATCTGCCTCCCCCAATGCCGCATCATCCTCCGCGCCCTCTACCGCTTTGAGCAACGCGCCCGGACCGCCGGCAATCAACCCGATGACCATGCCATGCGGCACGCCGAAGGTTGGCGGGCATTCAGAGGCATCCAACACGCCGAGGCGGCCGCTGGTCCCGGCACCGAGATAAATCAGCCGACCGCCGGCTTTCAATGCCGCCGCCGCCAGGTCCACGGCCTGCGCGATAGCCGGCAACACCTTTTCTATCGCCTCCGGCACCTTGCGGTCTTCCTGATTGAAACAGCTCACCATTTCCAACGTTGTCATTTCATCCAGTCGGAGGGTGGCCGGGTTACGGCTTTCGGAGACTAATGCGCCTAAGTTCATTTCTTCACCTTTGAATTTTTAATTCACAAACATAAATCATTATTTGAATATTTTATTCAACAAAGCGAGCGCTTTTTGCTATTTTAAAGACTCGCTCACAAAAAATTTTCACCGCGCGTTTTCGCCTCCCACGTGGCAGAATGGCCGCTGGCTTCAAGGGAAAAATGAATGAGTACCCTTCTTCGTATTCGCCAGATGTATCCAACGCTGGCTCAGAATGATCGCAAGCTGGCGGATTTTCTGCTGCATAACGCCGAGCAGGCGCGCCACCTCAGCTCGCAGAAGCTGGCTCAACTGGCCGGCATCAGCCAGTCGAGCGTGGTGAAATTCGCTCAGAAGATGGGCTACAAAGGCTTCCCGGCGCTAAAATTGGCGCTGAGTGAAACCCTGGCCCAACCGCAGAAAGAACCAGTGGTCACGGTGCATAACCAGATCCTCAGCAGCGACTCGTTGAAAGCCGTCGGCGAAAAACTGTTGGTGGAAAAGCAGGCGGCCCTGCGTGCAACGCTGGATATCAACGGTGAAGAGCGCCTGCATCAGGCGTTGGAGATGCTGCGTCAGGCGCGGAGGGTCATTTTGTTGGGGATCGGCGCTTCCGGATTGGTCGCCAAGGACTTCTCCTACAAGCTGTTGAAAATCGGCGTTATTGCCGTGGCCGAGCAGGATATGCACGTTCAGTTGGCGGCGGTTCAGGCGCTGGATAAGCGGGATTTGCTGCTGGCAATTTCGTTCAGCGGTGAACGGCGGGAAATCAACCTGGCGGCGGAAGAAGCCCGCATTGCCGGGGCAAAAGTGCTGGCGCTCACCAGTTTTTCACCCAACGGCCTGCAGCAGCGTGCAGACCACTGTTTGTATACTATTGCCGAAGAGCCCAATACCCGCAGCGCTGCCATTTCGTCCAGCACCGCTCAATATGCCCTCACCGACCTGCTGTTTATGGCCTTAATTCAGCACGATCTCGATCGCGCCCCCGAACGAATTAAACACAGCGAACAATTAGTGAAAAAGCTCGTCTGAGTCGTATAATGTCCGAGCCACAAATACCAAGGTATAAAAATACACCTATCTAATAATAGAGTATGTGGCTCTTATTGTTCAAATATCGCCCGATTTTTGAACAGGCATGGACAGCAATACATTGACAATTGAGCTTAATGAAAACACACACAGCCATTCTAAATAAATTCAACACATCCATAACACCCTCAGCGATCCGCAACTTTTTAATTTTTGTTGTCACTTCGTTTATTTTAATAAAATCGATGGGCTATAGCGGCGGTAAAGGGATTGATATCCTTTTTATTTCACTTTCGTTGCTATTATTATCTATACCGCCCATAACCCGGTATGTATTGGTCATTCCCTTCATTATATTCTGTGCTCTCTATGCCCCTGTTGGCGTGATATATGGCCCACCTTCGGTTTCCGTGGTATCGGCGTTGTTTCAAACCAACAGGGCCGAAGCCGCCGAATTTTTGCATGCCATCCCCATGAACTGTTATCTGTTGCCCTCCGCCGTGCTGCTGATGCTGTTTCTTCTCGCTCACTACTGCTGGCGCCGCCCGCTGTCTTTCAGGAAGGCTTTACCCTTTTTGCTGATGTTGATTGTGGTGCTGGTAGCCAGAATACTCGGCGGAAACATGGAGAGCCTCAAATTAGTGAATTTCTTTTCCTCATTCTCTTCCTCATACCAAAATTACAACCAACAAATGGCAGAAATCGACGCCAGCACCTTGGCCCAACCCCGCTGGGTTATCGATGGTATTAATAAGAATAAGGCCAACTATGTCATCATCGTGGGTGAAAGTATGCGCAGGGACTATATGTCATTATTTGGCTACCCGACGTCGACCACGCCGTTTCTGGATCACGTAAACGGAACCTTTTACAGCAATTATATTTCCACCGCACCGAACACCTTTGAATCCCTGCCGAGAACCCTGGCTCTGAGCAACGGAAAAAAAAGCTATCTTTCCGATAATATCGTCACCCTGGCAAAGTCCGCAGGATTGCACACTCATTGGTTTTCCAACCAAGGTCTGATTGGTCAATTTGATACCCCGGTCTCCAAAATAGCCGTGTTCAGCGATGATTACCTGTTTCTGAAAAAAGGAGATTACCAATCGCGCAATACCGATGATGATGAGCTGCTGCCACTGTTACAAAACGCATTGACTAACAATGAACCGGGAAACCTGTATGTTTTGCATATCATGGGGTCGCATTCGGACTTTTGCGAACGACTCGGCGGCGAGCCGCCGGTTTTCACCAGCGATAATGCAGAGCTCGCCTGCTACCTTTCCACCTACCGCAAGACGGATAGATTCATCGCACATGCTTACCAAATGCTGCAAGAGACTCATTCACCGTTTAAATTAATCTATTTCTCTGACCACGGCCTTTCTCACCGAAATATTGACGGTAAACTTTATCTGCGTCATGGCGGCGATACTAGGCAGAATTATGAAGTCCCACTGGTGGTACTTTCTGACACCGATCAACAACGCACCTTCATTGACGAGCCGCACAGCGCCTTTGAGTTTATCAGCCTGTTTGCCCAACAGGCAGGCATCATCGTGACACATCCACAGCTGCATGCGGCAGTGACTGGGCCTGGTAAACGCCCCATCTTCAATGGTCAGGAAATGGTTGATTTCGATCAGTTGGCGAACGACCCACCAGAGTTACTATGACGGCCGTCTCAAGGGTTGAACGATCTGCAGCAACGCATTGGCGGGCGCAGGTGGAAAAACGCCCAATAAAATGGGTTTTATGATAGATTGCGCGCCTGTTCGTGTGCACCGATTAAAAGATAACTGAAATGGCACTGCTGATTACCAAAAAATGCATCAACTGCGACATGTGCGAACCGGAATGCCCCAATCAGGCCATTTCGATGGGCGATGATATCTACCAGATCGATACCGATCGCTGTACCGAATGCGTCGGTCATTACGATATTCCAACCTGCCAGCAGGTGTGCCCGATCGATAACACCATTATCGTCAACCCAGAGCATCGCGAAACCAACGAACAGCTATGGGATAAGTTTGTGGTGCTGCATCATGCCGATCGGCTGTGACACAGAAACACGGATCGACAAGGGCGCCAACAGGCGCCCTTTTGTTTGCTAACCGACCACCGAATTACCCTTCGATAATCACCGTCGCGCAAGCATAACGGCGTTCATCCGCCAGCGAAACGTGAATGGAGGTGACCCCCATTTGCTGCGCCAGCTCGGCGGCGCGAGCATGCAAGCGGATATTCGGCTTGCCGAGACCGTCGTTGAACACTTCAAACTGATTAAACGCCAATCCGTTACGGATCCCGGTGCCGAAGGCCTTGGCGGCAGCTTCTTTCACCGCAAAACGCTTGGCGAGAAAGCGCACCGGCTGCTGATGCTGTTGATACACTTCCCATTCAGCATCGCTCAGTACGCGGCGCGCCAGACGATCGCCGCTGCGTTCAACTACCGCTTCGATACGCGCCATTTCAACGATGTCAGTGCCCAGCCCCAGCACGGCCATTAGCGACGCGCTTCACGCATCAGCAATTTCATATCCGTCACCGCCGCCGGCAGACCACACATGACCGCCTGCCCGATGATGGCATGACCGATATTCAGCTCATGCATTTCCGGCAGGGCCGCGATCGGCTGAACGTTATGGTAAGTCAGGCCGTGGCCGGCGTTGACCTTCAGGCCTTTCTCTGCGGCGTAGGTGGCGGCAACGGCAATGCGATGCAGCTCGGCTTTGACCGCCAGTTCGCCTTCAGCTTCCGCATAAGCGCCGGTATGGATTTCAATGTAGGGAGCCCCCACCGCTACCGCCGCATCAATCTGGCGATGATCCGGATCGATAAACAGCGAAACCAGAATGCCGGCCTGTGCCAATCGCTCGACGGCGATGGTCATTTTGTCCTGCTGCCCGGCAACGTCCAGCCCACCTTCGGTAGTCACTTCTTCGCGTTTTTCCGGTACCAGACAACAAAAGTGTGGTTTCAGCTCAACGGCGATATCCACCATTTCATCGGTCACGGCCATTTCCAGATTCATGCGCGTCTGGATGGTCTGGCGCAAAATGCGAACATCGCGGTCGGTGATATGACGACGGTCTTCACGCAGGTGCACCGTGATCCCGTCAGCCCCCGCCTGCTCGGCAATAAATGCCGCCTGAACCGGATCCGGATATTGGGTTCCGCGCGCGTTACGTAACGTGGCGATGTGATCGATATTGACGCCCAGCAGCAAATCAGCCATGACAACCCTCTAAAAAACGATTTTCAGTGGCCGTAGTTTACACGCGGGTGCAGTAGCGCAAAAGGAGAAAAGGTCAGGCGTCGTCGACCGGCGTATCCGGCTGTTTACGGACAAACTGGCGGAACAGTTCGCGGCTCTTCAGCGGCTTGCCGCCCAGATAGGGTTTAAGCGCCATACGGGTAAAACGCTTGGCGGCACGCAAGGTTTGCACATCAGGGAACTGACGCTCCGCCAGCGCGCGCAGTTCGCGGCCGGTAAAGCTGTAGTGATCCACCACCAGGCTGGCGATAAAGCCTTTTTCCTCACGGTAGCGGTAGGTCATGCCGTCATCGACCGGCAGGCCGCTGCCGGCGCAGTGCAGGAAGTCCAGACCGTAACCCAGATGATTCAGCAAGGCCAATTCGAACTGGCGCAGTGCCTGCTCCGGCGAAACGTCTTCTGCCGCCAGCGCCTGCAAACATTGCAGATAGTCGAAGAACAATACCGAATAATTGGCTTCTTGCTCCAGCACCCGTGACAGCAGTTCATTCACGTAGAGGCCGCTGTACAGCATCATGCCGCTAAGAGGTAAACCCAGGGACACCGCTTCGGCGTTACGCAGCGTTTTGACTTCGCCACGACCGCCCCAGCGGACTAACAGAGGGGTAAAGGGCTGTAGACAACCCTTCAGATTAGAACGACGGCTGCGCGCGCCTTTTGCCAGCAAACGCACCCGTCCATGACCTTCCGTGAACATATCCAGCATCAGGCTGGTTTCACTGTACGGTCGTCCATGCAGGACGAAAGCGCGCTCCCAGCCGTCCATTGGAGATGTTATTTCAGGTCGTCGGTATAGCCCAGGCTACGCAACGCACGTTCGTCGTCCGCCCAGCCCGATTTCACTTTCACCCACAGTTCCAGATGCACTTTGGTTTCAAACATCTGTTCCATGTCCTGACGGGCTTCGATACCGATGGTTTTGATCTTCGCGCCCTTGTTGCCGATGACCATCTTCTTCTGGCCTTCGCGCTCAACCAGGATGAGACCGTGCACGTTGTAACCACCGCGCTCGTTCGGCACGAACTGTTCGATCTCAACCGTCACCGAATAAGGCAGTTCTTCACCGAGGAAACGCATCAGTTTTTCACGGATGATTTCCGACGCCATAAAGCGCTGGGAACGGTCGGTGATGTAATCGTCCGGGAAGTGGTGTTCCGCTTCCGGCAATACCTTGCGCGCGATCGCGGCGATGGTATCGACATTCATGCCTTTCTCAGCGGAGATCGGCACCACATCGAGGAAGTTCATCTGTTGGCTGAGGAACGCAATGTGCGGCAGCAGCTTGGACTTGTCGGTAACGTTGTCGACCTTGTTGATCGCCAGCAAGACCGGGCATTTCAGGCTGCGCAGTTTGTTGACCACCATTTCATCGTCGGCGGTCCAGTTAGTGCCTTCCACCACGAAGATCACCAGCTCGACGTCGCCGATTGAGCTGCTGGCGGCGCGGTTCATCAAACGGTTGATGGCGCGCTTTTCTTCGATGTGCAGACCCGGGGTGTCGACGTAAATGGCCTGATAGGCGCCATCGGTGTCGATACCCATAATGCGGTGACGGGTCGTCTGCGGTTTACGCGAGGTGATGGAGACTTTTTGCCCCAGCAGTTGGTTCAACAACGTGGATTTGCCCACGTTGGGACGACCGACTATCGCAATAAAACCACAGTATTGTTTTACTTCGCTCATTCAAGCTCCAGATTTTTCAGCGCTTGTTCCGCTGCCGCCTGCTCGGCTTTACGACGGCTTGAGCCGGTACCCATCACGGGCTCGCTCAAACCACTCACCTGACAGTGGATAGTAAACTCCTGATCGTGCGCCTCACCGCGAACCTGCACCACCAGATAAGAAGGTAACGGCAGATGACGACCTTGCAAAAACTCCTGTAAACGGGTTTTGGGGTCTTTCTGCTTATCACCGGGGCTGATTTCGTCCAACCGGCTGCGATACCAGTCCAAAATCAGTCGTTCAACAGTTTGAATATCGCTATCCAGGAACACGCCGCCAATTAAAGCTTCCACCGTATCCGCCAGGATTGATTCGCGGCGGAATCCACCACTTTTCAACTCACCCGGCCCGAGGCGAAGACACTCGCCCAGATCGAACTCGCGCCCCATCTCCGCCAGCGTGTTGCCGCGCACCAGCGTGGCACGCATGCGGCTCATATCACCCTCGTCTACGCGAGGAAAACGATGGTAGAGCGCGTTGGCGATGACAAAACTAAGAATAGAGTCACCCAGAAACTCAAGACGTTCATTGTGTTTACTGCTGGCGCTACGGTGAGTTAACGCTTGCAGTAAGAGCTCCTGCTGTTGAAAAGTGTAGCCCAGCTTCCGCTGCAGCCTATTTATTACGATGGGGTTCATGAGTTACCAATAGATCAAGAATGCGTCAAAAACTTGCAGCATACGGAACAGGCCTGCTTCGCCGAAAGCCAATCCAAAGCTGTTTCGTTTGCAGTGGCTCCCAACAGGGAGCCAACTTTTTATCGCTCGAGCCGGTATTCTACAACGAGTGGAAATATAATGCTGCGTTAATATACCCGTCGCCTTTCAAACTATAGCGTTGTTACCTGCACTCGCTCCCCCCAGTTACTTACTTGAGTAAGCGCCTGGGGATGAGCGAGCTGGTCGCCTAGCTACAGCTTGAAATTCATAGGGTAGAAACACTGGATTAATGAATTCCACCGATGCGGCTAAATCTTACGCCGGTAGGCCATTCGCCTTCCTGCTTTTCAAAACTCATCCAGATAGCCGTGGCTTTACCCACCAGATTTTTCTCCGGCACGAAGCCCCAGTAACGGCTGTCGGCGCTGTTGTCGCGGTTATCACCCATCATGAAGTAATGACCCGCCGGCACAACCCACTCCGCCAACTGTTTACCCGGCTGCTGGTAGTAAGCGCCCACCTGATCCTGCGTGCCCGGCACGGTCAGAATATGGTGAGAAACCGAACCCAGCGTCTCCTGGCGTTCACGCAGACGGATACCGCCCTGTGGCACGTTGTCGCTCAGCGGGATCTGGTAAAAACCGTTGCTGGCTTCGCCCATGCCGCTGCGGCTGAACAACTGCACAAAGTCGCTTGGCTGTGCATCGTTGTAAGTCACTGCTAACGCGGTATCGCATGACTGACCGCCAGTACAGGATGGCTGAACGGTCACACGCTTATTGACCGGATCGTAACTTACACGGTCGCCCGGCAGGCCGATCACGCGCTTGATATAATCCAGCTTCGGATCCAGCGGATATTTAAATACCGCGATATCACCGCGTTTCGGATGACCGGTTTCAATTAGCGTGGTCTGGGTAATAGGATCTTTAATGCCGTAGGCATATTTCTCCACCAGAATAAAATCGCCAATCAATAACGTCGGCATCATTGAACCGGACGGGATTTGGAAAGGTTCGTAAATAAACGAACGCACCACGAAGACCAGCAGCAATACCGGGAACACTGACGCGCCGGTTTCAATCCAACCCGGTTGTTTCGCCACTTTGGCCAGCGTTTTATCGTCCACGGCACCCGCGGTTTGTGCATTTACCGCCGCAATCTTGGCCCGGCGGGCAGGCGCCCATCTAAAGCGCTCAAAGGCCCAAATGATCCCGGTGACCAACGTTGCCAGCGCCAGGATCAGGGCAAACATATTCGCCATGCAAACTCCCTAGTTACGCGAACTTATCGCTTACTTACTGTCTTTGCCAACGTGCAGAATGGCCAGGAACGCTTCTTGCGGCAACTCTACGTTACCCACCTGTTTCATGCGTTTCTTACCGTCTTTCTGTTTCTGCAACAGCTTCTTCTTACGGCTGACGTCGCCGCCGTAGCATTTTGCCAGAACGTTTTTACGCAGCTGTTTCACCGTGGCACGCGCGATGATATGGGTGCCGATCGCCGCCTGAATGGCGATATCGAACTGCTGACGCGGGATCAGCTCTTTCATCTTCTCCACCAGCTCACGGCCACGGTATTGCGAATTGTCACGGTGAGTAATCAGCGCCAGCGCATCCACACGCTCGTTGTTGATCAATACGTCGACACGCACCATGTCAGAGGTCTGGAAGCGTTTGAAGTTGTAATCCAGCGACGCATAACCGCGTGACGTGGACTTCAGACGGTCGAAGAAGTCGAGTACCACTTCCGCCATCGGGATTTCGTAAGTCAGCGCAACCTGATTGCCGTGATAAACCATGTTGGTTTGCACGCCGCGTTTTTCGATACACAGCGTGATAACATTCCCCAGGAATTCCTGCGGCATCAGCATGTGACACTCGGCGATCGGCTCACGCAGCTCTTCGATATTGTTCAGCGGCGGCAGCTTGGACGGACTATCAACGTAAATAGTCTCTTTGCTGGTGGTTTCCACTTCATACACTACCGTCGGTGCGGTGGTGATCAGTTCCAGATCGTATTCACGTTCCAGACGTTCCTGAATGATCTCCATGTGCAGCAGGCCGAGGAAGCCACAACGGAAGCCGAAGCCCAGCGCGGTGGAGCTCTCTGGCTCATAGAACAGGGAGGCATCGTTCAGGCTCAGCTTGCCCAACGCATCGCGGAAGGACTCATAGTCGTCGGAACTGATCGGGAACAGGCCCGCATAAACCTGCGGCTTCACTTTTTTGAAGCCCGGCAAGGCTTTGTCCGCCGGCTGGCGTGCCAACGTCAGGGTATCGCCCACCGGCGCGCCGAGGATATCTTTGATTGCGCAAACCAACCAGCCCACTTCGCCACAGTTCAACACGTCGCGATCGACACGCTTCGGCGTGAAGATACCCAGACGATCGGCGTTGTAGGTTTGGCCGGTGCTCATAACCTTGATCTTGTCGCCCTTGCGCATGGTGCCGTTTTTAACGCGCACCAGGGAAACTACGCCCAGGTAGTTATCGAACCAGGAGTCGATGATCAGAGCTTGCAGAGGCGCATCCGGATCGCCTTGCGGCCCAGGAATATCGCGCACCAGGCGTTCGAGCACTTCCGGCACGCCAACACCGGTTTTGGCGGAACAACGCACCGCGTCGGTCGCGTCGATGCCAACGATATCTTCAATTTCCTGCGCGGCGCGGTCAGGATCGGCAGCCGGCAAGTCAATTTTGTTCAGTACCGGCACCACTTCCAGATCCATATCCAGCGCGGTGTAACAGTTGGCCAGCGTTTGAGCTTCTACGCCCTGCCCGGCATCGACCACCAGCAGCGCGCCCTCACAGGCGGCCAGTGAGCGCGAAACCTCGTAAGAGAAGTCAACGTGCCCTGGGGTGTCGATAAAGTTGAGCTGATAGGTTTGACCATCCTGCGCCTTATAATCCAGCGTGACGCTCTGCGCTTTGATGGTAATGCCGCGCTCGCGCTCCAGATCCATAGAATCGAGCACCTGCGCAGCCATTTCACGTTCGGTCAAGCCACCGCAAATTTGAATGATGCGGTCGGACAGCGTCGACTTACCGTGGTCAATGTGGGCAATAATGGAGAAATTTCGTATATGCTTCATTATAAAAGTTTTTCTGCCTTGGTATTTCTGAATTACTCGCCTATAGAAACCCGCATGGACCTAAAGCGACAGTGAATGGGTTCGGCCGTCTTGCGCCTGAATCGCTGCATTCTACATGTCACAACACTGAAAACCTAGCGATCGGTGCAGTGAAGGCATTCTATTATGTGCACTTTAATGTTACAGAGCGCTCCGGGTTATGAAAGCCGATGTTAACAAAACTCAGCGTGCTCGCCACACCAAGTTGCAACCGCCTTTACCGCTCGCATACCTTTCGCCGTCATCGATGAGATCCGGCAGTAATACATAACCGCCAATAACGCAATAAACCCTCTCCGAGTTATTGATAAAATAATATCCGGATCAACATCTTAGAATTGCACTTTGTGCCTGTGGCTTTAGGAAAAACCCCATATACGCTACCCGGCGGCTTCTATAGAAATGAGGGTGAACACCGCGACAAAACATAATTTAGGGCACTACATCGGCATGCCCACCGGGGTTCACCAGCATATCTCTGCGTGTTGATTGGAAGGTGCAAAATGATCGATAAAGGGCAAATGCTGAGCCGGCACGATTTTTCTAAGGTCAATTGGGGCATTCTGACGGCGGCTGCGCTGCTGTTAACCATTGGTGCGGCACTGCTGTTACTGCCGCTGCTGAGCAATATGGATGAAAGTGCGATACTGACCCTACTGCAAACCGGCGCAGCCACTATTCTACTCGGCTGTATTCTTCTGGCGCTGCGCCACTTTCTGCGGCCGGCGTTGACCTATCGTCTGTACGAACACGGCGTTCGGGTGATGAACCAACGAACTCACAAGGAACGCTTTGTTCCCTTTGAAAAAATTGGGGATATTTATCGTTTTCGCTGTGGCCGCTTTTTTGGCGGATTGTTCGACGTAATGGCCTTTCGTACCTCGGCGGAACACCCCTGGTGCCCGGTGTTCAGCAACCTGTCTCACTCCTGGCGGCTGGCCGATACCCTTATCAATCAGCAGATCCAGCAACGTGGGCCGCTGGCGCTGAATGCGTTGTATCAGGGGGAAGTGCTGTCGTTTCACTATTTCAGCTGCGGCGCGCGCTGGCTGAGTCATTTGTTGCCCGGCAACCGGAAAGGGAAACAGATCCAAACGCTGAAGCTGAGCGCCAATGCACTGCTTACAGCGCAAGGATCTATCCCGATTGAGCAGATCCGCGAGTTAGAGAATAATCCACGGCATGGCACGATCCGCCTGCTGGATAATCAGGGCAATGCTCTGTTTACGATAGGGTATTTTTCGCTGCTCAGCGCCGATCTGTTTATCGCACTGCTGGAGCATATGATCTACAGCCGCATCCCCGCCTACCATAACCGGCGGTGACACGGCAGCAGTTTTAAAGCAGGGATTCGTTTTCCGTCTGCAGGCGCATGGCCCCAGGCGGTAAACCGATTTGTAAAACGATAGGTTGGTAATTTGCTTGTTCGCCAAGACGTTGTGCCAGGCTGCGAGCCAGAATAAAGGCCAGCCCACCGCCCAACAAGGCACCGAGCGCGGCCGAAGCGTCGGTGCCGAGCCAGTATTGCAACAGGCTGCCGCCCAGCATCATGCCCACCAGCGGTGTCAGGTACACCAGCATCGCTGAACGCAACAGGCTGCCTTCGGCAATGCCGACTTCAACCCGCTGGCCCGGCTCGAGCGGCTGCTCGATGCGCACCTGCAGCTGGTGCTCGGTTTCGGGCACCAGCTCATTCAACGCACGCGCCCCGCAGCCAGAACGGGCATTGCAGCTACCGCATCCGGCTTTCGGTTCACAACGCAACAGCGCTACGCCCTGTTTCCACGAGACTACCGTGGCCCACTCTTTCATCATTGTGGCGATACCTTGAAAGAAATACTGTCAGCAATACGTTTAGCCGTTGCCGGCGGCAATTCGCCAACAATGGTAATCTCATTGCCGTTACGCACTTCGGTCTGAATCGTGCGTCGACCCTGGCGATAATACTGCTGGCCTGCACCGCTGCCCGCAGGGCTGATATTGACCGAGAAGCTGAATAAACCATCGCTGTAAAGCCGTGACTCTACCGGCTCTGTCACATTCGGCAGTTTACGGCGATTACGCGCCACCTCGTCCACCCCAGCCGGTAACCAGCCCGTGCTCCAGCTCAGCTTGATTTTATCTACCGCAGGCAGCGACAGCAACGGCGGCAGGTTAGCTTTGATCAGCCCTTCCATCACGCCTTGCACTTGCGGTCCGACCACGAACGAAATCACCCGATATTGCTCCAGCGTTTCGCCGTCGCGATCGATCAGATCCACCCGCAGTGGCAGCTTGGTATCTTCGTCCATCCAGACTATATAGCTATAGCGTGAGCCATCACGCGCAACCACGCGGATCACTTCGCAGGGACGATCGGAAATACGGGTGCTGCCAACGGAGATGAAATCGTAATATTTCGCCAGGCGGCTGAAATCGGCATAAACAATCGCCGGCAACGCATCGACGATGTGATCGCCGGACAGCGTAAAGGGTTCCAGGCCGGGTTCGAAATAGCTGATCCCGCCGCCGCGTTGTAACACTTCACGGCGTGGACCATCCATATGCAGCAGTTGGCCGAGCGGCAATTGATCGATCATCGCATGACGATAGCGCAGCGATTCAATCCCCTGCTTGCTGATGCTGATATAGGCGAGTTCATAATTGAGCGAACGGCTGGCACTGCTCATCTGTTGCAACAACGCCCCGGACGCAGTGGGCTGCGCCGGGGCGATGCTTGAGTAGAGCAGGCTGCCCGTCAATAGACAGACGGAGAACCAAATTTGCTTCATTACTGCTGTTGCATTCCTAAAGACTGAGTTCCGGGAACCTGAACGGCAGCCTGTTGTGGTGTGCTTTGCTCAAGCTGCAGCTGATCAGAATGCAAACGACGTTGCAACTCATAATCTTGCAGCATAGCGTTAATACGTTTGCGCTGTTCCTGCACCTGCTGCTGTTGTCCGCTGCCGGTAGAGAAACTGTCTGCCGGCACGCCGAGGCTAACCGGTGACGCCTGCCCCATGATTGGCAGGGTAGTGAACGCCGGTGATTCAGCGGCAGCCGATTGCTCTGTCGGCTGATTGTACTGCTGAACGCCGACAATCACCGCGAGCGACACGCAGGCCGCCATGCCAATCTGTGTGATCTGGCTGGCCCAGGGACGAACTTTGTCCCAGAACGGCATTTTCTGCCAGGTGTGCGGTTGCGGCTGAGACTCCGGCACTGCAGAAGGAACCAGACGTGCGGGTTCTTTCTCAAGTGCAGCAGCAACACGATCTGCGATATCGAAATGCATGACTTGCCCGATATCACCCCGTAGTGTGTCACGTATCAGGTGATAGCTCTGCCAGCTTTGTTGAAGCGCCCTGTCTTTAGACAATGAACTCAGTAGCTCGCTGTCGAGCGATTCTCCATCCATCAGAGCGGAAAGCTTTTCTTTCTGCATGCCTAAGTACCCTTCCTGTGTCCGCCATTGCTAACGTTGAATCAGCGGTTGAACTTTATTATCGATAGCCTCCCTGGCGCGGAAAATACGCGAACGTACCGTTCCGACCGGGCAATCCATGATGGCCGCTATCTCTTCGTAGCTTAGACCATCCAACTCCCGCAGGGTAATCGCCATGCGAAGATCCTCAGGGAGAGACTCAATGGTACGGAAAACTATCTGTCTCAGCTCTTCTGACAACATTAAGTTCTCAGGGTTCGAAATTTCTTTCAGTGCACCCGCACTTTCGTAATTTTCGGCGTCGTTGGCATCCACATCGCTGGACGGCGGACGACGGCCCTGAGCAACCAAATAATTCTTTGCCGTGTTTACGGCAATCCGATACAACCAGGTATAGAAAGCGCTATCCCCACGGAATGATTCCAGTGCGCGATAGGCTTTAATAAACGACTCCTGCACCACATCCGGCACATCGCCCTGCGGTACATACCGGGAAACGAGACTCGCAACTTTATGCTGGTAACGAATCACCAGTAAGTTAAACGATTTCTGATCGCCCTTTTGGACCCGCTCAACCAGAACTTGATCCGTTAACTGCTCGCTCATCCGAGGTAAACTCTCCCCAAATCCGTCTCCACGCGTAAAATTGTACTGCCAGCCATACATTATTTTCCTGAGCAAGCACTCGCTTGGAGTTCATACAGAACGCGAAGTTCCATATTGCCATTGTTTTTTATGTTGATGTCACCCATCCGTGGCTTTTGCCCGGACAATTAGGCTAACATGAATTTCACTCTTCTTCTGCACACATCATACGTTATGCAACCATCATCTGAACATGTTAGCGATGTACTGATCGTCGGCAGCGGTGCTGCGGGCTTGTCACTGGCGTTGCGCCTGGCGCAGCATTGCAAGGTTACCGTACTCAGCAAGGGGCCGCTCAACGAAGGAGCCACATTCTATGCCCAAGGCGGGATCGCCGCGGTTTTCGATGAAACGGACAGTATTGCCTCACACGTTGATGACACTTTGATTGCCGGAGCCGGCCTGTGTGACAGAGACGCCGTTGAGTTTATCGCAGGCAATGCGCGCCACTGCGTGCAGTGGCTGATTGATCAAGGGGTCTTGTTCGACACTGAAGTCAACGCCCAGGGCGAAGAACATTACCACCTGACGCGGGAGGGGGGGCACAGCCACCGCCGTATCCTGCATGCCGCCGATGCTACAGGTAAAGAAGTAGAGACCACACTGGTAGGGAAAGCAAGCGCCCACCCCAATATTTGCGTGATGGAACGCCGCAATGCGGTCGATCTGATCACCTCCAACAAAATCGGCCTGCCGGGCACCCGCAGAGTGGTCGGCGCCTACGTCTGGAACCGCGAGCTGGAGCAGGTAGAAACCTACCGTGCCAAAACGGTGGTGCTGGCTACCGGCGGTGCGGCCAAGGTGTACCAGTACACCACCAACCCGGACATCTCTTCCGGAGACGGTATCGCCATGGCCTGGCGTGCGGGGTGCCGCGTCGCCAACCTCGAATTTAACCAGTTTCACCCGACCTGCCTGTTCCATCCGCAAGCGCGAAACTTCCTGCTAACCGAAGCCCTGCGCGGTGAAGGGGCTTATCTGAAGCGCCCGGACGGCAGCCGCTTTATGCCCGACTTTGACCCACGAGGCGAATTGGCGCCGCGAGATGTGGTTGCCCGCGCCATCGACCACGAAATGAAGCGGCTGGGTGCGGACTGCATGTATCTGGATATCAGCCATAAACCGGCTGAATTCATTACTCAGCATTTCCCGATGATCCATGAAAAACTGCTGACGCTGGGCTTCGATCTGACTACGCAGCCGATCCCCATCGTACCCGCCGCGCACTACACCTGTGGCGGCGTAATGGTCGATCAGCATGGCCGTACCGATCTGGACGGGCTGTATGCCATTGGCGAAGTCAGCTATACCGGCCTGCATGGCGCCAATCGAATGGCGTCCAACTCGCTGCTGGAGTGTTTGGTTTACGGCTGGTCGGCGGCAGAAGATATCATGATGCGCCTGCCGTTCATCAAGCTGGCGAAACAGCTGCCGCAGTGGGATGAGAGCCGGGTGGATGATGCAGATGAGCGAGTGGTCATTCAGCATAACTGGCATGAATTGCGGCTGTTTATGTGGGACTACGTTGGGATCGTGCGCACCACCAAACGGTTGGAACGTGCGTTACGCCGCATCAATACGCTGCAGGCGGAAATTGATGAGTACTACGCCAACTTCCGTATCTCCAACAATCTGCTGGAACTGCGAAATCTGGTGCAAGTGGCAGAATTGATCGTACGCAGCGCCATGGCGCGTAAAGAAAGTCGCGGGCTGCACTATACGCTGGACTACCCGGATATGCTGCCGGAAGCGCTGCCAACCATACTGCAACCCTAGCAGCGATACCGCAAGGGCGCCCACTGTGGCGCCCTTTTCATTTCAATAGAACAGGTAGAAATCGGTAATCAAACGGCGGAACGCCTCGGTGTAACTGCCATCAGCCAGCTTTATCGCCAGGCTTTGCGCCGCTTTTTCTTCCGTCGGTTGACGGGTCAGAGCCAGCAGCACACGATGCAACGGCGTATCGGCGCGATCGCTGACGTTCAGCCGTTGCGCAGTATGCCATCCACGGCGTTGTGCATTACTTTCAAAGGCCTCACCAATATCATGCGGCAGCACTACGCAAAAAGTCCCCTGTGGGGCAATCAACCGTTCCGCACTTTCCAGTAAGGCGTCGTGGGTAAGCGTTTCGGTATAACGCGCGTTGTGGCGTGCCTGGTCGCGGCAGGCGACAGCCGGTTCGAAATACGGTGGGTTGCTGACGATCAGATCATATTCACCGGCATGACGCTGAGCATAATGGTGAATGTCTTGCGCATGCACCTGGATGCGCTGAGACCAGGGAGACTCCTGCACGTTGTCATGCGCCTGTGCTGCGGCAGCCTCGTCCAGCTCCACTGCATCAATGCGCACGTTTTCGGCGGAACGCTGCGCCAGCATCAGCGCGATCAGCCCGCTGCCGCTGCCGATATCCAGCACGCGTTGTGTCTGCGCCAAAGGCGCCCATGCGCCGAGCAGCACGCCATCGGTGCCCACTTTCATTGCACAGCGATCGTGAGCAACAAAAAACTGCTTAAAGGTAAAACCACCGCGACGCGGGGTGAAATTTGCTTTCGATTGAGTACTCACAATAACCACCTGAAGACAAAACTGGCGTAGCATAAGGCAATCTGATTTTTGGGAAAAGAGATGCTTTCCGCTTAAATAGGTGAAGAACGCGGCCAACCCGTCTATAATCGGCGCCCCAAGTAGAGGTAGACCATGACAGTAACCAATTTTTCCGAACTCGAACTCGATGAACGCCTGATAAACGCCCTGCGCGATAAAGGCTACGAACGCCCAACCGCCATTCAAGCCGAGGCGATCCCGCCTGCGATGGATGGGCGCGACGTATTGGGTTCGGCGCCAACCGGCACCGGCAAGACCGCGGCATTTTTGCTGCCGGTATTGCAACATCTGCTCGACTTCCCACGCAAGAAGTCCGGCCCACCGCGCGTACTGATCCTGACGCCAACGCGCGAGCTGGCGATGCAGGTAGCCGATCAGGCTCGTGAACTGGCTGCTCATACTTCGCTGGATATCGCCACCATCACCGGCGGCGTCGCTTATATGAACCACGCGGAAGTCTTCAGTGAAAACCAGGACGTGGTGGTCGCGACCACCGGCCGCCTGCTGCAGTATATTAAAGAAGAAAACTTCGACTGCCGCGCGGTAGAGACGCTGATCCTCGATGAAGCCGACCGCATGCTCGACATGGGCTTCGCGCAGGACATCGAAACCATTTCCGCCGAGACCCGCTGGCGTAACCAGACCCTGCTGTTCTCAGCGACGCTGGAAGGCGATGCCATCCGCGAATTCGCCGAACGCATTCTGAAAGAACCGGTAGAGGTCGAAGCCGATCCGTCACGCCGCGAACGTAAAAAGATCCTGCAATGGTACTACCGCGCCGACGACGTACAGCATAAAACCGCCCTGTTGGTGCACTTGCTGCAGCAGCCGGATGTGCAGAAATCCGTGATCTTCGTGCGCAAACGTGAGCGTGTGCATGAGTTGGCCGGCTGGCTGCGCGAGGCAGGCATCAACACCTGCTACCTCGAAGGCGAAATGGTGCAGGCCAAGCGCAACGAAGCGGTAAAACGCATGATGGACGGCCGTGTCAACGTGCTGGTCGCTACCGACGTTGCCGCCCGTGGTCTGGATATCCTGGATATCACCCACGTGTTCAACTTCGACATGCCGCGCACCGCAGATACCTACCTGCACCGTATCGGCCGTACCGGTCGTGCCGGGCGCAAAGGCACCGCAATTTCGTTGGTTGAAGCACACGACCACCTGCTGCTGGGCAAAGTGGGCCGTTATCTGAACGAGCCGCTGAAAGCACGTGTGATCGATGAGCTGCGTCCATCAACCAAAGTGCCAAGCGAAAAGAGCAACGGCAAGCCTTCGAAGAAGGTACTGGCCAAGCGCGCCTCAGACAAAGAAAAGAACAAAGAAAAAGCCAAGGTGAAAGTACGTCATCGCGATGCGAAAAACGTAGGCAAACGCCGCCAGCCAAAGGCCAAGCCAGAGGACAGCGGCGCGAAGTAATACCACCGCAGTGAATAAAAACCGCCTCTCTTTCTGCAGGCGGTTTTTTTATGCCCCGTTACTGCTGTCCGTATTGCGCCGCCTGTTGATGGGCTTTCAGCCAGGCGTTCAGTTGACGATAGCGATCGCGCATTTCTTCATTCTGCAATGCCGTCGGCGTCTGCGATAAATAGAACTGGAAGGCCACGCCTTGCTGATTGCACGCTTTGGCGTCCGCCCCCGCCTGCAACAGCATCAGCGCCAACTGCGGCGCATTGATTTTTGCCGCCAGGTGCAAAGGCGTATCCCCCAGCCGATCGCTCAGCGTGACATCGGCACCGGACACCAACAGCAACCGCACTTGCTCTTCCCGCCCCGCCAATACCGCCGCTGCCAGCGGCGTAGCGCCAGTCACCGCATTGCGCGGATTCATCGGTACCCCGTGTGCCAACAACAATCGCAGATACTGCGGGTCCTGCACCGCAGCGGCGGTATGCAACGCACTGTTGCCATCCAGGCCCGGAGTGGTTGCATCGGCACCCAACGCCAGCAGCGAGCTTAGGCTTTGCGGTTGCTGCGACAGTATGGCCCATTGCAGCAAAGTGACCTGACGGTCCCCTTGCTCCTGCAGGCGCGCCTGAGTTGCCTGCTCGGCAATCCCGTTAGTGTCACCACGCGCCACCGCCTGAGCCAGTACCAGATTGCCGTGCCCGTTAAACGGAGAAATTTCCTGATTCATCTGTTGTTCCTTAGCCATCATCAGCAAACCGGCGATCGCGATTACCGCCAGCGTGGCGACCATTAACGTCTGCCATAGGCGCCGCCGTTCAGGCATTGGCCTTCGCCTCCCATGGCTTTTGCTCCGCCATCGAGCTGATCACCTTATCAATCCCGTGAGCCGTCAGGCTGCGATCCAGGTGTTTGCTCGGGCGCCAGTCGTCAATGCCGCTCAGGGTGTCGTTATTGGCCAGCGTGATTTTATGCCCGATGGCATCCGGGATCAGCGAAGTGGATTCCTGCGTTCCGGTCAGCATGTCGTATTGCTCGCTGTAACGGCGGATACCCCCCGCTTGTGCATCCTGCTTCGCCGCTGCCGGATCGATCCCCATACGATTCAGCGTATAGTCGGAAACCCCCGCAGCGTTAAAAGTCACCGCCACCGTGCCCGTAGCCAGCGCTGCCGTAGCCGCCAGACCGCCGCCAAGCGAATGACCGGCGATCACCAGCGCATCACCAAAGGCTGCCTTGGCGCTTTTCGCAAGGGATACCGCCTGATTGTACTGCACATCGTCATAGCCGGTCGCCTGGCGCACGTTGCTCAACCAGTCGCGCATATCATTGGTGCCGGCGAAGGCCAACACATACTGCTGATTATCCGTGTAAATCCCGGCCTGAAAACCCGACGCCGCATCCTGCAGACTGGCAGGGTCAATGCCGGCACCCAGCAGGGCGTCGGCACTCAACCGGTTGAAACCTTCGACACCCTGGCTGCCGGTGCTGTAAACGTCTTTAGCCAGTAACGCCAGCGTATAGTCCCCCTTCTGCGACTGCTGCCCGCGCGTCACGTCCTGATTCGCCGCCGCCGGCGCGGCTGCCGACATCTCGCTGACCAGCGTGTTCAGCAGGCTCTGGGCGTTCAGGCTGTTTTGGGAAAGCGTGGCCACCGGGGCCTTTGTTGCAGAAGTTTCTACAGGCTGCGCGGAACTCAGCGGTTCTGGCTGCGTACGCACCATCGGGGGCTGAATGGCTGCAGGGGCGATCGCAGAGGTAAAACTCAAAGACATACTCATGCCGACTCCTTGTCGATAGACTTATCAATGCCGCACCTCATTGGGTGCTGATGTAGCTATCGGCAGGTCGGAGCAGTTCTGTAATGAGAAGAATTATCTTTGCGAGGAATGTGATCCGGATTCACTTTCTGGCCGTTGCGGCCAGAAAAAAAGGGAACCGAAGCTCCCTTATTAAGCGTGCGAAGAATTACAGGCTTTCGGTAAAGGTACGTGTAATAACGTCACGCTGCTGTTCTGGCGTCAGCGAGTTGAAACGCACCGCATAGCCGGACACGCGGATAGTCAGCTGCGGGTATTTTTCCGGATGCTTAACCGCATCTTCCAGCGTTTCGCGACGCAGCACGTTTACGTTCAGGTGCTGACCACCTTCAACGCGAACGGTCGATTGCATTTCCAACGGCACTTCGCGATATTCGATCTGGCCCAGTTCGCTGACCGGTACCACCTGATCTTCCGCATAGTTGGCTTTAGCGCAAACGCAGCGGGCTTCTGATGTTTCGTCGTCCAGCAGCCAGAAAGAGTTCACCAGCGCCTGGTCGTTCGCTTTAGTGATTTGAATACCAGTAATCATTTTGTTGCCTCCGTACAAGGGCGAAAAATTCTACTTCGAAAAAAACCCAATGTTGGTTTCGGCCATTTGGTAAAACCATTGTTGTCTTGTTGTTCTGTATACCAGTCTGGCTGGGGCAATTCTTTGATTAAAGTCAATTTTTGCGGGGTGGCCTCATGGCGTGAATGGGCAAGTTTATGTTTTATGTCAATTTTCCCCGTAGAACACATCGCAATTATTTTTGTAAATTTTAAAAAATATTTGCATGCAGGGCTGCGGTGGAAAAAGAAAAGCGGGTTTCGCTGCGTGGCACTAAACGGTAAGCTATGCCCAGTGAATTGTTAACGAAAACAAAGGAGAGCGTTTATGTCCACCTCCCTAACCTGGCATGATGTTATCGGCAAGGAGAAAGAGCAGCCCTATTTTCATGAAACGCTTGCCTTTGTTGCCGCTGAACGCCAGGCCGGTAAGACCATTTATCCACCGCAAAAAGACGTGTTCAACGCCTTTCGTTATACCGAGCTGGCGGACGTGAAGGTGGTGATCCTCGGTCAGGATCCCTATCACGGCCCGAATCAGGCTCACGGGCTGTCCTTCTCGGTGCTCCCTGGCGTGCCCGCTCCCCCTTCGCTGGTGAACATGTATAAGGAGCTGGCGACGGATATCCCGGACTTTGAACGCCCCAGTCATGGCTACCTGCAAAGCTGGGCGGAACAGGGTGTGCTGTTGTTGAACACGGTATTGACCGTTGAAGGCGGCCAGGCGCATTCCCACGCCAAACTGGGCTGGGAAACCTTTACCGACCGAGTGATCGCCGCGCTGAATGAAAACCGCGAAGGCATAGTGTTCCTGCTGTGGGGATCGCATGCGCAGAAAAAAGGCAACTTTATCGATCGCAACCGCCACCACGTGTTGAAAGCGCCGCACCCTTCGCCGCTCTCCGCCCACCGTGGCTTCCTCGGCTGTCGCCACTTTTCGCAGACCAACCAACTGTTGGAACAGCAGGGGTTGGCGCCTATTGACTGGCTACCGCGACTGCCGCAGGCTTAACCCAGACGCAAAAAAGGCACCCGCAGGTGCCTTTTCCTTATTGAATTCGGCTTAAGCCTTGGCTTTGGAAACCGCCACCATCGCCGGGCGCAGCAGGCGACCATTCAGCGTATAGCCTTTCTGCATCACCATCATGACGTGGTTCGGCTGGTGATCGGCAGACTCCATCAGGCTCATTGCCTGGTGCACATCCGGATTGAACGGCACGTTAATGTCGCCAACGATTTCGATCCCGTACTTGCGTACGACGTCCTGCAGGGACTTCAGCGTCAGCTCGATGCCTTCAATCATCGCCGTCAGTTCCGGATTGTTTTTATCCGCCAGTTCCAGCGCGCGCTCCAGGTTATCAAGCACCGGCAGCAGATCACCGGAGAACTTCTCCAGCGCAAATTTGTGTGCTTTTTCGATATCCAGCTCAGTGCGGCGGCGGACATTTTCCATTTCCGCTTTGGCACGCAGCAGGCTGTCGCGTTCATGCTGCTGGGCTTGTGCAAGTTGAGCTTCCAGCTCAGCAATGCGCTCATCCCGCAGATCGACGCCCTCAGCCGCTTCCGGCAAGACTTCCTGCTGTTCCATTTCTTCCGAGACTTGCTCGTTTGGCGTCTTCTGTTCTTTACTACTCATGAATATCTCCGCGTTTTAGCATTAATCTCGCAACTTGGCTTATTATGGGGATCAAAACCGGGGTTTCAAGTCAACCGGTCACAATGTGGGGCATAAACTGGTCCCGGTGAGGAAAATCACAACAATGAATAAAAAATTCGCCTGTATTGGCATTGTTGGCCACCCGCGTCACCCTTCGGCGCTGGCAACG
Source organism: Serratia liquefaciens (assembly GCA_012719855.1). GTDB lineage: Bacteria > Pseudomonadota > Gammaproteobacteria > Enterobacterales > Enterobacteriaceae > Serratia > Serratia liquefaciens_A. Next base: position 70,663 of record JAAXZN010000058.1, on the reverse strand, counting down.
CATGAGATGTTGTTTCACTGGTTAGTCGCCCGAGGCTATTCAGTGATGATTGAACGCCAAATCGCTCAGGATTTGGGGCTAAAAGATGCAGTAACCGGCAGCCTGGCGGATATTGGTCAAAAGGCCGACCTGGCGGTAGTGGTCGGCGGCGACGGCAATATGCTCGGCGCTGCACGCGTTCTGGCCCGCTACGACATTAAAGTGATCGGTGTTAACCGCGGCAATCTCGGCTTCCTGACCGATCTCGATCCCGACAACGCACTGCAGCAACTGGCCGACGTGCTGGAGGGCGAATACATCGATGAACAGCGCTTCCTGCTGGAAACCATCGTGCACAAAGAGAACCAACAGTGCCGCATCAGCACCGCCATCAACGAAGTGGTGCTGCACCCCGGTAAAGTGGCGCACATGATCGAGTTCGAAGTGTATATCGACGATCGCTTCGCCTTCTCGCAACGCTCTGACGGCCTGATTATCGCCACTCCGACCGGTTCGACCGCCTACTCGCTTTCTGCCGGCGGCCCGATCCTGACGCCATCGCTGGAAGCCATCGCGCTGGTGCCGATGTTCCCGCACACCCTCTCGGCCCGTCCGTTGGTGATCAACGGCAACAGCACCATTCGCCTGAAGTTTTCGCAGATCGGTAGCGATCTGGAAATCAGCTGCGACAGCCAGATCGCGCTGCCTATCCAGGAAGGAGAGGAAGTATTGATACGCCGCAGTGATTTCCATTTGAATCTTATTCATCCAAAGGACTACAGCTATTTCAACACGTTAAGCACCAAGCTGGGCTGGTCTAAAAAATTGTTCTAAAAATATCGCCAGCCCCTTTACTGTATATAAAACCAGTTTATACTGTATGAAACTACAGTTATGTGTTTATACACAGGAAGGTTCCCATGCTGGCGCAATTGACCATCAGCAATTTTGCTATCGTTCGTGAGTTGGAAATTGATTTTCAACCGGGTATGACGGCGATTACCGGTGAAACCGGTGCCGGTAAATCTATCGCCATCGACGCGCTGGGGCTGTGCCTCGGCAACCGCGCCGACGGTAACGTCGTCCGGCTGGGAGCCGCCCGTGCCGATATCTGCGCCCGTTTTTCACTGGCAGATACCCCTTCTGCACGCCAATGGCTCGAGCAGAATCATCTGGACGACAGCAATGAGTGCCTGCTGCGCCGGGTCATCAACGCAGACGGCCGCTCACGCGGCTTTATCAACGGCACTTCCGTACCGCTTTCGCAACTGCGCGAACTCGGTCAGTTGCTGATTCAAATCCACGGTCAGCATGCCCACCAGTTGCTGCTCAAGCCCGATCACCAGAAACAGCTGCTCGACGCCTATGCCGACGAACCGGCCCTGCTGGCGCAGATGCAACAGGCTTATCAGCGTTGGCACCAAAGCTGTCGCGAACTGGCGCATCATCAGCAACAGTCCATCGAGCGCGACGCACGTCAACAGCTGCTGCAGTACCAATTGAAAGAGCTGAACGACTTTGCGCCCGTGGCCGGTGAGTTCGAACAAATAGATTCGGAGTTCAAACGCCTGGCCAACAGCGGCCAACTGCTGACCATCAGCCAGCAGACCCTGCAATTGCTGGCCGACGATGAAGAAAACAATATGCTGAGCCAGCTCTACACCGCCAAACACCTGCTGGTTGAGCTGGTCGGCATGGATGAGAAACTCAGCGGCCTGCTGGACATGCTGGAAGAGGCGTCGATCCAAATCAGTGAGGCCAGCGACGAACTACGTCACTATGCCGATCGCATGGATCTGGACCCCAACCGCCTGCAAGAACTGGAACAGCGTCTGTCGCGCCAAATTAACCTGGCGCGGAAACATCATGTAGCCCCCGAGGAACTGCCTCAGCTGCACCAACAGATGCTCGATGAGCAGCAGTTGCTGTCGCAGCAAGAGAACGACCACGAACACCTTAACGAGGCGGTCACTCTGCATCATCAGCAAGCGCTGCTGTTAGCGGAACAATTGCACCAGAAGCGCCAGCACTACGCCGCAGAGCTGACCACGTTGATTACCGACAGCATGCAGGCCCTCTCCATGCCGCACGGCAAATTCAATATCGACGTTCGCTTCGAGCCGCAGCATTTGAGCGCTGAAGGGGCCAGCCGCACCGAATTCTGTGTGTCCACCAACCCGGGCCAACCGCTGCAAGCGCTGGCGAAAGTGGCTTCCGGCGGCGAACTGTCCCGCATTGCGCTGGCCATCCAGGTGATCACCGCACGCAAGATGGAAACCCCGGCGCTGATTTTCGACGAAGTGGACGTCGGCATCAGCGGCCCAACGGCCGCCATTGTTGGTCGCCTGTTACGTCAACTTGGAGAATCTACCCAAGTCATGTGCGTCACCCACCTTCCACAGGTGGCCGGCTGCGGGCATCAGCACCTGTTTGTCAGCAAGCAGACTGACGGCACGGAAACCGAAACGCAGATGTCACCGTTGGATAAACGTGCTCGTTTGCAAGAATTGGCGCGCCTTCTTGGCGGCAGCGAAGTCACCCGAAACACCCTGGCGAACGCAAAAGAACTGCTTGCTGCATAGAAAAGCTCAACTTTTTTACTTTCCTGAGGTCATATTGGGGCCCTGTAAAGGTTTCCAACTGCTGCAAGGTCTATTATCATCGGCATCCTATGCCCTAAAGGAATGTGATTACTATGCGCTGTAAAACGCTGACTGCCGCCGCTGTGGTTCTTGTGATGCTGACTGCAGGCTGTTCTACTTTTGAGAAGGTGGTTTACCGGCCTGACATCAACCAAGGGAACTACCTGACGTCAACCGACGTAGCTAAAATCCAAAAAGGTATGACCCAGCAACAGGTCGCTTATACATTGGGAACCCCAATGCTGCAGGATCCGTTCGGTACTCAGACGTGGTTTTATGTGTTCCGCCAGCAGCCGGGTCATGAAAATATCACCCAGCAAACTCTGACGCTGACCTTTAACAGCGCTGGCGTATTGACGGATATTCAGAACAAGCCTGCGCTGACCAAGTAACCAGCACAGGAACTGTCGTCCGGCCCGTGAGGGACGAATCAGGTTCTTCATGACAGTAACAGGCTGCAACTCGGAAGATAAAATTCTGATAAAAATTAAGGCGCATTCAGCGCCTTATTTTTTTGCCTTCTCTGCCCGTTGACGGCGCAGCTCTTTGGGATCGGCAATCAATGGGCGATAGATTTCCACCCGGTCGCCATCGTTGAGCACATCGCCCAACTTGGCCGGTCGGCTATAAATGCCCACCTTGTTACTTTGCAAATCAATGTCACTGCGCAGCTCCAGCAATCCGGAGGCCACAATGGCCTGCTCAACGCTGCTGCCCTCTGCCAGTTTCACATTGCGCAGATACTGACGTTCCGGCAAGGCGTAAACCACCTCAACCCGTATCTCAGACACTGTAAACCTCTTTCGCCCGCTGGGTGAATGCCTGCACCATATTGCCGGCCAACTCTTTAAATACCTTGCCGAACGCCAACTCGATCAGTTTGTTGGTGAACTCAAAGTCCAGATGCAGCTCAACCTTACAGGCTTCCGGGCTGAGCGGCGTAAAGTGCCAGCCCCCCATCAACTTGCGGAACGGGCCGTCAACCAGTTGCATATTGATGCTCTGGTTATCCAGCAGCGTATTGCGCGTGGTAAAAGTTTTGCTGATACCGGCTTTGGCAACGTCCACCGCGGCGGTCATTTCATTGTTGGACGCGTTAATCACCCTGCTACCGGTACAACCTGGCAGAAAATCGGGATAAGAATGAACATCGTTAACCAACTGATACATCTGCTCGGCGCTGAACGGCACTAACGCAGACCGACTGATCTGGGGCATATCATTTCCTGTGAGACACAAAACATACAAATCATACCATTTATCTATCGGCAAACAAAAAATCTGCTATGCAAGACAGGAGCCAAAAATGCGAAAAATTGCGCAGGTGCTGAGCGGTAAAGGATTTCTTTCGCTGACGCATCCAGTATAATGAACGCACTATGACAAAGAAAAAAGCTCACAAACCTGGTTCAGCCACCATTGCGCAAAACAAGCGAGCACGTTTCGAATACTTCATTGAAGAAGAAATCGAGGCGGGCTTGTCCCTGCAAGGGTGGGAAGTCAAATCGTTGCGTGCCGGCAAAGCCAACCTCAGCGACAGCTACGTGACCTTCCGTGACGGTGAAGCCTATCTTTTTGGCGCCACCATCACGCCGCTCAGCGTGGCTTCATCGCATGTGGTCTGCGACCCGACACGTACCCGCAAACTGTTGTTGAACAAGCGCGAGCTGGACTCGCTGTTCGGCCGCGTTAACCGCGAAGGCTATACCGTTGTTGCCCTGTCCATGTATTGGAAAAATGCCTGGGTCAAGGTCAAAATCGGCGTAGCCAAAGGCAAGAAAGAACACGATAAGCGCGATGACATCAAAGATCGTGAGTGGCAGACGGCGAAAGCCCGTATCATGAAGCACGCCAACCGATAAGCCTCTGGCTTAACGGGCTAAACTTCTGGTATACTGCACAAAGTTACTTGGGGCTGATTCTGGATTCGACGGGATTTGCGAAGCCCTAGGAGCATGCCGAGGGGCGGTTGGCCTCGTAAAAAGCCGCAAAAAAATAGTCGCAAACGACGAAAACTACGCCCTAGCAGCTTAATACCCTGCTAAGAGCCCTCTCTCCCTAGCCTCCGCTCTTAGGACGGGGATCAAGAGAGGTCAAACCCAAAAGAGATCGCGTGGATGTCCTGCCTGGGGCTGAAGCGTTAAATCCAATCAGGCTAGTTTGTTAGTGGCGTGTCCATCCGCAGCTGACCGGCGAATGTAAAGATTGGACTAAGCATGTAGTGCCGACGGTGTAGTAATTTCGGACGGGGGTTCAAATCCCCCCAGCTCCACCAAATAATGATCCGGGTATTACCAGATAAGTCCGGAGAAGTACGGAAAGCCCGCATACCACCTAGGTTTGCGGGCTTTTTTGTGTCTGTAGCAGTCCGAGAACATCCAGCTAAATCCGGGATTTATTGGTATACGTTTAGGTATACGTTAAAATGTATGCCATAAACGTATACCAATTATGGAAGAATCCTTACATGGCGCGGACTACACGCCCCCTCACACATACCGAAGTACAAAAAGCCAAAGCCCTAGAGAAAGACCTCACCCTACACGACGGTGATGGCCTATTCCTGTTAGTCAAAACCACCGGCAAGAAATTGTGGCGCTTCCGCTACCTCCGCCCCGGCACCAGTTCACGGACTATGGTTAGCCTCGGTGCCTACCCTGCCCTGTCACTTGCCGATGCCCGGCAAATACGTGCCGAAAAACTCGCGATACTAGCAAGAGGTATTGATCCACAGGCTAAAGAGGCAGCAGAAGCGGAACAGCAGCAGATAGCTCAAGAAAGCATTTTCCTGAACGTGGCAAAGCAATGGTTCGCATTGAAACAGGCCAGCGTCAGCGCTAAGCATGCTGAAGACATCTGGCGTTCTCTTGAAAAGGACATACTGCCATCTATCGAGAATATCCCAGTTCAGGACATTAAGGCGCGTTTACTGATCCAAGTGTTGGAGCCGATCAAAGCTCGGGGCGCATTAGAGACCGTTCGCCGATTAGTGCAACGCATCAACGAAATCATGATCTTCGCCGTCAACACCGGGTTGATTGATGCTAACCCGGCCTCTGGTATTGGTAACGCATTCGAACGGCCTAAGAAGCAACATATGCCGACTATACGACCCGAAGAGCTGCCTAAGCTAATGCATACTATCTCGATGAGCAATCTATCGATACCCACCCGTTGTTTACTTAATTGGCAGTTGCTGACGTTAATTCGCCCCGCCGAAGCCTCATCAACCGCTTGGAGCGAGATCGATATTGAAAACCGTGAGTGGCATATCCCGGCGGAGCGAATGAAGGCTAAACGTGAACATATCGTCCCACTCTCAGATCAAGCTCTAGAGATACTCGAAATTATGCGACCTATAAGCGGCAACCGTGAGTATGTATTCCCTAGCCGGAACGACCCGCGAAAACCGATGAATAGTCAGACTGCGAACGCCGCACTAAAACGGATTGGTTATGGTGGGAAACTAGTTGCTCATGGACTACGTTCTATCGCAAGCACAGCGATGAATGAAGCTGGATTTAATGCCGATGTAATAGAGGCTGCTCTAGCCCATAGTGATAAAAATGAGGTGAGGCGAGCATACAACAGATCAACATACCTTGAACAACGACTTGATTTGATGGGTTGGTGGGGGATGAGGATTCTTGAAATAAAATAAATAAAGCTAACATTTTATATTATTACCGATTAAATAATAATTATAGGCATTATTGTACTGTTTAAATAAACACTGATATAAAAACACCTGATTATATTAACAGGTGTTTTTATGTATATGAATGTAGTAATTAACATATCCTTATTGAATCTGCACCATTACCAATGGTAGATTTAGTTCCATCGGGCATCGAGTTGCGTTTAATTATAACTAACTCGCTATGTTGGTATAATCTATTGCTAATAATATTTCATTGGCAACGTGCAGGATTGAGGGTTACGTGAATGGATTTTGACATTGTCATTGAGGATATGTTTACATCATTCTATATTGAGCATGACTCAATTAATTACGAAAATAAGAGTATTTTAGGCTTAATAAATGATTTTGAAGATGGTGATTGGAGATATAAGAAATTCCAAAATTTTATATGGGATAATATTGCAGAAACTTCATTGTCTCACAAAGAACGCAACAGTCTTTCAAGTGATCCATATACCTTACTTGCGACAGCCGCACAAAACCTAAGGCTAACCGATTCCGATAAAGATGATATCAGTAAAGGTAGTGAATTAGCAGAGATTGTTCTCTATGGCATAATGAAAAAGCATTATAATGCGTTACCAGTTGTACCTAAGATATTTTACAAACAAAATTCTCAAGATAACGCAAAGGGTGCAGACAGTGTTCATATTGTTATAAATGACGGTGATTTTTCCCTTTGGTTTGGAGAAGCAAAATTTTATAATAGCATTAATGACGATAGGTTAAACAGTATAATTAAATCAGTTGGAAATTCTCTAATAAGCGATAAATTAAGAAAAGAGAACAGTATAATCTCAAACGTATCTGACCTTGACACACTTATACTAGATGCCGAGTTAAGGGAGAAGATAAAAAAAGCGCTATCAAATCAAAACTCCATTGATAACCTCAAACCAAAGATACACGTCCCTATATTTATATTACATGAATGCAAAATAACAAAAGAAACAGACTGTCTAAGCGATGAATATAGAAATAGTATAATGGAATATCACAAAGAAAGAGCAGCGTCTTATTTTAAAAAACAGAAAAAAACATAGGATCTATTTTTAATTACTCATCTATAAAATTCCATTTAATTTTATTTCCTGTCCCAGAAAAAAAATCAATCATTGAATCGTTTGTGAAGCGGGTTCACTCATTTAAAGGAGATTAACACATGGAAAAATCACTCGAAAATGAAGCCATGGATAATATCATATTCAATAGATGTCATGATATTAATGAGTTAATCTCTAAAGGAGAAGAGGTTGACGCAAGAAATAATTTAGTTAGACTTCTTGATTATTTTGATAAGAATAACATTTCTTATAATGAATTAGTTAATCATTTAATTAGGAAGCTTGGGTTATATCCTTATTTAAAGATCGACTCATCTTCTTGGCAAGAAAGATATATTTATAATGCCTTTAAGGTAGATGTAGGTCTTAGTTTTCCCGTCACATTACATCGTGAACAATCATTACTTCTTAAAAAACTTATTAACGGTGAAAGCCTGGCTATAAGTGCCCCAACGAGTTTTGGGAAGAGCTTTATCATAGATGCCTTTATTTCCTTAAGAAATCCACAAAATGTTGTGATCATTGTCCCCACGATTGCCTTGACAGATGAAACACGGAGAAGACTGCAAAAAAAATTTTCAGACAAATATAAAATAATAACCACATCTGATGTCGAACTTTCGGAAAAAAATATATTTATATTTCCTCAGGAAAGATCTTTCGGTTATATTGATAAAATAGAAAATTTAGATATATTAATTGTCGACGAATTTTACAAAGCCAGTGATAAGTTTGACAAAGAGAGATCCCCATCATTACTAAATGCAATTTTGAAATTAAGCAAGAAGGCTAAGCAGCGATATTTTTTATCTCCTAACATTTCAAACCTGAAAGATAATCCATTTACAAAGGGAATGGAATTCATTCATATTGATTTCAATACTGTTTTCCTGGAAAAATACGAATTATATCGAGATATTTGCGAAGACAAAGACAAGAAAAAAACAGCCTTGCTGGATGTCATATCAAAAAACACAGGGAAGACTTTAATATACGCAGGGACTTACAAGGATATAGAAATCGTTTCTGAAATAATTACATTGAATACTGAAATAAAAGAAAGTATTTTACTTGATAATTTTTCAAAATGGCTTTGCGTTAATTATGATAAGAATTGGAAATTAACAAAGTTAATAAAGAAAGGCACAGGAATTCATAATGGTAGACTACATAGGTCATTAAGCCAAATTCAAGTGAAATTATTCGAGGAGCAAGATGGAATAAGAAACATCATATCTACATCATCAATAATAGAGGGAGTAAACACATCAGCAGAGAATATAATCATATGGAAGGCAAAAAATGGAAAATATAAATTAAACGATTTTATGTATAAAAACATTATCGGCAGAGGTGGTCGTATGTTTAAACATTTTATCGGTAAAATTTTTTTACTATCCGCACCTCCGGACAACACAGAAAATGAATTAGTGCTCAGCATGCCCGATGCGCTAGTTGGAGACATTGATGAGAATGAATATAAAAATTAATTAACACAAGAGCAAATAGCCAAAATAATCGCTTACAGAGAAGACATGTCTAACATTCTTGGCTATGATACATTTAAAAGATTGCAGAATGAAGGTGTATTTAAATGTAACGATGCTTTCCTCATAAGAGATATCGCACTTGACATAATAAACAACCCAACAGACTGGTCCAGAATTGCATTTTTAAATTCGACCGCCCCTGATAAATGGGAGTTCTACCTATATAAAATAATAAAACTCAAACCCGGTGGCTGGGACATTGAATACAGTAAATTCGTTGGTTTTATAAAAGTAGCCTCAAGAAACTGGGAGCTTACATTGCCTCAGCTTTTAAAAGAGCTATCGACGTATAATATAGATATTGAAAAATACTTCCTGCTAGAAAAAAACCTTACATTTAAATTATCTGCGTTACTAAGTGATATAAACATCCTTTTAGGTGAATTAAGTAAAGAAAAAAACACTGATATATCACCTTTTATATTCAAAACTACCCATGCTTTTCTTCCTCCTATTGTTTATCAACTTGAGGAGTATGGACTTCCTCGAATGATATCTAAAAAAATACAACTATCAGGATGCTTGAATTTTAACGATGATAACATGAACTTGCATCAAGTAATTGATTATTTAAAAGTAATGGATTCAGTAATTGGTCTAGATATCATGGTGAAGGCCGACCCATTTGAAACCTATATTATTAAACATTTTATTGATGGGGTTGCGCTTAAAAAATAATCACACAGTAAAGAAAACAGGTTAATTAAAGCGGCTGGCGCGCAATACTCCCTCGCCTACGCGCTCTGACTTTATCATGCACATTTCATGCATGACATAGAAACCCTGTAAGCCCTTGCGGCGCGGGCTTTTGGCTGCTTTGAGAGGAGGGGGATTCATGCAAAATCATGCACCCTATGCATGCACGCTCGATTTAAGGCAGGCTAGCCAGAAAAAAGGCTATTTTCGGGCTTGGGGAACGGTAAAAGCCCCGCAGCAAAATCAGCATTGCAGCGGGGGCAGTTCAATCAGTGAAGTGTTTGATTTCGGCTATAACGGCGGTAACGATTTAATGTCCTTTTTTCCGGCGGCGGTAAATCATCAACGGTCACCGTTTCCGCTTGAATGGGCTGACATAAAATCTTATCGACGCTCTCTACCGTTTTAAAGGTGCAGGAGCACACGATATTTTGGCATTGGTAATAGGCTTCTTTCGTCTGTTCCGTGACATAACGGCTGGTACGGGTATAAGACGAATGGGTGCACAGCGGACAACGCATCATGATGTGGCCCCTTGCTGCTGCAAGCGCTGACGTTTTGTTCTCAGCTCTGTTGCAACCTGCATTCGACGCATTGGGCTGTTTTGCAGTTCTGGCAATACCCCGGTTTCTTCCGGCTTCGTCAGCCCGATGTCTTTCAATACTGGGTGCTCAATGCCCTGTAATGCCGTGGCCGCATGAATATGGCCGCTCAGCGCCCCCAATAGACGTTGCTCTATCATTTTCATCGGGTCGTTCCCATAAACGCCATAAGCCTGTTTCGCCAGTGCGCAAGCCTTGATGACGTCAGGGCTGATAAGTGCAGCACTGAGCGCGTCTACCGCCTTGCCCATCGCATGTTCGGCAAAGGCCGTAAGGGCTGTTTCATGTGCGGCGACTACCTCCGGGGCCGAGCGGCCGCAATCAAGGTGAAGCTCCATTTTGTCCAGCTCCATTTCCTCAACCAGACCGTCGAACTCTTTCGCCAGCTCCCGTTTGGAAATCCGGCTGTGGTGTTGCGCTTGCAGCTCTGGGGTCATTTCCCCACGCAGTTTGCGAAACAGGGTGCGCCACTGGCTTTCTGCCTCATGGCTCTCCACTTCCGTGTCTTTCTTCTGTTGATGGCAGCGGGCGATCCCCGTAATGACGTCCGTCAGTGCCTGATAGTTTCTGTCGTGGGCGGCGCGGGCATCACGCAGGGCTTGCAGCTTGTCGGTGATGTGCTTGGGTAATGCAGTTGTGCTCATGGGGTTATCTCCGGTGTCAGTCAATGTGAGGCTATTCTGCTGACTGCCGTACAACATCGCCATTCATCCCGGTTGGACTGTCCGCAGGACAACAGCCCCAAGAATTGACTGCAAAACCACCAAGGAGGTTTTAGTTCTTATAAAAACTATTCACTACTGTTCACTTTAATAAAAAATGTAGATAAATCAGTAAATAAAGCAGTGAACAGTTTCTCTAAAACTCGTCACCTAGTGTTCACTACTGTTCACCCGGCTCAAAACAGCCTTTTTTCTGGCTAGCCTTTTCTGAATACGTTGGACTGTTTATGCCTATTAATAACTAACCATTCATTGTTAATTCATTACTGCGGTTTTGCCTCTGTTTGCCAATATAGGCCAATATGAGCCAATATGAGCCAATATAGGCCAAAACGTACACTCAATTGAAAATCAAGGAAAAAATCTCTAACACCACACAACATCCCCTTGTTGCCACCCCGCAAAATATTCTCATAATAGGGCGCTACCAGACGAACCCATACAGCGCCGGTGAGATCCCACCGGGCATAAACGAGGTAGCATTCCATGTTTGCAGTTGCCACACAGCCCCCTTCCACACTCTCGCCCGTCCCGGTCGATTACACACCACGCGATCGCTTCATTCGCCTGCCGGAAGTGCTGTACACCACCGGGCTGTCACGCTCTACCGTCTACGAGATGATGACGCGCAGGCAGTTCCCGGCCCAAGTTTCCCTTGGCGGTAAAACCGTCGCATGGCTCGAATCAGAAGTCGAAAACTGGATGGCTGAACGCATCGCCAACCGTCATCAGGGGGCTACAGCATGATGCGGTTAACCTTTGGTCGCCAGCACTTTACCCTGAGCGACAACGACGCGCTGTTTGTCGCAGAATCCATCCTGTTGCAACGCAAACAGCCGGATATTGCCTTACCGGAACACCGCAGTGATAAGCACGGCATGATCCGCCTGGCCAGTAGCCAGGCCGAACCGCGTCTTTTCCGCGCCGGGCCGATCCCCTTGACCGATGCGGGAGCCGATACCCGCAATGACTCGCTTACCGACTGTTGATCACTATGCGATCGATTGAACGTCCGGGGGCGTCTTACGGCTTGCCCCCACGTCCGGCCCTGCGCTATAGTCCCTCCGCTGTCGCACAATCGGCAGCCGGGCGTGGAAACCCGTGTAACTCAATGGCGACACAACACGCGCCTAGCGTGTTTTTTTATGTCGTGGCCTTAGTGCGCTCATTTTTTGCACAGTGGTTTTTATGCTACTGTGGCTGTCAAACAATGGTGGCTCAGGCGGGGCTGACTTCGGTCAGGCCGGTATCCATTGAGGCCGGTATTTCCACCCCCGTCTGGGCTACCACCCATAAGCGTGGAAACTTCGGTGGTAGCAATAACCATTACTCAATGGAGGCTGCCACCATGGCTACGACCCTCCCCCCGACCCACCCTGAATTCTGCTTCCTGTTTGCGGCTATTCGCCGTACTGCCCTGACGGCAACCCCGTGCATGTTGCGCACCGTGGCGGATTCCGAACACAGCGCCCGCCGCCTGCTGGCACGTGACTACATTCTGTCGTTTGCGGGCCGTCTGCCTGTACAGGGGGTGGCATGAATACGCTGGCCGCCCGCTTCCACAGTGAAACCTTCTATCCTATTCCGCATGCTGATTTCCTGCGTCTTCAGCACGCACATTCTACCGGCGTGCTGTTCCTCGACATGCTGGACACGCTCGAATCGACCGGCCAACGCCCGGACGCCGTTCAGAAAGCCGCCCTTGCATCTGTCATTGCCGTACTCACTGACCAGCTCGGGCAGGTCGTCAAAACCTGTGATTCCCACATCATCGCCAGCATGGAGGCTTCCGCCGCATGAACACCCCACAGTCTTGTTTACCCGTTGAAGTCCGTACCGCCGTTTACCGCCGCGCATTGGCTCATGCCTATCTCGAGACCTGCGCCTTTTATCGGGTAAACCCCGGCTACACACTGGATGAGCTGCAAATGACGATTGCGATGGGCATTGAGGGCTACTTTGTTCGTCAGCATGGGCCGGAGGTGGGCATGGATATGGCCTGTACCATGCTCAGTGACATGGTGCAGCCGGATATTCTGGTGGCGCCGCCACGCCTGACCATGCTCGGCCAAAAGATGATGGATGAGCTGTGCTGTGGCCGGATGGCCGTCACCTGTAACACCACCGTGCACTGAGGGAGCAAAACAATGACCGCATTAAGCGTTTCTCACACCTCACGTGCAGCGACCGGCCACTGGCCGGTGTTGCTTCCCGCGCTGGGCATTCACATTACTGCAGGGGGGCGGGCGCAGCCCTGCCCGGTCTGCGGCGGCAAAGACCGTTTTCGCTTTGACAACCTGCAGGGGCGTGGCACATGGTTTTGCAATCAGTGCGGCGGTGGCGATGGCCTGAATCTGGTCGAAAAAGCACTGGCCGTGACCACCAAAGAGGCCGCCGTGAAGGTGGCCGGGGTATTGGGTGAACCGTCGGGCAATACATTGCCGGAGCACAATCCCCAGCAGGAACAGCAAGACAAGGCGCAGGCGCGAAATAACGCGGCGCAGCAGGCCAGACAACTGCTCGCCAACGCCCGACAACAGACCGGGAATAGCTATCTGACAGCCAAGGGCTGGCCGGACACTGACGCCCTGATGTTACAGGGGCCGTCACTGCGTGTCGGCGGTATCACTTACCAGCCCGGCGACCTGCTGTTGCCCCTGACCGACAGCACCGGGGAGGTGGTCAACGTCCAGTTAATCAATGCAGCAGGCGACAAGCGCACGCTGGCCGGAGGGCAAATAAAACACGCCTGCCATTTCCTGCCGGGGCAGGATAATGCCGTTATCTGGCTGACTGAGGGCTACGCTACCGGCCTGACCGTGCATGAACTGACCGGGGAAAGTGTTTGTGTCGCGCTCAGCGCCAATAACCTGCCCGAGATGGCGCAGCAGTTGCGCACCCACTACCCTGACGCGCTGTTGCTGCTGGCGGCCGATAATGACGAGAACGGCACCGGGCAGGCCCGTGCCGCCGAGGCCGCGCAACTGAGCGGCGGTAAACCGGCGTTGCCGTCAGAAACAGGCGACTGGAACGACGTTTACCAGCAGCAGGGCAAGCTGGCCGCGCTTGCACAATTGACGGCCTTTAGCCAGCCCAAGCAACCCAGCCCGTTTGATACGCTCAGCGATGCCGACCTGAAAGCCATGAGCGCCAGTGAAAAGGCCGAACTGCTGGCGGAGCACTACCAGCACCTGCTGGCCGTGCCACAGGTCGGTGAAGACCTGTGCCGCTATGAAAACGGCGCATGGCAGGTGTTGCCGTATCGGGTACTCAGCCGCGAAATTGCCGCCCTGTTCCAGAAAATCCGCGCCCCGTTCTCGGCGGCGGGGATCAACAGCATTCTGGATACGCTCAGGCTGATGGTGCCACAAATGGGCACGCCGGCACGGCACCTGATTGGCTTTCGTAACGGGGTATTTGATACCACCACCGGGCAATTCAGCGCACACCAGAAAGCGCACTGGCTGCGCACCGTCAACAGCGTGGACTACACGCCGCCCAAGGCCGGGGAAAATCTGGCAGACCATGCCCCGCACTTCTGGCAATGGCTGACACGCGCCGCCGGACAGCAACCCGAAAAGCAGGCGCGTATTCTCGCCGCGCTGTTTATGGTGCTGGCGAACCGCTATGACTGGCAACTGTTCCTTGAGGTCACCGGGCCGGGGGGGAGCGGTAAAAGCGTGATGGCCGCGATAGCCAGCCTGCTGGCGGGGAAAGACAACACCACCTCGGCCACCATTGATACGCTGGAATCGTCACGGGAGCGCGCCTCCGTGGTCGGGTTCTCGCTGATTATCCTGCCTGACCAAGAGAAATGGAGCGGTGACGGGGCGGGCATCAAAGCGATCACCGGCGGCGATGCGGTGGCTATCGACCCGAAATACCGGGATGCCTACTCCACGCACATTCCGGCGGTGATACTGGCGGTGAATAACAACCCGATGCAGTTCAGTGACCGCAGCGGCGGGGTGTCTCGCCGTCGGGTGATCCTGCCGTTCCCGGAGGTAATCCCGGCCCATGAACGTGACCCGCAGTTGCTGGCAAAAATCACCGGTGAATTGGCGGTGATCGTGCGCCACCTGATGCAGCGTTTTGCCGCGCCCAATGACGCACGCGTATTGCTCGAAGCCCAACAGAACTCCGATGAAGCGCTGGAGATTAAACGCAGTGCCGATCCGCTGGTCGATTTTTGTGGCTATCTGCTGGCGGTCAGTGCGCCTGACGGCCTCTATATCGGTAATGCCAACATTACCCCGGCGAACCCACGCAAATACCTGTATCACGCGTACCTCTCTTACATGGAAGCGCGGGGACACAAGTACCCATTGAATCTGACCGCGTTCGGGCGTGCCGTGCCGCAAACCCTGCGTGAGTACGAAATAGCGCTGTTGAAACGCAAGACCAATCAGGGGATGCAAACCAACCTCATATTGAGCGAAGACTGCGAAGCCGACTGGCTCCCCAAGTGTGAGGTGCGCTGAGCGAATGGCATCACGATCGTTTCTGCCGATCAATAGGCGGTTATTGATCTGCCGAACCCATTGGACGCTGTTACGCGGGGCCGCTTATAGTCGAGCGGTACAAACCGCATACACCCAACACCGGGGAACCCCGTAGCGGTGACTACTCAGGCCTGCATTGCAGGCCTTTTCTCTGCCTGAAATCTCTCACTGTCGCTCACCCACAGTGCAATAAATCACCGGCTCAGGCCGGTATTTTGCATTTTTGGGTCTGACTGTTCACGGTAAGTGACCAGTCAGGGCAAACTCATCACCAACTAATCACTTGTTAATCCATTGTTTTTAAACAACTAAAAACAAAAGTGAACAGTGTGACCAGTTTTTCTATAAATCTTTTTTTTCTGAGCGAGATGACGGATTGGATCTATCATGGAGCAAAGCCAAAAACAGACTCATTTAAGGGATAACCGCTAAGATGGATACGACCAAGAAAATAATTATAGAAGAATTAGAGCGGCATGGTTTAAGCAAGCTCCCCGGCCGCCCTTATGATTGTTCCTTCGAATTACTGGCCGCCAAGCCAGCAAGAAAGCGTTTAATCATGGTTGGGTTCAATGGTTCATCTGCGGATGACGGTTTTACAAATGCTGAAGCAGTGATAAACGGCTTTAATTCACCTTGTTTCTCTAATGTTCAGGCCGGTACTGAAGGTGAATGGGGTATCAAACATTTGGCAAACCGCCTGCAATCAGTCCCTGAGCAGCTAGGCTTTAGATGGCAAGATACTGTCTATACCAATGCACTACTCATGTGTTCTAAAGATGCCCTGTCGCTCAAAAAAAGTGCTCAAGAGAGCGCGATTGGCAGTTTGGATCGACTGATTGAAAAATCGATGAGTTTCTTTGAAAACGTTACCGTCCCCCTGTGCAAACCTGAGCTAATTATTGCTTACAGTAACGGAATGAACTCTCACTCAGCAGCTCGCTTGCTATTAAAAGCATTCGGCGATGGCGATGAACCCGAGTACATAAGCCGAAACCGCTACTACTCCACGTTCTGCTTTACGGCACGGTTTAAGCAATTCGATGTGCCTGTGGTAGGTATCCGCCACATGTCGCGCTTCAAACCTGATGTGCAGCTCATCAAACAAGCATGGGAAAAAAAGCGCTAATTGGTGATACCAGATTCCTAGAATCCCCCTCTAAATCGGTGTCACTTTCCCGCATTGGTATACGTTTAGGTATATCCCACAAGTCTGAACTCAATTTTTATCAATAATTACAACAAACTAATCTAGTTATTCAGATTCCCCCAGCCAAATAGGTCACCGGTGACCCCAGATAGATCCGGTGGCAATAACGAAAAAGCCCGCAATTCACGTTGCGGGCTTTTTTGTGTCTGTAGTAGTCCGAGCACATCCAGCTAAATCAGGGATTTATTGGTATACGTTGATGGAGGAATCCTTGCATGGTGCGGATAGCACCGCACCGGCCGGCTCCCCGTTGATTAACACATCACGATGTTAATAATACCTTCATAAACCATATAAACCCCCACGAATAAGTGTTCTTCGACGAACAGCCAACCTCGCTTTTATCGTCTTATTAACCTGCTGAAAACGAGTAAAAAAACAGCCGCTACACAACAGCTGGAGCGAGTGCGTATGGCTGACATGACTCACCTCCAGGTGCGGACAGCCTCTGAATCTGCGTAACAAACAGAGGCAGAGTCGAGGAAAGTAATGGGTCATTATGCGCATACAACTCACGAACCCAGCTGGTTGTCGGAGCGTTAAGGGTGGCGTTATTCGACAGGAGAAAAGGCAACGACAGGTTTATCACTCAGGCCTGAGTATCCAGTATTGTTCAGCGGAATATCAGGCAGTGCATGAACGTCATGGCATCACGTGTTCGATGGCAGACGGGTATGACTGCTATCGTAATGCACTGGCAGAACGGACAAATTGGATACTGAAAATGGGATGTTTAATGCGTCGCTCAAATACAAACGCCCGATGAAGTTCAGCGGGCATTTGAAGGTTGAATATCGTCAATCTATAGCAGGACTAGTCATTATCAACCCTCGCAGTCCCTACTCCGTAGCATGGACCATTATCATCAGCGACAAGGCGTTGTTTATTGATAATACTGCCAGTAGACAGCGCTTGCCCGTCTACGGACGGTTGATGCTATCTCACTATGACCGTTTTTCCGCGGGCGCCACCGGAACGGTTGGCAGAAAGCGCAGCGACACCCTCAGCCAAAGAGACTACCCGGTCTATAGTGACTTTAAGCTTGCCTGATGCAACCGCTGCCAATACGGCGTCGAGATCTTTCGTTGTAGCCCGTACTTCGAAATTTCCGCCGCGAATTTCACCTTCAGCAAGACGCTCCTCTTCTGCTGACCATACGGTGCTCAGCGCCACGCCTCCCCGGCGAACATGTGCGGCATAACGGGAAAAATCGGCGACGTCGCTGACCAAATCAACCAACCCATCGATGCCTTTCGGGTGGTTAACCGCCAACCAGTCCTCGATCGGTGAGGAGTGGTAGTCAAGCATTTCTACCGCCCCCAGGGCACGCATATGAGCTTGCGCATCTTGGTTAGCGGTCACTGCGACGCGCAGCCCCTTCATCACAGCCCACTGAGTCAGGAATGTGCCAACACCGCCGGTTGCACCAACGATCAGCAAGGTGCCCCCCGGCACGATGTCGAGCCTTTGGCTGAGTTGCAGAGCGGTGATAGCCGCCGTCGGCACCGCTGCGGCTTGAGGAGAATCTATGGTTTCCGGGCAGAGAGTCAGCGTCGCCTCTTCGCTCAATACGGCATATTCAGCATGACTGCCGTTGCCTACCTGCCCAAACAAGAATTGGCCGACCACTCGATCGCCGACCTTAAAACGCTGAACGCCGTCGCCTATCTCGGTCACCGTCCCTACACCATCAATACCCAAAACCAAGGGAAAAACATGAGGCAGACGATCTTTCAGCATGCCTTGTGCAATCCGCCAATCGATAGGATTGATGCCGCTGGCTTCCAACCTTACCAACACTTGCCCGTGCGCAGGTTGGGGCTTGGGAAGTGTCATTAATGTCGGTGCCATATCTAATGATTCAACCGCAATTGCTTGCATCTTCGTGACCTCATGATTAGTGATTGTTGTTCTGATTAAAGCTATATATCGAACAAACATGCGTCTATACGCTATTGTGGGAATCACTGTTAATCTAAATCGGACAATTCAGATGTAAGGACAAACGGCGGCATTTGAAGAGTTGAACGCCGCTCCGATAGATCCGGTGGTAATAACGAAAAAGCCCGCAATTCACGTTGCGGGCTTTTTTGTGTCTGTAGTGCACCCTGGTCGTTAGTGATCCAGATAGAGATAATGCAGCCAGCTGGTCATGCGCAGCAGGACTTTACGCATGATGGAAAGATGCTCAAAGTGCTCGGTGTAAACCGCAGCCTGTGCGGTCACCCCATCGGGCAATTTGTCGAGATCGGGAACAGGGTCTAAATCGATCATCACGTAAACACCCTCCTGCTGGGCGCCAACGTTTAGCCCTTGCATAACACCGCTGGCCTGATAACTGCCGTCGGGGACCACCGGCAACACCCGCTTGACCGAGCCACCATAGATTTTCCCCGGCAAGCCGTTAAATACCACCTCGGCTTTATCACCCTGGGCTAACCGCAGGATCGAGTTTTGGCGGAATACCGCCACCACCTGCCGTTTTTGCTGCGGAATAAAAATCATCACCGGTTTGAACGGCAGACGCACTGCCGTGGTGCCAGGCCTGGCCAGCACCTGGGTAACATAGCCCTCGCTCGGTGCCCGAATGGTCGTTTGTTCCAGATTGTAGGTCGCCTCTGCAACCTGTGATTTCAGGCTGGCAATGCGAGCATCCTCACCGTTGTAATGGCCCGAAAGCCGCTCCTGCGCCTGCTGATGCTGAGCTTTGGCAGCCTGCAGCGCTGCGGATTGCGCTTGATATTGCTGCCGGGCATGGCTGATATCTTGTTCAGAGAAAGGGTTAACCGCCATTGCCGCGCCTTTGGCGTAACGCTGATAATCCTGACGAGTGCGCTCATACTCGGCATAAACCCGCTGCACATTGGCCGAGGACTCATTCAGCGTAGCCTGTCGTGTTCTGACATCCGCCTGCGCGCTGGCAAGATCTGCATGCAACTTGTTTAGCCGGGCACGGTAACGGGTATCATCCAGGCGAAACAGCAGATCTCCCTTATGCAATAGCACATTGGTCTTATCCGTAACCTCGACAATCACTCCCGATACCTGGGGAACAATGGGCACCGAAACAGCGATTTTCTGCGCCCGGTAGGTATAGGGATGGTTGTAATTCATCCCCAGAATCAAAGCTCCTACGATAAAAATGCCGCCCAGTACCGCGGTCGGCACGGTCCATTTATTGATGGGGATACGGAACAGTTTGAACACGCCGTAACTCAGCGCTACGTAGCTGAGAATAATTAAGAGATCCATACCCTTTCAGCACCCTTTATTGGACGACGAGCTTTCATCCGCAGCGGGCATCTGCAAACGCTGCAACTCGCTTTGTAACTGATAAATTTGCGCTTGCAGCACTTCAGGGTGTTCGGCCTTTTCGCTCATGCCCCATCCCCGCTCTGGCCGATATAACGTCGCCCAAATCCACAGCAGTGGCCAAATAGCATGCAGGGTAAACAGGCTGACCCAGCCAGCCACGTGAATGGCATCCTGATGGGGATGTTGCCGTTTTTTGGCCAGCAAATAAGGAATGTCGTGAATAATTATCACGCCGTAAAATAAAATCAAAAACACGGCGATCAATACGCCTAAAGCAAAATAATCTAGAAACATGCTACACCCTGGCTGGTAACGCTAAATAACACATCGAGGCTTATGTTGTCTTATACTCTTTGATATCTTTGGCAATGATATCAATGGCATTTTTAACATCGTCTACGGTGAGTTTTGCCTTTTCATTATTCAAATTATTTCCGGACGCTTTCCGCACCACTTTGATAACCGGCTGATTAGTCGAAGCGTCGATAAACTCGCCTTCCATATACACCGCGCTCTCCATGGTGCGGTGACCGGTCACGCTCTGTGTTGCCGCCACCAGTAGCGTGATTGGCAGTACCTCATACACCTGAAGCCCTTTTTTATGGGTATCGATAGCCGTTATAGCCCCGCGGAAAATAAGCGTATTTTCACGTGGCACATCTTCTAAGGTAAAATGGGATGCCATCGCCTGCTTAAACTGCCGGTTGGTGTAGCTCAGGATATTATCAAGCGCACGCTGGCTTACCATTTCAGTGGGTTTCGGCCGTGGGAAATAGATCATCGGCTGATAAACCAAATATTTATATTTAGAATAGTCAACGTTAGTCTCTTTCCAATATAAAACGTCCTTACCGGAGGCCGATTTTCCCTGGCTAATATCATTATAATTATTTAGGAACCTGGAGTACTTTTCTTTTTCAGTGACCTTGGATGAACAAGCGGCCAGAATGAATACCAAGGGCAAAATGGCCGCACGGGTTTTTCTCATCATAATTTCCAATGTTAATTTAATACGTAAAAACAATTTGGCGAAATAATACCCGCTGGTGACGGATAAGTCATATGACAATGCCGGCAAAAATGTATATCATTTTTGATATACGGGACCAGACTGGCGTGCAAAGTGAAATCAAAAGACTTCAAGATCGACGAGCTGCGGATCGTTCGCTGCATTGCCGAAACGGCCAGCGTCAGCAAAGCCGCTCAGCGGTTGGATATGCCGCAGTCTAACGTGTCACGCACCCTGACGGCGCTGGAACGTCGGCTTGGCCTGGAGATTTTTTTACGCACCCCTCGCAGCTTGTCGTTGACCGAGTTTGGCGAACAGTTTTTACGCCGGGCGACCCAGCTATTAGATGAACATAGCGATCTGCTGGATATCTCAGGCACCTATAAACGCAGCCTGAATGGCATGGTGACGCTAGGCGCACCTATTGGCATCCATTCATTTCTTACCCGTTATCTGCTGCCGCCGTTGTTACGCGAATCGCCAGAACTGATCGTTGATTTGGTTACCCGAAATCCGGATGAGCGAGAGAAGAAATACGGGGCTGTTTTCGACAGCGACTGCGATCTGTTGATCAGTTTTTTCCAGCCGCAAAATGAAAGCCTGATCGCCAGGCCCTTAACCCGTTTCCGCGTCGGGTTGTTTGCCTCACCGGACTATATTGCTAACGCGCCCCTTGTCGAACCGGCCGAGCTGACAGCGCATCGCTGTATTACCCTGCGGGTACTGGGGGGGAGCCGCAACACCTGGAGCTGCTACAATTCACAGGGCCAATTAATGCAGGTGCCGGTCACCGGCAGCAGCATATGCGACAACATTCTGCCGGCCATCGAGCTGGCAAAACAGGGGCTGGGCATTGTTTATGCCCCCTACTACTCCGTAGCCTCAGCGCTGGAGTCGGGTTCACTGCTGCCTTGCATTGAACGTGAGCGCTGTATCGACATGCAAGCCTTTCTTATTTATCGCCAGCGCGGGGTGTTGCCCCACAGGGTTCAGGTGATGATGGACAGCATTATGCATAATATGAAGTTGCATGAGCAGCGCCTGATTTAGCGATAACGGCCACAAACACTAAAAACAAAACCCCGCCGAAGCGGGGTGATGTTGTTCGTCTTTCCGAACCGTCGACAGTTACTCGATTATCGGTCTTTCCCGATCGTCACTGCGTTCACCACCTGTTTCGTCATCAGGGCAGACTGACACGCATGCCCTGAAGTCTGAATAGGCTGTCGAACGCTCAACTTAAAACCGGTATCCACCACCCAGCAAAGCCTGGCTGGCGATGTCTTTATCCACCATTGGACTATCGGTGATTTCACTGCTCAGTTGAACGGCGCGAACGGACGCCATGGCATACCAGTGTTCGTTAAACTGGTAATTGGCGCTCAGCTCCACATAAGGACTCCAGCTCTCTCCGGCCGAGTACGTCGAGAAACCGCTGTTTTTTGCCTCCGCATGGCCAATGCCATAGTAGTAATCGTTCTGGTTACCGTTGTTGTAGACTGCGCCAATACCGGGCACCAGGCGTAACTTGCCTGCCTTTATTGGATACAGGAAGGCCACGTCTCCCACCACGCCGTTGCTGTTATCTAGGGTATCACCGGCCAGCGAAGCGCGGATAATCCCCCATTTCTCTTTATGGGTGAAAGCCATCCCGGCCATTAATGTGCCATCGCGCTTATCCAGCTTTTTCATTTGGCTGTTATTGCTATCATCCGGATCAAAACCGAGGGGGGAATAATAGGTGATGATCGAAATCTGATCCTTTGGCATATTCAGCAGATAATAACCCGCCGCCAAAGAGTGAATAT
This sequence comes from Serratia liquefaciens, assembly GCA_012719855.1. Taxonomy (GTDB): domain Bacteria; phylum Pseudomonadota; class Gammaproteobacteria; order Enterobacterales; family Enterobacteriaceae; genus Serratia; species Serratia liquefaciens_A. The sequence continues at coordinate 47,861 of JAAXZN010000058.1, read as the reverse complement.
AAAAGTTCCCTTTCTCATAATTTAACGTGGGCAATCCCTGGGTTTTAGCATCGGTATCAACATAACCATAATCATTCACCATAGCGGCCGCCCCTAAGGACCAGTTCGCTGCAGCTGAAAAAGGCGAGTAAATAAGGCAAGCGAAAATGAGCGAAAGCGAAATACTAAACTTACTCCCCTTAAGACGATGAGTTAGAAAATCTGAGCACGGTTTCATTATTATCATCCATAGTGGGAGCATCAAACGCCGTGCATACTACTCCACCAGGGTAATTGTCTGATAGCGGCTTAAGTGTCCAAAAATGCACACCAGGCAACAAGCTGATTTTTAATCACATTCACTCTATTTTACCATTAACTCTTCACTGCCCCCGGACAGACAGAGCCGCTTAATTGCATAGCTACAAGGCATAATATAGTATGCGGAAAAATTCGATCCTGGCTTCACCGTAATAAACTTACGCCCCTGGAACATGACATTATGGAAACAGACGTTCCCTTCACTCTTGGGAAAAGAAACTCAGCCACTTTATTTAATAAAGATGATAAGCCGATAGAACATATCTTAGCGATTAAGCACGCTTTAATGCCCTATGGTAAGAAATGTTCTTTTCCAGCAGGCAAAAAAATTCGCTTATTTCACAATGGCATTCGCCATTGGTTCTTGCTCCAGTCAGGCGAAATGTCCGCATGCCGCGACAGCGATGGTTTGAAAATAGCCAACTTTAGAGAACCCTCGCTCGCCGGTATCGCGGAAACCTTCTTCCCTAAAGAGTTGATCTTTTTCCTGGCCGAATCACCGGTTGAACTGATGATGTACCAGGAAAGTGACGTGCTGGAAACGCTGGCACGGCAAAACCTTTGGCAAGACCTGGTGCATATTCAAGCCTATGTCATTCAAGTTTTGAGCATCCGTGACAGGTTGTTGTCGGGCAACGATGCCTACGAGGTTGTCTGCAATCACTTGCTGATGCTAATGAATGAAAAAGAAGCCTTTCGCTTATCCACCACGGTCCCGCGCTATATTCAGCAACGAACGCAGCTCTCGCGTAGTGGCATCATGAAAATATTATCTGACCTGCGCAAGGGGGATTACATTACCGTCGAAAAAGGTATTTTGCTGGCGGTTAACCGGCTGCCAAAGCGTTATTGACTGGCTATCGGTGCCAGTCAATCCTCTTACAGATCCCGTGTATACACCCGCGAAGCCTCACCCCAGGGGTGGTAACCCAACCCATTAAAGGCAAACCCCTGTTTCTCGTAGTAACCTTCCAGATCGGTACACAAATGCAACTGTGGGAAACCCTGCTGGCGAGCCTCCTGCGCCACATGGTTAATCAGCAACGTGCCGTAGCCACGGTTACGGTGGGCCTCCTCCACATACAACGCGCACAGCCAAGGGTAGAGTTCACCGCGGCTAATGAAATCATTGGTGATTAACCCTGCACACCCCAGGATCTGGCTGTTATCCACCAGCAAATACCACTGCGGCAACGGGTTAGCCGCGTCGATGCAGCGGGTAATGGCATCCTCATACATCATCAGCGTTTCTTCCGAAGCCCATTGTCGTTGGAAATAACCGATCGCCTGCTGTTTAAACTCGGGGGACTGACGCACCGAAATAATCTTCATATCTTTTCCTGAGGTGATTTTTCATTCTTTTTCTGGCGTAAAATTATGCGGTAACCCGTGGAGGTTAGCACGGCCTTTATCATGGAAATCAGCGGGATGTGCAGATAATATGGCAATGCTGGCCCTTAACCGGCAGCGATTTCACCAAAACAGGAGTCATTATGACGCAAAATATTTATGACAATCAGGCCTTCTTCGACGGCTATGCCCAGCTTAGCCGCTCGGTGAACGGGCTGGACGGCGCACCGGAATGGCCGACTATCCGCAGCATACTGCCGGATTTGCACGGCAAACGGGTAGTCGACCTCGGCTGCGGCTACGGATGGTTCTGTCGCAGCGCTCGTGAACAAGGCGCAGCTGGCGTACTGGGGTTAGACGTCTCAGAGAAAATGCTCGGTAAAGCGCAGACGATGACCCAGGATGCCGACATTGAATACCGCCAGCAGGATCTGGAACAGCTTCAGCTGCCGCAGGCGTCTTTTGATATCGCCTACAGCTCACTGACGCTGCACTACATCGAAGATCTGGCGCGGTTGTTCGCCACGGTTTATCAGGCACTGACGGCTGGCGGGCAGTTTATCTTCACCGCCGAGCACCCTGTTTATACCGCACCGCAGCATCAGGGATGGTTGGTCGATCAAAACGGGCAGAAGTCGTGGCCGGTTAACGGCTATCAGCAGGAAGGTCAGCGGATTTCAAATTGGTTGGCAGAGGGGGTCATCAAGCAGCACCGCACGCTTGGCAACTACGTAAACTTGCTGATCCAGCAAGGCTTCGTCATTAGCTATCTGAACGAATGGGGTCCTTCGGCTCAACAAATCGCAGAAAACCCGGCGCTGGACGAAGAAAAAGAGCGCCCAATGATCTTTATTCTCGCCGCTCATAAACCCGCTTAATGCTTCTTTTCCGCAATAAATCCTGAACACATCCAATATTGGGGAGGCTGCCTCCCCCCAATGGCTTAGGCCGCGGTTGCAGGCATCGGTGCCGATTGATCACCAAGACGGTGACTTTGGCATATGCTGAGCAGCAGGACGTGGTTACGCCCCGCTATGTTTCAGGCGCGTATGTCCTGATATTCTGGCGTGGTGTCGAATTCGTGTTTGGCGAACGGGCATAACGGAATAATTTTGCGGTTTTCCGCACGCATTTTGGCGACCACCAGTGCCACCAGCTTTTTACCTACCCCCTGGCCTTTCAGCACCTCATCTACCCAGGTGTGATCAATGATGGTTAATTTATCACCGCTGGGCACAAAAGATATCTCGGCAATCATCTTCCCCTGCCGATCGTTTATATAGAAACGCTTTTCATCTTCCAAAAATTTAAGATCCATAGAGTTTATTCCTATAAAAAAGTGCGTAACTCTCGGTTGTCGCTACAACAAAGCCAATATTAGTCTATTCTTTAATCAGTAACACAACATAATTGTGACAGTGGCTGAGGAGTTCAAAATGGGTGAAAGCTCAAAAGACGGCGTTATTCTGCTATCCCGAATATTGTTGATGATCCTGTTTATCATTTTTGGCTGGATGAAGCTGGTTGGCTTTGGTGCAACCGTCACGGCAATGGAAGGGTATGGTACGCCCATGCCTTATTTAGCGGCGATTATCGCCGTGGTGGTGGAGTTCTTTTTCGGCATTGCGCTTATTCTTGGGTTATTTACCCGTCCTATCGCGGTTATTTTTGCCCTTTACGTACTCGGCACCGCGTTTATCGGCCACCCATTCTGGAAAATGACCGGCATGGAAATGATGGGTAATGAAATAAACTTCTTCAAAAACATCAGCATTATTGGCGGGCTGTTGCTGCTGGCGGTCACCGGCGCCGGGCGCTATTCGCTGGATTATAAATTCTTCAATAAATAACCCCCACCAGCCGGTGGTTCTGCTGCCGGCTGGCCTTCTGTTTCCCCGTTTATCGACTGCGTTTGGCGTGACGTTCGAAGTTATCGGCTTTGGCCTGTGCCGATTTGCGCAGCGTCACGTAACAGGCCCCCTCACCGCCATCGCGCGGCAGCGCCCGACAAAAAGCCTGCACCTGCTCAAACTGGGCCAGCCACTTGGCGACATAGCTGCGGATCACGTTGGCGTGGCTCTCCTCATCTCGCCCGCGACCGTGAACGATCAACAGCGAACGCAGGCTTTGCTTTTCCGCCTGCACAATAAAGCGGAACAACGCTTGCCGACAGGCTTCCACCGGTTGTTTCAGCAGGTTCAGGCTGGCCTGCGGCGGATAACGGCCATGGCTCAGCTTGTCGAGCACGCCCTGCTGAATGCCCTCGCCTTTGTATTCCAACGGCTGTTCGCAGGGGATCAGTTCGAGAAAACCGGTACTGAGAAAGTTTTCCTGCTCCAGCGCCTGCGCTTCACGGCGGGCGCGCTTATCCATGGTCTCCTGCGGCTTCAGGTACAACGTCTCGGGGCCGCTGGATAACGGAATGACATCCGCCATCGCCTGTTCAAAAAAATCTTTGTCTTGGTTGCTCATCTCACAGCCACTCTTGGACACTAAGCCTTTCATGCCGGAATAAGCCTGATTGTAAGACCCACAGCTGCGGTTGCAAGCCGGGAATTTTCCGCAATCGTCGTCAACGGGTGAGGTTCTGTGCAGTTTTCGTTATACTGCAAAACCATTATTGAGTGCCGCAAAGGATCGATCCCATGAAAATGCGCGAGCTGGAAACCCAGTTTCAAAATGCCATGAGTGAGTTGCAGGCCAGCTTCGAAAAGCAGCACCGTGAATGGCAGCACAGCTATCAGGCCCTGCAGCAGCTGCTGGAAGAGGCTAAACAGCGCGAAGTCGCATTGCGTATGCAGAACGAACAGTTGGTACGCAAGCTGAGCACCGCCAGTTCAGTGCCGGAGCAGCACGCATTGGTGAAGCAAATTAAAATGCTGGGCGCCCATCTGGACGCACTGGCCAAAGATGCCGCCAGCTTCAACCACCACCTGCGCAATCAGCAGCGGGCAGCCGACAATTTCAGCGGCGAACAGCGTTGACACCGGGCGCTGTCCTGCAGCGCTTCCTGCCAAATACTGGCGTTCCGAGAGTGTAATAAATCATAAATGACCTGGATCATCATCGCTGCCCTGATCGTTGTATTTATTATTGGTTACCGCATTCTGACTTCCGATACCCGCAAAGCCATTGACTCTCTGGCCCACCTGCTGAAAGTGAAACCTATGCTGATTGAATCGATGATTCAGGAGATGGGCAGCCGCAACAGCCAGACCTTTATCCGCATGCTGAACAACGGTTACACCGAAGAGATGCACCAGGCGGCCTATTTGCTGTTTATCTATCTGACCTTTATCAAACAGGCAGACGACCACCAGATCGCCCTGTGGCGGGAAACCCTGCTGCGTGCCGGTCTGTCGCCAGAGCTACATGCCGAGCACACCGAGGCCGCGCTGTTTTATTTTGCCGATCTGGATATCGATGCTTTCGAGCTGGCGCAGTTCCGCCGCGCCTATAACGAGCGTTTTAACCAGGAAGCCATTGCCAATGGGTGAGGATGTCCCCCGCAGGCGGGGGAAGCATTACAGAAACATGCTGTAGATATAGCGCGAAAGCGCGTCACGCGAGCTGAAACCGTGGGGAATGCCATAACGCGCACTCGGGGTATCGCTGCTTAAATCCAGGGGAAACTCAAGGTACTGATCGCTGGTGCGTATCGGCGAGGTCGGCGTGGCGAAATGCACGCTTTTCTCTTTCAGCGCCGGGTGGATCACCAACGCGGTTCTGCCCATCCGCGCTTCACGATTCACATACACGTAGTGCTCACCCTTGCGGTAACCATAGGCTTGATCGGTGACATAATCACGCTCAAACCCGGTATTCTCCAACACTCTAGCCACTTCATCCGGCCGTAAATACATCGATTTCTCCTCTCGTTCTGGACCGCTGAGCGACCTTACCGTAATCATGAGATGAAACAATAAATTTTTCGGTATGGATGTGGGTTTAGGAATAATCCTTAACCCGGTATTTCACCGTGTTTAGAGCTGCAGGCGCAGCGTCAACATAATGCCCGGAAATCCCCTCAGTGCCGAACAATTAAGAGATCGACGGCACGCCCGTCGGTTCATCAACAGCATTTAGCATAGCTCCGATCCTAACCCGACGAGGGATAACGAATTATTATTTAAAGCCGCTGCTGTTGCCTGCGCCATTCACTTGGGCTCACACCCTGAATGCGCAAGAATTCGCGGTTAAAATTCGATTTGGTAGTGAATCCGGCCTTTTGCATAATATCAGTCACCGGCTCATCACCGGCGAGCAACCACTGCGCCGCCTGACGAATGCGCAGCTGATTCACATATTGCGACACATTCATGCCCGTATGGCGGTTAATCGCCTGCGAAACCCGTCGCGCCGGCAACCCCACCTTGCGCGCCAACCGGGCCAGGTTCAGCTCAGGCTCCAGAAAGAAGTCATCTTGCCGCAGCCGTTGTTGCACCCGATCAAACCACTCGGCCAGTTGAGATTCGTCTTCCACCACGCTTTCAGCCGCTGCCGATAGGGCCTCAACCGGGCTATCCGCAGGTCGGCTGCGCGACAGCACCAAGCATAGGCTCAACGCCACCAACAGGTTATCGATCGTTGCCAGCCAACCGGCGTGCCGCCCGTCAAACAGAGAAAAGTCGAGCGCAATCACTAGTTCGGCTGCCGCCACCATGATCAGCAAGCCCCCCAAACCGCGCCACAGTCGGTAGCTCAGCCAACTTTCCGCCAGCGCCACCTGCGGCAAAGCGTTTTCGCCGCGCCGCAACGCATACAGCAATGCGACGCCATACCCCAGATATCCCCCGACAATTATGGCATCCAGCAAAAAGGGGGCCGTCAGGCTGGCCAGCAGCGTCAGGCACAGCGGCATCAGGTGCCACAGTTCGCGCCACCGCAAACGGCCCTGGGTACTCACCAGAAACGCCAGATAAGCCAGTGAAGGGATCGCCATCGCGCCGAACGGTTGCAGCCCATTGAATTGCGTTATGCCATAACCATAACGAAGCCCCATCAGCAGGCTTTGCCAGGCGCACAATAACAGCAACAGTTGAAAAACCCAGCGCCGCGATCCTGGCCGACCCAGGCGATACAGCAGCCCCAGGCATAGCAGGCCGAACAGAAATGTGAGAGGAATAAGCGGCATCATCGAGGTCTTGTTGCTAGCACACAGAACCGACAGTGTACTGTTAAAACAATCCTTTAACGACCCGGATCGCGATCGAGGTCGCCGAATAACGCCGCCAATGTCACCCTTTCAGCGTTGATACCTTGAGGAGTGAAAATGAAAAGAACCTTGTTGTTGTTAATGCTGTGGTGCGGTGCTGCCAGCGCGTCCCCCTATCAGGTCGCCACCCGCGATGAAACCTTTCAGGCCGGCTCGCGTTCGTTAGCCAGCCGAATTTATTACCCCACCACCGAAACGGCTAAACCACAGCTCATCGGTACCAATGCGGTCTTTACCGGCATCGAAAGTCAGCCGGACGCGCCGACAGCAAGCGGGCATTTTCCGCTGATCGTGATCAGCCACGGCAGCGGCGGCAATAACGCCAGCCAGGCCTGGCTGGCGGCAGCGCTGGCCCAACAAGGCGCGATCGTGGTGGCGGCCAACCATCCAGGCAGCACCACCGGTAACTCGGTTCCGGCTTTGTCTGCCGAACTGTGGTTACAAACCGGCGATATTTCCGCCTTGATTAGCGCCGTCACCGCCGAGCCTCGCTGGAAGCAGGTGATTAATCCTCAGGCGATTGGCGTTATCGGCCACTCCAAGGGCGGTTACAGCACCATTGCGGCTATCGGCGGTAAAGTCCGGCTGAGCGATTTCATCGACGGCTGCCGACAAGCACCGCGGTCGCCCAACTGTCAGTTTTATACACAAGCCAACGTCGCGCTGACGAAGCTTTCCGCCAGGGCATTTGGCGCCGACTACACCGACCCGCGCATTCGCTTTGCGGTGGCTCTCGATCCTGGCATGGTGCCCTACCTGCTGCCGACCAGCCTGCGTCGGCTCAGCGCACCGTTACTGATCGTCGAGCCACAGCACTTTTTGCCCGACGGCCAGGAGCCCGGGCTTGGCGGCGCCACGCTGGCTACGGACAACGGAAAGCACCCTATTCATGCACTGAAGCTATCCAGCGGCAATCATTTCGATTTTCTGCCGGTTTGTCAGCCCAAAGGCCGGCAAATCCTGGCGAGTGAAGAAGATGATGGGGCAGTGCTTTGCGCCTCGTCCAGCGAACAACGCGAAGCCGTACACCGGCAAACGCTGGCCGCCATCATGGCATTTATTCATCCGTGGCTACCCGCGCCCGCAGAAAATCGATAAACGCCCTCACCTTTTCCGGCACGTGGCGGGTGTTGGGGTATAACGCATAAATACTTTGCGCAGGAAACTGATGGTCCGTCAGTAGCGGACACAGCTTGCCCTCGACGAGGGCAGGCCGCACCAGCCATTCAGGCAACAGCGCCACCCCGGCACCGTGCAAAGCAAACGCCAACAGCGCCGCGGCGCTGTCGCCCATCAGCGTGGCGGCATCTTCCACCTTGAACAGCACCGCCTGCCGCTCTGGGGTAATGACCTGCCAACTCAGCGGCGAGCTGAGGCGACTGTGGGCAATCCACTGTGCCTGTGCCAACTGGGCCAGAGACGCAACGGGATTGCGGGCCAGGTAGGCCGGCGAGGCGACCGGCACAATAGCGAAGCTGTCGAGCAATGCCGCCCGCAGGCTGGAATCCGCCAGTTGTCCCAGCCGGATGGCCACGTCGAAACGCTCTGAAATCAAATCGGCATGATAGGAAGAGGAAACGTGCTGAATGCGCAGACGCGGATGCAGTTGGGAAAACGCCGCCAGCGCCGGTACCACCACCTGAGCGCCGTATTCCGGGGTAGTTGTGATGCGCAACACGCCGCTCAACCCATGGTGATCCCGACGTACGTCATCCAAGAGGTTTTCCGCATCCTGCAACAACCGCAGACAACGTTGATAAAAACGTTCGCCGGCGTCGGTCAGCGCCAGCCGCCGGGTGCTGCGCACCAGCAGCGACACTCCCAGTTCGCTCTCCAGCTGTTTGACATTGAAGCTGACCACCGCCTTGGTTTGCCCCAACGCCAGCGCGGCGGCGGTGAAACTGCCGGCGTCCACCACCGCCACGAAGATAGCCAAACGCTGCAGGTTAAGCATGTTGTCGCCCCTTACTGTCAAAATAATTTTGACAGTGTAATCGCTCGCAGCCGATTTATCCGCACTTTCCCGCCCGTTACACTGCTGGCCTTCAACCGGAGGCACCATGCCCTATCGCATCAAAGTCGCAATCGTCTACCTGCTCGGATTTTTTGTCGATCTGATCAACATGTTTATCGCCAACGTCGCTTACCCCTCTATCGGCCATGCGCTGCAGGCTTCGGTCGGTGAACTGGCCTGGGTCAGCAACGGCTATATTCTCGGCCTGACGCTGGTGATCCCGCTCAGCGCCTGGTTAGCGCAGCGCATTGGCGGACGGAGGGTGTTTTTGCTGTCGTTAAGCTTGTTTATGCTGGCAACGGCGGCGGCAGGCTATGCCGATTCCATCGGCGAACTGGTTGGCTGGAGAGTGCTGCAGGGTATGGGAGGCGGACTGCTGATCCCGATTGGCCAAACGCTGACTTATCAGTTGTACCGCAGCCATGAGCGCGCCGGGCTTTCCGCCGCCATTATGCTGGTAGGCCTGCTGGCCCCGGCGTTGTCACCGGCATTGGGCGGCCTTATCGTCGACCGGCTCGACTGGCGCTGGGTGTTCTTTGCCAACCTGCCGCTCGCCGCGCTGGCGCTGCTGTTGGCCGCACTCTGGCTGCGCCCTCAGGCCCCCGATCCGCAACGGCGACCGCTGGAGGTCAAGGGGCTGCTCAGCGCCTGTGCCGCCCTGACGCTGATCTTACTGGGCCTCACCCGGCTGGGGGAAACCGAAGGGCTTTCGCAAGGCGCTTTGTTACTGGTCGCCGGGGCGGTGATCCTGGCCTATTTCCTGCGCCGCAGCCTGCGCATTGCCCACCCTCTGCTGAACCTGCGCCTGGTACAGGATCCGCTGCTGCGCACTTCCATGATGATTTATCAGTGCATTCCCGGCCTGTTTATCGGCGTCAGCCTGATCGCCATGCTGTATTTGCAAAATCAGTTGGGCATGCGCGCCACGCAGGTCGGCAGCCTGATGCTGCCCTGGTCGCTGGCCTCGTTCCTGGCCATCACCTTGACCGGCAGGAAATTTAACCATTTTGGCCCGAAACCGCTGTTTATCTTCGGCTGTCTGCTGCAAGGGTTGGGCATTTTGGCGCTATCACAGATTGCGCACGCCGGGGATTATGGATTGCAGGTTACGGCCTTCGCCCTGATGGGCTTTGGCGGCAGCCTGTGCAGCAGCACCGCGCAGAGCAGCGCCTTTTTGCATATTGCCGATGAGCAATTGGCCGACGCCAGTGCGCTGTGGAATATCAACCGACAGCTCAGCTTCTGTCTGGGTGTCGCCCTGCTCAGCTTGCTACTCAACCTGCTGCTGGCGCATTTTACCCCCGCCGTCGCCTACAAAAGTTGTTTTTACCTGGCCGCCGCCAGCACGCTGATCCCCATGCTGCTGTGCCTGCGCATCGCAAACCGCGCCATAGTGCGCCGTCTCAATACTCAACAGGAACACCAATGAACCGATATTTTACCGAAGTGATCGACGCACACGTCGCCATTGAAAACTGGCTGGAAAAAGGGGCCGGAGATGAACTGGGGCTGTTGGCGCGTTTTGATCCTGCCTTCAGCATGATCGCGCTGAACGGCAGCCGACTGGATTTTGCCGCACTGAGCGCGTTTTTCCGTGCTCATCGGGCTGCCAAACCGGGGCTCGCAATCAGCATAGAAGAGATGACGTTGGTGTCAGAATGGCCGACGGGGGCGGTGGTCAGCTATCGCGAGCAACAGAGACTGCCTGGACAGGCGGCGACGCTGCGCCATTCCACCGTGGTGTTTGAGCAAACCGAAACCGGGCTGGGCTGGCGGCACCTGCATGAAACGCCCATCGCGCAGTAATCAGAGAAAACCGTCGGCCAGAAACAGTTCCCAGGCCACGATCAGCCCACACAGGGTGACAGCGCTGAAAATCACTTCGAACAGATAGCGATTGATCATCATGAGCTAGCCCTCAAAAGAAGACACCCGGCCAAGCCGGGTGTCTCAATAACTTCGGGATGATGCGGCCCCCTCAGGCACCGCATTCCTCACTCAATTAAGCGGCTGGCGTTGCTGCTTTTTTGGTGGCTTTGTGGTGTTTTTTAGCGGCCTGAGCTTTCTGCACTGGCGCTTTTTTGTGGTGTTTTTTAGCAGCCTGGGCTTTTTGAGCTGGCGCTTTTTTGCTTACTTTGTGGTGAGTTTTAGCAGCCTGAGCTTTCTGTGCTGGGGCTTTTTTGCTCACTTTTTGGTGCTTTTTAGCGGCCTGAGCTTTTTGAGCTGGGGCTTTTTTGGTGGCTTTGTGGTGCTTTTTAGCCGCCTGGGCTTTCTGAGCTGGAGCTTTCTTGGTCGCTTTGTGGTGCGCTTTCTTATGATGAGTGGCTTTAGCAGGAGCCTTCTCAGCAGCAGCTGGCGCAGCGGTAGTGGTGGTTGCAGCCGGAGCAGCCGCTGCCGGAGCTGCAGCAGTATCAGCAGCGAAAGCAACAGAAGACAGACCCATGGTGGCAGCAACGATCAGGGCTAATACTTTTTTCATCTTTAATTCCTCAGAGTGTTTTTTCAGTAAGCCCCGTTGGGCCGTTGAAGCAGATACTAGAGGAATCGATGGACGGCTTCCGTGAGTGATTGGTTTCGCCGAGTAACCAAATGTACAACGCTGCCTGACACCGCGGCGACAGCTCTCGGGTATGAATTTTACCGTGATCGCCGGCACATTTTCAGAAATGGTCTACACTTGATAGACATGTGTCAAAACGGAGAGTCGAATGTTTAAGAAATCAGAAAAAGTAGAACGCGACATTGATCAGGACGTCACTCTTTTGGCTGATACATTGGATGAGGTGCTACGTGCATCCGGTGACAAGACCAAAGAGGAACTGAAAGAGCTGCACAGTAAAGCCAAAGGCGTGTTACGTGACGCCCGTGCACGCTTCAATGGTTCTAACAATCTGACACAGCACGCCCGTGATGCCGTCGAACAAGCCGACAGCTACGTGCGCGACAAACCTTGGCAGGGCGTAGGGATCGGGGCCGCGGTTGGCATCGTCCTCGGCGTTCTGCTGGCCCGGCGTTAACACCCCTTGCAGTCATAAAGATAAAACAGATGTGCGTCTGGCCCGTGGGAAACCGCGGGCCGTTTAATTTGTGGCTTCGAACAACTGGGCTAACCTGGCCACTACCCGCTCGGCCTCGCTCTGCTGGGTAAAGTTGGCAAACCCCATCAACAGCCCATCCCCCGCAGGGCTGGCTATGTGCCAATCCGAAAGTGCCTGTATCGACAACCCGCGTTGCCAGGCCTCTTGAGCCAGGTGCCGATCCTGGCCTGTAGCCGTCAACCGCGCCAGCAATTGGATGCCGCCAGCCTGCGACGATACCGTCAAATACCCTGCCAACTGTCGTGCAAGCGCCTGCGCCAGCCATTCACGGCGCTGGCGATAGAGAGGCCGCATTCGTTTAAGATGGCGATAGAAATGCCCCTGATGGATAAAGTCCGCCACGCTGGCTTGCATCAGCGGCGGGCAGCCGCAACCGCGTAACCGGCTGCTGCGACCAAAAGCGTCCACCTGTTCAAGCGGCACCACCAAATAAGCCATACGCAGTGCCGGAAACAAGGTTTTACTGAAAGTCCCGGCATACAGCACTCGCCCCTGACGATCGAGGCTTTTCAACGGCGGCAGCGGCCGGCCATGATAGCGAACCTCGCTGTCGTAATCGTCTTCAAGGATCCATGCCCCCTGCTGCTGAGCCCACTCCAGCAAGGCCATGCGCCGCGCCAGGCTAAGCGAGACGCCCAGAGGGCTCTGGTGGGTCGGCGTCAGCACCGCCATGCGTGCCTTAAGCGCAGAGGCAACACCGACGGCGATATTCATCCCCTGTTCATCCACCGGCACGGCCACCGGCTGCATGCCGGCGGCGCGAAACAGCGGCAGGGTCACCGGGTAGCCGGGGTCTTCCAGCCACACCTCGTCACCGGTCTTGAGTAAAGTGCCAATCGCCAAATCCAGCAACGCCTGATAGCCGGCACAAATAAAAACCTGTTCCGGTCGACAATTGATACCACGCGAAAGCTGCAAATAATTCACGATCGCCGTGCGCAGTTCGGGTAACCCTTGGGTTGACGGGTGGGCCATGGCAGCCAGCGGGGCCGTACGCAATTGGCGACCGACAATCCGCTGCCATAGCGCACGCGGGAACGCATCCAGCGCCGGCAACCCCAATTGAAAAGGCTGCGTTGCCCCACTCGGGTGCAATGGGTTGGCCGCCACCGCCGGCAATGCCTCCGTCGTCAATGCCGCACGTACCGGCAGATTCTGCAGCTGCGGCGATACGTAAGTGCCAGCCTGTCCCCGGCTTTGCAGAAAACCTTCGGCGATAAGTTGGCCGTAAGCGCTTTCCACCGTGGCCCGCGCCACCCCCAGATCGCTAGCCAGCCCACGCACCGAAGGCAGCCGACTGCCCGCCGGCAGGCTTCCTTGTGCAATGGCGTCTTTAATCCGCAGATAAATCTGCCGGTACAAAGGATCCGCGAGCTGAGCATCCAGTCGCAAAGAGGAGAGAAACTGACGCATCATGGCCCGGTTAAATAATCATTTTATGGCTCTATAGCATAGTCCATATCGCCATTAAAGTAGCGTCATGATTCTGCTACCCGCTCACTGAGGTTGACCATGATTAAGCAACGTTTGAAATATTCCGAACTCTCTCCCGCCCCTTACAAAGGGATGGTGACCGCCCTGATGGCACTGGAGAAAGGCGCGCTGGACAAGGCGACAATTGAGCTGATGTTTATGCGCGTATCGCAGATTAACGGCTGTGCCTACTGCCTGGATATGCATGGTAAAGCACTGAGAGAAAGTGGCGTTGACAACGCCAAGCTGGACCAACTTGCGGGCTGGCGCGTGAGTCATGCGTTCAGCGACCGCGAGCGCGCGGCGCTTGAGTGGGCAGACTCCGTGACCCTGATCGCCGCAACTGGCGCACCGGACAGCGCGTTTGAAGCGCTGCAGACGCACTTTAGCGATGCGGAAATTGCCGATTTAACCTTCGCCATCAGCATCATGAACGCCTTTAACCGCCTGGCCATCAGCATGCGTCAATGACGAAACCGCACTTTCCCCCCTCTCGCTCGAGAGGGGTTTCCCGCCAACAACCGCCAAAAAAAATTTTTCCCTCTGCTTTTCCAGCCCTGATGCGGCTTCGACGCAAATCCCGCCAAAACACCATATATAGCGTGGTTGATAAATTAAATATCCACATATAGTATTTAACCCATCAACCGCAGGGAACATGTAGCGGTTGGTAACGCCGTCAGAAACGCCGTTCAATGCTCCGTTATCTGACCTGTCCGCCTTTCCTTCAGCCTAAAAGGTAAATGCGAATCATGAGCATTATTATTTACAGTAAACCGGACTGTGTCCAGTGCAACGCCACCTATCGCGCATTCGATAAACAAGGGATTGGTTATCAGGTGATCGACCTCACCCAGGATCAGCAGGCGCTGAACCATGTTAAATCCCTTGGCTATCAGCAAGTTCCGGTGATTATCGCCGGTGATGATCACTGGTCTGGCTTCCGGCCGGACAAAATCGGCGCACTGGCCCACGCCCTGGCGTCCTGAGGTTGCCCATGAACCCGCTGGTCTATTTCTCCAGCAGTTCGGAGAACACCCACAGGTTCGTTGAAAAACTGGGATTGCCGGCGATACGTATCCCTATCGCCGGCGCCCGCAGCAAACTGCTGATGGATAAGCCCTATATTTTGATCGTGCCCAGCTATGGCGGCGGCAGCGCCGTAGGAGCCGTGCCGATCCAGGTGATCCGCTTTCTCAACGATCCACAGAATCGCGCTTTCCTGCGCGGCGTTATCGCCGCCGGGAATACCAATTTCGGCGCAGCGTACGGCATTGCCGGCGACATCATCGCCAAAAAATGTCAGGTGCCTTTTCTTTACCGCTTTGAGCTGCTCGGCACCACACAAGACGTTGCAAACGTTCGACAGGGAGTAACCGCATTTTGGCAACGACAGAACTGACCCGGCCCGCCGCAAGCGCGCTGGATTACCATTCGCTCAACGCGATGCTCAATCTTTATGATGCCGAAGGCCGTATCCAGTTTGACAAGGATCGGTTAGCAGCGCGGCACTACTTCCTGCAGCACGTGAATCAAAACACCGTGTTCTTCCATAACCTGGAGGAGAAGCTGCGCTATCTGGTGGAGGAAGGTTATTATGAACAGAGCGTGTTGGCGCAGTACGAGTTCGCCTTTATCAAACAGCTGTTCCAACAGGCCTATGCGAAAAAATTCCGCTTCGAGACATTCCTCGGCGCCTTTAAGTATTACACCAGCTACACGCTGAAAACCTTCGACGGTAAGCGCTACCTGGAACGCTACGAAGACCGGGTGTGCATGGTCGCCTTAACGCTGGCGGCAGGTGATACTGCGTTGGCGCAAGATTTGGTGGAGGAGATGATCTCGGGCCGCTTCCAGCCGGCGACGCCCACTTTCCTCAACTGCGGTAAGCAGCAGCGCGGCGAACTGGTGTCCTGTTTTCTGTTACGCATCGAAGACAATATGGAGTCCATCGGTCGGGCGGTGAACTCTGCGCTGCAACTGTCAAAACGCGGCGGCGGCGTGGCGTTCTTACTGACCAATATTCGCGAGGTCGGTGCCCCGATCAAACGCATAGAGAACCAGTCTTCAGGGGTGATCCCTATCATGAAGATGCTTGAGGATGCCTTCTCTTATGCCAACCAACTGGGCGCGCGTCAGGGCGCCGGTGCGGTCTATCTCAACGCTCATCATCCGGATATTCTGCGTTTCCTCGACACCAAGCGTGAAAATGCCGACGAGAAAATCCGCATCAAGACGCTGTCGCTGGGGGTGGTGATCCCGGATATCACTTTCGAACTGGCGAAGAACAACGAAGAGATGTACCTGTTCTCGCCCTATGACGTCGAGCAGGTGTACGGCGTGCCGTTCTCGGAAATCAGCGTCAGCGAGAAGTACCGTGAAATGGTGGATGACAAGCGCATCCGCAAGTCGCGTATCAATGCGCGTGAGTTCTTCCAGGTGCTGGCGGAGATCCAGTTTGAATCCGGTTATCCGTACATGATGTTTGAAGATACCGTCAATCGTGAAAACCCGATCGCCGGGCGCATCAACATGAGCAACCTGTGCTCGGAAATTTTGCAGGTTAATCGCGCCAGCACTTATCACGATGACCTGAGCTACGACCAGGTAGGCAAGGATATTTCCTGCAACCTCGGCTCGCTGAACATCGCCAAAACCATGGATGCCCCCGACTTCGGCAAAGCGGTCGACACCGCAATCCGTGCGCTGACGGCGGTGGCTGACATGAGCGACATTCGCTCGGTCCCGTCGATCGCCGAAGGTAACCGCAGTTCGCATGCCATTGGCCTCGGCCAGATGAACCTGCACGGCTACCTGGCTCGCGAACGCATCTTCTATGGTTCAGAAGAAGGGATTGATTTCACCAACATCTATTTCTATACCGTCGCTTACCACGCCATTCGCGCCTCTAACCGGTTGGCCATCGAGCGCGGCAGTGCGTTCGGGGGCTTCGAAGAGTCGACCTATGCTTCCGGTGAATACTTCAGCAAATACACCGAACGAGAATGGCAACCACAAACCGAACGGGTTCGCGCGCTGTTCGCCGACGCCAATATCGCCATCCCAGGCCGCGAAGAGTGGCTGGCGCTGCGCCAGTCGGTGATGATGCACGGCTTGTACAACCAGAATCTGCAGGCGGTACCGCCCACCGGTTCCATCTCCTACATCAATAACTCGACCTCCAGCATCCATCCGATCGTGTCACGCATCGAGATCCGCAAAGAGGGAAAAATTGGTCGCGTCTATTACCCGGCGCCCTATATGACCAACGACAATCTGGAGTACTACCAGGATGCCTACGACATCGGGCCGGAAAAAATTATCGATACCTATGCCGCCGCCACTCAGCACGTCGATCAGGGGCTGTCGCTGACGCTGTTTTTCCGCGATACCGCCAGCACCCGCGACATCAACCGCGCGCAGATTTATGCCTGGCGTAAAGGCATCAAAACCATCTATTACATCCGCCTGCGCCAGATGGCGTTGGAAGGCACCGAGGTGCAGGGCTGCGTGTCCTGTGCACTGTGAGGCAATCTATGAATACCACTAAACCGGCGCAGTTGGTGCGCGCGATCAACTGGAACATCATCGAAGACGACAAGGATCTGGAAGTCTGGAACCGCCTGACCTCCAACTTCTGGCTGCCGGAGAAGGTGCCGCTGTCGAATGACATTCCGTCGTGGGCAACGTTGACGCCAAAGGAACAGCAGTTGACCATTCGGGTGTTCACCGGCCTGACGCTGCTGGACACCATTCAAAATACCGTGGGCGCGCCGGCGCTGATCGAAGATGCGATTACGCCGCATGAGGAGGCGGTGTACTCCAACATCAGCTTTATGGAAGCGGTGCATGCCCGTTCGTACAGCTCCATTTTCTCTACGCTGTGTCAGACGCCGGACGTCGACGATGCCTACCGCTGGAGCGAGGAAAACCGCGCGCTGCAGAAAAAAGCCAGCATCATTCTGGCCCACTACCGCAGCGACGATCCGCTGATGAAGAAAGTCGCCAGCGTATTCCTGGAGTCGTTCCTGTTCTATTCGGGCTTTTATCTGCCGATGTACTGGTCGAGCCGCGCCAAGTTGACCAACACCGCCGATTTGATCCGCCTGATCATCCGCGACGAGGCGGTGCATGGTTATTACATCGGTTATAAATTCCAAAAAGGATTGGAGAAGGTCGACGCGGCGCGCCGCCAACAGGTGAAAAACTTCGCCTTCGATCTGATGCAGGATTTGTACGATAACGAGGTGCGTTACACCGAAGAGCTGTACGACGGTGTTGGCTGGACCGAGGACGTGAAAACCTTCCTGCACTATAACGCCAACAAGGCGTTGATGAATCTGGGGTACGAAGCGTTGTTCCCACCGTCGATGGCGCAGGTCAATCCGGCCATTCTGTCGGCACTGTCGCCAAACGCCGACGAGAACCACGACTTCTTCTCCGGCTCAGGCTCGTCTTACGTGATTGGTAAAGCGGTCAACACCGAAGACGACGACTGGGATTTCTGAGTGAAGCTCTCGCGATATCGGCCTGGCAAGGACGATATCGCATTCTCAATAACCCAGCTCTTTCTGACTTCGAATAGCCAAAACAAAGACCGTATCTATATCGGGAATATATTTATAGAGGGCCAAATACCCACGCGTTTGCTGACCAATAACTAACTCACGCTGGCCCAGACTCTGCGGCCTGCCAATGAGCGGATTATGTTCCAACACTGCAATCGCCTGAATAATCTCCTCAATTCGCCGTCCGGCATCCGCAATCCGGTAGTCCGCCAAGTGGACGAGAATACGCTCGATATCATCCCTGACCTCTGGCGCCAACTCGATTTTTGCCATTAGCCCCCCAGCTTTTTAGCGGAAGGTTTGCTTGCCGCGGTATCCCCCGCCAGATAACTCTCCAGATAGCCACGCATATCGTTCCAGGGAATGGTTTCCCCCGTAGCAATAATGTTGGCGTAACGCTTTTCCGCTTCCTGTTCGAAATCGCGACGTAGCTCTTCTTGTTGAGTCTTTTCAGCAATCGCCTGCAGAATAAAGCTGTGCGAAGTCACGCCGGCCTGTTCTGCCACAGCCGCGACTCGGGCTTTGAGTTCTTCGGGTATACGGATGGTTGTGGTCGGCATAGTCAATAAACCTCGACGCAAACAAAACAGGTGTAGCTCAATTGTGCTACATCAACATCAGTTACTCAATAGTCTTGCTCATTTATTCAGCAATGACCGCTGTCGGATGCGCTGCCAGATGGCCCGTTTTTCCTCGTCATCGGCACTCGACCAGGCGGCGATTTCCTCCAGCGTGCGCCAACAACCCCGGCACC
The DNA here is from genome assembly GCA_012719855.1 of Serratia liquefaciens. GTDB lineage: Bacteria > Pseudomonadota > Gammaproteobacteria > Enterobacterales > Enterobacteriaceae > Serratia > Serratia liquefaciens_A. The sequence continues at coordinate 29,089 of JAAXZN010000058.1, read as the reverse complement.
ACGCCTTTTCATTGTCGATCTGGCAAACATTATTGCAGGGTGAACGCACGCTATCGTCAATCTGACTGCCGGTTTTTCTTCTTCTGCTGCGGCCTACCATAAGGCGCTTCCTCCGGTGGATTTCTCGCGACAGGATACCCGATCCTGCCGCGAGAGAAACCGTTGCGGCAGGATCAGATAATGCCGCCGTTGGCGCGCAGGATTTGGCCGTTGATCCAGGCACCGTCAGCCCCAGCCAGGAATGACACCGCCGCGGCGATATCCTGCGGCTGGCCCAGACGCTCAAGCGGGGCCATTTTCGCCAGCCGGTCGATCAGTTCCGGCGTTTTACCGTCGAGAAACAGTCCGGTGGCGGTCGGGCCCGGCGCGATGGCGTTGACGGTAATATTGCGACCCCGCAGCTCTTTCGCCAGTACGCTGGTCAGCGCTTCTACGGCGGCCTTGCTGGCGGCATACATGCCGTAGCTCGGTTGCAGTAGCCCGACCACGCTGGACGAAAAGTTGATGATGCGCCCGTTGTCGCGCAGGCGTTTCGCCGCTTCTCGCAGAGTGTTGAAAGTGCCTTTCAGGTTAATGTCGATCAGCCGATCGACATCGGCGTCGCTCATTTCTGCGATCGGAGCCAGCGCAATCACCCCAGCGTTATTCACCAAAATATCCACGCCGCCGAAAGCCTGCTCGGCACGGTCAAACAACTGGGCAACGGCAGCGGCGTCGCTGACGTCCGCCCTGGCGCTCAGCGCCCGCCCCCCGTTTTGTTCAATTTTGCGCACCAGCTCATCGGCCAATGCCTGATTGCCTGAATAGTTGACGATCACGGTAAAACCGTCGGCGGCCAGCCGTTCGGCAATGGCCGCGCCTATACCGCGCGATGCGCCGGTGACAATGGCAACTTGCTGAGTCTTGGTGTTCATGCTCTCTATCCTCGTCGGCTATGCGCCGGCGACTTGCCGGCGTGACAACATCATGCACCTTTCGCCCTGGCGAATAATCCCCTACTCTTCGTTATCACTATCCGAATTTAGCGAACAATAACCATGGACAGAATCGATGCCATGCGCTTGTTCACCCGCGTGGTGGAACAACGCAGCTTTACCCAGGCCGCACAGGATCTGAACCTGCCGCGATCGACGGTGACCGATGCCATCAAGCAACTGGAGACCCGGCTGCAGGTGCGGTTATTGCAACGCACCACCCGCCACGTCAGCCCAACGCTGGATGGCGAAGCTTACTATCAACGCTGCCTGACCATTCTGGCGGATATCGAAGATGCCGAGATGGCGTTTGCCGGTGCCAAACCGCGTGGGCTGCTGCGCATCGACGTACACGGCACGTTGGCACGTCACTTTTTGCTGCCGGAAATGCCCGACTTTTTGACGCAATATCCGGATATCGAACTTTTTATGAGCGAGGGCGATCGGCTGGTAGATCCGGTGCGGGAAGGTATCGACTGCGTGGTGCGCGTCGGCAAACTGAAAGACAGCGATATGGTGGCACGTCGATTAGGTGAGCTTGAAGAGGTCACCTGCGCCGCCCCGGACTACCTGCAACGTTTTGGCACGCCGCACTCCATCAGCGAACTTGCAGGCCACCGAATGGTGGGCTTCCGTTCCTCGGCCAGCGGCACCCTGATGCCGCTGGAATTTACTGTCGCAGGCCAGACGCAGCAGGTGACATTGCCTTGCACGGTGTCGGTCAGCGCGGCGGAAAGCCTGGTTGCTGCGGCGCGCATGGGGCTGGGGATCATTCAGGTGCCGCGTTATCACCTGCGCGACAGCCTGGACAACGGCACCTTGCTGCCCCTGCTGCCGCAATTCCCATCCACTCCGATGCCGGTCTCATTGCTCTACCCGCGCAACCGCCAACTTTCACCGCGGGTTCGGGTCTTCATCGACTGGTTCAGCAAAGTGTTCGCCGCCCGTAATCGATAAACGCCTTACATGGCGCCATATTCCAGCGGCACCCAGTCGTAACCTTCCCCCTGTTTATTCAGGTAACCCAAGCCGGGGAATGACAGATGCGGTCCGCCCACCAGCACACGGCGTTGAGCGCTATCGCTAAACACCCGCAGCCGCTCGGCTACTGCCGCTTTGGCATTCTTATCAAAACTTATCGCGACGCGCGGATGGGCAAACTGCACCGCCGCCACGTGGATCAAATCCCCCAGCAGCAGCAATTCTCTGCCCTGGCTTTCCACCAGATAAATGCTGTGGCCTGGCGTATGCCCATGGGCGGCGAACGCGCTGATCCCCGGCGACAGCTCACCATCATTACTGAACGTTTTAAAATGTCCGGCGGCCTGATAAGGCTTGAGCGCGGCGATAACATTCTCAAACGAGGCTTTCTCCTTCGGCGATGCCTGTTTCAACCGACTCTCGCTAAGCCAAAAATCCGCATCCTGCTGACTGACGCGCACTGCCGCATTTGGGAACGCGGCTTTACCGTTTTGCGTCAGGCCGCCAAGATGATCCGGGTGCATATGCGTCAGGTAAATTTCATCCACCTGCTGTGGCTGATAGCCGGCAGCCTCCAGGTTAGCGACCAGTTTGCCTAACCCCTCCCCCAGCAGCGAACCCGCCCCGGTATCAATCAGGATCAGCTTGCTGCCGGTATTGATCAGATAGGCATTAACAGAGGTGACGACCGGCAGGCCCTGATGGTGCTCAGCCAGAGCGGTTTCGATCTGCTTTGGCGAACTGTTCAGCAGCAGTTTATCCACCGGCAAACGAAGCACGCCATCGGACAAAGCGGTGACTTCATAGCTGCCCAGCATGATGCGATAGAAACCCGGCGCGGGGGTTTTCACCTGTGGTGCTGCGGCCAGGGTTTGCAGCGACATAACGGCCAGCGCCGCCCCCAGCAGGTAACGTTTCCAGAACATGGTGACTCCTTGTTGTCGTTTGAGCGCTAAGTATTAACCCAAAGCGGAAATGACGCCTGCCGGAGGAGAAAATGAATAAAAAAATCCCCGCGGGGGCGGGGAAAGGCAAAGAAACACTAAGGATTTTTTAGAGTTATACGAAAAATTTGGCCAGTACCAGCAGAGAAAGCGAGACGTTAATCGCGCCGCCGATACGGGTAGCAATCTGGGCAAAGGGCATCAGCGACATGCGATTACCGGCGGTGAGGATGGCCACATCGCCGGTGCCGCCCTGCCCACTCTGGCAGCAGGAGACAATTGCCACATCGATCGGGTGCATGCCGATTTTCTTGCCGACGAAGAAACCGGTCGCCACCAGCGCAGACACGGTGCTGACAATCACCACCAGATTCTGGATGGTAAAGGCGTTAACCAGTTCCTGCCACGGGGTGATTGCTACGCCGACGGCAAACAGAATCGGGTAGGTCACCGCGGTACGGAAGAATTTATAGACCACCTGAGAACCTTCCTGAATGCGTGGCGACACACCGTGCGCCAGCTTCACCGCCACCGCGGCGAACAGCATGCCGACCGGTGCCGGCAGGCCAATCATGCGGTGCAGCAACATCCCCACCATGTACAACAGAATGGCCAACAGCGCGCCGCAGGCAATAGTGCTGACATCCACCTTACCGCTGATTTTATCCACCGCGCTCATCTCGCTTTCGCCCTGCTTGCTCGGCATCAGGCTGCCTTCGCCAGTCAGGTGCGGGTAACGTTTACCCAGTTGGTTGAGCAAGCCGGCCAGAACGATAGCAGTCAGGCTGCCGAGCATCACGATAGGCAGAATTCGCCCCAGGGCTACCCCCTGCTCCATATGCAAGATGGCCGCGTACCCCATCGACAGCGGGATCGCGCCTTCGCCGACGCCACCGGCCATGATCGGCAAGATCAGGAAGAAGAAGATTTGGAACGGTTCCAGCCCCAGCGCCATACCCACCGCCATGCCCACCAGCATGCCGACAATCTCACCGCACAGCATCGGTGCAAAGATGCGCAAAAAACCCTGGATCAGCACTTGGCGGTTCATGCTCATAATGCTGCCAACGATAATGCAGCAAATGTAGAGATACAGAATATTGGTCGATTTGTAGAATTTGGTGGTCGACTCCACCACCACGTCCGGCAGCAGGCCATAATGCACCAACGCCGAAGGGATAAAGGTGGCGCAGATTGCCGCGGCCCCCATTTTGCCGATCAGCGGCAGGCGTTTGCCAAATTCGCCGCAGGCAAAACCAAAGAACGCCAATGTGGCAACCATAACCACGATATCGCTCGGTAATTTCCCTTCCAGGCAATCCAATAAAATAAGTACGCCGGCCAGAACAAAGAACGGCAACGGAATAATTCCTACTTTGTAATTGTCCAGTATATGCCACCATTTCTCCCGCAGCGGTATTTCAGCGGTTTTGTCTTTGGCGGCGAGGAAAGAATCATCTGTTGTGCTCATAATCTGGCCTCTTATTAGTTTGTTCAGCCATCATAGAGAAACGCACGGATTATCTGCTGTGATTTTGTTCAAAGTTAAAAAGGGTTTTTAATGGTGGTTATGGTTTCTATGGTGTTAATTAGGATTATGTAAAATTTGGCGTGGTTTTAATGGTGTTAACGTTATTTTTACTTTAAGAATTATCAGTTTTATTGCAGCCGCTGCATTAACCACCTCGACTAGAATAATCCCGTGGCTGCGATCACAAGTTGATCCGGCGCAATATTACATTAACGGCCACTCATGATAGGGTAAGCACTCAGGATTTATCAGGGCGAACCCCGGTCATGCGCATAAAACTTTCATTTCAAATCAAGCTATTCCTGTGCCTGGTTGCCTTCTCCTGCCTGCTGTTGACGTTTATTGGTGCTTACACCTACTACCAACTCGATGCTCAACTGCACCGCGACCTTGGCGCGCGAGCGCAGGTGCAGGCACGCGAGATTGCCCTGATCCCCTCCTTGATCACCGCTGTGGAAAAAAAAGACCCGGTTAAAATTGCAGCGCTAATGAAAAAAATACGCGCCAGCAGCGATGCCAGCTATATCGTTATCGGCGATAAGCAAACCCGCCATCTTTATCACTCTGAATATGCCAACCGTATCGGCACGCCGATGGTCGGCGGCGATAATAAAGAGGTTCTCGAAGGCAAAAGCATTATTTCCATCCGCAAAGGCGGCATCGGCATTTCATTGCGCAGTAAAGCACCTATTTTGGACGAAAATAATAATGTTATCGGCATTGTTTCGGTGGGTTATCTCAAATCCCATATCGACAATTTAAATTCCAGAACTCTGACGCAAATTCTTGGGTCGATAGTGCTTTTATTGATCGCGCTGTTCGTATTTTCGTGGCTGTTATCGAAAAATTTAAAACGCCAAATGTTCTGGCTGGAACCGAAAGAAATTGCCCTGCTGGTACGCCAACAGAAAGCCTTGCTGGAAGCGATCTATGAAGGGGTGATTGCCGTCGATCCTCAGTTGCGGATCATCACCATCAACCACGCGGCCCGCGAACTGCTGGATCTGCGTCAGCCCGCCGGCGCCCTGATGGGCCGCGAAATCGGTGAGGTGATCCAATCCCAGCCGGATTTCTTCGGCGCCTCACAGTTAGGGCATGATACCCATGACGAGGTCTGCCGCTTCAACCATGTGCGGGTCATCGCCAGCCGGGTACGCATCATGCAGGAAGAAGAGCTGCAGGGCTGGGTGATCAGCTTCCGCGACAAGAACGATATCAATACCCTGAGCAGCCAGCTTAGCCAGGTGAAGCGCTATGCCGACAACCTGCGCATCATGCGCCACGAACAGCTGAACTGGACCGCCACCCTCGCCGGCCTGCTGCATATGCAACGCTATGACGAGGCTATCCGCTATGTGGAGGCACAATCGGAAGGTGCGCAGGAGATCCTCGACTTTATCTCACAGCGTTTCAGTTCGGCGGCTTTGTGCGGCCTGCTGCTGGGCAAATACTCCAGCGCGAAGGAAAAAGGCGTGGAATTGCGTTTCGATCCGGCCTGCCAGCTGCGGCAGATCCCGGCGGCATTGAATGAAACCGAATTGATGTCGATCATCGGCAATTTGCTGGATAATGCGGTAGACGCTACGCTGCATTACGGTGCGCCCTATGAGGCGGTAGAACTTTATATCAGCGACAGCAGCAATGAACTGGTGATTGAAGTGGCCGATCGCGGAACCGGCATTGCCGCTGAGGTGCGCGATACGCTGTTCGAACAGGGCGTCACCACCAAAGATGACAAGGGTGACCACGGCATCGGCCTGCATCTGGTTGCCAGCCACGTGGCGCAGGCGCACGGCAGCATAGAAGTGTCGGACAACGATCCGCACGGCGCTATTTTTTCTTTGTTTATCCCTAAACAATCTTGAGCACCCGAATGATGCAACCAGAAGCACTGGACGTTTTGATCGTGGAAGATGAGCCACAGCTGGCGACGCTGCACGCGGAATTTATCGAGCAGAACTTTGCTCTGCGGGTGGTGGCCTATGCCGCCACGCTGGCCGAGGCCAGAGCCAAAGTCAACGCCCACCAGCCACGGCTGATCCTGCTGGACAACTTTTTGCCCGACGGCCAGGGGATTGAGCTGATGGAAGAAGCGGCGGTGAAAAACCCCGGTTGTTCGGTGATCTTCATTACCGCCGCCAGCGATATGAATACCTGCAGCCAGGCGATCCGCAACGGCGCCTTCGATTACATCATTAAACCGGTCTCCTACAAGCGGCTGCGCAACTCACTGGAGCGCTTTATGCAGTTTGTGCAAACCCAGCGCACCTTCAAGGTGATCGACCAGAGCAACGTCGACGCACTGTATAACCTGCAATCCAAACAGTTCTCCAGCGAACCCAGTGCCAAAGGCATAGAAGCCAACACGCTGGAACTGGTACAGGCGCTGTTTATCAAGCAACCTGAGGCCGCGCATGCGGTAGAAGACGTGGTCGAACAGGTCGGGATCAGCAAAACCACCGCCCGACGTTATCTGGAATATTGCGTCGCTACCCAGTTTGTGCGCGTTGAAATGATGTACGGCAATATCGGTCACCCGCGGCGCCTATATCGCAAGGCATAGGCTGCCATCTGGCTGTCATATTGAAGGGGTAATATAACTTCGGCGATATCCCCTCGATATCGGCACCTGTCGTTAAAAATTGATGAAATACTGATGACTTTTACCCGGCCTCTGGTCGGGTTTTTTATTGTCTGAAAACAGGCTTTGACAGGCAAATAATAGCAATAATCAGAACGGATTATTCTTACTAAAAACCAACCATTTATCGGAAATATCAGCCACTGATAATTGAGCACTCACCCCATTACCATAACTAATCGAAAACTTGATGTAAATCGTTAATACCCCATTCATCGGACATTGAGGGTTGTCTCAGATATTCACTGTGTTAGGGTATAGGGGACTATTATTTTCTATTGGGAAATTTTTATCGTTTGATAATTCATCAGAGGAAACAGCAAATTGCATGGCAATTAAACTCGAAGTAAAGAACCTGTATAAGATATTTGGCGAACATCCGGATCGCGCTTTCAAACTGATTGAAAAAGGCCTGACAAAAGACCAATTGCTTGAAAAAACCGGATTATCATTGGGCGTAAAAGACGCCTCTCTGGCCATTGAAGAAGGCGAGATATTTGTCATCATGGGGCTTTCCGGATCTGGAAAATCCACCCTGGTACGCCTTCTCAATCGTCTGATAGAACCCACCCGCGGTCAGGTGCTGATTGATGGCGAGGATATATCTAAAATATCCGACAGCGCACTGCGCGCCGTACGCCGTAATAAGATCAGCATGGTGTTTCAATCATTCGCTTTAATGCCACATATGAATGTATTGAATAACACCGCATTCGGTATGGAATTGGCCGGTATTCCACCACAGGAACGCCAGGAAAAAGCCCTGGAAGCATTGCGTCAGGTCGGGCTGGAGAATTATGCCTATTCTTATCCCGATGAACTTTCCGGCGGGATGCGTCAGCGCGTGGGATTAGCCCGTGCCATGGCGAATAATCCGGACATATTATTGATGGATGAAGCCTTCTCGGCGCTGGATCCATTAATCCGTACCGAGATGCAAGATGAGCTGGTCAAATTACAGGCCCAGCATCAGCGCACCATCGTCTTTATTTCCCATGATTTGGATGAGGCGATGCGTATTGGCGATCGTATTGCCATTATGCAAGGCGGAGAAGTTATTCAGGTCGGTACGCCGGAGGAAATATTAAATAATCCGGCCAACGATTATGTCCGCACCTTCTTCCGTGGCGTCGATATCAGCCACGTTTTCAGCGCCAAGGATATCGCCAAGCGTCGTCCTGTCGCCCTTATTCGTAAAACCCCCGGTTTTGGTCCGCGTTCAGCGCTACAGCTGCTGCGCGATGAAGACCGCGATTATGGTTATGTTATTGAACGCGGGAAGAAATTTATCGGCGTGGTGTCGGTAGATTCACTCAAGCAGGCGCTGGCGGCCAACCAGACGTTGGATGACGCCCTGCTGGAAGCCCCTGCCCCGGTCCCGGCCGACATGCCGCTGAGCGAACTGATTTCATTGGTTGCCCTGGCGCCTTGTGCGGTCCCCGTGGTCTGCGAAGAAAATAACTATATCGGAATTATTTCCAAGGCCATGCTGTTGCAGGCCTTAGATAAAGAGGGCCCAGCGAATGAGTGATACTACACAGGATCCATGGGCGACTGCGCCTGCCGACCCCAGCGCCGCACCGGCGACTGACGCCGCAACATCGACAGCGCCCGCCGGTGATGCCTGGTCCAGCGCACCGCCACCGGAAACCCATGACGCCGCCAATCAGGCTGCGCAGGGTGCCGACTGGCTTAACAGCGCACCGGTCCAACAGGAACATTTCAGCCTGCTGGATCCGTTCCACAAAACCTGGGTGCCGTTTGACTCCTGGGTCACCCACGGCATCGACTGGCTGGTACTGCACTTTCGCCCGCTGTTTCAGGGCATTCGCGTGCCGGTCGATTTTATTCTCAGCGGCTTTCAGCAACTGCTGCTCGGCATGCCTGCCCCGATCGCCATTTTGCTGTTCTCGTTGATTGCCTGGCAGCTCTCCAGCCTTGGTATGGGTGCTGCGACGTTGGTGTCGCTGATTGCCATTGGTGCGATTGGCGCCTGGTCGCAAGCCATGGTGACCCTGGCGCTGGTCCTGACCGCCCTGTTCTTCTGTATCGTCATCGGCCTGCCGCTCGGTATTTGGCTGGCGCGCAGCAAGCACGCCGGCAAGGTGATCCGGCCACTGCTCGACGCCATGCAGACCACGCCGGCCTTCGTCTATCTGGTGCCGATCGTCATGCTGTTCGGTATCGGTAACGTGCCGGGGGTGGTGGTGACCATTATCTTTGCGCTGCCGCCGATCGTGCGACTGACCATTCTGGGCATTAAACAAGTGCCGGAAGATCTGATCGAAGCCGCCGAATCCTTTGGCGCCAGCCCGCGCCAACTGCTGTTTAAAGTGCAATTGCCACTGGCAATGCCGACCATTATGGCCGGCGTAAACCAAACGCTGATGCTGGCGCTGTCGATGGTGGTTATCGCTTCGATGATCGCCGTTGGCGGCCTGGGCCAGATGGTATTGCGCGGTATCGGTCGTCTGGATATGGGGCTGGCCGCCGTTGGCGGGGTCGGTATCGTGATCCTGGCGATAATTCTCGACCGCCTCACCCAGTCGCTGGGGCGCGATCGCCGCAGCAAAGGCATGGGCCGTTGGTATGCTCACGGCCCGATCGGATTAGTCACCCGGCCCTTCATCAAAAAGCCTTAATCGCCCTGCCCCCGGCCAAACGTCGGGGGCACCGACAGCACCTCTAAAATCGAAGGAACCACTATGCGCTCGACAGGAATTTGGGCTCTGGCCCTGACTTCATTGCTAAGCATACAGGCGTTCGCCGTCGAATTACCCGGCAAAGGCGTCACGGTGAAACCGTTGCAGAGCACCCTCGCCGAAGAAAGTTTCCAGACCGAATTGGTCAACCGCGCCCTGGCCAAGCTGGGCTATGACGTCCAGCCTACCGACGAGGTGGAATACAATATTGCCTATACCTCTATCGCTTCCGGCGATGCCACCTACATGGCGGTGAACTGGGATCCGCTGCAAACCGACATGTACCAAAGCGCCGGCGGCGACAAGAAGTTCTATCGTCAGGGCGCCTATATCACCAATGCGGCCCAGGGTTATTTGATCGACAAGAAAACCGCCGATCAATACCACATCAGCGATATCTCCCAGTTAAAAGATCCCAAGCTGGCGAAGTTGTTCGATGCCGACGGCGACGGCAAGGCCGACCTGGCAGGCTGTGAACCGGGCTGGGTGTGCGGCAACGTCATTAACACCCATATCAAAGCCTATGGCCTGAGCGACACCGTGACTCAAAACCAGGGCAATTACTCCGCCATCATCGCCGACACCCTGACCCGCTTCAAACAGGGTAAACCGGTGCTGTATTTCACCTGGACGCCGTACTGGGTCAGCGATGAATTGGCACCGGGCCGCGATGTGGTTTGGTTGACCGTGCCCTTCTCCGCCAGCCCTGGCTCGTTGAAAGACAACGATACCGCCTTGCCGGACGGCGAGAATTACGGCTTTTCCGTCAACAACGAACATATCGTCGCCAACAAGCAATGGGCGCAAGCCAACCCGGCCGCGGCCAAACTGTTCGCCATCATGAAATTGCCGCTGGCGGACGTGAACGCGCAAAACCTGCGTATGCATAAAGGCGAGAACAGCGCCGCCGACATACAACGTCACGTAGACGGCTGGATCAAAGCCCACCAGGCCACTTTTGACGGCTGGATCACGACGGCTGCGGCAGCAGCGAAATAATCCCAGGGTGCCGGAAATCCCGGCTTCATAACATAAAAAGGTATTTCACTATGCGCACTACAGGAATCTGGGCGGTTGCCCTTACCACATTGATTAGCTCACAGGCGGTTTCCGCCGCCGACTTGCCCGGCAAAGGCGTCACCGTTCAGCCGGTGCAAAGCACCATTTCAGAAGAGACCTTCCAGACGCTGCTGGTCAGCAAAGCGCTGGAAAAGCTGGGCTATGACGTTAAAGACACCCGTGAAGTGGACTATAACGTCGCCTACACCTCCATCGCCTCCGGCGACGCGACCTTCCTGGCGGTAAACTGGGATCCGTTGCACGCCGATCAATACAAGGCCGCAGGCGGTGACGCCAAGTTTTACCGTGAAGGGGTTTACGTCAACGGGGCGGCCCAGGGGTATCTGATCGACAAGAAAACCGCCGATAAATACCACATCACCAACGTTGAACAGTTGAAAGATCCCAATATCGCCAAGCTGTTTGATACCAATGGCGACGGCAAGGCCGACCTGACCGGCTGTACGCCAGGCTGGGGCTGCGAGGCGGCCATTAACCATCACATCAAAGCCTACGGCCTGGAGAAAACCGTCGAGCACAACCAGGGCAACTACGCGGCGATGATCGCCGATACCATTACTCGCTACAAAGAAGGCAAGCCGGTGCTGTACTACACCTGGACGCCGTACTGGGTGAGTGACGTGCTGGTACCGGGCCGCGACGTTGTTTGGTTGCAGGTGCCGTTCTCCGCCATGCCGGGCGAGCAGAAAAATCTCGATACCAAGCTGCCTAACGGTGCCAACTATGGCTTCCCGGTCAACACCATGCGCATCGCCGCCAACAAGCAGTGGGCCGAAGCCAACCCGGCGGCCGCCAAGCTGTTTGCCATCATGAAGCTGCCGATTGCCGACGTGAATGCGCAAAACCTGCGGATGCATGAAGGCCAGGCCTCCGAAGCCGATATCCAAAACCACGTGAATGGCTGGATCAAGGCGCATCAGGCTACCTTCGACGGCTGGGTGAAAACCGCCGCGGAAGCCGCGAAGAAGTAATCTCCCCGGCGCGGCAGTTCAGTCTGTCGCGCCCTATTTACCGATTTCAATGCCACTGAACTGTAAAAACCGCTCGGCGGTCCGTGGCAGTGTCTGCGGCCAAACGCAATACACCTGGCGTCGTGGGCCATCTTCTATCGGAATCGACACCAGCGCACTCAGGCGTTGCGCCGTCGAAATCGGCACAATGCCCGTCGCCAACCCACGCCGCACCAGGTTCTCCAGCCATTCGATATGATCTATCTCAAAACTGACGTGACGTTTGATGCCCGCCGCCTGGAACGCTCGGTCGGTCTGGCGTCTAGCGCCGGTTCCACTGTAGAAGTCCACCAGCGGCACTTCCGACAAGGTTTGCAAATTCACGCGCTCCCGACTGGCTAACGGATGTTGTGGCGACACCAACGCCACCAGCGGCTCATCGGTCAATTGCCGGTGAGACACCGGCAACATGTCGATATCCCCCGGCCAAAGGCCGACAAAGGCCACATCGGTTTTTTGCTGACGAACGTCTTCCAACAACTCTTCACTCATGCCCACGTACAGCCGGATATTCACCGCGGGATAATGGCGGTGAAAGTTACCCAGTTTTTCGGTCAGATCAATCGCGTTTATGGTTGAAATGGTGCCGATGGTCAGGGTACCGGAAACCGTGCCGCTGGCGGCGACGACCTCTTCCACCAGCATCTGTTTTGCCGCCAGCAGTCGCTGCGCCGGTTGAATAAATGCCTGCCCGGCAGCGGTCAGCCTGACCCGGCGGGACGTACGCTCAAACAATGCGCAGCCGAGCTCCTCTTCCAATTTGGCGATCTGGTGGCTGAGCGCCGATTGCACCGTATGACATCGCTGCGCCGCCCGGGTAAAACTCTGCTCTTCGGCAACCGCCAGCGCGAAACGGATCTGTTTCAGGTTCATTCATTTATCTCTAAATGAGATTAATCAGATGAAAATTATACATTGGTTTAACCCGCTGTCCTGCCCGATACTTGCACCACTTTTTCTTGTGATTGAAACTTATGAGCCAACAAAATTCATCTCCTGGCCTCAGCCCGGCACTGATTGTGCTGATCGCCATCGCCACCGGTTTGGCCGTCGCCAGTAACTACTACGCGCAGCCGCTGCTGGAAACCATCGCCCAAAACTTTGGGCTATCGGTCAATCAGGCCGGTTTTATCGTTACCGCCGCCCAAATGGGCTACGCCGTGGGCCTGCTGCTGCTGGTGCCGCTCGGCGATATGTTTGAACGTCGTGGGCTGATCGCTTTTATGACGCTGCTGGCCGCCGGAGGCATGCTGATCACCGCCAGCTCCACCACGCTGCCGATGATGATCCTGGGGACTGCCCTCACCGGATTGTTCTCGGTCGTGGCGCAAATTTTGGTGCCGTTGGCCGCTACGCTGGCACACCCGGAAAAACGCGGAAAAACCGTTGGCATCATTATGAGCGGCCTGCTGCTCGGCATTCTGCTGGCACGTACCGTAGCGGGCGCACTGGCATCGTTCGGCGGTTGGCGCACCATTTACTGGGTGGCCAGCGTACTGATGATCCTCATGGCGTTGATCTTGTGGCGCGCGCTGCCACGTTACAAACAGCACTCCGGACTGAATTACCCTCAGTTGCTGAAGTCTATTTTCACCCTGTTTTGCGGTTCACCGCTGCTGCGAACCCGCGCAGTGCTCGGCGCGCTGTCCTTTGCCAACTTCAGCGTGCTCTGGACCTCAATGGCCTTCCTGTTGGCGGCACCGCCTTTTGGTTATTCCGAAGGGGTCATCGGCCTGTTCGGGATGGTGGGGGCCGCCGGGGCGTTGGCCGCTTCCCGGGCTGGACATTTGGCGGATCAGGGCAAGGCGGGGTTAACCACCACGGTAGGCCTGGTGCTGCTGTTGCTGTCTTGGATCCCCATCGCTTTCGCTAAACAATCGCTGTGGGCACTGATCGTCGGTATTCTGATCCTCGATCTGGCCGTACAAGCCGTACACGTTACCAACCAGAGCGTGATTTACCGCATTATGCCGGAAGCGCGCAATCGCCTGACGGCCGGCTACATGACCAGCTATTTTATCGGCGGCGCTCTGGGTTCGCTGCTGTCTGCCTCAGCCTACCAGCACGCCGGGTGGACAGGGGTCGCTGTAGCAGGGGGCATTTTATGCCTGTTTAACCTGCTCACCTGGTGGTTGGGCAAGCGCCATGATCCCCAGGGACCGGCGGTCATCTGATTAGCAAGCGAATAGTCATATAAGAAATTTATTAGCGGTGCAGGGTATAAACATTACTTACTCTCTGGTAATGTTCTGGGCATAAACTATTGGTTCCCTATATACCCTGCGATTCAAATACACTATGCAAAGCCAAGCTGCAGAAAGTATCAATCCCCCGGCCGTCAGTTCCACCTTCACCCACGGCATCGTCGACAGTTTACCGATCGTCATCGGCTATGTGCCGGTGGCTTTTGCGTTTGGCCTTAGCGCCGTTAAGCTGGGGTTCTCCCCGCTAGAGAGCATTTTCTTCTCCTGCATCATCTATGCGGGAGCCAGCCAGTTCGTGATCACCGCCTTGCTGAGCGCCGGGATGTCACTGTGGGTTTCCGCTCTGACCGTGATGGCGATGGATATACGGCACCTGTTGTATGGTCCTGCTCTGCGCCACCGCATCGTCTCGCGCATGTCTGGCGGCAAAACTGCACTTTGGGCCTTTGGCCTGACTGATGAAGTATTCGCCGCGGCCACCGCTAAATTGATGCGCAATAACCGCAGCTGGAGCGAGAACTGGATGATTGGCATCTCGCTTTGCTCCTGGCTGTCCTGGGTCGCAGGCACCGCGCTTGGCGCCGTGTTCGGCAATGGGCCACTAGAGCAGTTCCCGGTGATTGAAGCCTCATTATCCTTTATGTTGCCGGCGCTGTTCCTCAGCTTCCTGCTGGCGGCATTCAAACGCCCGCAAAGCCTGACCATCGCCGCCGCGCTGGCCGGTGCCCTGCTTGGCGTAGTGCTGTTTTCTATTCCGGTGGCCATTTTGGCCGGCATCAGCGCCGGTTGTATCGCAGCCCTGTTCCAACCCACGGCAACGGAGGCCATTGATGAACACTGATGTGCTGGTGATCGGCCTGGTGGTCGGCTGTGCTAACTACCTTTTCCGCTACTTACCCTTGCGTTTGGCCCCTGCGCGAGCACAACCGGGAATCAAACGCGGCAAAACCGCGCTGTTGCTCGACAGCATCGGCATCGCCTCTATCTGCGCGTTGCTGGTGGTTTCCAGCACCCCGGTAGTGATGCGCGAGCCGGACAAACTGTGGCCCACCCTGGTCGGTTTCGCCGCGCTGGGCCTGTGTTTTTATCGAAGTAAAAGCATCATTTTGTCCACGCTGATTGGCGCGGCATCCTTTGGCATTACATTAAAGTTATTTATGATTTTCAGTCAGGGTAACCTTTAATCTTATGCGTCATGTCAGATTAGGCCTTTTGCAAAAAAGGGTTTATTGACAATCCGCTGACAAATGACACGAATTGCTAACTTAATCACCCTGCTGAACATTTACATTATTAATCACTATCGTTACTATCTCGGACGAAACTAATGAGGCCCAAAATTATGGAAAGCTCGTTTGCTCCCATTGAACAGATGCTTAATTTCCGCGCCAAGCGTCAGAAAGACTTCCCTTATCAGGAAATTCTGCTGACCCGCCTGTGCATGCACATGCAAAGCAAGTTGCTGGAAAACCGCAATAAAATGCTCAAAGCGCAAGGGATTAACGAAACATTATTTATGGCGCTGATTACCCTGGATGCGCAGGAGAGCCACAGCATTCAGCCTTCTGAGCTAAGCTCTGCCCTGGGCTCGTCACGGACCAATGCCACGCGCATTGCGGATGAACTTGAGAAGCGCGGTTGGATTGAACGCCGTGAAAGCGACAACGATCGTCGTTGCCTGCATCTGCACATGACACCGCAGGGAGAAGAGTTTCTCAATCAATTGCTGCCACCGCAGCACAAGTGTCTGCATTTCCTGTGGTCCACGCTGAACGATGATGAACAGCAACAGCTTGAAAAGCTGACGCGTAAGCTGTTGACGCGCCTGGACCAGATGGAAGTTACAGAACAGTTATCCCAATAATTTCTGTTCAGGTACATACATACTATGCGATCCCCATTTAACTGGAGATTCACCCCGCTGTTCGCCGTATTGCTGCTGGCCGGGTGTGCGTCTACCGATAATATTGCCCCGCAGTCCACCCTGATGGATCCGCAGGCTCTGCAGCTTGCGCAGCCGAAGGTCAGCTCGTTGAACGTCAGCCCGCAGTGGTGGCGTGCCCTTAACGATCGGCAGCTCGACGCGCTGATGACCCAGACGCTGCAAAGCTCCCCTTCGCTACGACAGGCAGCGGCACGCGTGCGCGAAGCACAAAGCGTAATGGGAGAAGCCAGCGCAGCCAACGGGCCTAATCTGGATCTCAACGCCAGCAGCAACCGCCAAAAAGTGCCGCAAAACGTGAACCTGGGGCTGGGGTATCCTCATCAACCGATCTACGAAACCTCCAACTCTTTGGGGCTGAACCTGGCCTATGAGTTCGACTGGTGGGGCAAATACCGCAACCAGGTCAACGCCGCCAAGGCACAGGTCGATGCAGCCCGCGCCGAGCAGGAACAGGCCGCATTGACGCTGACCAGTTCGGTAGCCTCTGCCTATTACCAGCTACAGAGCAATTTCGCGCTGGAAAAGCTGTTGCAGCAGGAAGTGGACAACAACCAACGCCTGGCGGACTTGCGCCAACAGCAATATAAGGCTGGCATTACCGGCGTTGACGTCCCGCAACAGACCCAGGCGCAAGCCGACGGCGCCAAGCAGCAGATCCTTCAGCTGCAATCGCAGATTGAACAACTCAGACACCAACTGGCTGCGCTGGCAGGCCAGGGCCCGAGCGCCATGCAGCACCTGCGCCCGGTGGCCCTTCCCGCCAGTAGTTTGATGGCGCCAAAAGGTGAACTTACCGCCGATCTGCTGGGCAAACGTCCGGATATCGCCGCGCAACGTCAGTTGGTAGAGTCCTATAACCAACGCGTCAGCGCCGCCCGTAAAGAATTTTATCCCAGCCTGACCATTTCAGCCTTTGCCGGCCTGACCACCACCAACACCAGTGGGACCAGCCCGAATCTGTTTGAAGCGGCCAGCCAGGCCTGGAACGTGATGCCGGCAATTTCATTGCCGATCTTCCACGCCGGTGCGCTGCGCAGCAAGCTGGGTGAGGAGTCTGCGCTGTATGATCAGGCGGTGGAGTCCTATAACCAAACCATCCTGAATGCCGTGCAGGAAACCGCCGATGCCATCACCGTCCAACAAAGCACTGCGCAACAGCAGCTGCAGGCGGCATCTGCGTCCGAATCGATGCAACAGGTGTACCGCGTCGCTAACGCTCGATACCAGGCAGGGATTATCGGGCGCGACCAGTTGTTGACCAGCCAAACGCAGCTTTTGCAGCAGCAGCAGGCGGAACTGAATGCCAGCAGCAACTTGCTGCAGGCGAAGATAGGACTGATCCGTGCGCTGGGCGGTGGCTATCAGGCCCCGGCCGCTGCGGGTTCAAAAGCATACTAAAATAGAGAGCTTGGAGAACACCATGAGCGCAAGCGCGGAGACTCAAAACCCGCAGCAACCGTCAGGCAAAAAGAAGCAGCGTAAATTTTGGCTGCTGCTGCTGACGGTTATTTTCATCGTTATTGGGGTGGCATATTTAGTCTATTGGTTCCTGGTGTTACGTCATCATCAGGAAACCGACGACGCCTATGTTTCCGGTAACCAGGTCCAGATCATGGCCCAGGTGAACGGCAGCGTTAACCGCGTCAACTTCGACAATACCGACTATGTGAAACAGGGTGACGTGTTGGTAACCCTGGATCCGACCGATGCCGAACAGGCGCTTGAACGCGCCAAAACCGGCCTGGCCAATAGCGTGCGTCAGACCCACCAGCTGATCATCAACAGCAAGCAGTATCAGGCCAACATTGCCCTGCGCAAGTCTGACCTGAGCAAGGCTGAGAACGATCTGAAACGCCGCGTAGTGCTCGGCAGCGTTGACGCTATCGGCCGCGAAGAACTGCAACACGCTCGCGATGCGGTCGACAGCGCCAAAGCGGCGTTGGAAGTGGCGGTGCAGCAATACAACGCTAACCAGGCGATGGTATTGAACACCCCGCTGGAGCAACAACCGGCCATTCAACAGGCCGCAGCGCAAATGCGCGACGCCTGGCTAGCATTGCAGCGGACCAAAATCATCAGCCCGATCACCGGCTATGTCTCACGCCGCAGCGTACAGGTTGGCGCGCAAATCGCCGCCGGCTCTCCGCTGATGGCGGTGGTGCCGGCCGATCACATCTGGGTTGACGCCAACTTCAAAGAAACCCAAATCGCCAATATGCGTATCGGCCAGTCGGCTACCGTGGTCAGTGACATTTACGGTGATGACGTGGTGTATCAAGGGAAAGTGGTCGGTATCGATATGGGTACCGGCAGCGCCTTCTCACTGCTGCCGGCGCAAAACGCCACCGGTAACTGGATCAAAGTGGTTCAGCGTCTGCCGGTGCGTATTGAACTGGATGCCAAGCAGATAGCCGATCATCCGCTGCGTATCGGTCTGTCGACCCTGGTTAAGGTTGACACCACGAATCTGGACGGCCGCGTGCTGTCTGACGTGGTGCGCGACAAACCGCTGTACCAGAGCGACGCCCTGGCGTTGAACCTGGCGCCGGTTAACCAAATGATCGCCGACGTGATCCATGCGAATGCCGGTTAAGCGCGCGGGAGGCTACCTTGGCACAGAAACCGCTTGAAGGCGCTCAGCTCGCCTGGATGACGGTCGCGCTCGCCATGGCGACCTTTATGCAGGTGCTGGACTCCACCATTGCCAACGTGGCGATCCCAACGATTGCGGGTAACCTCGGGTCCTCCAACTCGCAGGGGACCTGGGTGATCACCTCGTTTGGCGTGGCGAACGCCATTTCCATCCCGATCACCGGTTGGCTGGCGAAGCGCGTCGGTGAAGTGCGGTTGTTCCTTTGGTCCACCGCACTGTTCGTGCTCGCTTCCTGGCTGTGCGGCATTTCCAACAGCCTGGGCATGCTGATCTTCTTCCGCGTGATCCAGGGTGTGGTAGCCGGGCCGTTGATCCCGCTGTCGCAGAGTCTGTTGCTGAACAACTATCCGCCCGCCAAGCGAGCGATGGCCCTGGCGCTATGGTCGATGACGGTGATCGTCGCGCCGATTTTCGGGCCTATCCTCGGCGGTTATATCAGTGACAACTACCACTGGGGCTGGATCTTCTTCATCAACATCCCGATCGGTGCCGTGGTGATCCTGGTGGCGATGTCGACGCTGAAAGGCAGGGAAACCAAAACCGAAATCAAACCGATCGACACCGTCGGTCTGGTGCTGCTGATCGTCGGTATAGGTTCACTGCAGGTGATGCTCGATCAGGGTAAGGAACTGGACTGGTTCAACTCGACCGAGATCATCGTTCTGACGGTGGTGGCGGTGGTGGCGCTGCTGTTCCTGATAGTCTGGGAACTGACGGACGACCACCCGGTGGTGGATTTGTCGTTGTTCAAATCGCGCAACTTTACCGTCGGCTGTCTGTGTATCAGCCTGGCCTATATGCTGTACTTCGGCGCCATTGTGCTATTGCCGCAGTTGCTGCAGGAGGTTTATGGCTATACCGCCACCTGGGCCGGATTGGCTTCGGCGCCCATCGGCTTGATACCGGTATTGCTGTCGCCGATCATCGGCAAGTTCGGCAACCGGCTCGACATGCGGCGGCTGGTGACCTTCAGTTTCATAATGTATGCCGTGTGCTTCTACTGGCGCGCCTATACCTTTGAACCGGGAATGGACTTTGGCGCCTCGGCCTGGCCGCAGTTTGTCCAGGGCTTCGCCATCGCCTGCTTCTTTATGCCATTGACCACCATTACGCTGTCCGGCCTGCCGCCGGATCGCATGGCGGCGGCATCAAGCCTGTCGAACTTTACCCGTACGCTGGCGGGGTCGATCGGGACGTCGATCACCACGACCTTGTGGACCCAGCGCGAATCGCAGCACCACTCGCAGCTGGCGGAGTTTGTGAATCCTTACAGCCCGCAGTCACAAGAGATGTACCGGCAGTTGGAACAAATTGGCATGAGCAAGCAGCAGGCTTCGGCCTACATCGCCAACGAGATCACCGCGCAGGGGTTGATTATCTCCGCCAACGAGATCTTCTGGCTGTCGGCCGGGGTGTTTCTGGTCCTGTTGGCGCTGGTCTGGGTGGCAAAACCGCCGTTCAGCTCCGGCGGTGGGGGCGGCGGCGCTCACTAAACCAGAGAAAGCAAAACGGGCGCCCAGAGGCGCCCGTTTTTTATTCCGCACAGCATCAAGCCTGGTTTTGACGCCACCAGTCAGCCAACAGAATACCGGTCGCGACCGATACGTTCAGGCTTTCCACCTTGCCGGTACCGCCGATAGACACGTTCATATCACCCTGCTGCCAGGCACTGTCGCTCAGGCCATCACGCTCCTGCCCCAACACCAGCACCATTTTGGCCGGCAGCTTAGCCTGCGCCAACGGGGTGCCTTTATGGCTCGAGGTGGTCACGATGGCGTAACCGGCCTTGCGGAAAGTATCCAGCACCGACAGGAAGTCATCTGCGCTGATCGCCTTGATGTGTTCCGCGCCGCCTTCTGCGGTACGTACCGCCGCACCGGACTCCAGCAATGCCGGATCCTGCAACAGAACGCCATTCACGCCAAAGTGTGCGCAAGAACGGACAATAGCACCCAGGTTGTGTGGGTTGCCCACTTCTTCCAATGCCAGCACGCAGTCTTTCGCCGGCGCTTCTTTCAGATAGGTTTGAGCATCCAGGCCTTGACGTTTTTTGATCAGGAAGCATACGCCGCCGT
This sequence comes from Serratia liquefaciens, assembly GCA_012719855.1. GTDB lineage: Bacteria > Pseudomonadota > Gammaproteobacteria > Enterobacterales > Enterobacteriaceae > Serratia > Serratia liquefaciens_A. The sequence continues at coordinate 8,349 of JAAXZN010000058.1, read as the reverse complement.
GGTGTTCGGTGCCGGACGCTTTGGCCAGCTCTTCTTCATCCACCACGTGGTAGGCTTTGCGGTTCGCCGCCATCCAGCGCAGCGCTTCACGAAAACGCGGCGTGACCGACTGCACGAACCAGGCGCGGACGATCGCGTCCGGACGACTGGCAAACAGAGCCTGACAGGCGTTTTCACCGTACACGCGAGTTTCTTCCGCACGCTGGCGACGCAGTTGTTCAGGATCGATAAAGCTTTTACCGCTGATACCACCGTGATCGAACGCCGGCTCTTCTTCCGGACCACGAGACACGGTTTTCCATGGCGAATCATAACCGCCACGATCTTCAGTACGCGCTGGACGGCGAGGACGATCGCTTTCACTGCGGCGGGAATCAGAGCCAGAGCCACGGCGATCGTTATTACCGCGCGGCTTGTCCTGACCGGTACGGCCCGAAGAGCGAGCACCGTCTGCCGGACGGCCTTTGCCGGCCGGACGCTTATTCTTGTTACGGTCGTCGCCGTTGCTGTCGTCGTCACTGCGGACGTACATCACTTTAACTTTACCGTTCTTGCCACTAAATGAATCGTTCATTTTCTTCTCCACCAACGCGCAGGGCGCGAAGATTACCTGATGTTGGGGTGCTAAGCCACCTACTTGCGCTAAAAGCTAACAACTATCGTATTCATTGAACAAACCTCTTTGTTCATTGCCGTGCTTTTAACGATAATAAGCAGCATTAAAGATACATCTCCGCAACCCGAATGCGGTATGTCGTGCTTTCCCAGTATCCGAGGTCATCATGAATACAGTTTGTCCCGCTTGTAATGCCACCAACCGCGTACCTGAAGATCGTGTGGCTGACGGCGCAAAATGCGGCCGTTGCGGCCACGCGCTTTTTGACGGTGAAGTGATCAATGCCACCGCCGCGACACTGGACGCGCTGCTGCAGGATGGCCTGCCGGTCGTGGTCGACTTTTGGGCACCCTGGTGTGGCCCTTGCGTCAGCTTTGCGCCGATCTTCGAAGACGTTGCCGAAGAGCGCGCCGGTAAAGTCCGCTTCGTAAAAGTGAATACCGAGGCTGAACCGGAACTGAGCGCCCGTTTCCGCATCCGCAGCATCCCGACCATCATGCTCTTCCGCGACGGGAAAATGGTCGACATGCTCAACGGCGCCATGCCGAAAACGCCGTTCGATAACTGGCTCAATGAACTAGTTTAACGCAGAAAGCAGATACCCGTCGCCTTTCAAGCTGCCGAGTTGTTAGCTGCACTCCCCCCAGTGACTGACTAAAGCCGGTGGCTGGGGGATGAGCCAACTGGGCATCGAAAGTCATCGCGTATAGGCGGTGTTGCCCATTGAAGGTTACATCGCCGCACTTCAAACCGGTCCGAACGCTCCCGTCGGGCTTTTTTCTGCGTTACAATACCGGTTTTCCCCGGGATCTTTATGACCGACAACGCCGTACTTCGCCTGCGCCAGTTTCGCCTGGAACGATCAACCCGCCCTTTTCTGGCGCGTGGCAACCGCATTACGCGTTGTCAGGGGTGTCTGCTGCCACAAAAAAACTGCCTGTGTGACACTATCCAGCCGCAGCCGGCCACCAGCCGTTTTTGCCTGATCATGTTTGGCGCAGAACCGCTCAAACCAAGCAATACCGGCAGATTGATCGCCGATATTCTGCCGGACACCCAGGCGTTTCTATGGTCGCGTACCGAAGTTGACCCTGGCTTGCTGGCGGCGATTAACGATCCCGAGCGCCAGCCTTACGTGGTCTTTCCCGCGTCCTATGCCGCCCCTGAACGACCGATATTCAGCGAACTGCCCGTCGGGGGCAAACCGCCGCTGTTTATTATGCTCGACGGCACCTGGACCGAAGCGAGCAAGATGTTTCGCAAAAGCCCGTACCTCAATCAGTTTCCGGTGTTTTCGCTCAATGTCACCGCCGCCTCAAATTACCAACTGCGTGAAGCCAGCCGCACCGAGCAGCACTGCACCGCGGAAGTGGCGACAGCGCTGTTGCAACAGGCCGGTGATGCCGCTGCGGCCGACGGCCTGGCTGAGCATTTTCGCTACTTCCGTCAGCAGTATCTGGCAGGGAAACCTACTCGCCCGGAGGCACCGGTCACAGCAAAGTCGTTGTAAAACGCCTAGAATCAAGGCGGTAACGTTGCCTAAAGGAGCCGTGCATGAGCCAGCGAGGGTTAGAAGCGCTTTTACGTCCTAAATCGATTGCCGTTCTCGGCGCCTCACAGCAGCCTGGCCGCGCCGGCAACCTGATGATGAGCAACCTGCTGGCCGGTGGCTTCAACGGGCCGGTGATGCCGGTCACACCGCGTTATAAGGCGGTCTGCGGAGTCATGGCCTATCCGGACGTCGCCAGCCTGCCGCTCAGCCCCGATCTGGCCATTCTTTGTACCCATGCGCAACGCAACCTGGCCTTGATTGAGGATTTGGGCAAACGCGGTTGCAAAACAGCCATTGTGCTCTCCTCGCCGCCAGAGCAGTTCGCCGAGCTGAAAGCCTGCGCGCAGCGTTATTCGATGCGCCTGCTGGGGCCGAACAGCCTGGGCCTGCTGGCCCCCTGGCAAGGCATAAACGCCAGTTTCTCGCCGGTACCGATCCTCAAGGGCAAGCTGGCGTTCATTTCCCAGTCTGCCGCGGTGGCGAATACCATTCTCGACTGGGCGCAGCAACGAGAAGTCGGCTTTTCCTATTTTATCGCGCTGGGCGACAGCCTGGATATTGACGTCGACGACCTGCTGGATTTTCTGGCGCGCGACAGCAAGACCAGCGCCATCCTGCTATATCTGGAAAACATCAGCGACGCGCGCCGCTTTTTATCCGCCTCGCGCAGTGCTTCGCGCAACAAACCCATTCTGGTGGTCAAAAGCGGGCGCAGTCAGCAGGCCCAACTGTTGCTCAACAGTCAGCAAGGGCTGGATGCCGCTTACGATGCCGCGATCCAACGCGCCGGTTTGTTGCGCGTACAGGATACCCACGAGCTGTTCTCGGCGGTGGAAACCCTGAGCCATATGCATCCGTTGCGCGGAGAGCGGCTGATGATCGTCAGCAACGGTGCGGCACCGGCGGCAATGGCGCTGGACGAACTGCTGGGGCGCAATGGCAAGCTGGCGCCGCTGGGGGACGAGATCCTGGCGCAGTTGGGTGACGCCTTGCCTGACTTTATACGTGCCGGCAACCCGATTGACCTGCGAGACGATGCAACACCGCAGCGCTATCTGGCAGCGGTCAAGACCTTACTCGACAGCCACGACTACGACGCTTTATTGCTGATCCACGCCCCAAGCGCAGCAGCCCCTGGCACCCTGACCGCCGAACGTATTATCGAGGTCGTGCGTCAGCATCCGCGTGGCAAACGCGTGACGCTGCTGACCAACTGGTGTGGCGAGTACTCTTCGCAAGAAGCCCGCCGGTTATTTACCGAAGCCGGCATTCCCACCTATCGAACGCCGGAAGGCGCAGTGACCGCGTTTATGCATATGGTGGAATATCGCCGTAATCAGAAACAGCTTAAAGAAACCCCGGCGCTTCCGGTCGGTTTGACCGCCAACACCGCCGATGCTCACCGATTGATTCAGCAAGCGCTGGCTGAGGGCGCAGCGCAGCTCGATACCCATGAAGTGCAGTCCATTCTGAAGGCCTATGACCTGACGACGCTGCCCACCTGGATTGCCGAAGACAGCGCCGAAGCGGTACATATTGCCGAGCAGATCGGCTACCCGGTGGCCCTGAAGCTGCGTTCTCCCGATATCCCGCACAAGTCAGAAGTTCAGGGCGTAATGCTCTATTTGCGCACCGCTACTGAGGTACAACGAGCCGCGGAGGCGATCCTGGATCGGGTTAAGCGCACCTATCCTCAGGCACGCATTCACGGCCTGCTGGTACAAAGCATGGCCAACCGCGCCGGAGCGCAGGAGTTGCGTATCGCGGTGGAGCAAGATGCCATTTTCGGCCCACTGATCATGCTGGGTGAAGGCGGTATCGAATGGCGCCAGGAAAATCAGGTTGCCGTAGCGCTACCGCCGCTGAATATGGCGTTGGCGCGTTATCTGGTATTGCAGGCGGTGAAAGGCGGAAAAATTCGCGGCCGCAGCGCTTTACGGCCACTGGATATCTCAGGGCTGAGCCGCTTGCTGGTGCAGGTGTCCAATCTGATCCTCGACTGTCCGGAAATTACCCGTCTGGATATCCACCCGGTACTGGCCTCAGGCAGCGAATTCACCCTGCTCGACGTTTCCATGCAGATCGCCCCCTTCGAAGGCGATCCACAGGCACGGTTGGCGATCCGCCCTTACCCTCATGAGCTGGAAGAAACCATCGGATTGAAAGACGGCTCGCAATGCCTGTTCCGACCGATCCTGCCGGAAGATGAACCCGCGCTGAAACACTTTATCGATCGCGTGACCAAGGAAGATCTCTACTATCGCTACTTCAGTGAGATCAACGAGTTTACCCATGACGATTTGGCTAACATGACGCAGATCGACTACGATCGGGAGATGGCTTTTGTCGCGGTGCGGGACGACCAAATCATTGGCGTAACGCGTGCCCTCTCCGATCCGGACAACACCGACGCGGAATTTGCCGTGCTGGTACGTTCAGATCTGAAAGGGCTCGGCCTGGGCCGCCAACTGTTGGAAAAAATGATTACCTATGCCCGCGCCCACGGGTTGACCCGCCTGACCGGCATCACCATGCCAAATAACCGCGGAATGATAGCGCTGGCGCAACGTCTGGGCTTTGGCATCGATGTGCAGCTTGAGGACGGCATCGTCAATTTGACCCTGCCGCTGCAGGCGGAAGAAGTGCAGTGACCTGTGTCGCAATGCGCTACGAATCCACCACTTAACGCCAAAACATACGCACAATCGGGACAACTAGTGGTATTATCGCCCGATTATTCGATTTACTGTTTTCCCGTATTTGGCGTTCCGGCCATCTAATCATGAGAGAAGAAGCGCACTGTGATGTTGTCAAAATTTAAACGTAGCAAACATCAACAACACCTTGCACAACTGCCCAAACTCCCCCAGACGGTAGCTGATGTACGTACTTTGTACACACCGTCTGATTACCGTGCCACGCTGCTGGAATTGATCGCTAACGCCACCCAACGCATTTATCTGGTCGCTCTGTATCTGGAGCATGACGACGCCGGACGCGATATTCTCAATGCGCTTTATCAAGCCAAGCAGCGGTGTCCGACGCTGGAGATTTGCATTCTGGTCGACTGGCATCGCGCCCAGCGTGGGCGCATCGGCGCCGCGGCCGCCAATACCAACGCCGATTGGTATTGCTCAATGGCAGACCAGCACCCAGAGCTTTCCGTGCCAATCTACGGCGTGCCGGTGAATACCCGCGAAGCCCTGGGCGTGTTGCACCTGAAAGGTTTTGTGATCGACGATACCGTGGTTTACAGCGGTGCCAGTATCAATGACGTTTACCTGCATCAGCATGAGAAATACCGCTACGATCGTTACCAGTTGATCACCAACGGCGAATTGGCCAATACCATGATCGACTACATCAAGCAGCACCTGTTGACCGCCGGTGCCGTGCAACGTTTGGATCGTGACGATCGTCCCAAGAGCCCAGAGATCAAAAACGAAACTCGCTTATTCCGTTTCGGTCTGCGCCGGGCCGGTTATCAGTTTCGCAACCAGGCGGGCAACGATGAGCTGGCGGTAACGCCGCTGGTTGGGCTGGGCAAACAAAGCGTGTTGAATAAAACCATTCACCATCTGATGTCCTGCGCCGATCAGAAACTGACGCTGTGCACCCCTTACTTCAACCTGCCGGCCCTGCTGGTGCGCAATATCATCTATCTGCTGCGCCAGGGCAAACAGGTGGAAATCATTGTAGGCGACAAAACCGCCAATGATTTCTATATTCCGGAAGATCAGCCGTTCAAAATTATCGGCGCCCTGCCTTACCTGTACGAAATCAACCTGCGACGCTTTCTCAGCCGCTTGCAGCGCTACGTCGATACCGGCCAATTGATTGTTCGCCTGTGGAAAGACGGCGACAACAGCTACCACCTGAAAGGCATGTGGGTGGATGACGAATGGCAATTGATTACCGGCAATAACCTCAACCCACGCGCCTGGCGACTGGATCTGGAGAATGCCATTCTGATCCACGATCCCAAGCAGGAGATGCGTGAGCAACGGCATAAAGAGCTGGAGTGCATCCGCACTCATACCACCGTGGTGGGGAACTACCTGGAACTGCAAAGCATCCAGCAGTACCCGATCAAAGTGCGCAAGCTGATCCGCCGTCTGCGCCGCATCCGTATTGACCGGTTGATTAGCCGTATACTGTAATCCCGCTATAATTTAGCTATCGCAGACCCCGGCCAATGCCGGGGTTTTTATGTGTCATGACAACAGGATGTTTTCATTATGCGCCCACTCTGCTGCCTGGCCGTGCTCCCCTTTTTATTGCTCACCAGCGGTTGTACTCACTTGGCAAATGACAGCTGGACCGGGAAAGACAAGGCACAGCATTTTGTCGCGTCTGCAGCCTTCGCTGCTGCCGGCGCGGCTTATGGCGATCATCAAAATTGGAATGAGGCACGCAGCCGCAGCTTTGGCCTGATGTTTTCAATCGGTCTCGGCGCCGCCAAAGAACTGTATGACAGTCGCGAAGGCGGCACCGGCTGGAGTTGGAAAGATTTTGCCTGGGATGTCGCAGGAGCGGCGACCGGTTATAGCCTTTACCACGCAACCCGCTGATTCACAGTTGGATCTCTTTCCCTTTGCGATGCAAACGGAGAGAAACGATCAGCGCCAACAGACACATGCCGGAAACATACCAGAAGAAGGCATTCTCGAAGCCAAACGACTTCAGCGACAGTGCAACATATTCCGCCGACCCACCAAACATCGCATTAGCCACCGCATAAGACAGACCAACGCCTAACGCGCGCACTTCCGGCGGGAACATTTCAGCCTTCAGCAGCCCGCTGATCGAGGTATAGAAACTCACGATAAATAACGCCAGCACAATCAGACCGAAGGCCGCATAAGGGTTGCTGACATTTTTCAGCGTCAGCAAGATAGGCACGGTCAGCAAGGTCGCCAGTGAGGCAAAGATCAGCATTGAACTACGGCGACCGATTTTGTCTGACAATGCCCCGACCAAGGGCTGCAGCAGCATGTAAATAAAGAGCGCGGCGGTCATAATGCCGCTGGCCAGCTTGGCGTCCATCCCGGAAGTATTGACCAGATACTTTTGCATATAAGTCGTAAAAGTATAAAAACTCAGCGACCCCCCGGCGGTAAAGCCCAGCACCATCAGGAAGGCTTTACGGTTCTTCCACAACCCCTTCAGTGAGCCCGCATCTTTATGATTACGGGTTTTGGCATCGGAGGTTTCATTCAGCGACCGACGCAGATATAACGCCACTACCGCCAATACCGCGCCAATCGCAAAGGGAATACGCCAGCCCCAAGCTTTTAGCTCCTCTGTGGAGAGGATTTGCTGCAGAGCCACCAGAACCAGCAATGCCAATAGTTGGCCGCCAATCAGCGTGACATACTGGAAAGAAGCATAGAAACCGCGCCGCCCTTTTATTGCTACCTCGCTCATATAGGTGGCGCTGGTGCCGTACTCACCGCCGACCGACAGGCCCTGGAACAGACGCGCAACCAGCAGCAGTACCGGAGCCCAACTGCCGATCGATTCATAGGTCGGTAAACAGGCGATCACCAGCGATCCTGCACACATCATGCAAACAGAGATCAGCATCGAGTTTTTGCGACCATGCTTATCGGCAATATAACCGAACAACCAGCCGCCGATCGGGCGCATGAAGAAACCGGCGGCGAACACGCCGGCAGTTTGCAGCAATTGGGTGGTGCTGTTGCCGGCGGGGAAAAATGAAGCGGCAAAGTAGATAGAACAGAAGGAATAGACGTAAAAATCAAACCACTCCACCAGGTTCCCCGATGAAGCGCCAACAATAGCGAAAATACGTTTCTTTTTGTCCTGCACTGCCGGATCGACGGCATTTCCATCCTCAATGGCCGAGGTTGTTTCTGTCATTTTGTATTCTCCGAGCCAGATAAACCGTGAAGTCGGCGTCCTGCCGTTTAAATGTAATTTAATTGTTAATATTGAGTTAACAATTAAAACAAATAGCGGGCGAAGAATATAGCGTGATTTTTGTGATGCACATTGAAGACTGGCGTGAAAATCGGACGAAATAACAGCAAATATTTATAGCGGACATAGCAAAAAGGCCATCCTTGCGGATGGCCTCTTGGCTTAATTGATGCCTGGCAGTGTCCTACTCTCGCATGGGGAGACCCCACACTACCATCGGCGCTACGGCGTTTCACTT
>JAAXZN010000057.1 GCA_012719855.1 Serratia liquefaciens | reverse complement strand
TTGTTCGACCGGATGATACTGGCTTACTACGACAGAGCTAAGCACAGTATTATCCGTATCGATTAGACGAAAGTGTTACCTATGTGGCCGGTCAGATCTGTAACCCATGTAGCGGTTGTACCCATGTTCGCCCCCTACCAGTTTAGCCTTTTTGAGTGTTTGTGAGCAGTCTAAGGGCGGTTTTACCGCCCTTTTTTACGCCACATGCATAACCTCAGGTTAAGTAAAACACTGCAAATTTCACTTTATCGTAACACTCTGGCTTGCGAGACTCAGACGGGGGAATGAGCTTCAAGCCCCTTCGCGCTGACACAACAATAAAACAGATCAGCCCTCTGCACCCTGCCTACGCCATGAGGATTTCCGCATGAGCCAGATTAGCGAACTGTATCAACGTAACTACGATCTGCACCCGCCGGTGCTGGTGCCGGAATACAAAACCAGCGTGTTGCGTTCACCCAAAAACGCACTGATATCGCTGCAAAATTCACTGTCGGAGATCACCGGCCCGGTGTTCGGCCAGCATGAACTCGGCCGACTGGATAACGACCTGATCCTCAATTACGCCAAGCAAGGCTTGCCGATCGGTGAACGGATTATCGTGCACGGCTACGTGCGCGATGAAAACGGTCTGCCGATGCGCAATGCGCTGGTCGAAGTGTGGCAAGCCAACGCCGGTGGGCGTTATCGCCATAAGAAAGACCAGTATCTGGCGCCGATCGATCCCAACTTCGGTGGCTGCGGACGCGTGTTGACCGACGATAACGGCTATTACTTTTTCCGCACCATCAAACCCGGCCCCTATCCCTGGCGCAATCGGGTCAACGACTGGCGCCCGGCCCATATTCATTTCTCGCTGTCCGGCGACGCCTTCGCCCAACGCCTGATTACCCAGATGTACTTCGAGGGCGATCCGTTGATTGCCAGTTGCCCGATCGTCCGCGCCATCAAAAATGACGATGCGGTGCGTACCCTGATCGCCGGACTGGACAAAACCGCCTCGGTGCAACTGGACAGCCTGGCCTACCGTTTCGATCTGGTGTTGCGCGGCCACCGCGCCACCTTGTTTGAAAACCGCCTGCAGGGGAAAGCATAATGCCACGACAGTATCTGCCGGAAACGCCGTCACAAACCGCCGGGCCTTACGTGCATATCGGTCTTGCGCCGCTGGCGGCCGGCTTCGAGATTTTCGAAAACAACTTCGGTCACGTGTTGACCCAGCCGGAGACCCAGGGACAACGCATCACCCTGGAGGGCCGGGTATTCGACGGCAGCGGCACGCCGATCCGCGACGTGCTGCTGGAGATTTGGCAGGCCAACGCCCATGGCCGTTACAACCACCCAAGCGATCTGCAACAGCACAAACCGCTCGATGCCACGTTCCGTGGCTGGGGACGCAGCTGCTCCGATTTCGACACCGGGCTCTATCGTTTTGAAACCATCAAACCGGGCGCCGTTTGTGGCCGTGACGGGCGAATGATGGCACCGCACATCAACCTGTGGATCGTCGCTCGCGGGATTAATCTTGGGTTACATACCCGGCTGTATTTTGCCGATGAGGCGGCGGCCAACCAGCAGGATCCGGTGCTGAACCTGATTGAGCTGGAAGTGCGGCGTAAAACGTTGATTGCGCAGCCGGAGCGTCGGGGCGAAGAGTGGGTGTACCATTTTGACATTGTGATCCAGGGCGAAGGCGAAACGGTGTTTTTCGATCTCTGATGCTCTGGGAGTGCGGCCGCAGGAATTTGCACGCCAGTACAAATATGCGGCCGCCGTCACTTGTTACCTCTGAGGAAAACTTCCTACACTGAGGTATGAAAAAAGCCAATTTATTTATTCAGCGCATGCGCTTACGACACATCAACGGTTTTGTTGCCGTCGCGCAGGAGCGCTCGCTAAGCCGGGCCGCCGAAAAACTGAGCCTGAGCCAGCCGGCGCTGTCCAAAACGCTCACCGAACTGGAAGCCCTGACCGGTAACCGGTTACTGGTGCGTCATCGACAGGGCACGTTGCTGACCGAACAGGGCGAGCAATTTCTTGGTTATGCCACACGGGTGTTGGAAGCCTTGACCGCCGCCGGGCATGCGCTCGATCGGCTCGAGGACGCACCGGCCAAAATGTTGCGTATCGGTACCCTGCCGACCACCGCGCTGGGCATGCTGCCGCAGTCCATCGGGCAGTACCAACAGGCGCATCCTTATTCACGGGTCCAGGTGATCACCGGCACCAACACCGGGTTGTTGGCTCAGCTTAAGGCCGGTGAGATTGACGTAGCGATAGGCCGAATGGCGGATCCGGAAATGATGAGCGGGCTGGCTTTCGAACTGTTGCTGCTGGAATCGTTGCTGATGGTGACCCGACCGGGCCATCCGTTGCTAAGCGAAACTGTCACCCTGGAGCGCGCGCTGAGTTATTCCGCCATCGTCTCGCCCAAAGGTACGGTGCCGCGCCACAATACCGAGAGTTTGCTGTCGACGCAGGGGTTCAGCCTGCCCGCCCAATACATTGAACGCTTTCCGCCTCGCTGGCGCGTCAAATGACGCTGCAATTTGACTATGTGTGGTTTGTGCCGTCCAGCGCGGTAAAAGCCGATATTGTCACCGGGCAGTTGGTGCCCTTGCCGCTGCCCACCCAAGGCATGGAGGACGCGGTGGGCATTCTGACTCGCAATGACGGTCAGCTGAGCGAGGCGGTACTGGCCTTCATCGCGACGGTGCGCAATATTGCCGGCGCTGCGAGATCGGCTTAATCGCCCTGCGCATCCTGTTCGGCAAACACCTCCGCCGCCAGATGAAATGCCGAGTTCGCCGCCGGCAAACCGCAGTACAGCGCGCTGTGCATCAGCACTTCCTTGATTTCCTCGCGAGTCACGCCGTTGTTCACCGCCGCTTTCAGGTGCATGCGCAGTTCGGCCTCGCGATTAAGGGCTATCAGCATGGCAATGGTGATCAGGCTGCGGGTGTGGCGCGCCAGCCCTGGGCGGGTCCAGATCTCGCCCCAGGCATAGCGGCTGATAAAATCCTGAAACTCTTCGTTCAACGGGGTGAGTTGACTGAGAGTGCGGTCCACATGCGCGTCCCCCAAAACCGCCCTGCGCACCTCAATGCCCTGCTGATAACGTTGTTCATCCTTCATGTTTATGGACTCCTGAAGTTAATTCCGTAGCCTGTTGCAGCACCCGCTGGGTAAAGATCCGCGCACTGCCGAGATACTGCTGTGGATCCAGCAATTCATGCAGCCGTTGCGCCGTTAAGTTCGCCATGACGACCGGATCGTCCAACAAAACCTCCAGCAACGTGAGCCCCTGCGCCAGCGCCTGATGGCACTGTTTTTCGATGTGATGATGCGCTTGCTGGCGGCCAATAGCCTCACCCAGGGCCATCGTCACCGCTTCCGCCATGATCAACCCGTCGGTTAACTTCAGGTTATGTTGCATCTGCTGAGGGAACACCTGTAGCCCGGCGATCAAATCAGCGGCAGTATGCAAAGCACCTGACGCCAACATCACCAGCTCCGGCAGGCTTTCCCATTCTGCATGCCATCCGCCCAAACCGCGTTCGTGCTCCTGTACCATGGCGGCATAGAGCCCCCCTACCAGAGCCGGAACCCGATTGGCCGCCGCGAGGATCACCGCGCAGGCCACCGGATTACGCTTGTGCGGCATGGTGGAAGAGCCGCCGCGTCCCGCCGCCGCCGGTTCGGCCACTTCCGCCACTTCGGTTTGGGTCAGCAAGGAGATATCACGCGCCAATTTACCCAGCGACCCGGTTAACCCGGCGTACCAGCCGGCGATTTCCAGCAGGCGATCGCGTTGGCTGTGCCAGGGCGTATGGGCCGCGGTCAGTTGCAGGCCGACAGCCAGCGTAGTCACCAGTTCCGCCCCCTGCTCACCCAACGACGCCAGCGTGCCGGCGGCACCGCCCAGCTGCAGCGTCAACACGCGCGGTCGCATATCTTCCAACCGCTGCCGAAAGCGCAACAGCGCATCCAGCGTCCCCGCCAGCTTTAAGCCCAGCGTGGTCGGCAATGCATGCTGCATCCAGGTGCGACCGACCAGCACGCAATCCTGATGACGGGTGATTTGCTGCACCAACGCCGCCATCAGTCGATCCAGGTCGATAAGTGTTAATGCCAGTGCGTTTCGCAGTTGCAGCATCAATCCGGTGTCGAGAGCATCCTGACTGGTTGCGCCCCAATGCACGAAGCGAGCGGCATGGGCATCCTGCTGCGCCACCCGCACCGTCAGTTGCTTAACCAGAGGGATTGCCAGATTACCGGCCTGCGCGGCTGCCTGCGCCAAATCCGTCTCATTGAATAAGGCACTGTGGCAGGCTTCGGCGATCCGCCGGGCCGCCTCCTGGGGAATAATGCCGAGGCGGGCCTGAGCCGCAGCCAACGCCGCTTCGAAATCCAGCATCCCCTGCAGCGTCGCGGCATCGCTAAAACAGGCCGTCACCGCTGATGACCGCAGCAACGGCGTCAGTAATTCCATAGTTCCTCCAGGCAAAGAGCCATTTTTTCGATGATGGCGCGGCACCGCCGCCAGCGTCAACAACGATAAACGTTGCCCTGGGCGATTATCGAAACAATCGTCAATTTTATTGATATTTGTGATACCAACCGGATCACATCATCTGAAAGGGCGAACCGACGTAGTTCTCCGCCAGCACCGTCATGGCGCTGCGTGACTTCACGGTGTATTGCAGTTCAGACAGTTGCAGGCGTTGCTGGAATGCACTGTCGTCCTGGTGGGTATGCAGCATATTGGTCATCCACCAGGAGAAATGCTCGGCGCGCCAAACCCGTTGCAGGGCGTCGTCGCTGTAGCTGTCCAGTCGCCGCCAGCTCTTATGCCGGTAAAATGCCTCAAGCGCCTGCGACAACAGGCAGACGTCCGCCATCGCCAGGTTCAACCCCTTTGCCCCGGTCGGCGGCACGATATGTGCCGAATCCCCGGCCAGCAGCAGGCGTTTGCAACGCATCGGTTCAGTGACGAAGCTGCGCATACCAACCACGTTTTTCTGGAAGATGCGCCCCTTTTTCAGTGACCAGCCATCGTGATTTTCCAGCCGGCTTTCCAGTTCGTTCCAGATGCGATCGTCTGACCAGTGGTCGACATTTTCCGCCGGATCACATTGGAAGTACATGCGCTGCACGCCCGGCGAACGGGTGCTGATCAGTGCAAATCCGCGTGCATGTCTGGCGTAGATAAGTTCATCGCTGGACGGCGGCGCGTCCACCAAAATGCCGAACCAGCCGAAGGGATAAACCCGGGTGTAGTCCTGACGCAGCCCGCCGGGCATTGCGGCCCGGCTGATGCCGTGAAACCCGTCGCAGCCAATGACAAAATCGCAGTCAAGCCGCCGTTGTTCGCCGTTGTGGCGGTAATGCACCTGTGGCCTTTCGCTGTCCAGCCCCTTCAGTGCCACCTCCTCCACCTCAAAATGGAGTTGCCCCTGCGCGGCCTGCCGGGCGGCAATCATATCTTTCAGCACCTCGTGCTGAGCGTAAACGGTGATCGCCCGGTCGGTCAGTTCCGTTAAGTCGATCCGGTGTTGTTGGCCACCAAATGCCAGCCGGATGCCATGGTGCTGTGCCCCTTCTCTGCGCATGCGCTCGCCCAGCCCGGTTTGATTGAGCAAATCTACCGTTCCCTGTTCGAGTACCCCGGCGCGAATGGTCGATTCCACCGCCTGTTGGCTGCGTGACTCCAGCACTACCGACTCGATGCCCTGTAAATGCAGCAGGTGCGACAACATCAATCCGGCCGGGCCGGCACCAATAATCGCTATTTGTGTCCGCATGGTTATCTCCTTATAAGGCTTTGTTGAGCGAACCGGACAATGCCGCCGCTTTGCTGGAAAAGTGTTTGGCCACCAGAGCCAGTGCCGCCACCAGTGCAGGGATCGCCAACAGGGTAAAAATGGTGCTGAACGACAGCTGCATTTGCATCAGCACCCCGCCGCTCATGGCCCCCAGAATGCCGCCGAAGCGTCCCAGCCCCAGCATCCAGGCGACACCGGTCGCTCGCCCCTGTGTGGGATAGAAACCGGCAGCCAGCGCAGGCATCGAAGACTGAGCGCCATTCATGCAGGTTCCGGCGATAAAGACTGTCACGGCCATCAGCAGTGGATCGGTGTAGACGTAGCCAATGGCGCAGACGAACACCGCGGTTAACAGATAGCCCACCGCCACCACCTTGTGCGGGTTCATCCGATCCATCAGCCAACCGATGATCAGCACGCCAATACCGCCGCCCAAAGGAAACAGCGCTGTAATCAGCGAGGCCTGGCGGATAGAAGCCCCGGTTTCACGGATCAGCAGCGGCAGCCAACTGGTCAACAGGTAGAAAATCATCAGTCCCATAAAATAAGTCAGGCACAGCATCAGCGTCCCCAACAGATAACGAGGGGAGAAAATCACCCCCAGCGCCGACTTGTTCTTTACCTGCCCGTCTTCGCTCAGGCTAAAGTGCAGCGGTTGGGCGAGATTGAGCGGTGCAATACGCTTGAGCACGGCAGCGATACGCTGCGCCGGGTAACCGCGCACCACCATAAATCGCGCGGACTCCGGCAGCGCGACAATCAACACCACCGCCAACAGCAGCGGCATTACCCCGCCCAGCACCATCACGCTCTGCCAGCCGAAATGCGGGATCAGCCAGGCGGAAACGAAGCCCCCCATCGACGATCCCAGCGGAAAGCCGCAGAACATCAGGTTCACCAACAGTGCGCGTTTACGTTCCGGCGCATATTCCGACATTAAAGTGGCCGCGTTCGGCATCGCGGCGCCCAGCCCCAGGCCGGTTAAAAAGCGCAGCAACGTCAGCATCGGCAACGTGGTGGCAAAGGCCGTCAACAAACTGAAGCCGCCGAAAAGGATCAGCGACAGGACCAGCACCTTCTTGCGACCAATACGATCCGCCAGCGGTCCGGCGGTAAGCGCGCCAACCGCCAGGCCGACCAGGGCGGCACTCATTACCGGCCCCAGCGAGGTTTTCTCAATCCCCCAGTCCTGCACCAGTGAGGTAGCGATAAAGCCGATGATTGCGGTGTCGAACCCGTCCAACGCCACGGTCAAAAAACACAGTACCAGGATCAACCACTGGTAACGTGAGAAAGGGCTGTTATTGATAACCGACTGAATTTCTAGCGTGTTTGGCTGGGACATAGAGCGTTTCCTGGGTTGGTCTGGCGAAATAAACCCTGCGGATACGGCCAGGCATTCCCCTGGCAAAGCCGCTAATTGTGCGATTATCGAAACTTGGTTCGTTAATCGCCTAATCATCAAAGCATCGGCGGCTGTAAGTTTCAATATTGTTAAATCAATTAGCGTGCGATAACCGAACGAGAAAAGAGTGATATTCACATAACTAGATTATTTTCAGATAGATACGTCATATTCACGTAAGGCGATGGGGCATGGATTCTGTGAGCCGATTAACATTGAAGAAACATGACTGGCTACGCACCAATAAAAACACCCTGCGGGGCACAGGGTGTCGTAAGTGCATCGGTCTTGCGAACGTCCGTCAGGCGGTCTTGCGCCAGGACTCCCCCAGCAGGAATGCCAGCTCCAGCGATTGTGTCCGGTTCAGACGCGGATCGCAGGCGGTGTAATAGCGATGGGGTAAATCGCGATCGCTAATTTGCTGCAATCCCCCAGTACACTCAGTCACTTCCACCCCTGTCATTTCAATGTGCAGCCCGCCGGGATGAACGCCGTGCTGATGCATTAACGCCGTGAAGGCCTGCGTTTCCGCCACTATCGTAGCGAAAACTCGGGTTTTATGACCGGTTCCCACCGTGCTGGTATTGCCATGCATGGGATCTATCACCCAAACCACCGGATGGCCCGAAACCTTGACGGCCTGGATCAGGGCGGGAAGCTTATCCCCGATTTGCGTCAGGCCCATTCTGGCGATCAACACAATTTTACCGGGTGTGCACTGCGGATCGATAAGCTTCAACAACCCGAGCAACTTCGCCTGAGTCATCGACGGCCCGCATTTGATCCCAACGGGATTGGCGATCCCGCGCAGATATTCAACGTGGGCGAAATCGATATCTCCAGTGCGTTCCCCTAACCACAGCATATGTGCTGAGCAGTTATACCAACCGCCATGGGCGGCATCGCGACGGGTCAACGCTTCCTCATAAGGCAACAATAATGCCTCATGGCTGGTAAACAGCGGTTGACGTGGCTGTCTATCGTTGGCCCGGGGATAGCAGCCCTGCAGTTGCCGGTGCAGTGTCAGGTAATATTGTTCTGTTAACCCCGGATGAATCTGTTCTTGCTGCGGAGCGGAACAAAATGTAAATACCGATTGCTCGAGAGCACGTATCAGGTTCAGGGTACTCGCCGAATGGTGATAAGCGCGCATCATGCGTTGTGGATCCGGCGTTCGTCCATGAGGTGTAAACTCACGTCCGTTGATGATATCCCCACGGAAGCTGGGCAACGTGACGCCATCGAGCGTCTCCTCCGGTTGGCTACGCGGTTTTGCGAACTGCCCGGCGATACGGCCAATTTTCAGCACCGGCAGCCCGGTGGCCTTATTGATCAGAGCCGCCATCTGTTCCATGGTCAATATATGATCGCGGACTGAGGTGGTCTGGCAATCGGCAAAAGACTCTGCG
Source organism: Serratia liquefaciens (assembly GCA_012719855.1). Taxonomy (GTDB): domain Bacteria; phylum Pseudomonadota; class Gammaproteobacteria; order Enterobacterales; family Enterobacteriaceae; genus Serratia; species Serratia liquefaciens_A. Next base: position 3,341 of record JAAXZN010000057.1, on the reverse strand, counting down.
CAGTCTCCCCCCTGGATCAGGAAAGCACGCCCTTCGGCGATCAGGGCTAGCTGCTGCTGACACTGGCGGATCTCGGAGGCCAAGACCAGCGGCGGGCTGTACTGCAGCAGTTGCTCGTAGTATTGCAGCGCACAAATATCAGGATAATCCGGTAACTGTTTGGCTGGAAAACGACGCCATGAAGAAGGCAACCAGCCGTCATCCGGCATCGCCTGCGCTGGATTACCGCAGGATAATTCTCGCTCCCGACGAAATTCGCCGGTCAGGACGTCAATATCATGTGTGAATATCATGATGCTCACTCACTGAAAATAAAGCGGGATAAGATCACTCGCATGGATGAACTGAGGTCACTCAGCACGCTGTGAATGGGTAAGGTACGTTTCCGTGACGCCGTTCTGCCTGGCCACGTAGTCTTCGCGCACCGGTGTGTAGACATCCAACACCTCCGAATCCTCAAGGGCTTCGGCATGATGGATCGCCCACGACGGAATAATGAAAGTGTCGCCCGCATGCAGATACAGGGTTCTGCTGTCAACGGTTAGTCGCAACGAGCCCTGCAGGATAGTGGTGGCCGTCTCATGCAGATGCTTGTGTTCGGGAATTTTGGCACCGGGCTTGAACTGCCAAAATGCCATGGTGAAGCCGGCACCGTGTACAAACCTGGCGGTGATCTTACTTTCCGAACCTTCCGGGCGCTGTAAATCCATATCGTACGGAACCATTTCACTGCCTAAATGTAAGCTCATAGTGATACCTTTTCTTAATGGGATGAAAGTAAGGGAATGGCCTGTGTCAGGCGATTTTTGCGTGGATGGAAAAGCCCATCGGCACCGGCCCGAAATCGGCCAGGACCGTCAGGCCACAGCGACCGGCCGAGATCTGGGTGGTGACACAGGCATCAACGGCGTCCGCAGCACATTGGCGAGCCGCTTCACTGTTGGAATTAAACAGCCGGATGGAAAATTGACTATTTATGCCAGGCACCTGCCGAATTAAATCTTGCGGAGCCGGGTGCGAACCCACCGTATTAATTTCGCCCGGGTTGCTGTTTTTACTGGCGAATACCATATTGTGCGTATCCATGACAAAACACTCTATCAGCTTTAAATAATTGAGATTTTTAAAAACCAAATGATGAAGGTGCGGGTAGACTATACAACCCAGTAATACGTCACCGCCGTCGGTATGGGTCATATATTTTGCTGCATCTTCTAGCGTCTGATGCAATTTAACCTCGCCCTGACGTTCGTTATTTTCCAGCCACAGACGCGCCGCTTTCTCACAATTGGTACCCGTCGGGCCCAGAGTATGAACCGTTATCATGATTTATCTCGCGAAGAGTTAGAGAGTTATATTCTGCCGGTCATGGTAATCAGCTCAGGTAAACGTGCCCCCTGCCTGATCTTGTCCAGCATGGCGTTTTCGGTGGTGTCGATGGCTAACGCCTGCTGCAGCAAGAGTGGCGTTAGCGCCAGCGGTACCACCACCGTACCGTTGATATCCGAAACAATCAGATCACCGCTTTGAATTCTGACCTGCTCAATCAGACATTGGGTTCCGGTTTCTGCGACCCAATATGCACCTTGGGTATCAGTGGGAATCGGGTTGCTGGCGAGCACCGGCATCGTCAGTAACTTCAACTCGCGCAGATCACGTACCGCGCCCCCCAAAATAACACCAGCGAACCCCAACTGGTCGAAGTAGGTACAGCTCATGCCGCCCGCCAGCGCGGCGTCGGTAATCAGCGGGCCGGCACCGGCCACATAAACCAGCCCGGCCCCGCTGTGCAATTCAGGCACCAGAAAAGGACTGACTTGCGACCAGGTGGAGGGTTGCGCCTGCAAGATATCGCGGCCTTTGCGCACCATTTTCCAGCAGACAGTGTAGGCCTGGGCAACCAGATAGTGCTCCGACAGATTTATTGCATGTATTTCAGGTGTTAACGCATTACCGGCATTCATACCATCCAGAATATCAATGACCGTAGACGTCGTTATCTTCTTGGCTTTAAATTCTGCCAAGAGTGGAGGCGATATTAATTCAAATGACATAATTAATGATCCCGTATTAAAAACTAGCCACACTGCGATTAAAACATCAAAAAGCAGATCGTCACTGTATTTAAACAACCAACAACCATGCGTTTTACAGTGGATTAACAAATAGGATCGACCTCAAACTAAGTCAATGCAATTTTGTTGTTTATTTTATTTTTAATTAAATATTTATGATTAAAGCCAACAAAATCAAAGAGAGCATTAAAATAATAAAAAAGTATTTTCTCGCCACGAATTAAAATAAGAATATTATTATTACAATAACGATTGAAACGGAATTTATTGCCTAACTAATCATCCGCAATGGTTGAGCAGTCACGTTTTTTGGCTGCATAAACAAAAACACCCTGTGGCATCCACAGGGTGTCGTGACCTGGTGCATTGTTTTATTTCAGTTTAAGCATCTCCCCAAGCAGGATATCCGTGGGTTCGAGGATATCCGTATCAATCCCTGCTGAGGGGGTGAAGGTCAACTCGCCAAAGATCACTTTGCCATTGGAGATATAGAAATCGACGCGGACAAACTCAAACGGCGCCGAGAGCTTTCTGGCGTAGTCAAAAAGGTCATCGTAGCCTTCCGGCTTAACAAAAGCCGCAATCTCTTCTGGACCAAGGGCCAGGCAGTCTTGGCTGTAGCACAGGAACTTGAAGTCCTTATCGAAAAAGTAATATTTCGGCATGCCCTTGTCCCTGCCGACACAAAGCAACGTGCAGTAGGGAACGCCATTGAAACAGTATATTTTGTAGTCTTCGGGACCATGGCCGCCAGGTGACTCTATATACTTCTCACCGATTATCTTTTTATTGATTTTCTTGTAGTTTAATTCCGCGTAGACCTTCCAATAGTCCTCCCGCATCCAGTTATCTATGATTTTGGAAGCACGGCCGATGTCCAGCTTGCTTTTATCCTGGCAAATCAGGTTGTAACCGGAGCCATGGTTGCCCTTGATGACAAACTTGTCGGGCAAGGAATCCCATGGGATCTCATCGACCGTGTCGCAGGCGAAGTACAGCTCATTGAGAATTTCTTCGCACCCCTGCGCCTTCAAATACTCTCGCACGGCGTATTTGTCCGCACACTGCGTGACCAGCGCATTTTTGCTGTAGCCGTTCAGTTTGAGGTAGTTGATTTTTTCGTTCCACGTCACCGGCGGATTAAGGTTTAATTTTTTTCCAAATGCCTTTTTATAGATAAATTTTGTCTTGAAAGTCGGCGTAAATGTCGCCAATTGATTCATGATAAATTTATTAATTTTTTTTCTCATACGCCCTGTCTCATCA
>JAAXZN010000056.1 GCA_012719855.1 Serratia liquefaciens | reverse complement strand
TATAACTGCTCATGTCAGTGATTTCCTTCTTACTTGTGGTGAGTAAGCTGGAATTTTCTGGCATGGGCTTTCTTCAGGCTAGAGCCTCACAGGGACAATCACCACCTCCCCAGGAGGTGGTTTAGGGCTGACAATAAAAAGCCGGGGCAATCATTTGCCCCGGCTTTTTTTATCTCTCGTCCTGCGAGATTCAGACCTTGGGTTCGACGCTCAAAGTCGTCCACATGAATTCGCTGACCAGCGCACCATGGAAAGCGGCTTGTTGCTTGTCTGCCGCCGCACTGTGCCCTCCCTCGGTATTCTCATAGAAATAGGCCTGCTGGTACCCCATCTGCTGCATCCGCGCCGCCATTTTACGCGCGTGCGACGGATTGACCCGGTCATCACTGGTGGCGGTGTAAAACAGCACCGGCGGATAAGCCACATTGGCTTTGATGTTGTGGTACGGGGAGAAAGTCTTGATGTATGCCCACTCTTCCGCTTTGCTCGGATCGCCGTATTCGGCAATCCACGAAGCACCGGCAGAAAGCTGGGTATAGCGCTGCATATCCAGCAGCGGCACTTCACAGACGATGCAACCGAACAGCTGCGGGTACAGCGTCAGCATGTTGCCTACCAGTAAGCCGCCGTTACTGCCGCCGCGGGCGCCCAGATGTTGTGACGATGTCACTTTTCGCGCAATCAGATCCTCCGCCACTGCGGCAAAGTCCTCATAGGCACGATGACGGTTTTGCTTAAGCGCCGCCTGGTGCCAGGCTGGACCATACTCACCGCCGCCGCGAATATTGGCCACAACGTACACCCCGCCGCGCTCCAGCCAGGCCGGTGCTTTGGCCCCCATGTAACCCGGCGTGAGCGACACCTCAAACCCGCCATAACCGTACAGCAGCGTAGGGTTGCTGCCGTCCAGCTTGATGTCCTTGGCCGATATTTGGAAATACGGCACGCGCGTCCCGTCTTTTGACTTAGCGAAATGCTGGCTGACCTGATAACCGCTGGCGTCAAAATCCTGCGGCCCTTGCTTGAGCAGTTCCGCCTCCCCGCCGTCCAGATTGCCCATGTACAAAGAGGTCGGCTGCAGGAAGCCGCTGAGGGTCAGGAAGTAATCGTTGGTCTCTTCATCAATGCCGCCGGCAGACAGGGTGCTGATGGCTCCCGGTTTGCCCAGCGGTTTGCGCTGCCAGCCGTTCTCCTGCGGCGTCAGCACTTCCAACCGGTTTACCACGTTGTCCATAATGCTGAGGATCAGGTGATCGCGCGTGGCGCTGTAGCCACTCAAAGCTACCTGCGCGGTCGGGGTGAATAACACCGTAAATTCGCGCTTGCCGGCCAGATAATCGTCAAAATGGGTCGCCAACAATGCACCGGAAGGATAGAGCGTCTCCCCGACCTGCCAGTCGCTGCTCGGCTTAACCAACAGCCACTCGCGGTGGGTGCTGAACTCGGCGTCAGCGGGAATATCAATTTTGATTTTCTGATCTTGTGCGGTCAGCAGATAGGTTTCGCGGCGATAGAAATCCAGGCTGCGGCCCACGTAGTTTCGCTCAAAGCCTGGCGTATGGTCATGATAGGCATACACCACCATGTCCTGCGGTTGCGCTTCGTACAGCGTTTGAGCCGCGCTCAACGGTGTGCCGCGCCGCCAGCGTTTGGCAATGCGCGCATAACCTGATTGAGTCATGGAGCCCGCGCCAAAATCCGTGGCGACAAACAGCGTATCTTTATCAATCCACGAGGCCTGGCTTTTCGCCACCGGCAGCACAAAGCCGTCTTTAACAAACTGCTTGGTCACCAGATCGAATTCGCGGATTTCGGTGGCGTCACCACCGTCCGGCGACAGCTCCAGCAGGCAATAACGGTATTCGGGAGCCAGCGACTGCGAGCCGTGGAACACCCAATCTTTGCCTTCGGCCTTGCCCAACGCGTCAATATCCAGCACCGTTTCCCAGTTCGGTTGCTCCTTGCGATATTCCTGCAAGGTGGTCCGTCGCCACAGGCCACGCGGATTGGTTTGATCCTGCCAAAAGTTGTAATAGTACTCACCCCGCTTGGTGACCCACGGAATTTGGCTCTCTTTATTCAGAATGGCCAGCACCTGTTTTTCCACCTGACGAAAACCTTCGCCTTGAGCAAAACGCGCGGTGGTGCGCTGGTTTTCCTGTTTGATCCATGCCTGTGCGGCTTTGCCCTGCAGCTCTTCCAGCCACAAGAATTGGTCGGCGGCGCTGGTGCCCCCTTCTGCCGCCATCGCCAGGCGGATACTGTTGGGTAATGAAGTCATCGCGAATACGGCTCCTGCGGTTTGTGCGCTGAGTTTAATAAACTGGCGTCGATTGGTGACTGGCAAGTTCAATCTCCCTTTGAAAGTTAATAAGACTCATTTTCAACAAGGTAGGCGTTTGGCGGCGCAGAGTCAAAGCCTGCGCCCACGCCGTTGAATCAAAATTTAGGGTAATGGATCAGATCGTGAATGCGTACCGTCTGTTGGCTGGCATTGCGGTAAGCATGTGGCCGATCGGCCTGAAAGCGCATCGCCTCGCCGCTGGTCAGGTGATACCACTGACCGTCGACCGCCAGCTCCAGCTCGCCGTTGATGACAATCACATGCTCAATCACCCCCGGCTCATGTGCAGAAGATTCGCTGAGCGCCCCCGGAGCCAGATCGATAACAAACATGTCGAACCCCAGTTGGCGATCGAATGGAAATAACGGGACGACACGCATATCGGCGTTGTATTGATTAAAGACCGGCGCATCGCCATAGCGGTGTAGCGTGGCCTGTTGTTGCAACGGTGAGATCTCAAGAAACGCGGAGAACGCCACGTTAAACCCGGTGGCAATTTTCCACAGCGTTGCCACCGTTGGGCTGGATTCACCACGTTCGATCTGCCCCAGCATGGCCTTGCTGACGCCGGTGTTTTCCGCCGCCTGATTCAGGCTCCAGCCGCGCTGCACGCGCAAAGAACGAAGCGTTTGTGCCAGATGACCGGACAGTTCCTGCATGTTTTTCTCCCTTGATTTCGGCTGATTATAGCCACTTGTGCGCTATAACGCACGATGCTATGCTGCCGTTTCACTGTGCGTTATAACGCACAACCGTTGTCGGAGTCCGCCATGCGCCCAGCCCTCGCTTTACGTCATCTGTCCCTGCCCGCCGTGATGGCCGGGTTCGTTGCGGTTTTGGTGGGTTACACCAGCTCTGCCGCCATTATCTTTCAGGCGGCCGCGGCCGCCAGCGCCACGCCAATGCAGATTGGCGGCTGGCTGACCATGTTGGGGCTGGGGATGGGTATCACCTCCCTCGGACTGTCCCTGTATTACCGCTCGCCGATCCTGACCGCCTGGTCGACGCCCGGCGCCGCGCTGCTGGTCACCAGTCTGCCAGGAACCCCGCTCAACGAAGCGATTGGCGTTTTCATCTTTGCCTCCGGGCTGATCCTGCTGTGCGGCGTGACCGGGCTGTTTGCCCGGTTGATGGATTACATCCCGCAGGCGATTTCGGCGGCGATGCTGGCGGGGATCCTGCTGCGGTTTGGCCTGGATGCCTTTGCTTCGCTACAGGTGAATTTCGTGCTCAGTGCCGGGATGGGGCTGATGTACTTAATCTCCCGCCGTTATCTGGCCCGCTACGCGATCGTCCTGACCTTGTTGACCGGCCTGGCGATTGCGGCTCTGCAAGGGAATATCCATCTTGCGCAGCAACCGTTGGCGTTCGCCATGCCGGAGTTTATTGCGCCCCATTTTAGTGCGTCTACGCTGTTGGGGATTGGTGTGCCTTTCTTCGTGGTCACTATGGCGTCACAAAACGCCCCCGGCATCGCTACCCTCAAGGCCGCCGGCTACAGCGTGCCCACCTCGCCGTTGATCAGCTGGACGGCGCTGACCGCACTGTTGCTGGCGCCATTCGGCGGGTTTTCGGTTTGTATCGCCGCCATTACCGCCGCGATCTGCATGGGGCCTGACGTGCATCCGAATCCGCAGCGCCGTTATATGGCCGCCGCTGCCGCCGGGGTATTTTACCTGCTGGCCGGTGCCTTCGGCGGCGTTATCGGCATATTGTTCAGCGCATTGCCCACCGCCTTGATCCACACCATTGCCGGGCTGGCGCTGCTGGGCACCATTGCCGGGAGTCTGCAACGCGCACTGCAAGATGAAAAACAGCGCGACGCCGCGCTGATCGCCTTTCTGATCACCGCGTCCGGCGTGACGCTGCTGGGCGTCGGCTCGGCATTTTGGGGGATTATTGGCGGCGCAATCGCCCATATCATTCTGTCGCTGCCCCAACGCGCGAGCCGCACGGAGAAGTAAGCCCGCCGGCTTAAGGTGACTGGCTCCATTCGACAATGTTCCCCCTTTGGCGATCTTCTGCTTAACTGATGGAGAAACCATGGACGGTTTTTCCCTTGCCATCGCCAATCGCTAAGTGACATTGTCACGAGGATGTCTATGAATGAGCATGCCGCGCTGTTAGCCCAGCGTCTGATCCGCAATTTCGACCAGGTTGAGAAATCACACGACAGCCGCCCCCCACTGTATGACAGCCTGGGCGCCCGTTTGGGCACAGGTACCGCAGCAAGCAAGCTGGGAGCTTCCATCGACGTGGTCGCCCCGGGCATGCGTTCCTGCCCCTATCACTTCCACTATGCGCAGGAGGAGATGTTCATTGTGCTGGAGGGGACCGGCACCTTACGGGTTGCCGGGGAGCGGCTGCCGATCAAAAGTGGGGACGTTATTTTTATTCCGCCAGGGCCGCAATACCCGCATCAGATCATCAACACGTCGGATGCGCCGCTGAAATATCTGTCTGTCAGCACCCGCGAGCAGCCCGAACTGGTGGAATATCCTGACTCAGGCAAGTTTCAGGCGATGGCCGTGGACCAAAATGGGGAACCGGTGCGCTATTTGCAACGCCCATCAGCCTCGCTCGATTATTGGCAGGATGAACCCTGAATCCCCTTCCGGTAACGACAGGCCCAGTGCAAGCGCTGCCTGCTCGGCGACACGGAAGTCGATATCCGCCGCCTCACCGTCCTCCATGAACCAGGCGGCGGAGAGCCCTGCCCAGGCAAGGATCCACTGCAGCAGACGCTGGCGCTCCAACCCGGCCAGTTGGCAGATCTGTGCCACTCGCCGTTGAAAAATATCTGGGTCAGTAGCTATGCCGTAGTTGGGGTTGCAGAAGATATTGGCGTAGTCGAAGGCGCGTTCGCCATAAAGGCGTTTAGGGTCGATCACCAGCCAGCCACGCTCACCGAAATCCAGCACGTTGTCATGGTGTATATCTCCGTGCAACACGGTCTGTTCGCGCGGGCTGGTCAGCAACTCTGCGGCCACTCTGGCGCTGAGGCGCAGCATGCCACCGTGCGCCTGCGCCGCCGGCCACAGTGAGTTAAACCATTGGTGCAGAGGAATGAGTTCCGGCAAAGGTTCTGCACGTGGCGCATGCAGGCGGGCAACGACCTGACAAAGAATTTCCGTCGCCTGACGATCGTCGCCATCGCGCACCATTTGCGGCAACGAGCGGCTGCCTTGAGCGCGCTCCAGCAAAATACCCTCGTCGTGCCAGGCCAGCACCCGCGCAGCACCTTCGCCCTGCCACCAGCACATCAATAAACCGCCGAACTTTTCTTCCTGTTCGCGGGCTATTTTCAACATGGCAGCGACACCCTGATAGCGAACGGGCATCAGCAGGCTGCTGTGAGTTTCAAACGCCTGGCCGTCGGGCTGTAACTGCCAGCGTTGCATGTAAGGAATTAAGGCCGAATTCATTACCCTGAAACGTCCTTCACAGTTATAAATGAATGGTAGTGATATTATTAAAAATCAATATATCTCAGCGTACTTCCGATGTTCATCGCACTATCCTAACCAAGTTTGTTTACTTTTTTAATTTATCTCTCGGGGTTTTTACCATGACATCATTAAAGCGCATTAATTATCCGCATCTGCCTACGCCGGGGGGCCCCTATGTCCATGCCGTACGCCACGGGGATACGCTGTATGTTTCCGGCCTGACGGCATTTGCCACCGAGGCTCAGGGGCTAACGACTCAGCAACAGACGCAGGCGGTTCTGGAGCAGTTGGCGACCATCGCCGCCGCAGAGGGTACGAACCTCAAGGCGCTGATTAAAATAACCGTGTTTCTGACCGATATCGGGGATTTACCGGCCATCCGACCGGTGCTGTTTGACTATTGTGATGGTGCGCTCCCGGCCTGCTCACTGGTCGCGGTCAACGCATTGTTCTCGCCACAGGTCAGCGTTGAGATCGAAGCCGTCCTGGCGCTGTGACATTAGGGCGCTATTGTGCGCCCTTACCCAACTCTCAGGGATAATCGCTAGTGCTTCAGCATTGAACTGCTGCTATCCCGTATCTTTCAAGAGTATTGTTTTTCATTCCATCCCCAATTGATTATCGGCCTGTCTATTACAGTTTTGCTATTTCATCAACCTGATGATGAAACACATAAGGATCGGAGATCAAAGCAAATGCCTCATCATCAGGATACGTCACCGCAATCTGGTAGCTCTCGCCTGCAAAACGCTTAATCGCCTCCAGCGAGTCCCAGTAAGTAGCGAGGAAAAAATGTGCATAATTACCCTGTATTTCTTGTCTAAAAAAGGCGCCTTGATTTCCCGTCGTAGCTTTCGCATGCTGCACACCGGTGATTTTTAAATGTTCAGCAAATCCTTGTTGGTGCTGTAGCGGAACGCAACCATGCCATGTTCTGACAATCATGATGTCTCCAAGTGAATAAAAAAGCATAAATATCGAATAAGCAATCTATCACGTTTTTCGGCTAAGTCGCGTGCGTTACCCTTTGCCGCCATTGGGACTATTCTGCTAATTTACAGCTAGGAAATTTATTACCGCCGAGACGTTAATGCAGCAAAAGCCGGTTATGCACGAAGCCAGACAATTAAAGCGCCTCAACGCCGCCACGCGTCGGCAATCCCATATGTACAAGTGGATTGCCTTTGTCGCAGCGCTGGACGCCATACTGGTATTTTTTTATGACCGGGACATGCGCAACATTACCTTTTCAGGCGCCGTTGCGCTGGTGTGCGGGTATTTGTGGATCCGCGATCGCAACAAAGCACGCGGTTATCGACGAGAGTACGATCGCAAGTTTGGTAAACACAGCGGCCTTTAGTCCCGCATCGCCTCAAGTACTTTTGCGCTGTCGACGATTTGCACGAACTTGACGATTTTTCCCGCACGCAGCTGGTAAATATGCGCAAAGGAGGCGGTGAAGGACTTTCCGGTGGCCCCGTAGGTGCCATGGTAGAACCCCTGCGCGATCACGGTTTCGCCGGCATCATAGAAGTGGTCGACATCGGCGCGATAGCCCTGCCATTCCGTCCCCAAACGCTGGTGAACGTTTTTGAATATCGCCTGCGGGCCGATATAGGTGCCGGCATAAGGAAACCCCGCCGCTTCGGTCCACTCTGCGTCTGGCGTCAGTGCCGCCAGCAGGTTGCGGCCATTCTCTTCGGCACTGCCGCCCTGATAGGTGGCGCGTACAATTTCAAGATTCGTAGGCATGATCTTTCTCCGGTGGCGTCTGCAGGATATTCCGGCCATACCCCACAGACACAGGTTTACACCAAGCGGAGATGACCGGAATGGGGCCATTGTAAGTTGCTTATTCCGGTATAAAAACTGCGATTGCGGCAATAGTCTGTTGCATTGTAGTAAACAATTAGAATATTGCGCTGTCATCACCGCCGCATCAAAGGGGGTTATGATTGAGGTTTTCCGACCACAAGGAACAAAACACGTGCATTCTTCACCCCTGGCGCAAGCCTTGCTGCAGCCTTTCGCCCCCCATCAGGAACTGGCTCAGGCGTTGTTGCCGCTGACTCTCGATTCCGATGATGGCTCTCATGACGTGGCACATCTGCATCGCGTGTGGAAAAACACCCGCAAAATCAGCCAACAGGAAGGTGGCAACCGTCGCATCCTGTGTGCCGCCGTGCTGTTGCATGACTGTGTGGCAGTGGAAAAAAACTCGCCACAGCGCCATCTGGCTTCGCGCATGGCGGCGGAGAAAGGCGCCCTGATGCTCAAACAGCTGGGCTGGGAGCCGCAGGACATTGCCCAAACCGCCCATGCCATCGAGGCCCACAGCTTCTCCGCCGCTATTACCCCGGAGAGTCTGGAAGCAAAAATTATTCAGGACGCAGACCGTCTGGACGCTATCGGCATGATTGGCGTAGCGCGCTGTTTCTATATTGGTGGACGCATGCGCAGCGCGCTGTACGATGCCGCCGATCCGCTGGCGGAACAGCGCCAATATGATGACAAGCGTTTTTCTCTGGATCACTTCGAAACCAAGTTGTTCAAACTGCAGGAAGGTTTTCAAACCGCCACCGGCAAGAAAATGGCGCTGGAACGTACCGAACGCATGCGGCGTTTCCTTAGCGAGCTGCTGGAAGAGATGTAACGCGCCAGCGCCCTGCAATCTGGCATTTCCGTTACGGCGGCAGCATCTTCACGCCGTTAATTGCTGTACACTGGAAGCCAACTTCACTGACCAGGCTACAACGATGAAAAAACTGACGCTGAAAGACATGACGGAAAGCGAGCAACGTGAAGTAAAAACCGAACTGGACAAGGCACGCAAAAGCCTCGGCCGCGCGTTGACCAACGCCGAGAATAACAAGATCAAAGATGAAGCGGTGGCTCGTATCACTGCCGCCCGCGAAAAGATTGAAAAAGCCACCCGGGCCGAGCGCAAAGCCAACCGCGTTCAACCCACCGGGGAAACGTTCAGTTGGTCGGCTTCGATCAACGGCGCACGCCGTCCCCGCTAATCGATTTCTCCCCGCCAAGGCGGGGTTCTTCTTTTCCCGGTTTATTAGCCAAACTCATCAGCGCGGTTTAATCATGAATAACCGTGTTATCAACCTGTTGTAAATTGACAGCATCATGCAGAATATTCATTATCACCGCATACCCCCTTTTCAAGAGACCGCCATGACTCACTTCAACCACAATGACGCTGCGCAAATGTCGGCATTGCCCCTTGAAGGTGTGGTGGCGGTTTACTCGAAGAAACAGACGCTCATTTGATCGGGGCGCGCTGTCCCGTCAGATGAGCTGACTGGGCGGTGTACGACTCGTTCCTCCTCTTGTTATCTCATCTGGCTTCTTATTGTTCGCATTGAAGGAAATTACTATGGCCTCATTTTCCGGTATTTGGGTTGCGTTGGTGACCCCATTTAATCACAACGCCGTTGACCTGCCCGCCACCCAACGGCTGGCCCAACACCTGATCGCCTCTGGCGTCGACGGGTTGGTGGTTTGCGGTACTACCGGTGAGGCTGCCGCGTTAAGCAAGGAAGAACAACTGGCGGTGCTCGATGCCGTACTGGCCGTGACGCCAGCCCATCAGGTGGTGATGGGGCTGGCCGGCAATAACCTGATCGACACTTTGCAAATGCAACAGGCGATCCAGCTGCGCGACGTCGCCGGCGTGCTGATCCCCGCGCCCTACTACATTCGCCCGTCGCAATGCGGTCTGGTGGACTATTTCACCCAGTTGGCCGACGCCTCAAGCGTACCGGTGATCCTGTACAACATTCCGCAACGCACCGGTGTGGTGATGGAACTGGCCACCCTGCGCCAGATTGCACGTCATCCACAGGTGAAAGCCATCAAGGACTGCGGCGGTAACCCGGACACCACCATGGCGCTGATTAACGACGGTGAAATCGACGTACTGACCGGGGAAGATAACCTGATCCTGACGACGCTGTGCCTGGGCGGCACCGGCGCGATTTCCGCTTCCGCGCATATTCAGCCGCAGCGCTTTGTGCAACTGGTGCAACAGGTTGCCGACGGCGATTTGGTTGCCGCCCGCGCTAACTTTTACGGCCTGCTGCCGATGATCCAGCAGATGTTCAGCTTCCCGAACCCGGCCCCGGTCAAAGCCGCATTGGCGCAGCAGGGTCTGATCCGTAACGAGCTGCGTTCGCCAATGCAAATCGCACCGCAGGCCTTGCAACAGCAAATTGCCGTAACCCTGGCGCAGTTGCAGCCTGAAGCCGCGTTGATAAGTTAAATTTGTCGTTTAACCCGCTGTAATTTTGGCGTTATAGAGCTAGGATCAGAAGTTAAGCATGCCTGTCACTCATCATTATCAAGGAGCTTTCGATGAAACTGTTCTATAAAGCCGGTGCCTGTTCTCTGTCTCCACACATGGTACTGCGTGAGGCGGGCCTGGATTTCACAGCGGAAAAGGTCGATCTGGCGCTGAAGAAAACGGAAAGCGGTGCAGACTATCTGACCATCAACCCAAAAGGACAAGTGCCTGCGCTGCTGCTCGATGACGGCAGTCTGCTGACCGAAGGCGTCGCGATTGTGCAATACCTGGCCGATCGCGTGCCGGATCGCGGCCTGATCCCCGCGGCAGGCACGCTGTCGCGCTACCATGCGATTGAGTGGCTAAACTATATTGCCACCGAACTGCACAAGGGTTTTAGCCCGCTGTTTAACCCGAAAACGCCTGAAGAATACAAAGTCTTCTCGCGGGAAAAACTGGAGAAGCAGTTCAGCTATCTGGATTCGGTGCTGGCGAAGCAGCATTTCTTGCTGGGGAACCGGTTTAGCGTAGCGGATGCCTATTTGTTTACCGTTCTGCGCTGGGCTATCGCCATGCAGTTTGATCTCAAAAAGCACGCTCACCTTTCGGCCTATTTTGATCGCGTGGCCGCTCGGCCGGCAGTAGATGCCACCTTGAACGCGGAAGGGTTGAAATAATTCCCGAGCCCCGGCGCGATAATCCGCCGGGGCACAGTGTCAGCTTATTACAGTTTTACCGCTTTAAAATCACAGTTTGGCTGCACGATACGATCCTGAGCCGCCACCACTTGTAATTCATACTGTCCCATTGCCTGGGTGGTCAGCATCACTTCATAAACCGCCGCCGTCACGTGCTCCAGCGCCTTATCCAGCGCCTCGCCCTTAAGCAGGTTAACCAGCAACAGGCCGCTGGTCAGATCGCCCACGCCTACCGGTTGACGGCTGCCAAAATCCACCAGCGGACGGCTGATGTGCCAGGCTTCGTCAGCCGTGACCAACAGCATTTCGAAACAGTCCGGATGGTAACCGGCGCGGCTCAGGTGCTTGACCAGCACCACTTTCGGCCCCCTGGCAATTAACTCACGCGCAGCGCTTACCGCTTGATCAACGTCCGCGACGGTGCGCTGGCTCAACAACTCCAGTTCCAGCAGGTTTGGCGCAATCATGTCACTGCACGGCAATGCCTGCTGACAATGAAACTCCGCCACGCCCGGTGCCACGATGCAGCCTTTTTCAGGGTGCCCCATAACCGGATCGCAAAAATACCAGGCGTGTGGATTGGCCTGTTTGACCTGACGAACGATCTCCAGAATATGGCTACCCTGCTCCGGCGAACCGATATAGCCACTCAGCACGGCATCGCAATGCTTGAGTTGATCGATATCCGCAATACCCTGGGCAATTTCCGTCAGGTGGCTGGCCGGCATCACGCAACCGGTCCACTTGCCGTACTGGGTGTGATTGGAGAACTGGACGGTGTTCAACGACCAGACGTTAACTCCCATGCGACGCATCGGAAATTCTGCCGCACTGTTGCCCGCGTGGCCAAACACCACATGGGACTGAATAGAAAGAATGTTTTTCATTTTCAGGACTAAACCTTGCCAAGCCAGTGGAAAGTTACAATATACGGGAGCGAAAAGTCTCCCACACCAAGGTCGGCAGCACAGGCAGCTGTCAACACGCCTACAATTTAGTTCAAAAAAACAGCACCTTACAATTATGCAGTAACCGCTTTGCTATATTACCTAATATTCGCAGGCAAAAAAAGGGCGGCTCTGGTTCAGTGAAGCTAATCTGAATATTGGATTAAATTACACACACAATATTGCTCAATACACCCTTATTGACTTTACTTACCTATGTCTTTAAAAAATAACTTGGGGATTTATTGTATGGATAATTTTGTGTCACAGCATCAGGTTGCTGCCATTTATCAGGCGATGCTGGGTAAAAAGGCCGATATCGCAACATTGAATTACTTTGGCTATAGAATAGCCGGAAATAATATATCACTGTCGGCACTGGCTGATAGTTTTACACTCGCGCAGGACGGAAAAGCACGCTACGATGGGCTGAATGAAAGTGATAAAGCAAAATATATTTACAATAATATTACCGGAACTCAACCCGATGCCAACGCATTAGCGACACTAGTCATACAAATACAGCAGGGCGTATCTTTAGGAACAATTGCCGTCACGTTGTCTAACCAAGTTGAATCTTACTCCGGCAGTAATGAATTATCCTTATCCCAACAAACCTTTCAAAAAAACAATATCGACACCACTCTGTTCCCAGCTTTTGATAAACCGAATAATCTTGCCTCGTTTGCCGCCGACATACAGGCAGTTTATTACATCCTCGGGGGTATGCGTGTTTCCAGCGGGGTTAACTACTGGGCAGACAAACTCATCAAGGCACCAGGAAGCTTGGATAAAATAGCTCAGGTATTTATTAATGACAGAGTTGGTATCAGTAGTCTCAGCAATGAAGATTTTGTTCGCAAAATCTTCATTAATACTTTTGGAGTCGACGCAACAACGCAAGACATCGTTCATTATTCTGATGGACTGAATAATAATATAGAAACTCGAGGAGAGGTGATTGTCAGGATGATTGATGATATTCGTAACGACAATCTCCACCCCAGCGCAAAGCAATTATTTTCCGGGGCCACCCATGTTTATCTGGCAGGCGAAATGCCAGAACTAAAATATCAGGAAATAGTGGCTGCATTTTATAAAACCATCGCCAAAAGCAGTGTGCCGGCCGACGCATTAGATACGTACAGCAAGATGCTGGCGGCCGGAACGACCGAGGCTCAATTGCTGAAAACTCTGTCCGCCTCGACGCAGTTCAATGCCGCGGCAGATTATGGTGCCATTTATCAGTATTTGTATGGCAACAAGCTCACCACATCAGAATCGCAGGCTATTCTGTTAAAGGCTAATTACGATAAACTGCAAGCCACCGTGTTAATTATCGATGCTTTTCGCAATGGAAAGTATCCATTGGATAACTATCCAACCCCTCCATCGCACACCCTACTGCAAAATTACGAAAAAAACATCGGTACTTCTCTGAATTATCAGAAATCATTCAATGGTGAATTTGGAATTTCGAATAATGGTAAGTTGATTGCCGATATCAATACACGGCACTCTCACGAACTGACCAATGCCGAAATAGCCTCATTGGTAATATTGACTAACCTCAAGATAAATGCCGATAGCAATCGCAGCATTGATCTAAGCTTTATTAATATGAATTCTATAAAAGAAATTATATTATCTGGAGAATACGCTACCAGTGATTTGGTGCGCGCCGGATTTAACGGCCAACAGCACATGACTCTGATGCTGAATGATTCTAATCTTGCCACTACCAACGGGAGTATGCAGCAACGAAATGCCAGCGTAATCATCGACAGTAAGACCCATCTTAATACGGCAAAAATTGAAATACGACTGGACGATAATGGTTTTCTTTCCTGGATTGGCAATAGTGTCAACGGTGGAGCTAACATCGTAGGCAAAGACTTCACGGCACTCAATATTCATGGTTCTGCCGCTTCGATGAGCCCCTTTGACAAAGGAACCATTTCCGCAAACCTGATCACTAAAGACATTTATCTTACCAGCGATGAAAACGGCATTGTCCAAGCCGAGATTGCCAGCAGTCTCAATCAATTTTTGTACTTTTCTACTATTGATCTTACTCACTATCGCGGTACCGGCAGCATCTACATGAATGGCATATTAGTCTCTACCGAGGGAAGTAATACATTTGACTTTGGTTTAATCGACCAGCGAGCAACAATTTTCAACTCTGCCTACAGCAATGTCAGCCACTTGCAGCAAGCTGATAAAGCCAAAGACCAATATGGGGACTATACAGGTTCCCAAGGTGCGATTATATCCGCATATTCTGGTGAACTTACTTTACTAAATGTCAGCAATCCGTTATTCAGAATCAATGGCGATTTAACTAAGCAAAGCCATATTAATATTTATGATACGCAGCAAAGCGATAACACATTCACTATAGGTTTCACCAATGCGGGCAGCAATTTGCGCACTCTAGACATGGGCTCTTTTAGTTTAACCTCCGCACACAAGAATACGCTGGAGATGTATATGAGTAGTTCTCCAGATCATCAGCAAGAACGTTCATTAACACTTACCGGAGGGGATAATCACATATCCACTCTACTGTTAAACGGGCGTCAATATATTACCGATCAATTAATGCAGCTGAATCTAAAAATAGAATCCAACTTCAGTGACAATCTGAAAACCATTAAGGGCGGAGACTACAACGAAGGCCGTATATCTTCTACGATGCACCTCAACTTGATATCTGAAAAACAAGGCACCGGCGGTGGCAGCTTCTATAACACATTAAAAACATTGAATAACAGTGCAGAGTTCAACTCTATCATCGACAGTTTAGCCGGTGATCAACTGACAGTTTCAGCAAGTGATGGTGGCCTTATCGTTCACTCCGCTACCGTTATGGGCAACACCACGTTAGGTTATGCACAAACCCTTAATTTTACCGACAGCAAAATTGATAATATGGTGACCTTGAATAGCAACTACTCACAAGCAATCATCAATGTTGGCAACAGCGGTTCTCAATGGACATTTTCCTACGACCATCCGAAAAATGCCGTGTTATACGGCAGCGCGACCTCAGCT
>JAAXZN010000055.1 GCA_012719855.1 Serratia liquefaciens | reverse complement strand
CGGCGCTGACAGGGGCGATGGTCATTGATGAACCGGCCCAGTCGGTGCGGAAACCGCCGGGTTCAACCAGGGTCACTTTTACGCCGAAGGGCGCAATTTCTTTTGCCAACGATTCGGAGAAACCTTCGACTGCCCACTTGGCCGTGTGGTAAGCGCTCAGGCCTGGCACGCCAAGGCGTGCGCCTATGGTGGAGATCTGAATGATATGGCCGCTGCCCTGTTGACGCAGCACCGGCAGCGCCGCGCGGGTGACGTTAAAAACGCCATAGAAATTGGTGTCGACCTGGGCGCGGAAATCGGCTTCATCGGCATCTTCCACCGGCGCGATGTTGCCATAACCGGCATTGTTGACCACCACGTCCAGGCGGCCGAAGCTGTCTAATGCAGCCTGCACCGCGCCTTTGGCCGCGCTGGCGTCGGTGACGTCCAGCGCCACGGTGACCACTTGTTCACCGTACTGTTCCACCAGCGGCTGCAGCTGCTGCGGTTGGCGTGCGGTAGCAACCAGACGGTGCCCGGCGGCCAGAACCGCCTGCGCCAACTGCAGGCCCAAACCGCGTGAACTGCCGGTAATTAACCATACCTGAGACTGAGACATAACCACCTTCCTGTACCTGCTTGTTGAGGAGGTTCTACTTTAGGAGGTTAGTCTGTGCGCGGGTAATCCGATTGCGACAGAGTTTAATCCGATCGCGCCAATGTGTTTTCACGCTCCGTCGAAGGTACCGGCATCAGCATTTGGATAGTCGCGCCGACCCGTAGCACCGCCTGTTCGATCTCTGACGTCAGTTTGGGCGCGTAGTTGATGCGCAGGCAGTTGCGGTATTTGCCGGAGGCGGAAAAGATGCTGCCGACGGCGATTTGCACGCCCTGTTGCTCCAAATGGCGATTCAATCGCAGGGTATCAAACTCTTCATCCAGCTCAATCCACAGCATAAAGCCGCCGCGCGGCTGGCTGACGCGGGTGCCGGGCGGGAAATACTTCATAATCCACCCGGTCATCACGTCCCGGTTTTGCTGGTAGCGGAGACGCATGCGCCGCAGGTGTTGCAGATAGTGGCCGTGACGGATGAATTCGGCAATCGCCAGCTGTGGCTGGGTGGCGGTAGAACCGGTGCCGATGTATTTCATGTGCAGCACGCGTTCCAGATAGCGACCAGGGGCAATCCAACCGATACGCAGCCCGGGAGCCAGCGTTTTGGAAAAAGAGCTGCACAGTAGCACCCGGCCGTCATCGTCGAAGGATTTGATGGTGCGAGGCCTTGGGTATTGGTAGGCGATATCACCGTATACGTCGTCTTCGATGATCGTCACATCGTAGCGCTGCGCCAGCGTCAGCAAACGCCGTTTACGCTCCTCCGGCATAATGTAACCCAAGGGGTTGTTGCAGTTGGGCGTCAACAGAATGGTTTTCACCGGCCACTGCTCCAGCGCCAGTTCCAGCGCCTCCAGGCTGATCCCGGTCAGCGGATCGGTAGGGATTTCCAGCGCCTTCATACCCAGCCCTTTCAGCGTCTGCATGGTGCCGTGGAAGCAGGGTGAATCCACCGCCACGATATCCCCCGGCTGACACACGGCGCGCAGGCCGGTAAAAAGCGCTTCGTGGCAGCCGGTGGTGATCACCAACTGGTCGGCGCTAATCTGGCAACCGGAGTCCAGCAGTAGCCGGGCTATTTGTTCACGCAAGCTGATAACGCCTTGAATGCTGTCATAGAGCAGGCTGCGCAGATCGCCGTGACGGCCCATGGTGCCCAGCGCTTTGGTCAACGGCTTCAGCGTGGGTTCGCTGATATCCGGCATGCCACGGCCGAGCTGGATCACGTCTTCGCGCGGCTTATTTCGGATCAGTTCCAGTACCTGCTCCCACTGCGAAATATCCACCGGCCGCTGCACCGGGCGGGTGACGGCGGGAAGCTCGGCCAGAGTGCGTCGCCTTTGTACGAAATAGCCGGATTTGGGGCGTGCTTCCACCAGTTGGCTCTCTTCCAGCAGGCGATAGGCCTGTTGCACCGTGCTGATGCTGACGCCGTGTTCCAGGCTTAGCGTGCGGACCGACGGCAGACGATCGCCGGCCGGATAGAGACCCTGTTCGATGCGTTGGCTGAGGATCGCGGCCAACGTGGCATAGCGTGTCATACAGATACCCAAGGCGAGAGTGGTTAAGGAAAATACCGGTACAGATGAGAATAAATTAGACCATTCAGACAGGCAGAGACAGCTTTTGTATGGAAAAAATATCACCGCCGTGAATCTGTATTGTTTTTCGCCCGCACAGCATCATTGACCCCGAGGCTGAATAGAAGGAGGAGCCCTGATGAGCGTTTCTGTCGAAAGCGAACCGGTACAACGCCGGGCGATATTTCCACTCTGCCGACTGTACCTGCAACGTTACCGCACCCGTAGGTGTTTGTTGCAGTTGGATGAAGCTCAACTGGCGGATATTGGCCTGTCACGCGCACAGGCAATGAAAGAAGGGCGCAAGCCTTTTTGGAGGGCGTAGATGTTGAAATTGCTGGGTAAGGCCTCGTCGATCAATGTGCGCAAGGTACTGTGGACCAGTCACGAGCTGGCGTTGCCGATGACCAGAGAAGACTGGGGCAGTGGTTTTCGCTCCACACAAACCGCGGAGTTTTTAGCCCTCAACCCCAACGGCCTGGTGCCGGTGTTGATTGACGGCGAACGGGTGCTGTGGGAATCCAACACTATTTGCCGTTATCTGGCGGGCCGGGAAGGGCGTCAGGATCTGCTACCGACAGAACCGGGCGCGCGGGCCGAGGTGGAAATCTGGATGGACTGGCAGGCTACCGAACTCAATAACGCCTGGCGCTATGTTTTTATGTCGCGAGTTCGCCAGGATGCCGCTTATCAGGACTCGCAGCGGCTGGCGGCGGCGGAACGGGAGTGGAACAGGTTAATGGGCATGCTCGAACAGCATTTGGCGCAGGGGAAAACTTATATTACTGGCGCGACCTTTAGCCTGGCAGACGTGGTGATTGGCTTGTCGCTGAATCGTTGGCTGATGACCCCCTTTGTACGTCCGGATTACCCAAGGTTGCAGGAGTATTGGCAACGGCTGAAACAGCGGCCGGGCTTCTTGCTGTACGGTGCCAACGGTTTGCCATGATATGAAATAAAATATTCATTTTGGCCTGATATCTCTGAGCAGAAGCCGCCGCGTACCTTTGAGACCGTCTCGTTGCATTCCCGTCTGCAAGGTTTCATGAACGGCATCACGGATATGAGTTTTATTTTCCTCTTTGCTTGTTATTGAAATTTATATTTCATATAACCGTATCGCAGATGGCGCGTTTCATCGAGTGGCGCGCTGACCAGATTACGGATACGGGCAACGGGAGAGGGTGATGAAACAGGTACGCGTTGGTTTAATTGGCACCGGCTACATTGGGCGCTGCCATGCTATTGCTTATGCGCAGGTTGCCACGGTATTTCCACTGAAGGGTGAACTGGTGTTGGAAATGCTGGCGGAAGTGACGCCGGAGCTGGCGCAGCAGCGCGCTGCGGAATTTGGTTTCTCTCGCTCGACCGCCGACTGGCGCCAGCTGGTGGCAGATCCGGCTATTGACGTGGTGGATATCTGCGCGCCAAATTTCCTGCATAAAGAGATGGCGCTGGAAGCGATTCGCCACGGCAAACACGTTTATTCTGAAAAGCCGCTGGCGTTGGACGCCAAAGACGCCGCTGAAATGGTGCAGGCTGCTCGCGCCAAGGGGGTTAAAACGCTGGTGGGTTTCAACTATATGAAGAACCCGACCAGCCAGCTGGCGCGCGAAATTATCGCCAATGGCGAGATTGGCGAAGTGGTGCATTTTTACGGCACGCACAATGAAGATTATCTCGCCGATCCGCGAACGCCTATCGACTGGCACTGTCGCAAGGCCACTGCCGGGTTAGGCGCGTTGGGCGATTTGGCGGCGCATATCGTTAACATGGCGCATTACCTGGTGGGTGATATCGTGGCGGTCTCCGGCGATATGCAGACCATCATCAAACAGCGCCCGGACGCGAAAGACCCTACGCTGATGCACCAGGTGGAAAATGAGGATCAGGCCAGCGCGCTGGTGCGTTTTGCCGGTGGCGCCATGGGCACCATCGAGACTTCACGCATTGCCTGCGGGCGCAAGATGGGGCTGACCTACGTGGTTACCGGAACCAAGGGCACGTTGAGTTACACCCAGGAGCGAATGGCGGAGCTGAAGCTGTATCGTCACGATGAGCCGGCGGAGCGTCAGGGGTTTAAAACGCTGTTGGCAGGACCGAAGCATCCGGATTACGCCGCCTTCTGTATTAGCGCAGGGCACGGCATCGGTTTTAACGATCAGAAAACGGTAGAGATCCGCGACCTGGTTAACGGCATTGCCGCCGGTGATCGTATGTGGCCGGACTTTGAGGAGGGCTGGAAAGTCTCTTGTGTTCTGGATGCGATAGCCGCTTCCGCCGAACAGCGGCGTTGGCTGGAAATCAACCGCGACTGATCCCAGGGACTCTGATGCTCGCAAGCTGCGAGCATCAGAAGTTAATGGGTCAATAAGTTAATTTGTTACTAGCTTAATAAGTTGCCAGGCTGGTAGCTTGGTGATTAAAAGGCAAAGCAAGAACAACCGAATGCGCCCCAAAAGGCATGGTCGTCTGAAACAGGAATGCTGGAACGGCGGGCGACGTCATGTTGATGCGCGTGCACGCCACAAGGGCCGCAACACTGGTGCGCCTGGCTCAGCACCCCGACTCGGGTCGCGGCTGAAGGGGGAGCAGAGCGATAATGCCCCGGCACCTGCGTTACCGGCGACCAGTCCGGCAGCACCGGGATTGCCGGCGGCGCCAGCGGTGAGAAACTGCCGGCGGCGTAAACCACCTTGCCGTCCACCACCGTCATCACCGATTCAATCCCCTTGATCTGCTCCTCGGGGATGCTGAAATAATCCTGCGACAGCACGGCCAAATCGGCCAGCTGACCGACCTTAATCTGCCCTTTCTTACCCTGTTCGGTTGAGAACCAGGCGCTGCCCTGGGTCCACAGCATCAGTGCCGTTTCGCGATCCAAGCGCGCACTGTCGTCGTACATCGCCATACCGCCAACGGTACGGCCGGACACCAGCCAATACAGCGCCGTCCACGGGTTATAACTGGCCACGCGGGTGGCGTCGGTGCCTAACCCAACCGGCAGTTCGGCCGCCAGCATTTTCGCGACCGGCGGCGTCTGTCCGGTGGCTTCTTTGCCGTAGCGTTCGGCAAAATACTCCCCCTGAAACGCCATTCGGTGCTGCACGGCAATGCCACCGCCCAGGGCTTTCACCCGTTCGATATTGCGTTCGGAGATGGTTTCCGCGTGGTCGAAGATCCAGTGCAGGCCGTTGAAGGGAATATCGCGGTTCACCTTTTCGAACACGTTCAGCATGCGGCTGATGGACTCGTCGTAGGTGGCATGCAGACGGAATGGCCAGCGGTGCTCGACCAGATGACGTACCACGCGCTCGAGCTCGTCCTCCGTCCCTTCCGGCAGATCCGGACGCGGCTGGAGGAAATCCTCGAAGTCGGCGGCGGAGAATACCAACATCTCGCCGGCACCGTTATGACGGTAAAAATCGGTGCCCTGGCCCGGTTTCAGCATGTCGGTCCACAGTTGGAAATCTTCCAGCTCCTGCTTCGGTCGCTGGGTGAACAGGTTATAGGCGATACGCAGAGTCAGCTGTTTCTTCTCGTGCAGCTCGGAAATCACCTGATAGTCATCGGGATAATTCTGGAAGCCGCCGCCGGCGTCGATGGCGCTGGTCAGGCCAAGGCGATTGAGCTCGCGCATAAACTGGCGGGTGGAATTGACCTGTTGCTCAAGCGGCAGCTTGGGCCCTTTGGCCAGCGTGGCATACAGGATCATGGCATTGGGCTTGGCAATCAGCATTCCGGTTGGGTTGCCGTTGCCATCGCGCTGGATCTCGCCCCCCGGCGGGTTTGGCGTATCTTTGGTGTAGCCCACCACTTTCAGCGCTGCTCGGTTGAGTAACGCGCGATCGTACAGGTGCAGAATAAACACCGGGGTATCCGGCGCCGCCTGATTGATTTCGTCCAGCGTTGGCATCCGCCGCTCCGCGAACTGGAATTCGGTCCAGCCGCCGACTACCCGCACCCATTGTGGGCTGGGGGTACGCAGTGCCTGCTCTTTCAGCATGCGCAGCGCATCGGCCAATGACGGCACGCCTTCCCAACGCAGCTCAAGATTGTAGTTCAGGCCGCCGCGTATCAGGTGCAGGTGCGAGTCGTTAAGGCCGGGGACGGCGGTGTGACCGTGCAGGTCAATCACCGGGGTTTCAGGCCCTGCATGTTGCATAACGTCGTTTTCACTGCCGACGGCGAGGAATTTACCGTCGCGGATAGCGACCGCCTGAGCGGTTGGCGCCTCGCGATCGACAGTGTGAAATTTACCGTTGGTGATAATCAGGGAAGCGGTGTTAGTCATAACGTTCTCCCGGCAGGCCGCCTAACGGCGGGTGAGCCATTGATGAAATAGACGAGTCACTATTGGCATCCAGAGGTAAACCACCAGGGCGACTACGGTGGCGTCATTGAGAAAATGGCCGGCCAGCGTGCCGTTCAACGGTGGACACAGTTTGCCCCAGACCCAAGGCACCAAGTTGGTGGATGGGAAAATCACCAGCAGGGTGATCAAAAACTGTTTCCACTGGGCGGGTTGGCGGGTATTGGCGCTCGGCGGCGTGAACCAGAATTCTGCACCGGGCCGAATTTCAATGCTGTCGCTCTCCAGCAGCAGCGGTGAAACCTCCTCGACGTAGCGTTTGCGCAGCGGTGAGTTAACCCACTGGGACAGATTGTCGAGGTTGTCAAAACGGACCAGTACGGTGTAGGCCTGTTCGTTGCCGCTGGGGCGGATCACGTTAACGCCCAGATGCCCGGTAAAGTTGGCGGCTTCGGGCATAATGCGTTTCAGCCAGGCCTCATAGGCCGCTTCCTGCCCAGGCGCCAAACGATGAGTGATGACTAACGTGACATGCTGCGGATGGGCCATAGCACCGACTCCAGAAAAACCCCGGCGATAAGGCCGGGGTTAAGGTTTATTTTGCCACTCGTGCCGGAGCGTGATGCACCATGGTGTAAGCGTAGTCAACGCCCATGCCGTAAGCACCGCTGTGTTCGCGTACCAGTTCCATAACCGCGTCGTAAGTCTCTTTACGTGCCCAGTCGCGTTGATACTCCAACAGCACCTGCTGCCAGGTGACCGGGATGGCGCCGGCCTGCACCATGCGGTCGATAGAACGCTCATGCGCATCCACAGAGGTGCCGCCGGAAGTGTCGGTGACCACGTAAACTTCATAGCCTGCCTCGAGCGCCATCAGCGCCGGAAAAGTCAGACACACTTCGGTCCACAGCGCGGAAATCACCAGTTTTTTGCGACCGGTAGCTTCAACGGCTTTTACGAAGGCCGCATCTTCCCAGGAGTTCATTGAAGTGCGTTCAATCGGGGTGATTTCAGGGTGAACCGCCAGCAGTTCTGGCCAGATATAGCCGCTGAAGCTTTCGGTTTCAACCGAGGTGAAAAGGGTGGGCACATTGAAAATCTTGCCGGCTTTCGCCAGACCGACCACGTTGTTTTTCAGCTGCTGGCGATCAATATTGGCCACGCCAAAAGACATTTGCGGTTGGTGGTCAATAAAAATTAGCGCAGAGTTGTCTTTGTCAAGTAATTGAAATTTAGACATGATTTACCTTCCCAGTAGGACTTCGGTTTAACAACGGGTGAATGTAACGCCGATAAACCGCATGGTAGGCAGGGGCTGATTTCAAAGATAGCGCAGAATTTTTGCCGTCTTGTTGAGTTTTTTTATACACGGAGGGGAGCGATGAGATTAAACCTGGAAGCATTACTGATTTTGGATGCGCTTGACCGGCACGGATCCTTTGCGGCCGCGGCCGCCGTGCTGTTTAAAACGCCGTCTGCGCTGAGCTACATGGTGCAAAAACTGGAGAACGATCTCGATATTACCCTGCTGGACCGCTCCGGGCATCGGGCGAAATTTACCGATACCGGCAAGCTGATGCTGGAAAAGGGCCGGGTGCTGTTGCGCGCGGCGCAGGATTTGGAGCAGCAGGCACGCTATGTGGAAAATGGCTGGGAAAGCGAAATTACGCTTGGCATCGATGCTTCATTTCCCTTTGAACGTCTGTTGCCGCTGATTGAAGAGTTTTATCAGCAGAATCACCATACCCGGCTGCGCTTTAGTCATGAGGTGCTGGCGGGATCCTGGGAGTCGCTGGTTTACGGCTGTGCGGATATTATTGTTGGTGCGATTTGTGAACCCCCGTCGCGGGTAGGCTATGCTTTTAGTCAGTTGGGGCGGCTGGACTACGTGTTCGCCGTCTCGCCACAGCACCCCCTGGCGATGATGACTGAACCCTTGCCGAAGGCGGAGATCCGCCAGCATCGAGCCGTGGTGGTGCGCGATACCTCAAGGGTGAATGCACCGCAGAACCTGAATATCCTTGAGGAGCAGGACACCTTGACGGTATTCGGTTTTGACGCCAAGTTGCGGGCGCAGCTCAGCGGTCTCGGCTGTGGTTATTTGCCGCGCTATCTGGCCGAACCTTACCTGAAAAGTGGGGAACTGGTAGCGAAAAACGTTGAATCGGAGCGTTGCAGCGATGTCGCCTATTTTGGCTGGCGTGAGAATAACGCCGGCCTGGCGTCCAAATGGTGGCGTGAACGCTTGCAGCAGTGTGCCGATGCCGGGAGCCTGTACCCGGCATCTTGATGCTCCGCCTTTGTGCGGTACGACAAGGATGCAGAACGATGAGAACAGGGATGTGGCTATGGGGAGCGCTGCTGCCGTTGCTGGCTGGCTGCAATACGGACACGCATAGCGCCGCGGTGGCAGAACCGAAGAGTCAGGTGGTTGCCGGCTCGTCGGCACCGCTTCAACACGGCACGTATCCGGAAAGAATGCGTCGTGCCATTACGCAAGAAATGCCGACGCCCGGCAAATATAAGTCTCAAACTTGCTCAATCAGCATTCATCTGTTGCCGGACGGTTCATTGAAGGATTTCAAGGTGCTGGAGGGCGATGCCGAGCTATGCGCAGCGGCGAGCCAGGTAGTCCAGCGGGCCAAACTGCCGAAAATGACCAGTCAGACCGAATACGCCTTATTCAACAGCTCGGTGCTGGATTTTGTGCCCTGACGTCGGTGACTGACCGCATTGAATGAGCTCGCGAGTGTGCTGGGCATCAAAAGTACGGCATAAATAGCTGATTTTTAACTTTGCTTTACCGCTTTCGTTATTTTGAGCGCCTGCGCCGCTCGCAGATACTGAGGGAAATGACCCACAGCGAGCCGCCGCATGTCCTCAGCCAAAAACCACAGCCACTATTTACATTCTGCACAACGCCTTTGGATCCAACAGCTTAACCAGCGCTGGTATTGGCGATGCGAGTTACCAACCTGGGGCATCATGGCGGCGGTGTACGGCGGCTGGTTTGGCGTGGTGCACTACTGGCAGTCGCTGGGGCCGTGGCTGGGGGGGCCACTGCTGATTTTGCTGGCCACCTGGTATATGTCGTTGCAGCATGAGCTGATCCACGGCCATCCGACGCGTTGGCCTCGTATCAATCAACTCTTTGGCCTGCTGCCGCTGGCGGTGTGGTATCCCTATGGCCTGTATCGAGATTCGCACATTCAGCACCACCGCAATGAGCATTTAACCGACCCGCATGAAGATCCGGAAAGTTATTACTTCAGCCTGGCGCAGTGGCAGCGCTTTCCCAGACTGTTTCCGCTGTTGGCCAAAGTGCGCAATACGCTGTTCGGGCGGATTGTATTCGGTCCGGCGCTGGATATCGTCGCGACGGGGGTTAATGCGCTGAAAGCGATTGCCGCCGGTGAACTGCGCACGTTGGTGATGTGGTTGGTGCATCTGCTGCTGCTGGCAGCAGTGCTGGTTTGGCTGAAGCAACATGGCATTGGGGCGGCGTTTTACCTGTTGGCGATCGGCTATCCAGCGCTGGCACTGACCAAGGTGAGATCGTTTTTTGAGCATCGCGCCGTTGAAGCTCCGCAGGCACGTTCTATTATTAATGAGGCGGCCTGGCCGTGGCGGCTGCTGTTTCTCAATCTGAACTATCATTTAGTTCACCATGATCTCCCCGGCTTGCCGTGGTACGGTTTAAGGCAGGTGTATCTGGCGGAGCGCAGTGCTTACCAGCAGCGCAGCCAGGGATTTGTGGTTCAGGGCTATGGCCAATGGGTCAGCGAATACGCCTTTACCCCGGTCGCCGTTGAGGTTCATCCGTTTAACGCCGGCGAGCCGCTAAAGGAAGTTCAGGGCGAAACCGAAGCCTGGCCGGCGGAGACTTTTATCGTGCGATGGAAACGCGCGTCTCAGGATTTTCCAATCGATCTGGCCAAATAGCCGGAAAATACACAACAAGAGGAAAAAGTATGGCAATCAACCCATTACGTGGTCGCGTTTTCGCTTTGGCACTGGGTTTACTTGCTGCGAGCATCGGCGTGGCGCAGGCGGCCGATACGGTGCGCGTGGGCTCAAAAATCGATACCGAAGGCTCACTGCTGGGCAACATCATCGTGCAGGTGCTGGAGTCCAACGGCATCAAAACCACCAACAAATTACAGCTCGGTACCACCAAGGTGCTGCGCGGGGCGATCACCTCCGGCGAGATTGACATCTACCCGGAATACACCGGCAACGGCGCATTTTTCTTCTCCGATGAAAAAGACCCGGCATGGAAGAACGCCCAGGCCGGTTTTGAGAAGGTCAAAAAACTCGATTACGACAAGAACAAAATTGTCTGGCTGGATGCTTCGCCGGCCAACAATACTTGGACTATCGCCATCCGTCAGGACGTGGCGGACGCCAACCACCTGAAGACGCTGGCCGATCTGGGTAAATGGATCAACGGCGGCGGCGAGTTCAAACTGGCGGCCTCGGCGGAATTTATCGAACGCCCGGACGCGCTGCCGGCATTCCAGAATGCCTATGGCTTTAAGCTGAACCAGGATCAGCTGCTGTCGCTGGCCGGAGGGGACACGGCGGTGACCATCAAAGCGGCGGCGGAGCAAACCTCCGGCGTGAACGCAGCCATGGCTTACGGCACCGATGGCCCGGTGGCGGCACTGGGGCTGCAAACGCTGGAAGACCCAAAAGGGGTGCAGCCGATTTACGCACCGGCACCGATCATTCGTGAGGCCGCGCTGAAACAGCACGCCAATATCGCCGAACTGTTGAAGCCGGTCTTTGCAACGCTGGACGGCCCGACGCTGCAAAAACTCAATGCGCAGATCGCGGTGGAAGGTCAGGATGCCAAACAGGTTGCGGCCACTTATCTGAAAGAAAAAGGATTGGTTAAGGGATAGCGCTGATGTTCCCTCTCTCTCAATGGGAGAGAGGGAGAACAGGGCCCATTGACTATGGAGCCGGAGAGTTTCTTTGATTATTGCCGTAAAAAACCGCGTATTACTGACGCTGCTTGTTCTGTTGCTGCTGGCCGCATTTGGCCTGCCGTTCCTCAGCTATGCCCCCAATCGCCTGCTGTCGGGCAAGAGCATTTCCCTGATTTCCCTGCTGCACGGCCCGGCGCTGTGGCTATTGGCCCCTCTGTTGGTGCTGGCAGTGCTCAGCCTGTTGGCACCGCTCAGGCGCAATGCGTTTTTGACCGCGCTGGCCGGGTCGGCGTTGCTGGCGCTGATCTTCTGGTTGAGCGGTCATGCCGCCCAGCAGCTGGCGCAGGAAGGTTCCAAACTGGCGCGTACCTCCTGGGGCAGCGGTTGCTGGCTGATGCTGGCGCTGAGTCTGCTGATGGCTGCCGATGCCATCACTCGCATTACGCCTTCGCATTTATGGCGCATGCTCGGCAACCTGCTGGTGATAGTGCCTGCGCTGGCGCTGCTGTTCGGTCATCAGTTGGATCAGCTTTCGCTGCTGAAAGAGTATTACAACCGGCAAGACGTGTTTGATGCCGCGCTGTTGCAGCACCTGACTATTCTGCTGGCGACGATGGTCCCGGCGCTGCTGATCGGCGTGCCGCTCGGGGTGTTGTGTTTTCGTTCATCCCGCTTGCAAACCCCGATCTTCTCCACGTTGAACATTATCCAGACCGTGCCGTCAATTGCTCTGTTCGGCCTGTTGATCGCGCCGTTGGCCGGATTGGCGAAGGCGGTGCCCTGGCTGGCGGAACACGGCGTCAGCGGTATTGGCATGGCGCCGGCGATAGTCGCCCTGGTGTTGTACGCCCTGTTGCCGCTGGTGCGCAGCGTGGTGGCCGGGTTACAGAGCGTGCCCGCCAGCGTGATCGAATCTGCCAGCGGCATGGGGCTGACGCGCGGCCAGATTTTCTTTCGCGGCCAGCTGCCGTTGGCCTTGCCGCTGTTTCTGACCGGCGTGCGCATTCTGGCGGTGCAGACCGTCGGCATGGCGGTGGTGGCCGCGTTGATCGGTGCCGGAGGTTTTGGCGCCATCGTCTTCCAGGGCCTGCTGAGCAGCGCGCTGGATCTGGTGCTGCTGGGCGTGATCCCGGTGATCGTGATGGCGGTAATCGTCGATTCGCTGTTTAAATTTATGGTTTCAATTTTGGAAGTGTCACGCCGATGATTCAGTTTAATCAGGTCAGCAAGATTTTTCAGGGCAAGCCGGCGGTGGACGATCTGACGCTGCAAATTGCTAAGGGTGAATTTGCCGTACTGATCGGCACCTCAGGCTCCGGTAAATCCACCACATTAAAAATGATCAACCGGCTGATCGAGCACGATCAGGGCAAAATTTACTTTGCCGATGAAGAGATCCAAAAATTCAAACCGCAGGATCTGCGGCGCCGTATGGGCTATGCCATTCAGTCGATAGGCCTGTTTCCGCACTGGACGGTGGAGGAGAACATCGCCACCGTACCGCAATTGCTGAAATGGCCGCGGGCGCGTATTCGCGATCGGGTGACCGAACTGCTGGAGCTGCTGCACCTGGAGCCGGAACTGTTCCGACACCGTTATCCGCACCAGCTTTCCGGTGGGCAACAGCAGCGGGTGGGGGTGGCGCGCGCGTTGGCAGCCGATCCGGAAGTCTTGTTGATGGACGAACCCTTTGGCGCTCTCGATCCGGTAACGCGCACTGCGCTACAGACGGAGATTGCGCGTATTCATCATCTCTCCGGGCGCACCATCGTGCTGGTGACGCATGACATTGACGAAGCGCTGGCATTGGCCGATCGCATCGTATTGCTCGACCAGGGCCGCATTGTGCAGCAGGGTACGCCGCTGGAGCTGTTGACCGCGCCGGCCAACGATTTTGTGCGCGATTTCTTTGGCAGAAGCGATCGCGGCATCAAACTGCTGTCTTTAGGCACGGTGGCGGAACGGGTGCGTCCTGGCCATGTGGAGGGCGAGCCGATCGCCGCCGCCATGAACCTGCGTGAGGCGTTGTCGGTGTTTGTGGCGCGCGGCAGCGAATGCCTGCCGGTGGTGGGGGAGCAAGGAGAGGCACTCGGCGTGCTGCATTTCAACGACCTGATCGCTCAAAAGGCGCTGTCATGAGTGCGCCTAAAGCCCGGCGTTGGCTGCGCGATCCGCTGCCCTGGACCTTTGCCCTGCTGCTGGCGTTGGTGTTTGGCATGAATCATTTACAGGGGGTGTTTGCCGCCTGGTTCCCTGAGCTGGAACGGCCGGTGTATCAGCAAGACAGCTTTATCTCGCTGGTGTGGGCGCATCTGTTGCTGGTCGCGGTTTCCAGTCTGATCGCCGTGGTGATTGGCGTAGCGGCCGGGATCGGCGTGACGCGCCCTGCCGGCAAGGCGTTCCGTTCGCTGGTGGAAACCGTGGTGGCGGTCGGCCAGACTTTTCCGCCCGTGGCGGTGCTGGCGGTGGCGGTACCCGTGATGGGCTTTAGCGAACAGCCGGCGATCATCGCACTGGTGCTGTACGGTTTGCTGCCGATCTTGCAGGGCACGCTGACGGGCATTGAATCGGTACCCAGCGCTACCCGCGAGGTGGCGCGGGGGGTAGGAATGAGCGCCAGGCAAATTCTGTGGCGCGTCGAACTGCCGCTGGCGGCGCCGGTGATTGTTGCCGGAATTCGGACCTCGGTGATCATCAATATCGGCACCGCGGCGATCGCTTCCACCGTCGGTACCAAAACGCTCGGTTCGCCGATTATCATTGGCCTGAGCGGTTTTAATACCGCCTATGTGATCCAGGGCGCGGTGGTAGTGGCGCTGCTGGCCATCATCATCGATATGCTGTTTGAGCGCTGGGTGCGCCATCTCACTGCCTGGCGTCAGCAGACGCAGGTGGCTTCTTCTGCGGGGTAAGGGAATAGGATGCAAGTATCTTTGCCGATGTACGGCGTGACCCATCAGCCGGCCGAATCTTTCTGGCGAGTCCTGCGCGGTAAATTGCTGCAGTTGGGATTGCCGCTAGCCACTGAACAGCTCGTCTGGCCGCACGACCTGGCCCAGCACTGGCTACAGGATGATTTATTGCTCAGCCAAACCTGCGGCTACCCGCTGGTCAGCAGCCTGCCGCAGGTGCAGCTGATCGGGACTTATCACTACCGCGTCGAGGGTTGTGAAGGCGCCGATTACAGCAGTTGGTTGGTGGTGCGCGACGACGACCCAGGCGAGCGGCTGGCCGATTTTCGCGGCCGGACTGCGGCTTACAACAGCACCGACTCTCAGTCAGGGCATAACAGCTTGCGTGCGCTGATTGCGCCCTTGGCGCAGAACGGCAGATTCTTCGGCGCTGCCGTCGCCTCCGGAGCGCATTATCAGTCGCTCAGGTTAATCCAAAACCGGCAGGCCGACATTGCCGCCGTCGATTGTGTCAGCCTGGAACTGTTGAAACGGGCGCAGCCACAGGCGTTGGCCGGGCTGAAAATTATTGGGCGAACGGCCAGCGTTCCGGGGCTGCCCTTGATTACCTCGGCCCAGACCCCACCGGAACAGTTGGAAATACTGCGTGCCGGGGCGAAGGCGATGCTGGGCGAAGCGGTAAGCGATAACCTGCTGATCGGCGATTTCAGCCTGGTGCCGCGTTCGGCATACCAAATAATCACCGAGCTGGAGCAGCAGGCCGCCGCCCACGGGGTGACGGCGCTGTAAGCTTATGACTGGCCCGTGTTCAGGCGGCGCTAAAGCGGGCGTTCAATTTTTGGTCAACAATGATCTCGAAGTCAGTAAATAAGGCTTTGGGTTTGACCGTTCGGCCGCTTTTTTCCAGCGATACCAGACCGTGGCCGCTGAGCGTTTTCAGCGTGGCGGAGAGATTGCTTATTTGACGACCGGAGAGTTCCGCCAATCGGCTCATGGTTTCCGGTTTTTCCGTATCTATCATCCGCAGCAAGGCAATATTTTCATTGCTGAGCACCTGGGCCAAAGCAATCATTGAGGTGAACCAGACCTGCGGTTCACGCTCTTGCGGCTGGTATTCACCTTTTGCAATTGCCAGTATCCGTTTGCGGATCAACTCTTCAGGCATTACGCCAATCAGTGCTTTCATCTTCAACCTCGGTTTTCTCTCTTGCTTATGACTTCATCGATTTTAGTGAAGAAATCTTCCACCAACTGAAAAGCGGAATGAAACTCATAGGGCGAGCCTTTATCCGTGGGCGTCTGATGTTGGTGGTCGTAAAGTATTCGGCCTGAAAATCGCCCTTTTCGAGGGACTTTAATGGCATGGGCATTATCGATGCCAAACACTCGGGTGTTGTATTTATCATGCAGCGTCATGTTGTAGCGTATGCCATGGGGAATAAAAGCCGTTTTGGTTACCTTCCATGCTTCTATTTTCCACCAGTAGCCATCTTCACGGTTTACTCGGGTGCCATGAAGGCTAAGGATGTAGTCCAGTCCATTGCTTGCATCCATTTTCAGTACTCCAGAAAGTTATGACCTAACCATAACTCTTTGGTGTTTTAGGGTCAATGTTATTTCCTCAGGAAGAGTGGCAGACTGAATAGATGAGACTTTGACCGCAGAATGGGGTTGAACACAGCGGTAATTTGTTGACGTTTCTGGCGATTATGTCGGCGGCAGCACGCAGAAAGTCGCACCAACGGTTGGCGAAAGAAGAGAAGGGGAATTGCTGCTGAAATGGAGAAATGAGGCGGTTACCGCGCCCTTTGCAGATACCGGTGCGCGTCGGGCGACTGCAGCGTTTTTTTACAACAACGCTGCCAGCGCGGGACGCATCACTTGGCCTGAATGCTCTCTGCCGGAGTGGCAGTGGCGGCGGCTTCGTGTGACGTGGCGGTCTCTTCTAGCGGCGTGGTGGAACGGGTGTACATATTCAGCCCGGCCAGGAATACGCCGCCGAGTGAACCAAAGGCACACAGAAAGATAACGATAATGAACGATTTTTTCAGCATGGGGATGATTTCGCAGGTTGCCAGGAACAACGGGAATTATAGACGCTTCGTAATATGAAACAAGAATCGTTTTAATACCCGTCGTCTTTCAAGCGGCAGCGTTTAAATCTGTTTCCGGTGGATTTGTCACTCCAGCCACTGTAGGGGGCGAATACATTCGCCCCGATTAATTCAGGCGCAGCGTGCAGCGCCCCTACCTTTCCCTGCTTACGCGACTGACCGGGCGAGCAAAAAGGAACTTGCCCAGCGTCACCAGCACCACCGCCGCAACGATAATCACCAGCGCCGCCCAGTCACGCGGTGCCAGCGATTCGCCGGCAAAACCGATACCGAGCAGCACGGCCACCACCGGGTTGACATAGGCATAACTGGTGGCTACCGCCGGACGCACGTTTTTCAGCAAAAACATATAGGCGCTAATGGCCAACATCGAGCCGAAGATAATCAGGTATCCCAGCGCAAAGAAGCCTTTGGCGCTGGGCATCTGCGTCAGGCGTTCGCCGCTGAGCTGGCTGACAACCAGCAGCACCACGCCGGCGACCAGCATTTCCGCCGCGCCCGCCATCGGCCCGGCCGGTAGCGAAATACGCGATCCCAGCACCGAGCCAAAGGCCCAACTGGCGGAAGCCAGCAGGATCAGCAACGCGCCGGTAGGGTTGCCAACCAGGTTATTGCCGGTATTGAGCAATACGATCCCCACCAGGCCCAATGCGATACCTGCCCACTCCAGCTTGGTATTGCGCATGCCCCAAAACAGGCTGAAGCACAGCGTGAACAGCGGTACCGTAGCGACCATTACGGCGGCAATGCCGGAAGGCACGTGCTGGTGTTCCGCCACGGTCACCAGACCGTTACCCACCGCGAGTAACAAGATACCGATAGTGCCGGCGGCCAGCCACTGTTTGGGGGTAGGCAACGCATGGCCGCGCAGCGCCAAAAAGCTGAACAGGACAATGCCGGCGACCAAAAAGCGGATCCCGGCCATCATCAGCGGTGGCCAGCTCTCCACGCCCAGACGAATAACGAAGTAGGTCGAACCCCAGACAATATATAACGTGAACAGCGCCCCGATTAACGGCAGGACGTTACGGCTACTTTGGCTCAGCATGGCTTTTTATTCTGTAGGGAAGGTTATTATTAGAGGCCTCAGTAAACCCGATTGCACCGAAGATTAGCAACGCTTTTCACCATTTTTTTAATGGCAAGGTCGGCTGGCGAACCGATGAGAATCAAGAGAGAACGCCAGCCTGCAGATAGCCTCGAGCCGAGTGTCGGTTACAGCAGCGAGATGCGATAGGCACAGCGGCGTGCGCCGGCCAGAATATGTTCGGAACGTTCAACCTGCGCCTGAAGCACCTCGGTAAAAATGCTCAGTTCCGCACGGCAGAACCCCTGACAAACGGTGGCGGCGGCGCAGATAGGGCAGTGGTTTTCCACCAGCAGAAAGGAACCGTCTTCCTGCATGCGGCATTCAGCCATGTAGCCTTCGCGGCAGCGGATGGCCGTCAGGCGCTGAACCCGTTCCTGCAAATCGTTGGCACCGATCATCGCCTGTTTGTAATTAATCCGCGTTTCTTGCTCGCGGGTGTCGATCAATAACTCAATCGCCTGTTCGCCCAGCTTGTCGCGTACGGTACGCAGCAACTGTACCGTCAATTCTGAATGGGTATCCGGAAAGCGCGCATTGCCGGCGGCGGTCAGGTGCCAGAGTTGCACCGGTCGGCCGACGCCGCGGGTTTCCGCCACGGCTTCAACCAGCCCGTCTTTGGCCAGTTTGACGAACTGCTGGCGCGCAGCCTCACCTGTGGTGCCAAGAACTTTTCCTGCATCAGACGCTTGTTGTGGGCCGCGGGTTTTTAATAGTGTCAGCAAACGGTCACTGACCGATTGTGCGGGACTACCGCCATTTTCCAAGTTTATTCTTGACATATTTCTCCGCCTCGCCCTACCATTATTCCAAGTTAACTCTTGTTAAATTTAACGCAATATCACTACTAACTCAATGCCCTTCCTCTGAAAACAGGACGACAACCGTGATAACCAACGATGATAGCCGCTGGGCCGACTTATTTTCCGGCAAAAATGGCGCCAGTGCGATCGCGCTCTCACTCGGAGTAGCACTGCATGCGATCAATATTCTGGTCGCCACCACCATTCTGCCCTCGGTGGTGCAGGATATTGGCGGCCTGAATCTGTATGCGTGGAACACCACGCTGTTTGTGGTGGCGTCGATTCTGGGGTCGGCGCTGTCTGCGCGCCTGCTCAGTGGTTACGGCGCCCGCAGTGCTTATCTGGTGGCGTCGCTGTTCTTTATTGCCGGGGCAATGCTGTGTGCGATGGCACCGTCGATGCCGGTGATGCTGATAGGCCGCACCGTGCAGGGGTTCGGCGGCGGGCTGATTTTCGCGCTTTCGTACGCCATGATCAACCTGGTGTTTGAGCAAAAACTGTGGCCGCGTGCGATGGCGCTGATTTCGGCGATGTGGGGTATAGCGACCCTGGTTGGCCCGGCGGTGGGCGGCATTTTTGCCGAACTGGACGCCTGGCGCTGGGCCTTTGGCATCCTGTTGCCGATCATGGTGTTGTACGCCGGGTTCACCTTCCTGATCTTGCCGAAAGGTAAACCCCAGCAACAGGCGGCACCGCTGCCGGTTGCCCAGTTGCTGCTGCTGGCGGTGGCGGTGCTGGTGGTTTCCGCCGGCAGTCTGGCCGACAGCGCCTGGATCAATTTGGGCGGTATTGCATTGGCCGTGCTGATGATGATTTGGTTGATACGGCGTGAAGCGCATTCCCGCGCCCGTTTGTTACCCCAAGGTGCCCTGCGCCGCGGTTCCCCTCTGGCTTCGCTGTATATCACCGTGTCGCTGCTGGTCGTGGGCATGACCAGCGAAATCTTCGTGCCTTACTTCCTGCAAACGCTGCACGG
The DNA here is from genome assembly GCA_012719855.1 of Serratia liquefaciens. Lineage (GTDB taxonomy): Bacteria > Pseudomonadota > Gammaproteobacteria > Enterobacterales > Enterobacteriaceae > Serratia > Serratia liquefaciens_A. The sequence continues at coordinate 66,887 of JAAXZN010000055.1, read as the reverse complement.
CCAGTCACCGCTGATTTCCGGCTATATCGCTGCCACCATGGCGGCGGGCTGGACGCTGTCGGAGATCCTCAGTTCGGGCTGGCGCAGTGCGGGTATCCGTCGGGCCATTATCAGCGGGCCGCTGTTTGTGTTGGTCGGGCTATTGGCCCTGGGGGTTTTGATGCCAACGCCTTCCGGTGGGCACTGGTCAGCGTTGACGCCGATTGTCGTTGCCCTGACCCTGGTGGGATTTGGTATCGGCTTCGGTTGGCCGCATCTGCTGACGCGTATTCTGCAAGTCTCGCCAGAGGCGGATAAGGATATTGCCGGCGCGTCGATCACTACGGTGCAACTGTTTGCCACCGCGTTCGGTGCCGCGTTGGCAGGGATGATAGCCAATCTGGCCGGACTGAACGTGCCGGGCGGAGCTCCGGGGGCCGCTTCTGCCGCGCGCTGGCTGTTCCTGCTGTTTGCCCTGGCGCCGCTGCTGGCGGTCTTCAGCGCCTGGCGCTGTGCGGCGATTACTCCCCCTGTTGTGACAACCGGCGATGTCGAAGCCGCGCCGGCATTGGCGCTCTCTGTCACCCCGGTGAGTGAATGTGTTCGTCCTGAATAAGGCGGGGGCCGCCTGCTGGTTTTTATAACTTCGCAGGATTTGCTTTAAAATCTGATTGACGAATCCCGTATTTGAGATTATTTCTCTTATATGGGATTTTTTATGTCAGGGCCAGAAAGATCATGGATAACGTAGTGGATAACGCCGACCTTCGGTTGGCGCAACGGCTGTCTGATTTACGCCAGCAGCAGGGCTGGTCACTGGAAGCGCTGGCGCTGCAAACCGGCATCAGCCGGGCAACGCTATCGCGGGTAGAGCGCGCGGAAACCAGCCCGACCGCCTCGTTGTTGAACAAACTGTGCGCGGCCTATGGGCTGACCATGTCACGGCTGCTGAGTGAGGTTGAGGACGAGCCGCCAGAGTTGCTGCACCGCGACCAGCAGACGGTGTGGGTTGATCGCGCCAGCGGCTTTCATCGCCGTTCGGTATCGCCGCCCGCCGCCCTCTATAAGGCGGAATTTATCGAGGGCACACTGGAGGCCGGCGCGGTGATCGCTTATGACGCCCCTTCGATACACGCGCTTGAGCACCATTTATGGCTGTTGGAAGGCCGGCTTGAATTGACGCTGGAGGCGCGAACTTTTCAGCTCGAGCCGGGCGACTGCCTGCGTTACCGCTTGTTCGGCGCTTCAAGGTTTCATGCACCCGGCCCCGAGCCGGCTCATTACACCCTCGTTATCTGCAGGCCCTGATCATGGTTGAGATACAGCAATTGAACGTCGATGCGGTACAGAGTGCGATCCCTGAATTGGCGGCGATGCTGCATGCCAGCGTCTCACAGGGGGCGAGCATCGGTTTTGTCATGCCGTTTAGCCTTGAGCAGGCGCAGGCATTCTGGCAGCGTCTGTTGCCGGCGATTGAACGTGAAGAAAGGCTGCTGCTGGTGGCCCGAGATGCCGGACGGGTGGTCGGTACGGTGCAACTGCTGCTGGATATGCCGGACAATGGCCGTCACCGGGCGGAGGTGGTGAAGTTGATGGTACATCCGCAAGCCCGCCGTCGGGGCATTGCCCGCAGCCTGATGTTGCAGGTGCAGCAGCTGGCGGTTGAGCATCAACGGCATTTACTGGTGCTGGATACCCTGACCGGCGACACGGCGGAAGGCCTGTATCGTCTGCTGGGCTTTCAACTGGCGGGCAGCATTCCGCAATACGCTCGCGCCAGCAATGGCGGTGCGCTGGATGCCACCAGCTATATGTATAAATTGCTCTGACTACCCCCGTCGTTTTTCAAGCGTTATCGCCTAAGGGGGCGAACGTATCGCCCCCATAATCAGAACGCAGCCTGCGCCGCCCCTGCAAGGCTTCAGGAAGTTACTGTCCGTTCCAGGCCTTGATAGCCCGTTGGCGAATCTGCAGCTTTTGCTCTGGCGTCAGCTTGTTATAGTCCTGCGCCATGCCGCTTTCCCAATCGCCGTACAGCGGGTTGGGCAACACGATAAACTCGGTGCCGAATTTGCTTTGGTTGTCGGCGACGAACGCCCGCCGCTGCGCGTTATCTTTGTGGTAGGTCGCGGCGCCGAAGTCGTTCAGGTTGTCACCGGCGTAAACCACGATGTCGTAACCTGCATTTTTGATCGCGTCGAAGCGAGCCTGCTTGTTGGAGGTATCACCGCTTAACAGTACGGTTTTTTCCGACATGCCGGTGAAGCCCAATTTTTGCATGTTGGCTAGCGTGGCGGCGTATTCAGACTGTTTGCGGTTGGAGACGTAAAACATGGTGCCCTGATGGCTGTTGACGTAGCGGGCAAACTGCACGGCGCCTGGCACCGCGCCGGCCTGTTGCGCCTGTGACCACTTCGCCCAGGTGGCTGCAGCGAAAGGTTGGCCCTGCTGCGCCTGCCAGCCGGAATAAGGGCTGTTGTCCAGCATGGTTTCGTCCAGATCCACGACCACGGCCTTCTTCTTGCCCGGCGCAGCCTTGGCCTGATCGAAGGCTAGCCTGGCGCTGTTGAAGGCCTGGTGCGTCAGCGCCTGATATTCGCCGGATTGCTGGAACCAGTTCAGCGCCAGCACGGATTGGTCAGCCAACTGCTGTTGGGCCTGGCGATCGGTCTTTGCTGGCTGCACGCAGCCGGTCAGGGTCACCAGCGCAATGCCAATTGCCGCGCCGAGGGCCATTTTTTGTCTCATTATTCCTGCCATAAATGAATCACTCTCTGGTTGTTATTGTGGTGTGTTCAAGGTCATCGTCATTTCAAACTGGCGCAGCGCGTCCTGCTGCCAGCCGAGTCGGTCGAAGAAGGGGGCCGCCACTTCAGGAACGTAAACGTTGGCTACCAGCGGTAACGGCGCAAACTTCGCCTGTAGTGCGGCCAGCATGGTGCGGGCATGGCCCTGGCTGCGGTGCTGTGGCGGCACGTAGATCATCCGCAAAAAGCACTTGTCGGCGCCCAACTGCACCACCGCATAGGCCTGGTGGCCAAGGCTGAAAGCATGGGGTTTGCCGGGCAGTTTGAACAACGACTCCGGCGCGATCAGCCAGGGCAGGTCGGTGGCACCCTCGGCAATCAGGCGATGAGAGACGAACAGCGGATCGATCTCCTGCAGTTGCGCAACCTCGAGAAGTACCGGCATCTCTGCCTGATGCCCGGTCAGCGTGCGGACAATTTGCAACCCGGCCTGATGGTAGAGCGCCAGCGCGGGCTCGTTCCCTTCAATCACTTCCAATGAAAATTGGCGATCGCCGCGCTGATGCGCGTCGGCAACAAGACGTTTCATTAACGCTTTTCCCAACCCTTTGCCGCGCATTTCCGGGCGGATGGACAGCGCCGATATCCGGCTGTGCAAGCCACGGCGGCTGATCAGCGCCAGCGCTACCGGTTGCTGCTGATGGGTAACGACAATGCTGTCGTTCAGGCTGAGGTCTTCGGCACCAAAACGGCGGGCGAAGGTTTCACCGTCAATCACAAAACGCACAATGTAATTTTCAAAACAGTGGCAAAGGATCTGCGCCAGCTCGTCGCTGCTGTAGCGCAGGGCGCTTTGATATTCGAAGCGTTCATCGGTGTGCATAAGCTTTCCCTGTCTAAGGAGGAAGTTATACATCTAGACCCGATTGTTTTGTAAGGCAAGTTTCCGCGTGCGGTTACGGGATACCTGGCGGAAAATAGGCAGGAAAAAGTGGTAAAAGGCACCCATTAAAAAACCGGGCGTTGCCGCCCGGCGAAGTGACTCTGGGTATAAAGTGAAGCTAAGGTTTGCAGTGGTGGTTATTCATCACATCAGAACTGGTAGGTCAGCGCGACGGCAATCACGTTGTCGTCTTTCAGACCCAGCTTGTTATCGCTGTCGAGTTGGTTGATTTTATAATCGACATAGGTCGACATGTTCTTGTTGAAATAGTAGTAAGCGCCAACATCGATATATTTCACCAGGTCGGCGTCGCCGATGCCTTCAATATCTTTGCCCTTCTGCTGAACATAGCCCAGCGATGGACGCAGACCGAAGTCGAACTGGTATTGCGCGACCAATTCCAGACCTTCCGCCTTATTGGCAAAGCCGCTTACGGAAGTGGAATTATTGTTGATAGTGGCGGTGCCGGAGATTGGCGCGATATTACGGCTTTGCGAATAGGTCGCTGCCAGGTAAACATCGTTGTTGTCGTATTTCAGGCCGCCGGCCCAAATGTCGGCTTTGTCGCCTTTACCGAAGGTGCCCGCTTTTTGGCTGGCGGTACGGTTGGAAGAGGCATAGGCAGCGCCCACGCTCAGACCGTCGATGATCTCGTAGCTGGAAGACAGGCCCCAACCGTCGCCGTTCGCTTTGCTGCTGGAGCGACCGTCGTTTTCATTTTTGCCCTGGTACTGTACCGCGAACTTCAGACCCTCGACCAGGCCGAAGAAGTCATTGTTACGGTAGGTGGCTACGCCGTTGGTACGGCCGTTCATAAAGTTGTCGGTTTTGACGTAGGCGTCATCACCGAACTCAGGCAGCATATCCGTCCAGGCGCCCACGTCATAGATAATGCCGTAGTTGCGACCGTAGTCGAATGAACCGATATCCTTATATTTCAGACCGGCGAAGCCCAAACGGGTTTTGGTATCTTTCGTGCCGTCAGATTCGGAATGGTTGGCTGCGATCTGATATTCCCACTGGCCATAACCAGTCAGCATATCGTTAATTTGAGTAGCGCCTTTAAAACCGATACGCACATAGGTTTTATCGCCATCGTTGCCGGTATCGTCAGAGAAGTAATGCATTGCTTTTACGCGGCCGTAAAAATCAAGTTTGTTGCCGTCTTTATTGTAGATTTCTGCTGCCTGTGCTGTCTGCGCAATTAAAAGTGCCGGAATAATAACGGCCAGAAGATTACGTTTCATGATTTACCCTGCTTTATTCGATTGAAAGACGCTTATCATCAGTAGTACTGCTGTTTCACTGTGCCGCCTGTTTGTTTGCAGCGAGGATTTTTTACCCTAGTTATGTGATCTATTTATGACAAAATATTCATTTCCATGTCGAACGATTAAAAATCTCGCGGAAAACGTCTATTTCTTCTATGGCCGCCTAAAATTCCCCGTGATGCCCATCAGGCTGCTGCCAAAAATCATGCGCGAGATTTAAGCGTTGGCGATTTCCGTCGCCGCAGCAGGGAACTAATAGTCCTGTTTCTGTGAATGGTTGATGTTAAAAATCCCGATTTTCACCCATGCGGGTTGAAGGTAGCGTAGAGCTTCCCTTAAGCAGCAGGAGTGCAAGATGCAACCTTCCCAACAGCCTGGCCAGCAGGCGTTTGGCGACATTGCCCCCAAGTTGGCGCAGCTCAGCGACAGCGTATTATTCGACGACGTATGGCAGCGTCCGGGGCTCACGCCGCGCGAGCGCAGTCTGATCACCGTGGCGGCGCTGGTGGCGCTCAACCGTGTGGAGCAGATGCCGTTTCACCTGCAACTGGCCGAACGCAATGGCGTGAGCTTTGAACAGCTCGCCGAGGCGATCACCCATCTGGCGTTTTATGCCGGTTGGCCAGCGGCGGCCTCTGCCGTGGCGCGTCTGCGCGAATTGAAACAGGAGTAGTCCCATGCCATTCAGCCGTATCGCCTTGCATCAGGGCAAGTCAGCGCAATACTTGAAAACCCTGTCAGACAGCCTGCACCAGGCGCTGGTCGACACCTTCAACGTGCCGCCGGCCGACAAGTTTCAGGCCATTGATCAATACCGTCCCGGCGAGCTGATTTACGATCCCGATTATCTCGGCGGCCCGCGCTCGGCGGATTATGTGCTGTTTTACATCACCATTGGCCGCCCGCGCGATACCGTCACCAAGCAGCGTTTTTATCAGCGGTTGGCGGCATTGCTGGAAGAAAACCTGCAGTTGAGCCCGCAAGATGTGATGGTGGTGATCGCCACCACCCAGCAGGATGAGTGGTCGTTCAGTGCGGGTCGCGCCTCAATGATCGAAGGCTAGGCTGACGCAGCCGACGGTCTGTGGGACAATAGCGCCATCATTTCGTTGAGATACAGAGTTGAATGGCGCTCTCCCCCGCAGTTAAAGATCAGATTGGCCAGTGGTACAAAGCCCTGCAGCAACAAATACCGGATTTTATTTCCCGTGCACCGCAACGGCAGATGATCGCCGAAGTCGCGAAAACCCTGGCCGGAGATTATCCGCGCCATCTGGCGATCGAGGCCCCGACCGGCGTGGGCAAAACCCTGTCGTACCTGATCCCCGGGATCGCCGTAGGCCGCGCGGAGAGCAAACCCCTGGTGGTCAGTACCGCCAACGTGGCGTTGCAGGATCAGATCTACAGCAAGGATTTACCGCTGCTGAAGAAGATCATTCCCGATCTGAAATTCACCGGCGCCTTTGGCCGCGGGCGCTATGTTTGCCCGCGCAACCTGGCGGCGTTGAGCACTGACGTCAGCGAGCAGGGCGATCTGACGCTGTTCCTGGATGACGAACTGGCCCCTTCCAGCGGGGAAGAGCAGGCGCTGTGTCAGCAACTTAGCAAAGCGCTCAGCCGCCATGAGTGGGATGGGCTGCGCGATCATTATCAACGGACGATTGACGATCCGCTGTGGATCAAACTGAGCACCGACAAGGCCAACTGCCTGGGGCGCAACTGCCATTACATCCGCGAATGCCCGTTTTATATTGCCCGCAAAGAGATTGAAACCGCCGACGTGGTGGTGGCTAACCATGCCCTGGTGATGGCGGCGTTGGAAACGGAATCGGTGTTGCCGAACCCGAAAGAGCTGTTGCTGGTGCTGGACGAAGGCCATCATCTGCCGGAAGTGGCGCGCGATGCGCTGGAGATTGACGGCGAAATCACCGCGCTGTCGACCAATCTGCAGCTGGACATGATCGTGCGTCAGGTTGAACAATGCATGACGCAATATCGCCCGAAGAGCCCGCCAGGGCTGACCAACGACGAACGTTTGAAAAACCATTGTGAAGAGATGCGCGAACTGATCCAGATTTTCGAGCATCAGGTCAGTGCCTATCTGCCGACCGACACCGTGATTGCCGAACACCGGTTCGAAATGGGCGAGCTGCCTGCGGAGATGGTGGAAACCAGCGCACGCTTGTTCAAGCTGACCGACGCGTTGCGTGGGGTGGCGGAATTTATCCTCAACGATCTCAGCGAGCAAACCGGAAAGCACGACATCGTGCGGCTGCACCGTTCAATCATTCAGATGAGCCGCACCCTGGGCTACCTGGAAGCGATGAGCAAACTGTGGCGGCTGGCGGCGCTGGACAAGTCTTCCAATGCGCCGATCTCCAAATGGGTCACGCGCGATTTGCGCGATAACGTGACGCACCTGTATTTGCACTGCGTAGGCATCCGCGTGAGCGACCAGCTCGAAAAGCTGTTGTGGCGCAAGGTGCCGCATGTGGTCGTCACGTCGGCGACCCTGCGTTCGTTGAACAGCTTTGCGCGCCTGCAGGAAATGAGCGGGCTGAGTGAGAAAGCCGGCGATCGTTTCGAAACCCTGTCTTCGCCGTTTAACCACGTTGAGCAGGGCAAAATTGTCATCCCGAACATGCGTTTCGAGCCGGCGATGGCCAACGAAGCTGAGCATCTGGAAGAAATGGCGCGCTTTTTCCGCGCCGAACAGGCCAGCGGTAAGCACAAGGGCATGCTGATCCTGTTCAGCAGTCATCGGGCGATGCAGACTTTCCTCAGCTACGTGGCCGATTTGCGCCTGATGCTGTTGGTGCAGGGCGATCAACCGCGTTATCGCCTGGTGGAAGAGCACCGCAAGCGGGTCGAAAAAGGCACTGACAGCGTGCTGATCGGTCTGCAGTCATTCGCTGAAGGATTGGATCTGAAAGGGGAATTGCTGACCCAGGTCCATATTCACAAGATCGCTTTTCCGCCGATCGACAGCCCGGTGATCCTGACCGAGGGCGAGTGGCTGAAGTCGCTGAAGCGTTATCCCTTTGAGGTACAGAGTCTGCCGAGCGCCTCGTTCAACCTGATCCAGCAGGTAGGCCGACTGATCCGCAGCAATGAATGCCACGGCGAGATCGTGATTTACGATCGCCGGCTGCTGACCAAAAGCTACGGCTCGCGCCTGCTGGCGGCATTGCCGGTGTTTCCCATCGAACAGCGTGAGGTGCCTGAAGCCGACAAGGCACACCAGGCGGCCCTCAAATCCGCAGCCGATGCAGAGAAGAAAGCCAAGAAGCGCAAGAGCCCATTTGCCCGCAAACGTACCCGCTAGTCACAGCAGCGGTGGCAGGCGACGCTTCACCGGCGTAGTTTTCACGATAGAGGTGTTGCTTTGCGCGCGCTCGGCCAGCCGATCAAGGGTCTGGTCGAGCTGCTCCATTGAATGCGCCACCAGGCGCACGATAAAACAGTCTTCGCCGGTCACCTTGTCGCACTCAACCACCTCCGGGATCTCCTGGATCATTTGCTCGACCTTTTTCAGCATGCCCGGCAGCGGTTTGATGCGCACCAGCGACTGAAAAGCGTAGCCCAATGCCTGCAAATTGACGTTCAGGGTGTAGCCCTGGATCACGCCGCTCTCTTCCAGCCGCCGCAGCCGCTCCGACGTACTGGGTGACGACAACCCAACGCTGGCGCTGAGGGTTTTCAGCGACATCCGCGCATCCTCTGCCAGCAGGTTCAGGATTTGACGATCGATAGCGTCCATAGTCTCTCCATTAGGTTTTTTATAATTTATGCCTTAATTAAAAAGGAAGTTAAGCACTATTGCCTTTTTTATGCCATGGAAACCGGCAAAGGAAAGCCGCAAGCTAAGTGCATAGGCTTACTGTGAGGAAACCAAGATGAATGCAGAGATAAAACGCGGCTCGCTGGAGATGATCGCCGCGATGCTGATTTCCGGTACCATCGGCTGGTTTGTGCTGATGTCCGGCCAGCCGGTGATCAACGTGGTGTTCTGGCGCTGTGCGGTGGGGGCGCTGGTGTTGCTGGCCATCTGTGCTGCGCTGGGTCAGTTACGGCGTGAAAGCCTGACGCGTACTACGTTGCTGGTGGCAATCGCCGGCGGCGTAGCGCTGGTGATCAATTGGCTGTTGTTGTTTGCTGCCTATTCCTATGCGTCGATCTCCATCGCTACGGCGGTGTATAACACGCAGCCGTTCATGCTGGTGGCGCTGGGGGCGCTGTTTCTCGGCGAGAAGTTGACCCTGCGTAAGCTGTTTTGGTTGGCATTGGCGTTTATCGGCATGACGCTGGTGGTGTTGGCGCAGCCCAAGCAGGCCGGTGGACAGAACAACTACCTGATGGGCATTTTGTTGTCGTTGGGCGCGGCATTTTTTTACGCGCTGATGGCGCTGGCCGCCAAACGGCTGAAAGGGACGCCACCGCACCTGATCGCCTTGATCCAGGTAACGGTCGGCGCGGTGATGCTGCTGCCGATGGTAGATTTCCACGCGCGTGCCAATGCCGGACAGTGGGGCATGCTGGTGACGGTGGGCGTATTGCACACCGGGATCATGTATGTGTTGCTGTATGGCGCGATCCAAAAGTTGCCGACCAACCTGATCGGCTCGCTGTCGTTTATTTATCCGATCGCCGCCATGCTGGTGGATCGCCTGGCGTTCGGTCACCGGCTGGTGGCGCTGCAGTTTGCCGGCGCTGCCCTCATTCTGCTGGCGGCGGCGGGCATGAACCTGCTGGGGGAGCGCCGCGTTAGGCTAGTGGCTGCGCCAGGCGGCAAGCAGGCACCCGAACAGTGACAGCGCCAACAGCAGCAGCATCACCGGCGTGTAGCCATAGCTCGGGTAAATCAGGGTCGCCACCGCCAGGCCAACGGCACCGCCGAGATTGTGCAGTGTCCAGGTAATGCCTAACGCGCCGCCGCTTTGCGACTCGCTGACGCTGTTGAGCGTCGCCAACACCAGCGGGCCGAGAATGCAGCCCCAGCCCAGTCCCATCAGGGCGAAGGCCCCGAGCAGCAGCGGCAGCGGGCTGTCGACGCTAAACCGGCTTTGCAGGGCCGCGGAGCCGGCAAGGGCGATAAAACCCAGGAGCAGCGCCGCGCGCGGGCCGGATTTATCCACCCATCTGCCGACCCAGGGCGAGAGGGCTGCCATGACCGCGGTGGTCGGCAACAACAATAGCCCCAGCATCGTTCCCTGGTAGTGGCGGATATTTTCCAGGTAAATCGGCATGAGAAAGAAAGCGGCACAGTAGAAAAAGGCCAATAGCGCGCTCATCAGACAAACGCGTAAAAAGGCGGGACGCAGCAGCAACGCCAGCGGTACCAGCGGCGAGTGTGCCCGTCGTTCAACCGGTAGCAGCAGGCCGAGCGCGGCGAGCGCCAGTGCAGCCGTTAACCCGGTTTTCACGCTAAACCATCCCCATTGGCTGCTCTGACTGATGGCCAGTAGCAGCCCGGCAATGCCGATCACCAACAGCACCAAACCGGGGATATCCAGTTTGGTGCCTTGTTGGGCGCGAGACTCTCGAACGGTTCCCAGACAAAAGGCGAAGCTCAGCGCAATCAGCGGCACGTTCAACAAAAATACCCAGCGCCAGCCCAGAGAACCGACCAGCAGGCCGCCGGCCACCGGGCCGATCGCCAGACCCAGGCCGTTGACCGCCAGTAAAATACCGATTGCACGACCGCGCTGCTGCGGCGGCCAGGCATCGGCGACAATGGCCGTGGTGGCGGTGTACAGCACCGCACAGGCGGCACCCTGCACAAAGCGCCATACGTTGAGCAGCTCAATACTGCCTGAGAGCCCGGCGCCCAACGACGCGGCGGCGAATGTCAGCATTGCGCAGTACAACACCCGACGACGGCCATACAGATCCGCCAGCCGCCCGGCGCTGACCATAAAGGCGCACAGTGCCATCACGAACAACGTCATCACCCACTGTACGCGGCTCAAGCTTATTGCCAGCTCGCGCTGGATCGCGGGGATGGCGGTATTGACGATGGTGAAATCGATACAGCCCAAAAAGCTGGCGATACTGATGCCAATCAGCAGACGCCATGGTTGGGGGGTGCCGGTATCGTTAAGAATTTCACTGCGTTCGCTCATCGGGTTTTCCTGGCGAGAAAGAGTGCGTCCAGTTTACTCAGCGTAGGCTGTAGCCAGTGGCGTTATTTCATCGTTTAATAGGCGAATTAATATCGTCAATAGGGCAGGCCTGATGATCTCCAGCGAACGATTACATGCAATCCGCGCTTTTGTGCAGGCGGTACAGGCCGGTGGTTTTAGCCGGGCCGCCGAGCAACTGGGCCTTTCCCGTTCAACGGTGGGTAAAGCGGTGGCTCGGCTGGAACAGCGGCTGCAGGTGCGGTTGTTCCAACGTACCACGCGTAGCCTGTCGCTGACTGATGAAGGGCAGTTGTTCTACGACGATTGCCTGAAGGCGCTGGCGGCGCTGGAAGCGGCGGAAAACCAGCTGGCGGTCCGGGCCCGAACGCCGGAGGGACGACTGCGGGTATCGCTGCCAGTGCTGTTCGGCCAAAAGTGGGTGATGCCACCGCTGCTGGCGTTGGCGGACCGTTACCCGAAGTTGCACATCGAAGCGCTGTTTTCCAACCGTGCGGCAGATCTGGCGGAAGAGGGGATCGATTTGGCAGTACGTATCGGTTCGCCCGGTGATGCTGCGGCCATCACCGCACGTCAACTGGGGGAGCAGCGGCAAATACTCTGTGCTGCTCCGGGTTATCTTACGCGACAAGGTGAACCGGCTGCGGTAGCTGCGCTGTTGCAGCATCAGGCGATTGGCTTACTGCGTGATGGGCGTAGCCAGCCGTGGCATTTGCTGGACGAGCAGGGCAAGGCTCAGCGGCTGTCGCCACCGGCCCGTTTGAGATTGGGCAATATGGAGGCGGTGCTGGGGGCTGCCTGCGCCGGTCAGGGGATTGCCATGCTGCCGCGTTGGCTGGTGCATGATGCGCTGACGGCCGGGACATTGCGTGAGATTTTACCCGGCAGCTGCGGTGCGGGGCTGGCGATTAACGTGGTCTGGCTAAAAGGGACCGGCGTGCCGTTACGGGTGAGGGTCGCCATTGATGCCCTGCTGGCGGCCTTCACTCCCAAAGCGCCATGGCAGTGATTTGATGCTGGCAAACGGCGGCGGCGTGGCTATGATAAAGCCTGCTTCCCACCATGCTGCGTACGAGTGACTTATGATTGATGTTTCTACCATTTTGCTGTTTTCCGGTGCCTGTCTGGCGCTGGCGGTCACCCCAGGGCCGGATATGTTGCTGAGTGCTTCACGCAGCGTTAGCCAGGGGCGCCGTGCCGGTTTTGCGTCACTGGCGGGGATCCAGCTCGGTACCTATTGCCACGCGCTGGCGGCGGCATTGGGTCTGTCGCAACTGTTTGTTGCCGTTCCGTTGGCCTATGATGCGGTGCGCATGTTAGGTGCGGCTTACTTACTGTATTTGGCGTGGAAAACGCTGCGTTCCGGCAGCAGTTTGCAGGCTTCTTCGGGTTTGGCGGCGGTACCGGCCACGCGCATTTTCCGACAGGGGCTGCTCACCAATATTCTTAATCCCAAAATGGCGCTGTTTGTTTTGGCGCTGTTCCCGCAGTTTATCGATCCGCATGCCGGTTCGCTGGTGGTACAAATGCTGCTGTTGGCGACGGTACTGAATCTGGTGGGGTTGGTGATTAACGGCGGGTTGATCCTGGCGGTCAGCAGCATGAAAAACCGTTTTGTCGGCCGCCGCTTCAGTGCGCGCTGGCCGAATTACCTGCTGAGTGGGGTGTTCGCCGGGCTGGCTTGCAAGCTGATTTTTGACAGCCGCAAATAGCCTTACGCCTGCAAGGCGGCCTCAAAAGCCGCGCTGGCCGGGCATTGCGGCAGCGCGCTATACATCACCAGCCGCAAATGATTTTCTTCATCGACAATAAACGACGCATGTTCGAAGGTCACCTGACCGGCTCCCGGTACAATGAACGTCCGTTCTCCCTGGCAGCGGCCGTGAATGTCGTGCTGCTGCCACAGCTGACGGAATTGAGGCGAAACCTGCTCCAGCGCCTGCACCCGCTGCTGCATGGTGGCGTCTTGTGGCGCACGCGCATAGTCGCGGCGGAAGCTGGCGAGGATCTGCGGTGCCTGCGCTTGCCACTCCACCAGCCGTTGATTGAGTTGGGGATCGGCAAACAGCATCCAAAGCATATTGCGCTGATCCGCCGGGCGATCGCCAATCGCGAATAGCCGTTCCGCCGCCGGGTTCCAGGCGATGATGTCCCAGCTCAGGTTCATCACGTAAGCCGGGCGCAGCTGCAGATCGTCCAGCAAGCGGCGCACCAGCGGCGAAACCTGACACCACTGATGACCGACCGGCACCGGCGGGCGCTGATGCGCCAGCAAAAACAGATGGTAGCGCCCGGTGGCATCCAGCTTTAATACCCGCGCCAGATTTTCAAGAAAATCGACCGAAACGTTGATTTCCCGCCCCTGTTCCAGCCAGGTGTACCAGGTCAATCCTACGCCTGCCAACGCGGCGACTTCTTCGCGTCTCAGCCCCGGCGTGCGACGTCGCGTGCCGCTCGGCAGGCCGACGGCCTGCGGTGACAGTTTCTCGCGTTTTTGACGCAGAAAGTCCGCCAGATCCTGACGAGTTCGGTTGAGGGTACGCGGCGGCATAGCGGTTGTCCTGTTGCTGTTAGTAATAGTATAACTGGCTATATAGTAACAGTTTAAGACATGTTCCATACTGCCGCCATCGCAATCTTTGGAGGCAGGTATGGAACAGTCATTAACACAAGGTAATCGTCGTCTGGTGGGGTTGCCGGTGTTGCTGTTAGGCGGTTTTGTGACGGTGTTTGACCTGTTTGTGGTGAACGTCGCGGCGCCGGTGATCCAGCAGCAGTTCTCGGCCGACTTTGCCGGCGTGGGGTTGATCATTGCCGGATATGAGTTGGCATTCGGCGTGTTGTTGATTGCCGGTGGACGTCTTGGCGATCGCTTCGGGCGACAGCGTATGTTTAGCCTCGGCATGCTGGGGTTTACGCTTACGTCGGCGCTGTGCGGGATGGCCACGTCACTGAGCATGCTGATCGTTGCGCGTTTTTTTCAGGGCGCGGCGGCAGCACTGCTGTTTCCGCAGATATATGCGTTGATGCGCGTATTGTACAGTCCACATCAGCGGCGACGAGCCTTTGCCTGGCTGGGAATGACGCTGGGGCTGGCGGCGATTTTCGGCCAGATATTCGGCGGCTTTATTATTGAAGCCGACATTTTCGGCAGCGGCTGGCGCATGATTTTTCTGATCAATCTGCCGGTTGGCGTGCTGGCGATGCTGGCGGCGCGTCGCATCCCCGAGTCACGTCTTGAACAAGCACAGCGGCTGGACGGCATGGGCTTGCTGTTGGCGGCGGTCGGTTTGCTGTTGCTGTTAGTGCCCTTGTTGGAAGGGCCGTCGCGCGGCTGGCCCTGGTGGGTGTTACCGGCGTTGGCTTGCGGAATTGGCATGCTGTGGGCTTTTATTCGCTGGGAGCGGCGTCTGGCGCAGCGTTCTGGGGATGCGGTCCTGGATCCTGCGCTGTTGCGGCAGGGCAGTTTTGCCCCTGGGGTGGCCGTGGTGTTGGCGATTTACTCGACCGCTTCTTCATTCTTTCTGTGTTTTGCCCTGCTGCTGCAAGCGGGAATAGGCCTGACGCCGTTTCAGGCCGGTAGCCTGTTTGCCCCCGCCAGCGCGGCATTTATGTTGGCCTCATTCCTGGCACCGGGGCTGGTGCAACGCTGGGGGAACGGCGTGCTGGCGCTGGGCGTCGCGGTCTGTGCCGCCGGAATGGCGCTGCTGGTGGTGCAGGTGCAGTGGGGCGCGGCATTGCAGCAACCGCTGTGGTTGCTGCCGGGGTTGGTGATCCTGGGCTTCGGCCAGGCGCTGAGCATGACGCCTTTGCTTAATCTGGTGCTCGGGTTGGCGAAAGAACAGCAGGCCGGCATGGCCGCCGGAGTGATTTCTACCGTGCAGCAGGTGGGTGGGGCGTTGGGGATTGCCGCCAGCGGCGCGTTTTTTGTCCCCCTGCTGGCGGGCGGTGCTGGCGCAGAACGTTACGGACAGGCATTTGCCGGCGCGATGGTTTACAACCTACTGGCGATGGCCGTTGCCTTCGGCTTGCTGAGGTGGATCATCCAAAAACAGCGCAAACTGGACAGGCATCCAGGGTGATGTATCAGCCAGCCTCATTGCGTAATGAGCTACTCGAAAAGGCAAAATGAGCCAAACCGCAGGGCCGAAGACGCTGATGGGGTGATTGCCGGGCTGCGGGCCGGCGATTTGGGCCAGCAGCAACTGGCGGATGAGGTTGAGCGTCGACGCGGATAGGGTATGCTGATCCCAGATTGGATCAGGGGACAGCAGAACGATGGATTACACCAAAATTATCAAAGAAATCGGCCGTGGCAAAAATCATGCGCGCGATCTGGATCGGGAAACCGCTTTCCAGCTCTATCAAAAGATGCTGGCCGGTGAGGTGGGTGAGCTGGCGTTGGGCGGTATTCTGATCGCCCTGCGGATTAAAGGCGAAGCCGAAGAGGAAATGCTTGGTTTTTATCAGGCGATGCAGCAACAGGTGATGCGTTTGCAGGCGCCACAGGGACGACCGATGCCGGTGGTGCTGCCAAGCTATAACGGCGCACGCAAGCAGGCGAACCTGACACCGCTGTTGGCGTTGTTGCTGACGCGCGTTGGGTTGCCGGTAGTGGTGCACGGCGTACTGGACGACAGTACCCGGGTCACCAGCGCGGAAACTTTTCAGGCGCTGGGCCTGCCCTGGTCGCAAGACGCTGCCCATGCTCAACAGCGTTTGGATAACGGCGAAACGGTGTTTATCCCGGTCTCGGCGCTGTCAGCCCCTCTGGATCTGCAACTTGGCCTGCGCTGGCGCATGGGGGTACGTAACAGCGCCCATACGCTGGCCAAACTGGCAACGCCGTTTGGTGAACAGGATGTGTTGCGCATCGCCAGCGTGTCGCATCCGGAGTATGTCGGTCGGGTGGCTTCTTTCTTCCGCCAAATCGGCGCCCGTGGCCTGCTGATGCACGGCACCGAAGGGGAGGCGTACGCCAATCCTCAGCGCTGCCCGCAGATCCATTACATCGTTAACGGCGAGCAGCAAGTGTTGCTGGAGCGTCCGGAGCAGGACCCCACGCCGGAGCTGCCGGCGGCCAAGGATGCGGAAACCACCGCGCGTTGGACTGAGCGTTGCCTGGCGGGAGAGGTGGCAATCCCGCTGGCGATCCAACGTCAGATTGCCTGCTGCCTGTTGGCAGCCGGTGAAGTCGACACCCTGGAACAGGGACTTGAACGTTTACGCAGCGCGTAAAACCCTTGGCTATACTGGAATATTTCGCTAATCGGCTGAAAGGATGGTTATGCAACAGGCTCTCGATTACTTCAATCAATTGAATCAGGACTATCTTGAGGTGCACCGCACCAAAGAAGATTTGTTTTGGCAGAACTATATGGGCATTGGCGGTGAGGGCGTTTCGGCCCGCTTCTCGGCGGCGGAAAGCGCCTATAAACGTTTTATTGCCGAGCCGCGTCGCTTGGCGGAGATCCGTCAATTGCTGGCCGGGCTGGAGGCCCTGCCGCAGGATGCTCAGCGAGATGCGCTGCAGCACGGGCTGAACGGTTGGTTGCGCTTCTTTGATTGCAACGCGATTGAAGATGCCGAAGCTCAAACGCTGTTGGATCAAATCATCAGCGCAGAGGCGGATCTTTATACCCGCCGCAAGGCTAACCCGGTCAGCCACCTGAATGCCGCCGGGCAGCGGGTAAATGCCTCGCTCGGCGAGCTGTTGACCAACCAGGCGACCAATGAAAATGAAGAGTATCGCCGCAGCTCGCAGAACGCATTGCGTGAACTGGAGCAGTGGCTGTTGCATAACGGCCTGCCGGAGCTGATTAGCCTGCGGAACCGTTTTGCTCGCCAGATGGGTTTTCGTAACTATTTTGACTACAAGGTGAACAAAACCGAGCGTATGACGCCGGAACAGCTGTTCGCCATCCTTGATCGCTTCGAGCAGCAAACTCGCGAAGCCAATTCACGCAGCCTGCAGCAACTGGCGGCGGAGAAAGGCGAACAGGCGCTGGAGCCCTGGAACGTGCGTTTTGCCAGCGCCGGTGATGTGACCCGCCAACTGGATCCATACTTCCCGTTTGCACAGTCGCTGGAGCGTTGGATCAACAGCTTTAAACGGTTGCATATCGGGTTTCGCGGTGCGCAGATGGATCTTGATCTGCTGGTGCGCGAGGGCAAGTATGAAAACGGGTTTATGCATGGGCCAGTACCGCCGTTTATCCAGCAGGGTAAATGGCTACCGGCACGCATTAACTTTACCAGCCTGGCGCAGCCGGATCAGGTCGGCAGCGGGGCTCATGGTTTAAATACCTTGTTCCACGAGGGCGGTCACGCCGCGCACTTTGCCAATATTTGCCAGAATGCGCCCTGTTTTTCGCAGGAATTCCCACCGACTTCCATGGCCTACGCCGAAACCCAGTCGATGTTCTGTGACAGCCTGCTGGACGACGCCGATTGGTTGAAACGCTATGCGAAAAACGCGGCCGGCGAGCCGGTGCCGGATAGCTTGATTGAGGCCAGCCTTGCTGCGCGTCAGCCGATGCGTGCGTTCAACGAACGTCATATTTTGCTGGTGCCTTACTTTGAGTGGGCGTTGTATCAGTGGGATGACGAACAGCGCACCCCGGAAGCGATAACCGCACTGGCACGTGAAGTTGAGCAAAAAATATTGGGCATCAGCGGCAGCCCGCGGCCGACGCTGGCAATCCCGCATTTGCTGTCGCTGGAATCGGCCTGTTCGTATCAGGGTTATCTGCTGGCGCTGATGGCGGTTGAGCAGACGCGACACTTCTTCTTGCAGCGCGACGGTTACCTTACCGATAACCCGGCAATTGGTCCGGATCTGGCGCGTCATTACTGGCTGCCGGGTAACGGTGTCAGCCACGACGACACGTTGCGCAGCTTGACCGGTGAAGGTTTCAACCCGGACTATCTGGCGCAGGCCTGCAACCAGACCGTGGCGCAGGCCTGGCAGGCTGCGCAGCAAACCATAGCGGCTGCGGTTGCCCGGCCACAGCCGGCGGCAGACTTCGATTTGGCGGCACATATCCGCGTGGTGGATGGCGATCGCGTGCTGGCTGATAACGCCGAAGGCGATGAAAAGATGTGCCGTGATTTCGCCGCGGCGATTAATGCCCGCCTGAATTAAATAGCCATAAAAAAGCCCGCCGATAGCGCGTATCGGCGGGCTTTTTCATTGTAATCCGTTAATTACTTGTAGATTACCGCGGTGCCGTGCATCAGGTTGTTGCCGCCGGCGGAGGTAATGGTGAAAGCTTTGGCACCGGCCGCATCGGCTTTGGCGGACAGTTGCGCTTTCAGGCTGCTCAGGTCGGTAGCGCCGCTGGCAGAGATCACTCCGGCTTTCTCAAACTGGGGGGCATCTTGTGCGCTGACGTAGTCGGCAGCAAAAGAAGTGAAAGAGACGGCGCTCAGAGCGATAGCAGCAGCAAAAGTTTTGATGTTTTTCATGATGGTGATTCCTGTCTGGTTTTTAAGGGAGAAAGGGGGTTGCCTTTCGATGGAGTGATTATTGCGCAGCGACAGGAAGGATGAAATCGGAGAGTATTGATAATATCATTCAATTTATTTGATTATTAATTGAGCCCTTCCTCCAACGAGAGAAAGGGCCGTTAATTATCGCTTTTGCGCATCCGGGCGAACCAGATCGAAACGGTGTTGCTCCGAAATGCCATAGTAGGCGGTGGGCCCACCGGCCCGCAGGATAGGTTCGGCAGCTGCGGTCTGATAAACGCCGTGTTGGTCCAGCAGTGACGAATCTATATGTACCGCGACCACTTCCCCCAGCACCAGCCAGGTATCCACCTTTTCCCCCGCGGCGCTTTGCAACTGAATGCATTGCGACAGGCGGCATTCAAAGTTCACCGGGCTTTCCGCCACCCTTTCCGCTTTCACCCGACGGCTGGGCAGCGGTGTCACGCCGGCAAAGGCAAATTCATCTTCACCGCGGGCCAGGCTGGCCGAGCTGTTGTTCATGGCATCGGCCAGCGGGCGCGTCGCCAGATTCCAGACAAACTCCCCGGTCTCGACGATGTTTGCCACGCTGTCTTTCCAACCGCTGCTGGCGAAACCGATGATCGGCGGGCGGTAGTTGAAGCAGTTGAAAAAGCTGTAGGGGGCCAGGTTGCGCTGGCCGGTCGCGCTGACCGATGAGATCCACCCGATGGGGCGTGGGCCGATGATGGCGTTCAGAGGATCGTGCGGCAGACCATGGCCTGTAGCGGGTTCGTAGTAATAACGGGGCTGACTGCTCATAAGTGACCTGGGGTGGCTAAACAGAACTTTTATTCTGACGGGTTTCCCGTCGGCTGCAAGTTTGCCGCTGCTTTATGGTATCTTACGCGCCAGAAATACCTTTAAGAGAGCCCGTCACGGTGGAAAAAAAGAAAACCTTCCCGCAGCAGAAAAGCGGCCTGCACCCGCGTAACCGTCATCGCTCACGCTATGATTTCCCGGCGCTGATCGCCAGTTGCCCTGCGCTGGAGCCGTTCGTCAAGCCGAATGCCTGGGGCGATATTTCGGTAGATTTTGCCGATCCGGCGGCGGTTAAAATGCTCAACCGTGCGTTGCTGCAACATTTTTATGGTATCGAACATTGGGATATTCCCGCCGACTACCTGTGCCCGCCGATCCCAGGGCGCGCCGACTATTTGCATCACCTGGCCGACTTGTTGGCGACCAGCAACGGCGGCGAGATCCCCCGGGGCAAAGGCGTGGCAATCCTCGACGTGGGCATTGGCGCCAACTGCATTTATCCGATCGTCGGCCTGCGTGAATACGGCTGGCGCTTTACCGGTTCGGAGATCGACCCGGTGTCGCTCAATTCGGCCAAAATGATTGTCGAGATGAACCCGACGCTGAGAAACAGCGTGCGGTTACGTCTGCAAAAACAGCCTGAGTTTATCTTTAACGGCATCATTGGCGTGGCGGAGAAGTTCGATGCCACGTTGTGTAACCCACCGTTCCACGGTTCCGAGCAGGAATCACAGGCCAGTACTCGCCGCAAACTGCATAAGCTGGGCAAGGGTGAGGTGGCGGATAAGCCAGTACAGAACTTTGGCGGCAAAAATAACGAGCTGTGGTGTGAGGGCGGTGAAGAAGCCTTCGTGCGTAAAATGGTAGAGGAAAGCGTGAGTAAGGCGCAAAACTGCCTGTGGTTCACCTCGCTTATCTCCAAGAACACCACTTTGCCGTCGATTTACCACGCGTTGAAGCTGGCGGGGGCTGCCGAAGTGCGCACCATTGAGATGGCGCAGGGGCAAAAGATCAGCCGTTTTGTAGCCTGGACCTTCCACGACGCGGAACAGCAGGCTGCCTGGGCGGCAGAACGCTGGCGTTAATTCCCCCTGGGTGCCGGTTATTTAGCCGGCACCCATAAATCTTCGCGTTTCCCTTTCAATTTCTGCATGTTGCGTTATTCTCAATACGTCTTCCAATACTAAAAATCTTAAATAAGTTATTTATTCAAAACACAATAGTTACCTTACTTAATTGATATTTTAATCCGGTGAGTTTTACCTGCCAGGAGAATAAGGCCTGCCTGTTTCTCTGGGTGATGCACGTCTGCGTGTGGGCGCTGCGTGCAGAAAAAATAAAATGAAAAGCACTTGTCTGCTAAATCATCTGCCAGAAGGATTTTACCCCTATGCTGTTACGATTCAGTCAGTTAAACACCCACAGCCGCGCTGAGTTGAGCGCGATAGAAAATGCCGTTGCCATGATCGTATTTAAACCCGATGGTACCGTGCTGCGCGCTAACGATTTATTTCTAAAAACGATGGGATTTCAACGACAGGAAGTTATCGGCCAGCATCACCGCCTCTTTTGTTCCCCGGAATATGTCGCCAGCCCGGCATACCGCAAACACTGGGATATGTTAAATAATGGCCAACCCATTACCGATAATATAAAACGCATTCGCAAAGACGGAGAGGCCGTGTGGCTGCAGGGCACCTATACCCCTGTCATGAATAAACAGGGGCGGGTGGTGGAGATCGTCAAGATCGCCAGCGTTGTGACGGAGCGCATCACCCAGGCACAGGAGCATCGGAGCCTGCTGTCGGCGCTAAACCGTTCGATGGCAATGATCACCTTTGACGCGCAGGGCAAGATCCTTGCCGCCAACGACAATATGCTGAAATTGATGGGACACCGAATCGAGGAGGCGCGTGGGCAAGCGCATGCGGTGCTCTGCCCCCCCGAGTTTGCCCGCTCTGACGATTACCGCCAGCACTGGCGGCGTCTCGCTCGGGGCGAGTTTATAACCGGGCGTTTTGAACGAGTGAACCGACGCGGAGAGCGAGTATGGCTGGAGGCCAGCTACAATCCGATCATCGACGATGACGGACAAGTGGTGAAGGTGGTGAAAATCGCTCAGGACATCACCCAACAGATGATCCAGCAGCAGCACGAAGAAGAAATGGTACGTAATGCGCACCATCTATCGTTGGATACCGACAGAACTGCGGCGCAGGGAGCGGTGATCGTTCAGCAGGCCGTGGCGGGCATGCAACAGGTTGAAGCAGCTGCGCGCGATACTTCCGCGGTGGTAAGTGAACTGGGCATTGGTTCACAGCAGATAGGTACCATGGTGGAGGCCATCCGCAAAATCGCCTCTCAAACCAACCTGTTGGCGATTAACGCTTCGATTGAGGCTGCACATGCGGGCGAGCACGGGAGAGGATTTGCCGTTGTCGCCAATGAAGTGCGAACCCTGGCGGAGCAGTCTCGTCAGGCGGCGACCGAGATTGAACGTATCACCCAAGCCATTCAACAGGGGGTAGCGGCGGCCATCGCCGGGATGGCCGTCTGTGTTGAACAGGCTGGCGGTGGCGTAGCGTTGACGCACGATGCCGGTGAAGTGATTAATCGGGTGAACGTTGGTATGCAGGATGTGGTGAAATTGATGCAGACGTTTACCACGGTGCAGCAGGGGGAGTCATTGCACTGAAATTGATGACGCTAACCCCGTCGGGGCTAGCGTCTTTTTTCACTCAACTTGTTTTGTTGCCGACTGTTGCGAATCCGGAGCGTAAGAAAGTTGAATGGCCTGCTGCGGCATGGCGATACCGGCCTGGTCAAAATGTATTTTGACCAGGCGGTCGAGGGCATATTGCACCACCCACTGCTTTAACGCCTGAGTGCGCACGGTCACCCGGGTGGTGAAGGAGCGATCGCCCAGCGCCACTACGCCGTTGAACACCGGCTCACCCACCAGAAAATGCTTCACCTGCTCGTCTTGTTTCAATGCGGCGACGGCCTGATGCAACACCTCATGAACATGATCGATATCTTCGTCACGGCTGACGCTGTAGTTGGCGCGGTAGACGCCAAATTCACGGGCGTAGTTTGCCAGCGTCGTGATCGAAGAAAAGGGGACGATATGATACACGCCGTAATCGTCCCGCAGGCCGATTGAACGGATGGTCATGCGCTCTACCGTACCGGTAATGCCGCTAACCGTTACGTACTCGCCGGTATTCATGCCGTTCTCAAACTGGATGAATACGCCGGTGATCACGTCCTTGACCAGCGTTTGCGCGCCAAAACTGATGGCCAATCCCAGCGCTCCGGCCCCGGCCAGCAGCGGCGCAATGTTAATCCCCACCTGCGACAGCACAATCATAATGGTAATGGTGCTGATAACGATGGCCAGCACGTTACGAAACAGCGTCAGCAGCGTGCGTTCGCGCGCGCTGGGACGGATGCCGTTGCTCAACTCCAGCGCCAGTCGATGCTCGATAACGCTGGCCATCAGGGTCCAGCTGATAACCGCAATCACCAGAATCAGCAGGATATGTACCAGTCCGCCGACGATTTTTTCCCCGTTTTCGCTGCTTGCCCACTGGTAAAGGTTGATCAGATGCCAGGCGTCAAACAGCAGTAGCGTGACCGTCAGTACCACCATCACCCGCAATATTTTCAACCCATTGGGAATATAGGAATTAATACGCCGTTCCAGCATCGGATAGCGCCGGTTGACATCATCCGGCAGCGAAATCCGGCGGAAAATCCAGCGGGTCAGTTGGCCGGAGATCAAAGCCCCGACGCCGATAACCACCAGGCTTTTCACCGTTGCGGTCATCATAAAGTTCAGGCTGTTGCCAATATCAAACTGCGACAGCGCAAACAGCACCAGGAAATAAGCGATCGCCAGCAGGTGCCAGACATGGCCCAAACCGCGCAGAATGATGCTGAAGAACGCCATCGATCGTTCGGCCAGCAGGTTAATCTGGAGTTGTATCGGCTTACGGTTACGCAGGATCAACGCCAGTGCGTATAACGTCAGTGCCAGCATGATGACCAGATTGGCTGCGGCGGCTGCGGGGTAACTGATCTGTGTCGCCACTACCGGCACCACCACCATCAGGCCGTAGCCGATCAGGCCACTTAGCCAGGCAAGGCGCGTATTCCAGTAATGGGCGACGGCATCGGAGAACGCAAAAGGACGCAGGTAATCGAAATTCGGTGCAAAAATCAGCCGCAGCACCGCCTTGAAGAATTCGATCACCGCGAAGGCGCTAAGAAACAGGGTTTGCAGCCGCAATATGGTGGCGTTGTCGGCGTGAACATGGCGGGCAAACAGGTTGCCGGCAGTCAGCGCCAGCAACAACACCAGCAAATCTATAGCGAAGGCGCCGAGGATCGCCGTTGGCAGTTTGTACCACGAATCATGCTGCAGTTTGGCGTTGTGCCCCCAGTTGCCGATGCGTTTGTATAGCGGGCGGATTATCCGGCGGATCAGATGGAAGAGGGCGAAGGTCAGCGCAACCGTCAGCAGAAAATAGCCCAAAGCCCGAAAGAAAACGTCCGGATGGAAAGTGCGTTTGGGCCCAGAGTCGATCAGCTTTTGCCTCGAGTTTAATTTCTTGTCGAGGGTGCTAAGGCTGTCCTGAGCCAGGCTGGTCAGGTTGTCACTCAGCGAGTCGGATGGCTTAGGCGTCTCGGTTTTGGGCTGCTGCGCAGTGGAAGATTCGCCAGCGGCCTGCCTGAGGTGGCTAATCAGCCCGGCACGGGCTTTGTCGTCTTGCAGAATGTCTGCGAGCGCGGCGTAAGAGGCTTTTTGCTGCTCTGTTTGGGCACTGGCATCGGTATTCTGTGCGGGCTGCGCCGCAGCCTGCAGGGAAAGGGCGCAGGTTATCAGCAGCAGCAACAGGGGGAACAGCTGTTCTCGCAGATGAGAACCGAATCGGGAGTCTGCGGTGGCGGGCATGTATCCTCTCTTGGGGCTCTGTAAATCGGCGGATTAAATACAAATGTTAAGAAAAACAAAGAATATAGTAGGAAATGAAGAGGGGCAGGGAGTGATAACGCGTGCTAAATAGAAACGGCGGACCTGAAACAGGTCCGCCGTTGAGCAGGGTAAATCAGGATACGTGCTGCAAGAACTCCTGCAAGCGCGGGCTTGGCGGGTGATTGATCAGGTCATGCGGGTTGCCGTCTTCTGCAATCCGGCCCTTATCAATAAAGATCAGCCGCGAAGCCACTTTTTCGGCAAAGCCGACTTCGTGGGTAACGATGACCATGGTCATGCCTTCTTCTGCCAGATCCTGCATAACCTTCAGCACTTCATGACGCAGTTCCGGGTCAAGTGCGGAGGTCGGTTCGTCAAACAGCATCATTTTCGGTTTGACTGCCAGAGCACGGGCGATGGCCACGCGCTGCTGTTGACCGCCGGAAAGTTCGGAGGGGTAGTGATGGGCACGTTCCGCCAGGCCGACTTTGGCCAGCAGTTCACGCGCCAGTTTTTCCGCATCCGACTTTTTCAAACCGCGAACGCGAATGGGGCCAAAGGCGACGTTTTCCAAAGCGGTCAGGTGTGGGAACAGGTAAAACTGCTGGAATACCATGCCGGCTTCCTGACGGATCAGGCGATCGTCAACTTTGGGATCGTTGGCTTTCAGACCATCGACGATCAGATCGCCGCTGGTGATCTCTTCCAGCTTGTTGATGCAGCGCAGCAGCGTGGATTTGCCGGAGCCGGACGGCCCGATAATCACCACCACTTCACCCTGATTAATTTTCAGGTCGATATTGTGCAGCACCTGGGTTTGCCCAAAATGCTTGGAGACGTTTTTAAATTCAATCACAGGATTTTCATCCTTCTTTCCAGACGACGCAGCACGAAGCTCAGCACCAGGGTAATAATCAGATAAATAACCGCCACGGCGCTCCAGATTTCCAGCGCGCGGAAGTTGCCAGCAATAATTTCCTGGCCCTGACGGGTCAGTTCCGCCACCCCGATCACGATAAACAGCGAGGTGTCTTTAATGCTGATGATCCACTGGTTACCCAGCGGCGGCAGCATACGGCGCAGCGCCAGCGGCATGATGACATAACGGATGGTCTCGCGGCGCGACAGACCCAACGCCAGGCCTGCTTCACGGAAGCCGCTGTGGATTGACAGCACGGCACCGCGAGTGATTTCCGCAATGTAGGCGCCGGAGTTGATCATAATGGTGACCACCGCCGCGCTAAAGGGGTCGATGCGCAAATCGCTGAACGCCATCGGCAGGGCGAAGTAGATAAACATCACCTGCACCACGATAGGCGTGCCGCGGATAACTTCGATGAATACCAGGGCGACATGGTTGGCAATCCAACCGCCGTAGGTACGGGCAAAACCGGCTACGAGGCCGATGATCAGGCCGCCAATCAGACCGAGGACCGAAATCCACAGGGTCATTTTGGCGCCTTCTAACAGGATAGGGATGGCGGGCCAGATGGCGCTCCAGTCGAACTGCATGGTGTTTTCTCCCGGTGATCCCAAACGTGGGAATCAGATACAACAAAGCGCAGGGGCTAAGACACCACCCCTGTGCTTAAGTGAATCAGTGACTGATTGCATCCGTTATTTAGGTTCGGTACCGAACCATTTTTTGTAGATTTCGTTGTAGGTGCCGTTGTCGCGCAGCGTTTTCAGCGCGCCATTCACCTTCACGCGCAGTTCGTCACTGCCTTTAGGGAAGGCGATGCCGTATTGCTGTGCTTCCAGCGAATCGCCAACGGTTTTGAACTTGCCGGCGCCGGCGGTTTTAATGAAGTACAGAATGTTTGGCGTGTCGTGCAGCACCGCGTCAGCGCGCTTGGTGCCCAGTTCCATATAGGCGTTGTCGATGTTCGGGAACTGACGCAGGTCTTTGGTTTTGATGTGCTGCTTGGCGTAATCCACGGAGCCGGTGCCACTCTTCACCGCCACCACTTTGCCGTTCAGATCGTCAATGCCCTTGATGCTGTCGTCGTTGGCGTTAACCATCACCAGCAGGCCGCTTTTGTAGTAGCCGTCAGAGAATTCGATGGCTTTTTTACGTTCTTCGGTAATGGTGATGCCGGCCAGCGCCAGATCGATATTTTTGGTTTGCAGTGCCGGGATGATGCCGCTGAAATCCATCGGCTTCAGGGTGTAATCCAGTTTCAGTTCTTTGGCGATAGCGGCCCACAGGTCGATATCGAAACCAACGTATTTATCGCCTTGTTTGAATTCAAAAGGAACGAATGCGGTATCGGTAGCGACGACCAGTTTGTCTGCTGCGTGGGAGCTTACGGCAAAGGCCAGCGAAAGTGCGGCCAGGGAGACTTTAAAAATTGACTTCATGAGAGGAATTTCCTGTACAGGTTGCGGATTACCCATTTTTTATATTGCAGTTGGTGCCATGAAAAAATCGTGCCATGTTTTCAACTACTATAAAAACAAAGAGTTGTGGTGTGATGTTGAGTCTGAAGGTCGAATTATTATTTTTATGCACCAAATTGAGGCCCCAAAATGGTGCTTTTGGCGTCCTGTTGGTGCACGGGTCTATCATTAACCAAATAATGGGGCTGAAACAACCGATAGTTAACGGTTTCGCTTCAATATTGATAACTAACTCTAACTTTTATGCCGCAAGGTTGTTGCATTTGGTGCAGGAGTGTTCTGTCAGAGAGGTCAGGAAGGGATATTTTGCGTTGATAAGCTCAACGTAGCTGGCTGTCTTTACTGCCGCGACGGTTATACAAACTGCTCGCCGCCCGCTTTTTATCCAGCTCGGTTTGGCAGGCCAGGCAATAACGCACGCCTTTCAGCGCCTGCCGCCGCGCCAACGGGATTTCTTCCCCGCATTCCTGGCAGTAATGCTCACTCTCCCCTTGACCCAGCGCCTGTCTTGCGCGCTGTACGGCATCGTCGACGGTGGAGTCAATTTGATCTTGCACGGCACCGTCTGCCGCCCATCCGCTTGCCATGATCACCTCGCTTGTGTTGGGCCTTCGTCAGTTCGTTTTATCTACTATGGGCTGTTTTTTGAGCAATTCAAGCGTCGCAAAAGAAAAACAGGCTGGGGCAAAGCCCGCAGCCTGTTCAATCCCGCAATGCGGAACGCTTTGATTGTCTGTCGCGCAGATTTATTCGATGTTGGACTCGATAAACCACAGGAACTTGTCCAGATCGCGTGAAGCTGCGGTGAACATATCCGCGGTATCTTCATCGGCGACTTCTGTGATGGCCTTGCGAATGTCGTTCGCCGCCACACCGTAGCGATCGGCCAGCGCTTTCAGGTGTTCCTGCACGCTGTGGATGTTGGTTGGATAGCTTTTCAGCGGAGTCTTGTCGTTCACGACCTGCACGGTACCCAATGCCACGCCGCCCAACTGCACCACGCGCTCGGCAAAAGTGTCCAGGTGATCGATGATGGCGGTGCGGAACCCGTCCAGCATTTCATGCACAGCAATGAAGTTGGCGCCACGCATGTTCCAGTGTGCCTGCTTGGTGATCAACGACAGGTCGGTAAATTGAACAACCTGATGGTTCAACGCCTTGATGGCTTCCAGTTTGGTTTTTTCGTCCATGTCATTACGAGTGTAAAGCAGCTCAGAAGATTTCGTTTTCACCAGTTTAGCGGTACTCATATCAGATATCCTCTCGTTAGTTCGTTGTCCTATTTTTGTTACGGGGGTAATTATAGCAGCGATATAGCATTTTGCAGGCCGAAAATGGCTATCGGATAAATAGGTTATAACGAATTGAAAATTAACTCCTGTAAGGGTAGGGTTATGGTGATATATGTATTTTTCTCTCAAATCTATGAATTGTAAGTGTATTTAGTGGCGTCTTCTCGCGGAAGTAGTTCCGCGTGGTAATAATTTCAGAAAGGAGTTTAATAACCATTTTCATTTGTATTTTTTATAAAGATTACGCATTCTGATTCATTTCTATTTCATTTTATTAATTGCCTGCTAATTCATATTGATAGACGAATAACATCCCGCTAAGCTATTTTCCCCCATTTCAGAATTCGCTCCCATGAAAATTAACGTCGTTGGAACCAGTGGCAGTGGCAAAAGTACGGTGGCGCGCCAGCTAGCGGCAAAGTTTGCGCTGCCTCATATCGAGCTGGACAAGCTGTTTTGGCGCCCGCAATGGCAGGGGACACCCGATGACGAGTTTTTGGCGCAGCTCGCGCAGGCGCTGGCCGCGGCAGAGTCCGGCTGGGTGCTTGACGGCAATTACAGCCGAACCAAAACGATTAAATGGGAAAGCGTTGATTGGGTGGTGTGGGTAGATTACGGCTTCTGTCGTACGTTGTTTCAGGCGGTGCGTCGTGCCGCTACACGTGCATGGCAAGGTACCGAGTTGTGGCCCGGCACCGGTAACCGCGAGAGCTTCCGCCGTTCCTTTTTCAGCCGTGATTCCATCGTTTTATGGACCATCAAAACCTACCGTAAAAACCGGGCCGGCTACCTTGCGGACATGAACGATGCCCGGTATCGACATATCCGTTTTATCCAACTGCGCTCGCCTGAGCAGACGGCGAGGTTTATCCGCGCTTTGTCCCAGCACTGATCAGGGTGGCTTTAGCGCCGCGCGATGGGAGGCAGGTCATCCAGATCGACTGGCCGGTTACAGCAGCAGGGTGTAATGCACGCTTACCACCGCTTTTTTGATTGGCATCGGCGCATTTAGTTGGCAAGCGACTTTGTGCGGCTCATGAGGCAAAAATATGGCGTACATGCCGGGAAACATTGCCAGCGTCTGGCGGTGACGTTTGATCTCCAGCAGTTGCACATCGTGCAGTTCGTCATAAGGCAACTCACTTTGCCAATCCCCCGGCAAACCATAATCAATGCGTTCTTCGCCGCCGAGGAGCAGATGGATGACGGCATATTCCTGGTGCAGCTCTGCACGCCTGGTTTCCGCTGGCCCGGTGGTTAGCGTCATCACTTCCATAAAGATCTTCTCACCCTTTATCTCATGCCGCCCCTGTGCCAGCTCGGCGAGATCGTATTGGCGCACAGCGGTGAGTGTCTCAATCAGTATCGGTGACAGCCCACGGCCATAGCGTGGGTTAAACAGAGTGTTATAAATCACTTTGATTCTCCATGTGGTTAACCCTGTCGGGTTTATTTCCATAACAACGCGGGGGGACTGTGGGGAGAATTATGCCTGTTTGCCAGTGTGAAAACAGTTAACCCGCCTGCATTCCGCTTTGGGCAAATGCAGGCGTAGCCAATACTCAGGACAGGTTTTCGATTTGCGGTTTGGGTTTGATGGTCAGGGTCGCCCCCATGGAGGCGGTAATGATCGCTGCCAGCGCCAACCATTGAATCGTCGTCAGGTGTTCGTTCAGGAACAGCATGCCCGAAAGCGCCGCCAGTGCCGGTTCCAGGCTCATCAATGTGCCGAAAGTCCGCGCCGGTATTTTTGGCAACGCGATAATTTCCAGCGAGTAGGGCAGCGCGGTGGAGAGGATAGCTACGGCCAGTGCGACCGGCAGGATATCAACGTTCAGCAGTGCGCTGCCGGCTTGCCAGGCGCCAATCGGGCAAAACACCACGGCGGCAATCAGTGACCCCACCGCGACGGTACCCGGCCCGTGGTCGCCACCGGCTTTCTGGCCGCAGATAATGTAGACCGCCCAGCAGGCACCTGCACCCAGTGCACAGGCGGCGCCGAAGGGATCGATGCTGCCCATGTCATGGCCCAACGGCAGCAGGAACCAGAGCCCGGCGATCGCCAGTGCCACCCACAAAAAGTCAATCGCGCGGCGTGAAGAGAACATGGCGACCGCCAGCGGGCCGGTGAACTCCAATGCCACGGCGATGCCGAGCGGCAGAGTGCGCAGGGAAAGATAGAACAGGTAATTCATCGCGCCCAGCGCCAGGCCGTAAATGAACAACGGTAACCGGCTCCCGGCGGCAAATCGCATGCGCCACGGGCGGAAGATAATAAAGAGGATCAGCGTGCCGATACTCAAACGCAGCGTGGTGATGCCTTCTGCGCCGACCAGCGGGAACAGGCTTTTGGCCAGCGAGGCACCGCTTTGGATGGAGACCATAGCGATGATCAACAGGCAGATTGGCAGCAGCGTAGAAGACGCTTTTGCGGTTGCAGACGAAGACATCCTTTAGAGCCTTTTATGCATTTCCCAGGATTTGGGAAGAGGTCGATGTTTGGATGACGGCAGTGTAAATGAATTGCGGTAAATGTGTCTGAGAAAAGCATTTTCAACGAAAAAAAGCGCTGGCTTACGGCGCCAGAACGGCTTTTATGGTCAAAAAGTGCGCTTTTTTTAAGAATTGTCTGGATATTAAATAGGTGATTCTTATCACAGAAACGCGTAGAATGCGGCTCGAAAATAGAGCGAAATGAAGTAGATACACTGTTCTTGAAATCTAATGTTACACGATATAAAGCATTAGACACTCATTTTAAGGCAGAGTTTCACGCTAATTTTTGTTATATTTTCAATGCATGAACAAATGGATTTACTTAAAAATATAACGCGTTTGAGGTGGTTATGAAAAAAATTGCATGTCTTTCCGCAGTAGCAGCCTGTGTCTTAGCAGTAACCGCAGGTACCGCATTCGCTGGTCAGAGCACCGTATCCGCTGGCTATGCGCAGGGTGATCTCCAAGGCGTTGCTAACAAAGCCGACGGTTTCAACCTGAAATACCGTTACGAGTTCGACAACAACCCACTGGGTGTTATCGGTTCCTTTACCCACGTAGAGAAGAACGGTTCTGAGAACGGTTACTACGGTAAAGCTCAGTACAACTCTATCACTGCCGGTCCAGCTTACCGCTTCAACGACTGGGCAAGCATCTACGGTGTAGTGGGTGTTGGTTACGGTAAAAACATCGACAACGCTCAAAACGGTTCCGACCGTAACGGCAGCAGCGACTACGGCTTCACCTACGGTGCTGGCCTGCAGTTCAACCCAATCCAGGACGTAGCGCTGGACGTTGGTTACGAGCAGAGCCGTATCCGCAGCGTTGACGTTGGTATCTGGAGCGTTGGCGTAGGCTACCGTTTCTAAGATTTCTCCATGCCTGCGGGCATGAGCATGTGGCGCAGTCAGCCACATCAGATAAAAATCCGCCTTCGGGCGGATTTTTTTTACCTGTCATTCGGCGTCGGTCACTTGCCCAGTTTCTGTGCCGGCTCAGATGAAAAACGCGCGCTACGGGCATCTCGCTCATAGCCTTGCGGCTGCGTAAGAATGTCGTACAGGGCCGGTCGACGACCGTGGATCCAGCGACGGCCCGTACTGAGCGGGATCAGCGAAAAATCAATCGTGGCCGTGACCATCTTGTCTTCTGCCGCCCAGGTTTCCGCCAGAATGCGGCCATAGGGGTCGAGGATCATCGCATTGCCGGTACGCACTTCGTCATCGTCACGTCCTACTCCGTTGCTGAATAACACAAACAAACCATTGTCATGGGCACGTGCCGGGAGCCAGCGCATCAGCCAGCCACGCCCGTGTTCGCCCCGAAAAGCTGCCTCTATCGCCGCCGGATCCTCCTGCCGCCGTTGCCAAATTTCCAGAGGGATCGGCTTCATGCCGTGCGGGCTACGCGAATGAGTACCGCCGGTCTGATGCGGCGCCAACAACACCTCTGCCCCCAGCAATGCGGTCGCACGGACATTCTCCACCAGGTTATTGTCCCAACAGATCAGCACCCCCATTCGGATACCCCATGGGGTGTCAAACACGGTGAAACTGTCGCCGCTGGCTATCGCCGGGTGTTCAAAAGCATGCAGTTTACGGTGAACGTGAAGCTTGCCGTCGGGCAGGCAGACGGCGTAGGCATTGTAATATTTGCCGTCGTCTCCCAGTTCAATCAGTCCGACGCCGATCGCCATGTTATAGCGTTCGGCCAGCGGGCGAATGCGCGCCAGCGAGGGGCTGTCGGCGATGGGCTCCGCCAGTGCGCCAATTTCACCTGCGCTGAGGTGGCGTACGTGCCAATAGCCGGTGATGCACATTTCCGGGAAGGTCAGCAGCTGGATCTGTTCGGTGGCGGCGCGGGTGATAAAGCCCTCGATCACCGACAGGTTGTAGTTTTTATCATTGGCGCGATGCTGAAACTGCACCGTCGCGGCGCGTAGAGAGTTTGTCATAGGATTACCTTTTGGCTGTTATCTGGCGTTGATTACAGCAAAGCCATTGATTACTGTATAATCAATTAAATTCCTTTTTTGATAACTGAATGGAATGGATATACGACAACTACGCGCCTTCGTGGTGCTGGCCGAACAGGGCAATTATCGTGTGGCGGCAGAGCGGTTATGCATCACCCAGCCGGCGCTGAGCAAACAGATCCAGGCGTTGGAAACGCTGCTGGGCGCCCGCTTGTTTAACCGTGGCCGTCAGGGGGCGCAACTGACCGCCAGCGGCCAACGGCTCTATCCTGAAGCTCAAACGTTAGTCGCTCAGCATCTGCAGTTTCAGCAGCGAGCCGTGCAGGTGGTACGGGGGGAGGCGGGGCGGTTGGCAATAGGCTTTGGCCTGTCCAGCTTTCATCTGGCGCCACAGTTGGTGGCCGCTTTCCGTCATCGCTTTCCCGAGGTTGCCGTGGGGGTGGAAGACTTGCCTTCTGAACGGCAATATCAGTTGCTATTGCAGGGGGAGCTGCAGGTGGGATTTGTGCGATTACCTGTCAGTACGCCGTTGCGCGCCAGTGCGTTGCTGAGTGACCGATTGGTGCTGGCGGCGCCTTCGGCGCTGGCGCTGCGGGCGGACACCCTGATGGAGCAATTCAATACCTTGCCGCTGTTACAGTTGACGCCCAAGCGTGGACGCGGGCTGAGCGACCAGTCGCTGCGCTTTATTGCCGCCCATCAACTGGCACCCAACGTGGTACAGCAGGCCGGTGATATTCAAACCTTGCTGGCGCTGGTTGCCGCCGGCATTGGCGTTGCTCTGCTGCCGCACAGCGTCACGCATATTGCGCCGGCGGGCATCGATATTCTGCCGCTTAGCGGCGAACAGACCCAATGGCAAGTCGGTATCGCCTGGAACCCGCAGCAGCCTGATGCGCTGCGGGATAACTTTGTTCAGGTGGCTTTGGCTACCGCGTCGGGTCAGGTTGCCGGCTCATAGCGGGCAGTGCATCACCAGGATCGGGCTTTGATGGTACTCGCTGCGATGGCTTTCGCGGAAACCGACTTTCTTCGCCAGTGCCAGGGAGGGCTGATTTTCCGGTGAGATAATGCATACCGCCTTATCGCCCGGTAAATGGTCTTTTCCCCAGGCCAAAGCCGCGCGCAGCGCTTCGGTGGCATAGCCTTTACCCTGTGCCGAGGTTACCAGCGTCCAGCCCATTTCTGGGGCATCAAGCGCCGGATGGATATCGCGCTGAAAGTCGGAAAAACCGATGCCGCCAAGGTAAGCGCCGCTGACTTTATCGCGCACTGCCCAGTAGCCATAACCCAGCAACGCCCAGTGGCCTACATAGCGCATCAGGCGGCCCCAGGAATCTTCACGATCCCTCGGCGTGCCGCCGATATAACGTACCACTTCAGGATCGGCCCACATGGCGGCCAACGAATCAAAGTCGTCCAGCGTATGTGCATCAAGGCGTAAACGTTCGGTAAGCAACAGCGGTGCGGTAGTGATAAGAGGCATTATGTTTTCCTGCACAGAGCGAGAGGCGGTCTGTGCAGTATGCCAGAGAAATTACACCGCCAGCCACAGTAACCAGGTGAACAGGAAACCGCTCAGGCCGAGGATCGTCGTCAGTACCGTCCAGGTTTTCAGGCCATCGGCGACCGAAAGTCCGAGGTATTTGGTGACGATCCAAAAGCCGGAGTCATTCACATGCGACAAACCCAGACCGCCAAAGCAGGTGGCAAGGGTGACCAGCACCAGCTGTAGCGGATTGAGCCCGATAACCGCCTCTGACAGCAGGCCACCGGTTGTCAGGATAGCCACGGTGGCGGACCCCTGGGAGGCGCGTAGCGCCAGCGAAATGATAAAAGCTGCCGGGATCAACGGCAGGCCGATGGTGGTCAGCACGTCGGCCAATGCCTTGCCCACGCCCGACTCCACCAGGACTTTGCCGAATACGCCACCGGCACCGGTGACCAGGATCACCACGGCTGCGGTCGGCAGCGCGCCCCCCATGACGTCGCTGGTGTGTTGCAGGCTCCAGCCGCGACGGATGGCCAGGAAATAGAATGCCAGCAAGAGGGCAATCATCAGGGCCACCGCGGGAGAGCCGAGCAGCGAAAGCGCATCCCGCAGCGCGGAACCCGGTTCAAGTAACGTGGCCGAAACGGTGCCCAACATGATGATGGCGATAGGGATCACGATCAGCGCTGCCACCAACCCGGCGCCAGGCGGATTGATGCGGTCGCTCAATGGCGCTTTGCCTTCCGGCGCCGGTTCAGGGGCCGCCAGCTGCAGCTGTTCCAGTACCTCAATCGACAGGGGATAAGTTCTACGATTCAAATGCTTGGCAGCGAAATAACCGATAACCCCCACCGGAATGCAAATCGCGAGACCGATAATGGTCAGCCAGCCAATGTCGGCGTTCAGTAGCCCTGCTGCGGCAACCGGCCCCGGATGGGGTGGCAGGGCGACGTGCACCGCCAGCATTACGCCGGCCATCGGCAGGCCAAATTTCAGCGGCGAAACTTTAGCAACTTTGGCAAAACCGTAGATGATCGGCGCCAGGATGATAAAGCCGACGTCGAAAAAGACCGGAATGCCGAGAATAAACGCGGCAATGGTCAGGGCGGCCACGGTATGTTTCGGCCCCAAAGCTTTGCTGAAGCGCTGGGCCAGCGATTCGGCACCGCCAGAATGTTCGATCATTCTGCCGAGCATCGCGCCCAGGCCGATGATAATGGTCACCGAACCCAGTACGCCGCCCATACCTGCGGTCATCACCTTCATCACTTCGCCGGTAGGAAT
Organism: Serratia liquefaciens; assembly: GCA_012719855.1. GTDB lineage: Bacteria > Pseudomonadota > Gammaproteobacteria > Enterobacterales > Enterobacteriaceae > Serratia > Serratia liquefaciens_A. The sequence continues at coordinate 31,619 of JAAXZN010000055.1, read as the reverse complement.
GCCGCTGGCCAACGCCACCAACAGGCTGACCACCAGCAAGGCGACAAAGGGCTGGATCTTGGCCTTGATGACCATCAGCAAGAGCAGCACCACACCTAATACGGCAATCATCAAAAGCAGAGAGGTAGACATGAAATAGCCTTTAATCGGGTAAGAGTCAGGCACCGCGATCGCCGGCTGGCGATACGGGTGCGTTTAATTTTTATGTTTTGGAAATCCCTGGGTTGGCGCAGTGCCTTACTGGTAAGGTCTTAGCCAATCAAGCCCGACGGTGGTATCGCCACGCGGCCGGTATTCACAACCGATCCAACCTTGATAGCCGAGGGCATCCAGTTGCTCGAACAGCCACGGATAATTCAGTTCGCCGTCGTCCGGTTCATGCCGCTCCGGCACCGAGGCAATCTGAATATGTGCGTAGCGACCGGCCAGCGAACGCATCAGCCCGCTGATATTGCCGTCCACCAGTTGAGCATGGAAAAAGTCGAACTGAACGAAGACGTTAGGATGGTTGATGGCTTCGACCAATTCTGCCGCCTGGTGTTGGCTGGAGAACAGATAATGCGGCTTCACCTGCGGGCTGAGCGCTTCAATCAGTACCTTAACGCCGTGCCTGGCGAAGCGGTCTGCGGCATAGCGAATATTGTCGATAAAGGTAGCGCGATAGCGCTGCCAGTCCTCCCCCGGAGGAACGACGCCGGCCATTACGTGCACGTTGGGGCAGTTAAGCGCAATGGCGTAAGTCAGGGCACGATCGATATCCGCACGCGCATCCTGCTCGCGGCCTGGTATTGCCGCCAGCCCCCACTCACCGGCTTCGGCATTGCCCGGCGCAGTATTGAACAGCACCTGCTGCAAACTGTTGCTGCGCAGCTTTTCTGCCAGCAGTTCGGCAGAATAGTCATAGGGGAACAGGAACTCCACGGCTTTAAAACCCTGTGCGGCGGCGGCCTCGAACCTTTCCAAAAACGGCAGTTCGTTAAACATCATCGATAAATTGGCGGCAAACTTAGGCATGGTTCAGCTCCGTAGCTCGGTAATTTCGTCATCGGTCAAATAGCGTATTGGGCGGTCGCCGAGGGTGAAAATCAGCCTGGCGGCATCTTCCATCTCTTCGGTATTATCCGCTGCCGCCCGCAGATCCTTGCCCGTTACCACCGGGCCGTGATTGGCCAGCAAAAAAGCGCGATGGGTCGGCGCCAGTTTGGCCAGATCCTCCGCCAGCCGCAGATCGCCGGGGCGGTAGTAAGGCACCACCGGCACCTTGCCGACCCGCATCACCACATAAGGGGTGAAGGGTTTGATGGCGTTTTCCACGTCCAGCCCTTGCAGACAGGACAGGGCCGTGAGGTAAGTGCAGTGCAGGTGCACCACCGCTTTGCACTCCGGGTTATTCAGATACAGCGCGCGGTGAAAGCTGATCTCTTTCGAGGGTTTGTCGCCGGACAGCCATTCGCCGCTCAGGCTGACTTTCGACAGCCGCTCGGCCTGCAGTTCGCCCAGGCAGGATCCGGTCGGGGTTGCCAGCAGCGTGCCGTCCGCCAGCAACAGCGAAAGGTTGCCGGCAGACCCGGTGGCGTAACCGCGCTGAAAGAAGGAGGCCCCCAGACGCACCATCTCTTCGCGCGCCTGTTGTTCGATCATCATTGTCATAATGGGAATTCCGTTTGTGCCCGGGCGAAAAAGTTTTCATCGCCAAAATTGCCCGATTTAAGGGCCAGTGAAACCGGTTGTTCGATGGCGCGAACCCAGGGTACGCCGGGAGAGATACAGGGGCCGATGTGGAAACCGCGAATGCCCAGCGCCTGCGTCACTACGCCAGAGGTTTCACCACCGGCAACGATAAAGCGACGGTACCCTGATTGCTGGAGCTGTTGTACCACCCCGGCAAACAGTGACTCCACTGCCTGACTGGCGGCAGCCATGCCATATCGTTGCTGAACCTGCTGCAGTTTCTCCGGTTCGGCGGTAGCGTACAGCAGCGGGGCCAGCGGGGCATTTTGCTGCCGCTGTACCCAGTCGGCCAGTTCTGTAACATAGGCCGCGCGGTCAGATTCGGTAAGGCAACGCGCCACGTCGATAGCCATGGCCGGTGCCTGTTGACGGTATCGCGCGACCTGTCGATTGGTCATGACGGAGCAGGAGCCGGACAGGACCACGGCTTTTTCCCCTTGCGGAGCCCCCGCGGCCTGCGGACGGTCTTGTCCCGGCTGAGCCCATTGACGTGCGAGACCGATGGCCAGGCCCGATCCGCCGGTCACCAGCTTCATATTTTTCAGCGCGGCACCCTGGGTCAGCAAATGCTGCTCATTCAGCGTATCCAGTACCGCATATCGTACGCCTTGTTGCACCAGCTGTTGCAGCTTGTCGGACACCGCTTCGGCACCGCAATCCATTTCTGCGGCCGTCACCAGCCCGCAGTGCCCCTGAGCTTGCGCTTCCATCAGCCGTAGCAGGTTGCTGTCGGTCATCGGCGTCACCGGGTGATGGCGCATACCGGACTCCGACAGCAGTTGATCCAACACAAACAGATAGCCCTGATACACAGTCCGGCCGTTGACCGGCAGCGCCGGGGAAATCACCGTTTGGCTTTCGCCCAGAGCATCAAGCAGGGCATCGGTTACCGGGCCGATATTGCCCTGCGCGGTGCTGTCGAAGGTTGAGCAATATTTGAAGTAGAATTGCCGGCAGCCCTGGTGCTGCAGCCAGGCCAGCGCCTGCAACGACTGTTCGATGGCCTGCGATGGCGCACAGGATCTTGATTTCAGACTGATGACGACCGCCTGCGCTTCAATCGGCATGTCATCATGCGGTACGCCGTTTAGCTGCACCGTCGACAGGCCATTTTCCACCAGAAAGCTGGCAATGTCGGTCGCACCGGTAAAATCATCTGCAATTACGCCGAGCAGCATTATGCGTTCTCCTTCTTCTGCGGCAGGTCGATGCCAGTGAAGATCTTGATCACTGCGCTGTCGTCCTCTTTACCAAAACCGGCATTGCTGGCGGCGGTAAACATATTGAAAGCGGTAGATGCCAGCGGCAATGGGAAGTGCAGCGCTTTGGCGGTATCGGTCACCAGTCCCAGATCCTTCACGAAGATATCCACCGCCGATTTGGGAGCATAGTCGCCGTCAACCACGTGACGCATACGGTTCTCGAACATCCAGGAATTGCCGGCGGCGTGGGTGACGACGTCGTACATGACGTCCAGAGGAATACCGGCCCGGGCAGCCAGCGCCATGGCCTCGGCTCCGGCGGCGATATGCACACCAGCCAGCAGTTGGTGGATGATTTTTACCGTAGCGCCCAGCCCAATCTCTTCGCCAATGCGATAGACCTTGCCGGCAATGGCGTCCAGCACCGGTTGCAATTGTTGGAATGTAGATTCTGCGCCGGATGCCATCACCGTTATCTGGCCCTCAGCCGCCTTGGCCGCGCCGCCAGAAACCGGGGCATCCAACATGTTCAGTCCGAGCGCCAGCAGCTGTTGTTCGATCTGCCTGGCATCGGCGGCGGAGAGGGTGGAAGAGACCATGACCGGCGTATTGGGCTTTAGCTTTGCCGCCAGGCCGTTCTCGCCAAACAGGATCTGCTTCACCTGAGCAGCGTTCACCACCAGCAGCAGCAAGGCATCCAAATCGGCAGCGAAATCGTCTGCACGGGTAGCCGCCTGCTTTGCCCCGGCCTGTTGCAATGTCGCCAGTGCCTGCGGGTTAAGATCGACACCGTAGGTTGTCAGTCCGGCGTTAATACATGACTTCGCCGCCCCCATTCCCATGGAACCTAACCCTACGACGCAAACTGCAAAATCCCCTGGCTGTGTCATTTGGTACCCCTTGTTAATTTTAGTGATAATTTGTTTTGTTGTGTTAAATATAAGCGGGTTGTGACGCAGAGTCAGCGATCGTTATCACAATTATTAACATTAAGTGGAGCCTTAATAGATGCGCTTAAAAAGGTTGGTATCGAGTTATCTCACTGTTTTAAAATAGGTAAAATAAATTACCGATATCATGACCGACTTCACGGCCTGCAAAAAGGCCGCTTTCTTCGAACGAAAATTGACGTAAAATCACAATTATTATCACTGCGGTAAAGAGAGGGAACCGTGATACCTGTAGAACGTCATCAGCAAATTTTAGCGCTGGTATCAGAACGCGGGGTGGTCAGCATTGCCGAATTGACCGAGAGGCTGGGCGTATCGCATATGACGATTCGCCGCGATCTGCAAAAGCTGGAGGAGCAGGGCGCGGTACTGGCGGTGTCAGGGGGCGTGCAGTCCGCAGAACGGGTGGCGATTGAACCTTCGCATCAGGATAAGGAAGGGATGTACAGCCAGCAGAAAGCGGCCATCGGTCAGTTGGCTGCCCGGCAGGTCCCTCCCAACAGCTGCATTTATCTGGACGCGGGTACCACTACGCTGGCATTGGCAAAGCACCTCAGTGAGCGCGAAGATCTGACGGTGGTCACCAATGATTTTGTGATTGCGGGCTATCTGATAGAGCATAGCCAGTGCAAGATCATACATACCGGCGGCACCGTATGCCGCGAGAACCGTTCCTGCGTTGGTGAAGCGGCGGCTCAGGCGCTACGCGGGTTGTTTATCGATTTGGCGTTTATTTCCGCTTCATCATGGAGCATGCGTGGCCTGTCGACGCCCAATGAAGACAAGGTGATGGTGAAGAAAGCCATCGTTGATGCCAGCCGTCGCTGCATTCTGCTCAGTGACACCTCAAAATACGGCAAAATAGCCACCTATCTGGCGCTGCCGATGGCGGTATTTGACGCGATTATTACCGATGACAATCTGCCTGCCGCAGCGCGCGAGGCAATCCTGCAGGCGGATATCACGCTGATGACAACCGGGGAGTAAAACTGACCATAACCCCGTAGGGGGTTATGTTGTTTTGTTGGTGGGAGAAGCGGTGATGACCGGCCCTGGTTCACCCAGACGGCCTCGTTCACGCCACTCCTGGCATCTTTGTTCCCACCAGGCTTCGTGGAAAGCTTGTATGGCTTGCAGGCGCTGTTCTTTCATACTTAAAGAGGTAAAGTCCTGTTCGGGGCCTTGCTGCAAGACGTTAGATTTCGATGACATATAGCCCGTCCTTTATGAATTCCATTTTGTACAAATACTGTACTCCATGAGCGTGTTTTTTCAATAGATGATCATAGATTTTGGCCAATGCTGGCCTCAAGGGAACGCTAAAAACGAGCCTGGCCTGATACTGTATGGCGAAGTTGATAATAGTTTTACCTATTCCATCGACGAATAGGCGCTCACGTTCAGAAAAGGTATAACCCATGTGGCTATAAGTATCGAAGGCGGAACGCCCTTGCCGAGCAGCAAAAATTAGCGCTTTAACATCATAAAACTCTATAGCATAAGCATTATCTAAAATGCATTGCTCGGTATAGACAGGCGAGAACCATGCTCGCATGTCCTGGGTTATCTTTTTGAAATCAAGGTAATATTTGGCTGTTTTACCGTCGACTTTACTTATCGCAATCTGATATCTGAATTCATCCGATCGGAACGTATAATGCTCCGTGATATCAATCTCCATAATAAAATCCTTTTTATTATTACTTTTCCTATAGTTACCTTCCTTGTCTTAGCGAGATTATTAACAGCGTCGGAATAAATGCGCCAGCGGGCGGTGAGTTCTCTGCGCAGCGCTACGCAGAAATTAAATTCCGCTGAACCAGTTATAGCCCTGATCTTCCCAGTAACCGCCGGGATGGGTATCGCTGACGAAAATGGCGGCGATATGCTTGGCGTTTTTGAAGCCCAGCTTGGTCGGCACCCGCAGACGCAGCGGGTAACCGTAATCTGCCGGCAGCGCCTTGCCACCGAAATCCAGCGCCAAAAGGGTCTGTGGATGCAGTGCGGTGGCCATATCGATGCTGGAGTAGTAGCGGTCCGCGCATTTGAATCCCACATAACGGGCGTTAAGATCCGCCCCGACGTGCTGCAGGAAGTTGCGCAGCGGCACGCCCCCCCACTGACCGATGGCGCTCCAGCCCTCGATGCAGATCAACCGGGTTATTTGACTTTGCTGCGGCAGGCGTTGCAGCTGTTCCAGCGTCCAGGGGGCCTTTTTTTCTACTTTACCGGAGACCTCCAGCCGGTAGCTGGCGAGATCCACTTCCGGAACGTTGTATTCCGGGTAATACGCGTTGAACGGGAACGGATGGGTAATCTGATCCGAACGGTAGGTCTGCGCCAGCTTTTGGCCGTTGAACAACCAGGCTTGCACCCGATCGTTCCAGCGGGACATTGCCCACAGCACTTTATCCACCTGGTCACCGTCCTGCAGATTGCAGCCGGTCAGCATGGCGACGCCCCCCAGCGTCAGGCCGGAGCGTAGCATCAAGCGGCGCTGCAAATTAACCAGCTGTTTCTTTTGCGCCGGTTCCAGCCCCGGCGCCATAGGGCGTTGTTTTTTATCCGTCATGTTTGCCACCCGTTATCATTGCCCACAGCGTGCGCGGCACGATAATCACCATCAGCAGGTGAATCACCACAAATAAGCCAATGCCTGACATGGCGAAAAAGTGCACGTAACGCGCAATGTCAAAGCCGCCGAACAGGCTCACCAGGCCCTGCAACTGCACAGGTTTCCAAATGGCTAACCCGGAGAGCACCAGCAGCAGCCCCAAAAGCAAGACGCCGAGGTACATCAGTTTTTGAATGGCGTTGTAATGGCCATGCCGATGCTTGAGCCGCAGCGTCACGGCTTGCCAGATATCGCGCCGCAGCGCGCCGAGGCCAAGCGGCAGCAGATCGCGCCGCAAATGGCCGCTGAACAGGCTCCACAGCACATAACACAGTGCGTTGCAGGCCAGCAGCCACATAACCGCCAGATGCCAGCCAATCGCGCCGCCCAGCCAGCCGCCGAGCGTGATCTGCGGCGGAAAGCGAAAGCCGAACAGCGGCGAGGCGTTATAGATTTCCCAACCGCTCATGAACATGCAGACCATGGCGAACAGGTTAATCCAGTGGGTAAGGCGAACCGGCCAAGGGTGCACCGGCCGCGGCGCGTTGCTTTTCATCATGCACTCCTGAGTTACATCGGCGGAACGGTGCCGTCTTTGCCTGCAGAAATGCGGGAGGCGACGCGTTCACCCTTATCGTCAGTGGTGGAGAACAACACGATATGCGCGCCCGGTTTCAACAGGCTGCGATCGCCGGGATCCAGGGTGACGATCGGCACATCCTCCGGCACGTTAACGGTTTTTTGCTGGTTGCCGTAGGTGACGGTCAGGGTGCGTCCGTTGGACTTCACCAGTTTGCCCACGGTGCCGTTAGTCATGGTGTCGACCTTGCCGTCGGCGGATTCCCAGGCCGAGTGGCCTTCGCCGGTGCCGCGCAGGCTGGCTGCGAACACGTGCACTTCCAACGCTTTCAAAGAGCCGTCCGGCTGCGGTACGGCAGCGGTGCCTATAAAGCTGTCCGGCTTGATATCATCCAGCGTGCCTTTCGACACGCTCAGCACTCGGGTCTGGTCATTGAGCTTGACGCTGACCTTTTCCCCTTTGCGGTCGGTGAGTTGCAGGCTGCTGTCGCTTACCTGATCGATAACGCCACGCAGTGGGGCAATCACCTTGCCTTGGGGTTGAGCCGCGGCGGCCGCACCGCTGCACAACATGAGGGTGGAAAGCAGTAAACCGGCAAAACGATGACGGGTAATCATAAAGTTCTCCTTTGTTTAGGTTGCCGGTTAAGCATGGTTGAACACCGGGGACAGCACCATGTCCGTTTGATGACATTAATGTCATCAAGAATGTCCGCCAGAACTGCTAGTATTTCCGCAAGAGTCATGAGGTGGCGATAATGCGAATACTGGTGGTTGAAGACGACATCAGCACGGGTGATTACCTGAAAAAGGGGCTGGGCGAGGCGGGGTACAGCGTCGATTTGGCGCGTAACGGCACCGACGGCCTGTTTCGGGCGCTGGAACACGGCTATGACGCTATCGTGCTGGACGTGATGTTGCCAGGGCTGGACGGTTGGCAGATTATCGAGGTGCTGCGCAAGAAAAGTGATGTGCCCATTCTGTTTCTGACCGCGCGCGATGGGGTGCAGGATCGCATTCATGGCCTCGAACTGGGTGCCGATGATTATCTGATAAAGCCCTTCTCCTTTACGGAACTGGTGTTGCGTCTGCGCACTTTGCTGCGGCGTGGCACGGTACGTGAAGCGGACCACTATGTGATTGCCGACTTGCAGCTCGACGTGCTGCGCCGTAAAGCGGTGCGGCAGGAGCAGGTGATCGCGCTGACCAATAAAGAGTTTATGTTGTTGCATCTCCTGGTACGGCGCGAGGGGGAGGTATTGTCACGCACCATGATCGCCTCCCAGGTCTGGGACATGAACTTTGACAGTGACACTAACGTGGTGGATGTCGCCATCAAGCGGCTGCGAGCAAAAATTGATCGGCCGTTCGAGGTCAAGCTGATCCACAGCGTGCGTGGCATCGGTTACGTTTGCGAGCCGCGTTCATGAAGGCCCTGGCCCAACGTTGGCGTGCGCTTTCTCTGACGCTGCGCAGCGCCATGTTGTTTGCGCTGGTGGCGGCTTTGGTGGTCAGCGGAGCGGGAGGTTACCTGTATGGCGCAATGCGCCAGGAAATGACTACCCGCAGCGATCTGCAGGTCACCGGCCGGGTAGAGTACTACCGCCATTTGCTCAGCCAGCGTTTTCCGCTGGACCGTCTGACGGCGAACACCGGCCTGTTCGAAAATATGCTGGGCAACGAACAGGACGTACTGATTTTTCAACAGCCGGGGCAAAGGCCGTTAATCAACGTTAACCCGGCCAGGCTGAGCCTGCCACCGATGACTCCAACACCGGTCGGTGTGCCTCAGCGGTTGAGTGCAGTACAAAGTGGGCAGACTGAGCAGGGCGTGCCATTGCGTGCCGTATCGGCACTGGTCAGGCTGGAGGACGGCACCCTGCTTCAGATCTCAGCCGCCCACGTGATGATCAATGAGCAGAAAATGCTGGCGCGTTATTTGTGGCGGATAGTGGCAGCCGTGGTGGTGGCCTTTATTCTGATCGCATTACTGGGGTATTGGGTGATGCGTCGCGGATTGCAGCCGCTGTGGCGCATGGCGGCGCAGGCGGCGGTGATAACGCCGAATACGTTGTCGACCCGGCTGAGTGAACAGGGAGCACCGAAGGAGCTGCAACAGCTGACCCGTTCGTTTAACGCCATGTTGGATCGTTTGAACGAAGGCTATCAGCGTTTGACGCAGTTTTCTGCCGATTTGGCACATGAGATCCGTACCCCGGTGGGGGCGTTGATGGGACACTGTCAGGTAGCGCTGTATCAGGCCCGAAGCGTGGAAGAGTATGAAACGCTATTGTCGAACAACATGGAGGAGCTGGAGCGGATTTCCCGCATGGTGGAAAACATTCTGTTTCTGGCCCGCGCCGGTGAAGGACAGGCGGTATTGAACTATCAGCGTCTTGATGTGGCGCAACAGCTGCAACGGGTGGCGGACTATTTCGAAGGCCTGGCGGAAGAGCGGGGTATCACATTGGTTTGCCAGGGCGAGGGGATGTGGACGGCGGATCCGATGCTGTTTCAACGTGCACTGAGCAACCTGGTGTCGAACGCAATACGTTATGCCGATGAAAACAGCGAGATTCAGCTGCAGGCCGTCAGCCAGGCCAATGGCGGGCTGGTGATACAGGTTATCAATCAGGGGCCGCCCATTTCACCGACGCATCTGGATAAGCTGTTCGATCGCTTCTACCGTGCCGATGCTGCACGTAGTGCGGGAAGTCACGCCAGCGGTCTGGGGCTGGCAATCGTCCGCGCTATCATGACGCTGCATGGCGGTACGGCAAATGCCCACTGTGCTGCGGGGGAAAATACTGCCTGCATAACCTTTAGTCTGGCATTCCCTGCCTTTGATTAATTTATGCCCGCGATTCAAGATAATTTATCGGTTATGTGGTGCATCAGACATGATCGGTGAAGGCGGTTATTCGTAACCAATTACTTTCATTTTACCTTTTCTTTCCCCAATATCCCCCACATTAAAAGATTAATTCTGCCCAGAATTAGGCCGATGTGACGCTGGGATCCCCAGTTTCTGAGCGAGCCTGACGTTGTCAAAATTCACCCCCCGTTACTTTGCTATTAAAATTGCTTGCATTAAATGAATGATGAGAATTTTCAGCTTAAAGGCGGTAATTTACAAAACAAAAAACTAACTTTAAGATCTTTTACATATAAATATATCAATGATAGTGATGTTTGTATAATCTTTGGTTATGTCTTATGAGAAAATTCTTATATCAAATAAGATAAAATGTAACACATCAATTTTGTGGCGTTAATTGATTTTCATTACGATTGGTAGCTGAGCTTGAATAATTAACCTGATTAGATGTCGCTTAATATTTTATTAACATTTAACGCCTGGCGATAAATAATCACTAGAGTGAAACCTGTGAAAAAATGAAATATAGATTAAATGACCATATCATCTTTGATGTGGATACGGGGACCTTGAGCCCAACGGAGTTTTCTGATGATCCCATCTCGATTTCTAATCCGTCTAAGCGGTTACTGCTGCTATTGATTATGCATCATGGTGAAGCCGTGGGGCGGGAGGTGATATTCAAGAAGGTTTGGGATGATTATGGGATGGTTTCTGGAAACAATAATCTTAACCAGTGCGTGAGTAAATTACGCCGGGTCATTAAGAATTTGGGTATTGAAGAAGAGGTGATTGCGACCGTCCCAAAGGTCGGTTTTATGCTGCGTTACGAAATAATCGTTGAGTCCTGCGAAGCCCAGGAAGACCGTTTTGCCGACGGAGAAATACCTGCGGCCACACGCCCGCACGTTCAGCAAGAAATACCCCCGGCGCTTGGCGAAACCGCCGTTAATCAGACTGTTTATGCCGGTTATTCCCGACGCTGGTGGGCGGTGGCCAGCGTGGTGGCGTTGGGCGTGATCATGTTGGTGGTCGGTATCACAAGTTATCTCAGTGGTTCTGCGACTCGCCAGGAGGTTTACCTTGGCAAGGTCAACAGCTGCAAGGTGTTTATGTCGATGCCCGGTACCTCGGCCGCGGTCAGTGCTGGTCTGAACCGTGACATTCTGGCCTATGCCGGCCCGCAGACGGCAGAATGCAGCGGTGATGAATTCCTGTTGGTGGTGCGCAGCAATCAGGTGCGCTCTTACATTTCCGGTATTTCCCGGTTGTTTTTTCTACGCTGTCGCATTTTGCGTGAGCACCGGGTTGAAATTTGTTCAGGTCTCGAAAGCGACAACGCTGTAATTACCCATTAATCATCGATCGGTGTCAGGATGAACGCCACCCCGGGGGAAAGGAATATGCCGCCAAATTTATTGTCTTGATATTAAATACTTAATTTCGACCGCCTGGTTAATAATACAGCATTTATCTGGCTCTGGCCTTATATTCTGTTAGCCTGCGATGTTCAGCACTTTCGCATCAACCGCTATTTTTATACCTAATTATGGTAATAGATTATGAAGAATATCTCTTTCAGGGAGGACATTCTCTTTTTCGAACCCAACCCCTGGGTGAGAAAAGGATTACGGGCTCTTATTGATCCCGACCCCATGCGCTATCAATTTGTCTACAGTATCAGGGAAATAGAGGCCTTACTTAAGGTGAATGAACAACAAATCCTCATTATGGAACTGTATAATGAAAATGAGAGTTTGTATGATGTATTACATTTCATTTTAACCATAAATGATATTTGGCCGAAGACATCCCTGATCATATTTACGGGCGTGACTAACGCCAGCATATTGGCCATTCTGGAAGCCGAAACTCATTTATCCCTGGTAGCAAAAGAAGATCCGCTGGATTGTTTGGTTGAAGCAATAGAGGCTGCCGGTAACGGAGGCAGGTACTGCAGCCCAGGCATTCAGACGGCGCTGACCTCGTCAGTAGAACCCCTTTCCCGCAGCGAATGGCGAATATTGGCGATGATGATTGCCGGCGGAAATCCGCGTCATATTGCCAGCGTGACCCATCGAAGTTGTAAAACGGTCAGTAGCCATAAGTTGAATATCATGCGCAAGCTGGGCCTTAATCAGGCCGGTTTCATGCGCCTGATTTTAGCTTTCAGAATTCGACACCCAGTTTAAGAATTAACCGCCGGTCTGCCATCGCAATTCGCTGCACCGGCGGCTTAATACTTTACCATCGGGGAGTTTTCCCTTATTCACCCGCCTGGCTGCCAGATGAATTGATCTGCATCAAATTAAACATCCTACAAAAATAAAACGGCCGCGCTTATTTTGCTCTGGCGTAATGGCGCATTTTATATGCTTATTTTGGCGTTGTATGGCTGACAAAAACAACAAGCGTTTTGTCCTTGCATAGGTTCTGGATTGGTTTTTTTAACTTAATGAAAAGGTTATAAATATTAATATCAGAATATAAAACTAAATATTTATCAATTGATAGTTAATGATTCTTTTTTGATCTGATGCGGTTACTCTTTTCTCCGTCAAGCAGACTGGCTAAAAGCACTCATGTAAGTGGCTGGTTAAGGCACGTCACGCTAATGGACGCACAATCATATTTAAAGTTGAAGGGAGTTTTACCATGAAGAAAATTACACTGGCTCTGGCAATCATTTCCGCCTTCGCTGCGGTCAGCACTGCTCAAGCCGCCGACGTGACTGCTCAGGCGTTGGCTACCTGGTCTGCCACTGCAAAAAAGGACACCACCAGCAAATTGGTTGTTACCCCCATTGGCAGCCTGTCTTTCAACTATGCGGAAGGCATCAAGGGCTTTAACAGCCAGAAAGGTCTGTTTGACGTGACCGTGGAAGGGGACGCTACGGCAACCGCTTTCAAACTGACCTCCAAACTGGTTTCCAACACCCTGACTCAGCTCGATACCTCGGGTTCAACCCTGAATGTCGGCGTGAACTACAACGGTGCAGCGGTAGAGAAAACGGCTGAAACCACCATGATCGACACCTCTGCCGGTATTCTGGGCGGCAATCTGAGCGCGTTGTCCAACGCGTACAATAAGGCTGTCCGCACCAGCGCGCAAGACCAGTTCACCTTCACCATCATTGGCGCCACCTCTGACGGTACCACCGCCGTGACCGACTTCAGCACCCTGCCGGAAGGCATCTGGAGCGGTGACGTGAGCGTGGAATTCAACGCCACCTGGACCGCTTAATCCCGGAGTCACCGGTTTAAAGCAGGGGGGCAACCCCCTGTTTATTCCCCACCGCTGAAGAACGCCATTGGAATACCGTCATGAAACGATCCTCTCTCGCCGCTCTCCTGCTGCTGTCTCAACCCGTTTTCGCGCTCGATGTCGGTGAGATCAGCTCGTTCATGCACAGCGATAGCGCGCGTCTGAGTAAAGAAATCAAGAACACCACCGACAGCGGTCGTCTGGTGAACATAAAAATCGAGCGAATTTCCAGCCCGCTGGAGTCCGGCACCGTGGTTCCTATGGGCAGCAAGGATGAAATGTTGCTGTCGCCGGCCAGCCTGATATTGCCGGCCAATGCCAGCGACGTGATCCGTTTCTATTACAAAGGCCCCAACGACAACCAGGAACGTTATTACCGCATTGTCTGGTTCGATCAGGCGTTGAGCGATGCGGGGCAAAATTCGGCTAAACGCAATGCGGTGGCGACGACTTCAGCACGCATTGGCACCATTTTGGTGGTGGCGCCACGACAGGACCAATTCAACTATCAGTTTGCCAACGGCCAGATCAAAAACACCGGCAACGCCACGTTCAAGGTGGTGGCGTACGGCAACTGCCGCGACAAGAAAGAGGGCAATGACTGCAAGGAAAACTATTTTGTCATGCCGGGCAAGGAGCGCGGCTTCACCAAAGTGAACGTCGGTGAGAAGAAAGGCCGCGTGGCGCTGTGGCACGGCGAACAGTTTATCCCAGTGAAATAGCGCATTGCGGAACCCACGGCAAAGCCTATGCGAAAGGGAACTCATAACCAGAATTCAAGGAGTGGGAAGTGAAAGGTGCGCTGGATGATGTGCTGTTGAAAACCTTGTTTGCCGCCGGCGCGATCGTACTTCCTGCCGTGTTGCTGCCTGGCCAGACGACAATGGCTGCCGGGCTGACCCAAATTGATGGCGTGCTGATCCCGCAGACCTTCAGTCTGGCATTGCGCGAAGGCATGAGCATCCCATTGCTGTTGCACTTCGAGAAAAATAGCGGTGTAAAAGATGACCGTCGTATCGGCCACGCTTTTTTGTACCTGGATAACGACCAACTGAAAATCCGTCAGATAACGCTGGAAGACGGCGACGAAGGTACGCCGCTGACTGCGGAAACCGTGACGCAGCTACAGGCGCTGCAGGAAGCCGCTTTTGATCGGCAGCAGCGTATTGCCCTGACGCCGGACGCCTGGCTGGCATTGGATTTCCGTCAGCTTAATTTGCAGCTGGTGGTAAAAGAGAGCGCGATGGGAACCCTGTTGCGTGCACGTTCCAGCGACATCGGCGCTTCGAGCGTCAATGCTCTCAGCAGCACGCTGGATTACAACCTCGGCGTTTACGATAACCGCACCCGGGCCAGCGAGGGCAATACCTCCAGCTACCTGTCGCTCAACAGCGTTACCGCGCTGCGTGAGCACCATGTGGAAGTGAACGGCTCGGTTTATGGCATCGGCAGCGGCGACGAGAATGCTACGCTGTACAAGGCGATGTACGAGCGCGATTTTGCCGGTCGCCGCTTTGCCGCCGGCATGCTCGACAGCTGGAACCTGCAGTCGCTGGGGCCGGTCACTACCATCAACTCCAGCAAGATCTACGGTCTGTCCTACGGCAACCGTGCCAACTCTACCGTCTTCGATAACAGCCAGTCGCTGACGCCTATCGTGGCGTTCTTCCCTTCTGCGGGGGAAGTGCACTTGTCGCGCGAGGGGCGGCTGCTCAGCGTACAGAACTTTGCCATGGGAAACCATGAAGTGGATACCGGTAACTTGCCTTACGGCATTTATGACGTCGAAGTCGAAGTGGTGGTCAACGGCAGGGTGGTGGATAAACGCATGCAACGGGTCAATAAATTGTTTAGCCCCAATCGTGGTGCCAATGCGCCGCTGGCCTGGCAGTTTTGGGGGGGAATGATCCGAATGGACGATTGGCGCGGCGATGACCAACGTCAGCGACCGGCAAAAGATTCTTATCTGCTTGGCGTATCGGCCACCGGCAATGCGCAAAACCTCAACTGGGCGCTGTCCGGCTACTCGTTTGACAGCAACGCCGTCGGTGAGAGTCGTATCAGCGTGCCGCTCACCGAGTCGATTCAGTTTAATGTGCAGAACATGGCCGCATCCGACAGCTCCTGGAGCCTGGTCAACAGCGTCAGTGCCGCACTGCCCGGTGGTTTCAGCAGCCTGTGGGTCAATCAGGAAAAAACGGTGATTGGCGACAAGCTGTTGCAAAACGATGCGCATAACCGCGCCATCGGCGGAACGATGAACTTTGGCGCCCTGTGGTCGCCGCTGGGAAGCCTGAGCCTCAGTTACAACGACGATAAAAAGAACAACAGCCATTACTACAACGCCGATTACTACCAAAATGTGTTTACCGGCCGCTTTGGCACGCTTGGCGTACGCGCCGGCGTACAGCGCTACAACAACGGCGGCTACAGTTCGAATACCGGCAAATATATTGCGCTCGATTTCTCTTTGCCGATGGGCAACTGGCTGAGCGCCGGCGTCTCTAACCAGAACGGCTATACCACCGCGAATCTGGCGGCACGCAAGGACATTCAAAACGGCCCGATCCGCACCCTCGGTGCCAACCTGTCGCGGGCGATCTCTGGTGATACCAAAGGCGACAACAGCGTTAACGGCGGTGCCTATGCGCGCTTTGATACCAAGTATTCCGTCGGTACGGTCAACGTCAGCAGCTCCGCCGACGGTTACGTCAATTCAAGCCTGTCCGCCAGCGGCAGCATGGGTTGGCAGGGGCGCGATATTGCGGTCAGCGGCAGAAACGAGGGCAATGCGGGCATCATTTTTAATACCGGTATTGAAAACGACGGCATGCTGACCGCCCGGGTCGACGGCCGGACGGTGAAGCTGACCGGTAATAAAAACTATGTGCCGCTGTCGCCGTACGGTCAGTACGAAGTGGAGTTGATGAACAATAAAAACTCGGCGGAAAGCTTCGATATCGTCACCAAACGCAAGAGCAAACTGACGCTGTATCCGGGTAACGTGGCGGTGATCACCCCTGAAATCAAACAGATGGTGACGGTATTCGGTCGCATCAAGGCTGAAGACGGCACCCTGCTGGCCAATGCCTACATCAAAAACCATATCGGCCGCACCCGCACCGATGATAAAGGCGAATTCATTATGGACGTCGATAAGAAATTCCCGGTTATCGACTTTACCCACAGCGGCAACCAGAGCTGTGAAGTGGATTTGGATCTGAGCAAGGCGCAGGGCGCCGTGTGGGTGGGGGACGTGGTCTGTACCGGGCTGAAAACCTATGCCGGCAATCTGCAGGCGGGAGAAATGATCAATGAAGGCTAATATTGCGCTGCTGCTCATGCTGTGGGTGGCGTTGCCGTTACACGCGGCGGTTAACGTCACCAACTGGCCGAATGCCGCGACGGTGAAGTTCGTGTTCGTTGAAAATAACGCGGACGACAATTTTTTCGTCACCCCGTCCGGCGTGCTGGATCCGCGTATGACCGGCGCCAACAAGTGGACCGGGCTGAAATACGGCGGCTCCGGCACCATCTATCAGCAAAGCCTCGGCTATGTGGACAATGGCTACAACACCGGCCTGTCGGCGAACAACCGCTTTGACATGTGGCTGGAGAATGCGCCAATCAAGAATCCGTTCCTCGGCCTGCGCTGCATTAACTGGTATGCGGGTTGCAATATGGACACCAGCCTGATCCTGCCGCAAAGCACCGATGAAAAGGGTTTTTATGGCGCGGTGGTGACGCCGGGCGGCGCCAAATGGATGCACGGCATGATGTCGCCGAGCTTCTACCAATACTTGCAACAGATGGCCCCCGGCGATGCATTCAGCATGCAGATTAACAGCTGCCAGACTTCGGCCAACTACGATGCCGGCGCCGGGGGGCGGTGTCAGAATCAGGCCAGCGGCAACTGGTACAAGCGCACCGTCACCCACAGCAAGGCTGCCCATCTGCGTTTTATTAACACCAACGCGGTGTCGGAAGTGTTTGTGAACAGTGACGGGGTACCGATCATCGGCGAGGGCAATGCCGACTGCAAGAACCAGACTATAGGCGCGCGCTCCGGCATCATGTGCAAAATGGTCAGCTACGATCTGCAGACCGACGGCAGCGTCAGCAATACCTCGATCCACGTGTTTCCGGCCATTAACCACGCGGCTCTGACTTCGGCGGTGAACGCCGCCGACCTGCAGTTCAGCCTGAACGGCAACAGCTGGAAAAACACCTCGGGTACCGGCAGCTATTACACCTTTAACGAGCTGAAAAGCAGCAACGTTATCTACGTCTTCTTTGCCAGTAATTTCTTTAAGCAGATGGTGAAACTGGGGATCTCCGACAGTGGCACTCGTGACCTGATTAACTTCCGTTTTCAGAACACCACTTCGCCGGAGTCCGGCTGGTATGAGTTTTCCACCTCCAATCAGCTGATTATCAAACCGCGTGATTTCAGTATCAGTATCATTTCTGACGATTATGACAACACCCCTCATCGTGAAGGCTACGTAGGGCCGGCGGAACCGCCGTTGGAGTTTGGCTATATCGTCACCACCAGCGGCAAAACCGCTGCCGATGAGGTAAGGGTGATGGCGACGGGCCCGACCCAGTCGATCAACGGCATCAACTATTGCCTGTTCTCCTCGGCGGATAACATCACCAGGGTGCCTTTTCCGGCCACGCTCAGCGTGACCACCAGCACCAACGGTCAGCAGAGCTATGACGCCGGCTGCGACGGGCAGTGGCATGACATGACCAATGCGTTATGGAGCAGTACGCCGTGGAACGACATTTCCGGTGAGGTAGGGGTATTAAACAAAACCCGGGTGACATTCAGTATTCCGATGAATAACCCGATCTCGCTGAAAACGGTGGACGGTTCAGGTTGGTACGGTGACGTCAGCGCCGCCGGGGAGATCCACGTTGAAGCCACCTGGCGCAATATCAACTAGGGGAAGGGCCGTGAGAAGCTTGCTGTTCTGGCTGCTGTGCCTGCCGTTTCACGCTACTGCGATTAACGTCGGCACCCTGACGTTCGCTATGGATCAGGACCAATCGTTCACCGCCAAGCGCGTACTGAACAATAACCGCAGCGCGCGTATTTATCAGGTGACGCTGCGTGCCATTGACCGACCGGGAGAAAGCGAAACGAGGAGCAAACCTGCCGATGGCGAGCTGCTGTTTGCCCCTCGTCAGCTCCAGCTGCAGGCGGGGCAGGGCGAGTATTACAAGTTCTTTTACCGCGGGCCACAGGATAACCGTGAGCGCTATTACCGGGTGTCATTCCGAGAAATTCCGACCCGTTTATTCGATCCCGCAGGGCAAAAGGCGACTGGCGTGACGCTGGAGCCGATCGTGGTGATGGACACTATTTTGGTGGTGCGGCCGCGTCAGATCAATTTTTCCTATCGGCTCGATACGCAGCGCGGCACCCTCACCAATACCGGCAATACCTACTTTAAGTTCCTGCTAAAGCCCGGCTGCGACAGCACCGACGAACAGGGAATAACCGAGTACCTGCGCCCTGGCGATACGCTGACCCAGGCCGATATTCGCCTGAAAGGTCAGAAATTTATCATCTATAACGACAAATTTATCAGCATCGATAAAAGCTGCCTAAACGAGTAATAACGCGCTAGCGCAGCGGGATTGAGAAGCGGAAACAGGCGCCGCTTTGCGGCCGCTCAACCAGTTGGATATCGCTGTCGTGCAACAGCAAAATGCGCCGCACGATCATCAATCCCAGTCCGCTGGCATGGCGGCGCGCGCTGCTCAGAATCGAAGGCCGAACGAACAGATCGGCGCGCAGCTCCTGCGGGATACCGGGGCCACTGTCGTTAAGCTGAACCAGCACCTTGCCCGCCTGCTGCCACAGGCGCACTTCAATCTCGCCCCCCTGCGGCGTGTGACGAATAGCGTTGTCCAGCAGGTTGGTCAACACGCGTTCAATCATGCTGACATCGGCGAACACCAATGGGATGCCCGGCGCGATATCGGCCAGCAGCCGTTGCTGACGAGCCTCGGCCGCCAGCTCGAACTTCTGGAACACATCCTGCACCAGCTCGCTGAGCGAAAATGGCTCTTTCTGCGGTTTCACCACGCCATACTCCAACCGTGCCAGTTCGAACAGCTCCTGCGCCAGCCGACCGACCTTGCGGCTCTGCGCCAGCGCTATCTCCAGATAGCGTTGGCGATCGTTTTCACTCAGGCTGGCGGATTTTACCGAAAGCGTTTCCAGATAGCCGTGCAGCGAAGTCAGCGGGGTACGCAGGTCGTGCGAAATATTGGCGATAAACTCGCGGCGCTGTTGGTCCTGCTGCGAAAGCGACTGCCACTGTATGGCGATGCGTTGTGCCATGCTGTTGAAGGCTTGCTGCAGCCGGCTGACCTCGTCGCGCCCGGCGGCGTCGACCGGCAGCGCGGCATAGGCCTGAACCGCTGCGATGCCGCCGCTGTCCAGTTCACTGACCTGGCGCGTAAGGCGACGGATAGGCCGGGTGACCCAATAGAAAGCGAATCCGCCGGCCAACAGGCTGAACAGCACCATCAGGCCCGATGACCATAGCGCCATGGAAACCGCAGAGCTAAACAGCGCGTTGCTGGCCAGCGCGTCGTAATCTTCGCCCAGCAGCACCACGTACAAATAGCCTTCAACCTGGCCATTGACCTTCAGCGGTGCAGCGCTGAACACTTTCCTGGCACTCAGGTTGCGCGGATCATCGCCGTAAACCGGCATGCTGGCCCCATCGAACAAGGCCTGCAACGGCAGCAGATCCACTTTCTGGCGTTTCAGATGACCGGCCGGCGCGGCGTTGCCAATGATGTTGCCCTGTTTGTCGAGCAGGTAGACCTCAACGCTGGGGTTTACCGCCATCAGTTGATCGAACAGGCTGTGAACCGAGGAGGCGTTCAGCCCGTTTAGCCCCAACAGTGGATTACTGTCGGCAATGTGCTGCGCCAGATTACCGGACAACCGCTGGATCACCGCCTGGCTGTACTGGGTACTGCTGCGCACCTGGATCCAGCCGGATATGGCGCAGCTGACCACCATCAGCAGTGCGAAGATCAGGGTCAGACGTTGCGTTAACGTAAGATTTTTCATGGTTCACTCTTGCGGCGCTGCCGCGAATTTGTAGCCCATACCCCACACGGTGAGGATGCGCTCGGGTTCGGCCGGGTTGGTTTCAATCTTGATGCGCAGCCGGTTGATGTGCGTATTCACGGTGTGCTCATAACCTTCGTGTTGATATCCCCACACCTGGTTGAGCAGGCTCAAGCGGGAAAAGACCTTGCCAGGGTGTTTGGCAAAAAAATACAGCAGGTCGAATTCACGCGGCGTCAGGTCGATGGCTTGATGATTCAACAGCACTTCACGCGCAATCGGGTCGATGGTCAGCCCGTCAAAACTCAGCGTGCCGGCGTCCATCCTCAGGTTGCGGCTCATGGCTTCCTGGCGGCGAAACAGCGCTTTAACCCGGGCCACCAGTTCCAGCATCGAAAAGGGTTTGGCGAGGTAGTCGTCGGCACCGAGTTCCAGCCCCAGCACGCGATGTACTTCACTGGATCGCGCGCTGGTGATGATGATCGGCGTGTAGCGCGTCATGTTGCGCGCGCGGCGGCAGATCTCCAGCCCATCGATCCCCGGCAGCATCAAATCGAGGATCAGCGCGTCCCAGCCGCCCTGTTCCAGCATCGCCATACCCAGATTGCCATCGGCGGCATGGCTGATGTCATAACCCTCGTCGCGCAGATGTAACTGCAGCAGCTCCGCGATATTGCCGTCATCCTCGACGATTAAAATTTTCTTTGGCTTTTCCATTCTCTCACCGCTGATTGCCAGGCCTTAGTGAAGTCTACACAACCGCCGAAGCCGGAGTTATCACATTTTATTTAACTTTGCGTGAGGTCTTGGGGAACAAATCGGACGGATACTCAGCCCATCGAAACCGCCACCGTCAGGAGAGACACCATGGCCATGTCCATTACGCCGGAGAAACCCGCGCTGATCCACCCGCTGTGGCTACGCCTGACGCACTGGCTGAATGCGCTGGCGATGCTGATTATGGTCACCAGCGGCTGGCGCATCTACAACGCTTCACCGTTGTTCAACTTCAGTTTTATCAATGAGCTGACGCTGGGCGGTTGGTTGGGTGGGGCGCTCCAATGGCACTTCGCCGGCATGTGGCTGTTTGGGATCAATGGGCTGTGCTATTTGCTGATCAATCTGTTCAGCGGTCGTCTGAAACGCAAATTCTGGCCGCTGAGCCCGAAAGCCTTGTTGGGTGATCTGCTGGCGGCGCTGCGAGGCAAACTCGGTCACAGTGATTTGCGCCATTACAACATGGTGCAGCGAGCGGCCTATCTGTTTGTGATGGTGGCAGGCGTGGTGATGGTGATGTCTGGCCTGGTGTTGTGGAAGTCGGTGCAATTTCCGCTGCTGCGCGAATTGCTCGGCGGCTATGAAGCGGCACGTTATATCCACTTTTACGCCATGTCGGCGCTGGTGGGGTTTGTAGTGGTGCACCTGGTCATGGTGGCGCTGGTACCACGCACGCTGCTGGCCATGCTGCGCGGACGTTAAGGAGAACCTGATGAAAACAGATAAACCCGCTATCAGCCTGAGTGAAGGCAGAGAAATCGTCAGGGAAGCACAGCAGCTGCTGGCGCGCCAATTGGCCTCCTCTTCACGCCGCCGTTTTCTGCGTAACGGGTTGACGCTCGGTGGCATTGCGATGCTCACCGGCTGCGATCTCAGCGACAACACCCATGTGGAACAGGCGCTGAGCCGTATTTCGCGCTTTAACGACCGGGTGCAAGGGTGGCTGTTTAACGCCGACCATTTGGCGCCGGTGTATGCCGAGTCGCAGATTACGCGTCCGTTTCCATTCAACGCGTTTTACGCCGAAGAAGAAGCGCCGGATATCAATGGCGAGGATTATCGGCTGGAGGTCAGTGGCCTGGTGCTGAATAAGCAACCCTGGACCTTGCCGCAATTGCACAGCATGACGCAAATCAGCCAGGTGACGCGCCATATCTGCGTTGAAGGCTGGAGCGCCATCGGCAAGTGGGGCGGCGTACCCTTTGCGCAATTTCTGCAGGCGATCGGCGCGGACCTGAGCGCCAGTTATGTCAGCTTCAAATGTGCCGACGATTACTACACCAGCATCGACATGGCCACGGCGCTGCATCCGCAAACCATTATGGCGCTGACCTACGATGGCCAGATCCTGCCGCGCAAATACGGCTATCCGATGAAGCTGCGTATGCCGACCAAGCTCGGTTACAAGAACCCGAAACATATTCAGGTCATAGAGGTCACCAACCGCTTTCCCGGCGGCTACTGGGAAGATCAAGGCTACAACTGGTTTGGCGGCAGCTAACGGCTACCGCAACCGTCCCCGGCACACAGGTGCTTTTTAAATGAGAAAAGGAAATACCATGAAAAAGTTATTCGCAGTCATGATGTGTAGCGCGTTGATGTTAGGTTCCCTCGGTGCCAATGCCGCCGACAGCATGGGCAAAGACGCGATGAAAAAAGACGGCATGAGCCAGATGTCGCACGAGGGTATGGCCAAAGACGGCATGAAAAAAGAGTGCATGGGCAAGGATTGCATGAAGAAGGACGGCATGGGCAAAGATGCCATGAAACACGACGGCATGAAGAAAGACAGCATGGGTAAAGATGCCATGAAGCATGACGGCATGAAGAAAGACGGTATGGGTAAAGACGCAATGAAAAAAGACGCTATGGGGCAGTAAGCCACCGCGCCCCGCAGCCGGATGGCCGCTGTTTTAATCCCGGCTGCGGGCAGCACAACGGGAGGGACGATGGTTCAGTCAATGTGGCTGCAGCGCTTTAAGCGCTCGAACTGGGACGTGGCCTTTATGCGGCTGGCGTTGGTGGTGATCTTCGCCGCCTTCGGCTATGCCAATTGGTTTGATTATGAAGCGCAGGGGCTGGTGCCTCTGATTGGCAACAGCCCGCTGTTGGCCTGGATGCATGATGTGTTTGGTATTCGCGGCGCCAGTTATGCATTGGGGGTTGCCGAGTGGAGTTTTGGTCTCCTGCTGCTGGCCGGTTTCTGGTCGCGACGTTTGGGATTGTTGGGGGCCGCGGGATCGACGCTGACCTACCTGACCACCCTGACGCTGATCTTCTCTACGCCGGGCGCCTGGGAAGCTTCGGCCGGTGGCTTTCCGGCGATGGGCGGAGCCACCAGCTTTCTGCTAAAGGATTTGGTGTTATTGGCGGGGTCGATACTGCTGCTAAAAGCCGACTTGCCTGACGATATGTCGTAAAAAAGGGCGCAGTTTTTAAACTGCGCCCTTTGTCCGTGTTGGACGGATCACATATCCGGGAAGGTCAGGGTATTGCCCGGCGCCTCACGGTGGATATGCACAAAGTTCAGGTGTTTCTCATACTGATCGAGAATATCGCCGATCACCTGCTCTTTGCTGTAATCCATCAGGTCATTGCCCTGGGTGCCTTCCATCAGGAAGGTTTCCAACCGGTAGTAATGTGACTTGCCGGAGCGGGCGCGATAGGTAAAGCCCGGCACCGAATAACGCTGTGGCCAGATCTGGTAGATGAAGTTCTGCTCTTCGCCCAGATGCACCAGCAGCTCCAGATGGCTCAAGCGCTCATCTTCGGTCGGCGGCACCTCACTGAATTCCACTTTGGCACCGCGCAGTTCCAGCTCACGCGCCACTTCTTGCATTGCCGGTCGGCAACGGGTATCCAGCATTTTCTGCGTGTATTGAGTGCCAGGGTAATTCATCACCCGCGACAGCCGCTGTTTCCAGTTGAGCACGTCATTGCTGGACACCGGCATTGGCGCGCTGGTGTTCAGCGCGCTGGCCTTGCGGTAATCCTCTACCCGCAGCGATTTATACAGGCCGGCCATCACGAAGAAGATCACGAAGCTGAATGGCAGGCCCATGATCACCGTGGTTTTTTGCAGCGCGGGCACGCCGTCGGTCATCAGCATGCCGATGGTCAGCAGGCCAATGGTTATCGACCAGAAAATTCGCAGCCAGTTGGGCGCATCGTTGTTGATGTCGCTCAGACGCGAGGTGAAGTTACCCAGCACCAGAGAACCGGAGTCTGCCGACGTAACGTAGAACAGCAGGCCGGTGATGGTCGCCACCGAGGCGCTGAAGGTGAAGCCCGGATACTGTGCCAGCAGGCTGTAGAAGCCACGTTCCGGATACTGCATCACTTCCTGCGCGAAAGCGGCATTGCCGTGAATGATCTGGTAAAGCGCGCTGTTGCCGAAAATCGACAGCCACAGCAGGGTGAACACGAAAGGAATAATCAGCGTACCGACCACAAACTGACGGATGGTGCGCCCACGCGAAATGCGCGCCAGGAACAGACCGACAAAAGGTGCCCAGGCTACCCACCAGGCCCAGAAGAACAGGGTCCAGTTATTCATCCACTCTACCGGCCGGTCGAAGGCGAAGCTGTTAAGGGTCATCCCCATAAAGCGGTTAACGTAATCGCCGACGTTGAGCACCAGCGCATTGAGCAGGAATTCGGTATCGCCGAAGAACAGCACGAACATGATCAGCCCCAACGCCAACAGTACGTTGAGCTCCGACAGAATGCGGATGCCTTTGTTGACGCCCGAGGTCACAGAAATGGTCGCCATGATCACCGAAAGCAGGATCAGCGCGGCCTGAACCGTCAGGTTTTCCGGAATGTGGAACAGCACTTTCAGCCCGTAGTTTAACTGCACCACGCCAATACCCAGCGTGGTGGCGATGCCGAAGATAGTACCCAGCACGGCCGCAATGTCTACGCTGTGGCCGATCGGACCGTTGATGCGTTTGCCAAAAATCGGGTAGAGCGCCGAACGGATGGTCAACGGCAGGTTATAGCGGTAGCTGAAGTAGCCGAGGGCGATGCCCATCAGCGCATACATCGACCAGCCGGTCAGGCCGTAGTGGAACAGCGTCCACACCATGGCCTGGCGGGCGGCTTCCATCGTCTGGCCCTGGCCTTCCGGTGGCATCATATATTGCGTCACAGGTTCGGCGACCGAGAAGAACATCAGATCGATGCCGATGCCGGCGGCGAACAGCATCGCTGCCCAGCTCATCAGGCTGAATTCAGGTTTCGACTGTTCTGGCCCGAGCTTAATCGAACCGAAGCGCGAAGCGGCGATAAACACCACAAATACGATGTACAGGGTTGCGGCCAGCAGGTAATACCAGCCGAAGGTGGTTGAAACCCAATTCAGGGTGCGGGTGATCCATCGCCCGGAGAAATCGGTAAAAAAGATGGTCATCAACGAGAAGGCAAGGATCAGCCCCGCTGAGGTAAAGAAAACCACCGGATTAAGGCCATCCTGTTGTGGTTTTGAGGAGGTTTCGCGTGTTGTCATCGTCTTCCTCTGTTTTTTAACAACTGAGTAAAATCGTGCCCACACACCAGCCTGAACGTACGCATCGGCGCCGCCCGGAAAAGTGCGGATATAAAGCCGCGGCAATCGCTATTCTGCTTGCCAAAGATTGCCGCTTTGCTTGTTAACGAAACGGAAAATCGTCTCGTGGTGGGAACCGCTTACAGACACTGATTTTGGTCAGATTCGTTAAATACCTCACAAAAATCAGCCAGTTCCACAACCGAAAAGTACATATTTGTAACCAAGCGGTAATAAAATATATGCAATTTTTATTGAACGTTCAATCAAAAAAAAGTTTAATAGTGAGCATGAAGACCAAGTTCAGCAGGTGAAAAGGCCATGAAATTACACCGCTGAGACGAGGCCGAAGTCGGTTTTGTGAGAGTCGAATTATGCCAAAGGTAGGAATGCAGCCAATCAGAAGGCAGCAGTTGATAGATGCCACGCTGGCCGCGGTGAACGAAGTGGGAATGCATGACGCCACCATCGCGCAGATAGCGCGGCGGGCCGGGGTTTCCAACGGCATTATCAGCCATTATTTCAAGGACAAGAACGGCCTGCTGGAAGCCACTATGCGCTATTTGATTAGCCATTTGGGCGAGGCGGTGAAGCTGCGGCTACAGGCGTTGAGCGACCAGAGCCCGGCATCGCGGCTGCAGGCGATCGTCGCCGGTAACTTCGACGACAGCCAGATCAACAGCGCGGCGATGAAAACCTGGCTGGCGTTTTGGGCCAGCAGCTTGCACCAGCCGCAGCTTAATCGGCTGCAACAGGTGAACGGCCGTCGGCTGTATTCCAACCTGTGTGCCGAATTTAGCCGCCAATTGCCCAAGGCGCAGGCGCGACTGGCAGCCAAAGGATTGGCGGCACTGATTGACGGCCTGTGGCTGCGCAGTGCGTTGCGCGGCGCGGCGTTCAACCAGGCGCAGGCGATCGCGC
The DNA here is from genome assembly GCA_012719855.1 of Serratia liquefaciens. GTDB lineage: Bacteria > Pseudomonadota > Gammaproteobacteria > Enterobacterales > Enterobacteriaceae > Serratia > Serratia liquefaciens_A. The sequence continues at coordinate 5,058 of JAAXZN010000055.1, read as the reverse complement.
TCACGACCGAATACATTACGTTTCAACTCCGGGGGCAAACGCCACCCTGAGGATAACCCAAGGAGAACCTATGTCCCGTTTTGGCTTACAGAAGCTCTATATTAATGGTGCCTATGTAGACAGTACCGATGGAAAAACTTTCAACGCGGTTAACCCGGCGAACGGTGAAGTGCTTGCCGAGATCCAGTCCGCCAGCGCTGAAGACGTCAACCGTGCGGTGGCCAGTGCAGCCAGCGGACAGAAAGTGTGGGCAGCGATGACGGCGATGGAACGTTCTCGTATTTTGCGCCGTGCGGTGGATATTCTGCGCGAACGCAACGACGAACTGGCCGCGCTGGAAACGTTGGATACCGGCAAGGCCATGTCGGAAACCACGGCGGTGGATATCGTTACCGGTGCCGACGTATTGGAATATTATGCGGGTCTGATCCCGGCGATCGAAGGCCAGCAGATCCCGCTGCGTGACAGCGCCTTTGTTTATACCCGTCGTGAGCCCCTGGGCGTGGTTGCCGGTATTGGCGCCTGGAACTACCCGATCCAGATTGCCCTGTGGAAATCCGCACCGGCACTGGCGGCAGGCAACGCGATGATCTTCAAACCCAGTGAAGTCACTTCCCTGACGGCGCTGAAGCTGGCGGAAATCTATACCGAAGCCGGTTTGCCGGACGGCGTATTCAACGTGGTCACCGGCAGCGGCGCAGAAGTCGGCCAGTACCTGACCGATCATCCCGGCATTGCCAAGGTGTCCTTCACCGGCGGTGTCAAAACCGGTAAGAAAGTGATGGCTAACGCCTCAGGTTCGACGCTGAAAGAAGTCACCATGGAGCTGGGTGGCAAATCCCCGCTGATTATTTTTGACGACGCCTGCCTGGATCGCGCCGCCGATATCGCCATGATGGCTAACTTCTACAGCTCCGGCCAGGTGTGCACCAATGGGACTCGAGTATTTGTCCCCGCAGCGTTGCAGGCGGATTTCGAAGCCAAAATCCTCGAGCGCGTTAAGCGCATCCGCCTGGGGGATCCTAGCGATCCGCAAACCAACTTTGGCCCGCTGGTCAGCTTCGCGCATATGGAGTCGGTATTGCGCTTCATCGAAAGCGGCAAGAAAAGCGGCGCTCGCCTGTTGTGCGGCGGCGAACGTGTGACTGAGGGTGAATACGCCAAAGGGGCCTATGTGGCGCCGACGGTATTTACCGACTGTGGTGACGAGATGGAGATCGTGCGCGAAGAGATCTTTGGGCCGGTTATGAGCATTCTCACTTACCACAGCGAAGAAGAAGTGGTACGCCGTGCGAACGACACCACCTTCGGCCTGGCTGCCGGGTTGGTGACCAATGATCTGACCCGGGCACATCGGGTAATCCACCAGTTGGAGGCCGGCATTTGCTGGATCAACACCTGGGGTGAATCCGCGCCGGAAATGCCGGTCGGCGGGTATAAGCAGTCTGGCGTCGGCCGTGAAAATGGTCTCAGCACGCTGGAACATTACACCCAGATCAAATCGGTGCAAGTCGAGCTGGGCGAATATATTTCCATCTTTTAAATATCCCCGTCGTCTTTCAAGCTACAGCGTTGTTGGCTGCGAACGCGGACCCCAGCCACTTACTTGAGTAAGCTCCTGGGGTTCCACGCTCTTGCCGCCTAGCTGTAACTCGAAATCCATAGGGGATAATCCTTTTTTGCATCCAAAACTGCCTTGATATATTCAGCATGCGATATTCAAGCCATTCGCTTTATTCAGGCATCTCTATATTAAGGAGATAATGTATGGAATACGATTACATCATTATCGGTGCCGGCTCAGCCGGTAACGTTTTAGCTACCCGTTTAACCGAAGACGCTGACGTTAGCGTATTGCTGCTGGAAGCCGGCGGCCCGGATTATCGGATGGATTTTCGCACCCAGATGCCGGCCGCGCTGGCATTCCCGCTGCAAGGCCGCCGTTACAACTGGGCGTATGAAACCGATCCTGAACCGCATATGAACAACCGCCGCATGGAGTGCGGCCGGGGTAAAGGGCTGGGTGGCTCATCACTGATTAACGGCATGTGCTACATCCGCGGCAACGCGATGGACTTCGACAACTGGGCAAAAGCACCGGGGTTGGAAGACTGGAGCTACCTGGACTGCCTGCCGTATTTCCGCAAGGCGGAAACCCGCGATATCGGGCCGAACGATTTTCACGGCGGTGACGGCCCGGTCAGCGTGACCACGCCGAAAGCCGGCAATAATGAATTGTTCCACGCAATGGTGGAGGCCGGTGTGCAGGCGGGTTATCCGCGTACTGATGACCTGAACGGCTACCAGCAGGAAGGCTTTGGTCCGATGGATCGCACTGTCACGCCGAAAGGCCGCCGCGCCAGCACCGCGCGCGGGTATCTGGATCAGGCTCGTTCCCGTTCAAACCTGAAAATTGTGACTCACGCGTTAACCGACCGCATCCGCTTTGAGGGTAAGCGCGCGGTGGGCGTTGACTACCTGCAGGGCGAGAGTAACCAAATCACCAGCGTCCGTGCGCGTCGGGAAGTGTTGCTGTGTGCCGGGGCGATCGCCTCGCCGCAGATTTTGCAGCGTTCCGGCGTTGGTCCGGCGTCGCTGCTGAACCGTCTGGACATCGATCTGGTGCACGATCTGCCCGGCGTGGGCGAGAACTTGCAGGATCATCTGGAAATGTACCTGCAATACGCCTGTAAAAAGCCGGTGTCACTGTACCCGGCATTGCAATGGTTCAACCAGCCAAAGATCGGCGCAGAGTGGCTGTTCAACGGCACCGGCGTGGGTGCCAGCAACCAGTTTGAAGCCGGTGGCTTTATCCGCAGCCGCGAAGAGTTTGCCTGGCCGAACATTCAGTACCATTTCTTGCCGGTGGCGATTAACTACAACGGCAGCAACGCGGTGAAAGAGCACGGTTTCCAGGCACACGTCGGCTCGATGCGCTCCCCGAGCCGTGGTCGGGTGCAGGTGAAATCGAAGGATCCGCGCCAACATCCGAGCATCTTGTTCAACTATATGGCGACCGAACAGGACTGGCAGGAGTTCCGCGACGCCATTCGCATTACGCGCGAAATCATGGCGCAGCCTGCGTTGGACGAGTATCGCGGTCGCGAGATAAGCCCGGGGCCAGAAGTGCAGACCGACGAACAGTTGGACGCTTTTGTGCGTGAGCATGCCGAAACCGCTTTCCATCCTTCCTGCTCATGCAAAATGGGCGAAGACGAAATGGCGGTGGTGGATGGGCAAGGGCGAGTGCAGGGTATGGAAGGTCTGCGGGTGGTGGACGCGTCCATTATGCCGCTGATCATTACCGGTAACCTGAACGCCACCACCATCATGATCGCCGAAAAAATTGCCGATCGCATCCGCCAACGCACGCCGTTGCCGCGTAGTAACGCCGACTATTACGTGGCCGGCGACGCCCCGGCGCGTAAGTCATAACCCACATGCCCTCTCGCCGCTGAGGGGGAGGGCCGCTGTAGCAAGCAACCCCCTCTCCAATGTCCTTCCCCGAGGCGAGGGGGCAATTCATTCCCGTTATCTTTCACCTCACAAGGTACAAACGTACCCCTTAAGCCGGCAGGGCGATCGCCTGATCGAAACTGTTTGGCGTTGCCATGCGCCACATGCGCGCATAAAAATCGCTTTCGATCTCTTTTTCCAGCAGTGCGCCAGGCTCCAGATAGTAATAGATGTCGGCGTAGACCTTGATTTCGGTGGAGGTGATGCGACGCAGCATATGGTGCGAAGTCAGCTGCTCCGGGCGACTGACCCCAGCCGCCGCCAGCATTTCCGCCAGCGCTTTCACCGTATTCTGGTGGAAGTGATAAACGCGTTCGGCCTTGTTCGGCACCACCAGGGCTTTCTGTCGCAACGGATCCTGGGTAGCGACCCCGGTAGGGCAGTGGTTGGTATGGCAGCTTTGCGACTGAATGCAGCCGACGGCGAACATAAAACCACGGGCTGAGTTTACCCAGTCGGCACCCAGTACCAGTACGCTGGCGATATCGAAGGCGCTGATGATTTTACCGCTGGCACCAATCTTAATTTTGTCGCGTAGTCCGCAGCCGACCAGGGTGTTGTGGACGAACAACAGCCCTTCGCGCAGCGGCATACCCATATAGTTGGACAGTTCGAGCGGTGCTGCGCCGGTCCCGCCTTCTTTGCCGTCCACTACAATAAAGTCCGGCAATATCTGGGTTTGCAACATCGCTTTGGCGATGGCGACAAATTCCCACGGGTGGCCGATACAGAGTTTGAAGCCCACGGGTTTGCCACCGGACAGTTCGCGCAGCTGTTGGATGAAATGCATCATTTCTATTGGGGTGCTGAAGGCGCTGTGCGAGGCCGGAGAAATACAGTCGACCCCTTCAGGCACGCCGCGCGTTGCGGCGATTTCCGCATCCACTTTTTTTGCCGGCAAGATGCCGCCATGGCCGGGTTTGGCCCCCTGACTGAGTTTGATTTCAATCATTCTCACCTGCGGGTTTTTGGCCTGCTCGGCGAAGCGCTGCGGATCAAAATGGCCGTCGGCAGTACGACAGCCGAAGTAGCCGCTGCCCAATTCCCAGACCAGATCGCCACCGTTTTCGCGGTGATAACGGCTGATGCTGCCTTCGCCGGTGTCGTGGTAGAAATTGCCTTTTGCTGCCCCAAGATTGAGGGCGCGAATGGCGTTGGCCGACAGGGCACCGAAACTCATGGCGGAAATGTTGAAAATAGACGCGGAATACGGCTGGCTGCAGCCTGGGCCGCCGATCGTCACGCGAAAGCTGGTGGGATCGGACACCTCGACCGGGCGCATGGAATGTCCAATGCATTCATAACCGGTTTGATAAACGTCCAACTGGGTACCGAAGGGCTTGTCGCCCATCTCATTTTTGGCTCGTCGGTAAACCAGCGTGCGTTGAGTTCGTGAAAACGGGATCTGCGCGTTGTCTTCTTCCAGTAAATATTGGCGTATTTCCGGGCGGATAAATTCGAAGAAAAAGCGCAACCGACCGATGATCGGGTAGTTACGGCAGATCGCGTGGCGTTGCTGGATCAGATCGTAAATCCCCAATG
>JAAXZN010000054.1 GCA_012719855.1 Serratia liquefaciens | reverse complement strand
TCAGGCGTTATGTGAGGTATCAGGATAAGAAGGACCAAGAATACGAACAGCAAATGGAGTTGTTACAGGATTAAAACGGACAAGGCTCCCTTCTAGGGAGCCCCATGTAAAGCCACCTCTTCAAGAGGTGGATTTTTACTGCCTGCGATCCAGCTTGGCTTAGCTTTTCAATGAGGCGATACAGGCGTCACGCGGTGCACTGAGGTCGCCGATACGCACGGTGGTGAGTGCATGGGTGGCGCGCTGCTTGAACGTGGTGATAGCGGTATCGCCTTGCACTTCCGGCGGAGCGGTACAGATATCGTTGATCGGTAAGTTGTTGCCTTTGTCGAGAGCATGCAGCACCGCCGCGGGGTTATAGACCAACGCGGAAGACAGGGCTGACTTCACGCCGGCGGTAAAGGAGGCATTGCCGCCGTTGGCCAGTTTAGGGGCCAACGCGATCCAGTTATCGTCGCCCAGTTTGATGTTTTTTTCTACCGCGGCAAGCTGGCCTGCTTTAGCCAATTGAGCGACCACCGACGCCGCACCGCGTGCCTCAATGTTGTAACCCACTTCCTGAGAGTCGAGCGACATGGCCAGTGAATTGAAGCTGACAACCAGCAGTGCGCCGGTCAGTAAGGGAAAGGAGAATTTCATGGTTAGCTATCCTTATCAAGATATCAGACGCAGCAGCGCCCCTGAGTGATGCTAACTCAATACTATAGCGCGTTGGGTTAAAGGGGGTGTTACAAAGCGTGTGGGCAGCGGTGAAAAAACAAAGGCCCGGCAGTTTTGGCTGCGGGCCCTTGGGGGGGAGGTCAGCGGAAGATTACACTTCCAGATAGCTCATGATGCCATCGGCGGCTTTACGCCCCTCGGCAATCGCCGTGACCACCAGGTCAGAACCGCGCACCGCATCGCCACCGGCGAAGATTTTCGGGTTGCTGGTTTGGAAGGCATTATCCGTGCTCTCCGGTGCCACGATGCGGCCTTGCTTGTCGAGCTCGACGTCGTGGGCAGCCAGCCAGTCCATCTGGTGCGGACGGAAACCAAACGCCATGACCACGGCATCGGCATCGATGACGTGCTCGGAGCCTGGCACCTGTTCTGCAACCTGACGACCATTGGCGTCTGGCGCACCCAGTTGGGTACGAACCATTTTCACACCGGCGACGCGGCCGGCGCTGTTCAGTTCGATGCTCAGCGGCTGCAGGTTGAATTTGAAATCAACCCCTTCCTCACGCGCGTTTTTCACTTCGCGCTTGGAGCCTGGCATGTTGGCTTCATCACGACGGTAGGCGCAGATAACCTCGGTGGCGCCCTGGCGGATAGAGGTGCGTACGCAGTCCATTGCGGTATCACCACCGCCCAGCACCACGACGCGCTTGCCTTCCATGCTGACATACGGCTCATGCTGCTCGGCTTGATAACCCATCAGCTGCTTGGTGTTGGCAATCAGGAACGGCAATGCGTCGTAGACCCCCGGCGCGTCTTCATTCTCCAGGCCACCGCGCATCGATTGATAGGTACCGACACCGAGGAACACCGCGTCAAACTCACTCAGCAGCGTTTCCATGGCGATGTCTTTGCCCACTTCAGTGTTGAGCTGGAATTCAATGCCCATCTCGCTGAAGATACCACGGCGCTTCACCATCACTTCTTTTTCCAGCTTGAAGGCCGGAATGCCGAAGGTCAGCAGGCCACCGATCTCGGGATGGCGATCGTAAACCACCGCTTTCACACCGTTACGGGTCAGCACATCGGCACAGGCCAAGCCGGCAGGACCGGCACCGATAACCGCTACGCGCTTGCCGGTAGGCAGCACATGGGACATGTCGGGTTTCCAGCCCATTTCGATCGCTTTATCGCTGATATAGCGCTCGATACTACCGATGGTCACCGCACCGAACTCATCGTTGAGGGTACAAGAGCCTTCACACAGGCGATCCTGTGGGCAAACGCGGCCGCAGACTTCCGGCAGGCTGTTGGTCTGGTGCGCCAGATCCGCCGCCTCCATGATGCGGCCTTCATTCGCCAGCTTCAGCCAGTTCGGGATGTAGTTGTGAACCGGGCATTTCCATTCGCAATAAGGGTTACCGCAAGACAGGCAGCGGTCCGCCTGCGCTTTCGCCTGAGTTTCCGAAAACGGCTCGTAAATCTCTACAAACTCAATTTTACGGATCTTCAGCGGTTTCTTTGGCGGATCAACGCGCTGCAGGTCGATAAATTGATAAACATTCTGACTCATTTAATGACCTCTTACTGCGCCTGAACCCGCAGCTCGGCTGCGGAACGACTACGGTGACCCAACAATGCTTTGACATCACTGGACTTCGGCTTGACCAGAGCAAACTTCGGTGCCCATTCCGGCCAGTTGGCCAGGATCTCTTCCGCACGCGAAGAACCGGTCGCCTGCACGTGCTCGGTAATCAATCCGCGCAGGTGCTCTTCATGAATTGCCAGTTGGTCGACATCCAACACTTCCACCAGTTCCGGGTTCACACGTTTACGGAACTCGCCGTCTTCATCCAGCACGTAGGCGAAGCCGCCGGTCATGCCCGCACCAAAGTTGATGCCGGTTTTGCCCAACACGCAGACGATGCCGCCGGTCATGTATTCACAACCGTTGTCGCCGATGCCTTCTACCACGGTGATGGCACCGGAGTTGCGTACGGCGAAGCGCTCACCCGCACGGCCCGCAGCGAACAGCTTGCCGCCGGTAGCGCCGTACAGGCAGGTGTTGCCGATGATGCTTGCTTCATGACTGCGGAACGCGGAGCCAATCGGTGGACGCACGGCGATACGGCCGCCGGCCATGCCTTTGCCGACGTAGTCGTTGGCGTCGCCGGTCAGGGTCAGTTCTACGCCGCCCGCATTCCATACGCCGAAGCTCTGGCCGGCGGTACCGGAGAAGTAGGCCTTGATCGGATCGGCCGCCATGCCCTGGTCGCCGTGCACGGTAGCGATGGCTCCGGACAGGGTAGCGCCGACAGAGCGGTCGGTGTTGCGGATATCGAAGTAGAAGGCTTTGCTGCTTTTCGCTTCAATATGCGGTTCCGCCTGCGCCAGCAGATCCTTGTTCATCAACCCTTGGTCGAACGGTGGGTTGCTGCTTTCGGTGCAATGCAGCGCCTTGCCCGGATGTGGCGTGGCGGTTTTCAGCAACGGCGACAGATCCAGCTTGTTCTGTTTGGCGGAGATACCGTCCAGCTCGGTCAGGAAATCGGTACGACCAATCAGATCCACCAGTTGGCTGACCCCTAATTGCGCCATGATCTCGCGGGTTTCGCGCGCGATAAACTGGAAGTAATTGGTCACGCGTTCCGGCAGGCCGTGGTAATGATCGCGGCGCAGTTTTTCATCCTGAGTTGCCACGCCGGTTGCGCAGTTGTTCAGGTGACAGATACGCAGGTACTTACAACCCAGCGCCACCATAGGGCCGGTGCCGAAGCCGAAGCTTTCTGCGCCCAGAATTGCTGCTTTAACGATATCCACGCCGGTTTTCAGGCCACCGTCCACCTGCAGGCGAATTTTATGGCGCAGTCCGTTGGCCACCAGCGCTTGCTGGGTTTCTACCAACCCCAATTCCCACGGGCAGCCGGCGTATTTCACTGAAGACAGTGGGCTGGCGCCGGTACCGCCGTCATAGCCGGCAATGGTGATCAGATCCGCATAGGCTTTTGCCACGCCGGTCGCGATGGTGCCCACGCCCGGTTCGGAAACCAGCTTCACCGAAATCATGGCCTTCGGATTGACCTGTTTCAGGTCGAAGATCAGCTGTGCCAGATCTTCAATCGAGTAGATGTCGTGGTGCGGTGGCGGCGAGATCAGCGTCACGCCCGGTACCGAATAACGCAGCTTGGCGATATAAGGGGTGACCTTATCCCCCGGCAACTGGCCACCTTCACCCGGTTTGGCCCCTTGCGCCACTTTAATTTGGATCACATCGGCATTCACCAGGTAAGCCGGCGTCACGCCGAAACGGCCGGATGCCACCTGCTTGATGCGCGACACCTTATTGGTGCCGTAACGGGCCGGATCTTCACCGCCTTCGCCTGAGTTGGAGAAACCGCCGAGGCTGTTCATGGCAATGGCCAACGACTCGTGCGCTTCAGGGCTCAGGGCACCGATAGACATCGCCGCGGTATCGAAACGTTTGAACAGCGATTCGGCAGGCTCAACCTGATCAACCGGAATTGGCGTGCCCTTCGGCGTGATGGCCAACAGGTCGCGCAGCATGGCCACCGGACGCTCGTTCACCAGCTTGGCATAAGTCTGATAGTCGCTGTACTTGCCGCTGTGCACTGCCGTTTGCAACGTGCTCACCACGTCAGGGTTGTACGCATGGTACTCGCCGTCGTGGACGAACTTCAGCAGGCCGCCCTGTTCCAGCGGTTTACGTTTCAACCACGCACGCTTGGACAGGTTCTGCAGATCCTGTTGGATGTCGCTGAAGCTGGCACCGCCGATGCGGCTGACCACGCCCTGGAAACACAAATCGGACAGATCGCGGTGCAGGCCGACGGCCTCGAACAGTTTGGCGCAGCGGTAAGAGGCGATAGTAGAGATGCCCATTTTGGACATGATCTTGTACAGGCCCTTATTGATACCGTTGCGGTAGTTCAGCATCACGTCGCGGTATTTCTTGTCGATTGCCTGGGTATCTACCAACTTGGCCAGCGTTTCGTAAGCCAGGTAAGGGTAGACCGCGGTCGCACCAAAGCCTAACAGTACGGCGAAATGGTGCGGATCGCGGGCACTGGCGGTTTCAACAATGATGTTGGCATCGCAGCGCAGGCTTTTCTCGACCAGACGGGTCTGGATCGCACCGACGGCCATTGGTGCAGGCACCGGCAGGCGTTGGGGGGTGATGGCACGGTCTGACAGCACCAGCAGCACGGCCCCGTCGCGGACTTTACGTTCCGCTTCGTCGCACAGGGAACGGATGGTCTGCTCCAGATCCTGCTCCGCCGGATCAAAGGTCAGATCGAGCGTGTCGGCCCGATAGTATTCGCCTTCCAGCGTAGTGAGCTGTTTGAAATCGGAGTAAAGCAGGATCGGCGATTTAAAGCTTAAACGGTGCGCCTGGCCTTCGGCCTCGCAAAACACGTTCATTTCACGGCCGATACTGGTGGCCAGCGACATGACGTGCGCTTCGCGCAGCGGATCGATAGGTGGGTTGGTCACCTGAGCGAACTGCTGACGGAAATAGTCATAGATGATGCGTGGGCGGCTGGACAGCACGGCAAACGGGGTATCATCACCCATTGAGCCGGTAGCTTCCTGGCCAATTTCGCCCAGCACGCGGATCACCTGATCCAGTTCTTCGCTGCTGTAGCCGAACTGTTTCTGGTAAGTCTCGAGCTGCGAGTCGTCAAGCTCACGACTGCCGACCTGATCGGCCGGCAGGTCTTCGAACGGCACCAGCCGCTTGACGTTCTTTTCCATCCACTCCTTATACGGGTGGCGGCTTTTCAGATCGTCGTCGGTTTCGGCAGAGTGCAGGATCTTGCCGCTGCGGGTATCGATCACCATCAGCTCGCCAGGGCCCACGCGGCCTTTCTCTACCACTTCATCCGGCTGGTAATCCCAGATGCCGACTTCAGAGGCACAGGTAATCAGCTTGTCTTTGGTGATGACGTAGCGTGCCGGACGCAGACCGTTACGGTCCAGGTTACAGGCGGCGTAGCGGCCGTCGGACATCACGATACCGGCAGGGCCGTCCCACGGCTCCATATGCATCGAGTTGAAGTCGAAGAAGGCGCGCAGATCGGTGTCCATATCCGGGTTGTTCTGCCAGGCTGGCGGAACCAGCAGGCGCATGGCGCGGATCAAATCCATACCGCCAGCCAGCAACAGCTCCAGCATGTTATCCAGCGAGCTGGAGTCGGAACCGGTTTCGTTAACGAACGGCGCTGCCGTTTGCAGATCCGGGATCAGCGGCGTCTGGAATTTATAAGTACGGGCGCGCGCCCATTGGCGGTTGCCGGTGATGGTGTTGATTTCGCCGTTGTGCGCCAGATAGCGGAACGGCTGCGCCAGCGGCCAGCGTGGTACGGTATTGGTGGAAAAACGCTGGTGGAACAGGCAGATGGCCGACTCCAGACGCAGGTCCGCCAAATCAAGATAGAAACGGGGCAGATCCGCAGGCATGCACAGGCCTTTATAGATCGTCACCAGATTCGAAAAGCTGCAAACATAGAAGCTGTCGTCCTGGACGCGCTTCTCGATACGGCGACGCGCGATAAACAGGCGGCGTTCCATATCGCGTGGACGCCAACCGGCCGGGGCGTTAACGAAAATCTGTTCAATACGCGGCAGGGAGGAGAGGGCAATTTCACCCAAAACGTCCGGGTTGGTCGGCACTTCACGCCAGCCAACAACCGACAGCGTTTCGTTCTGCAGCTCTTCTTCTACAATGCGGCGGCTGGCACGGGCTTCCTCTTCGTTCTGGCTGAGGAACATCATGCCAACGGCGTAGTTCTTGGCTAAGCGCCAGCTGCGCTCTTCCGCCACCATGCGGAAAAAGCGGTCGGGCTTTTGTAATAACAGGCCGCAACCGTCGCCAGTCTTGCCGTCAGCAAGGATTGCGCCACGGTGCTGCATGCGGGCCAGTGCGTGAATAGCGGTACGCACGACCTTATGGCTAGGTTCGCCTTCTATGTGGGCGATCAGGCCGAAACCACAGTTGTCCCGCTCTTGGGATTTATCGTACAACATATCAGTGAACCTCCCCAGGCTCTGCGTGACTCTCACAACCGACTCACGAGCGGGCTTCTCAACGTCAGGCAGAAGTCCAATCAGCAAGCTGAATATCGCCGATCTGCTTTTCCGCCCTCCGTCAATGGCCTCTCGTGATGGTGCTCACAAGTGGTAAATGACTTGTTTTAAGAGGGAGTCTTAAATTACTGCATAAATATGACGAGACGTTTGCCCGTCCAGAAAGCTTCCAGCGGACTTCCAACTTAGCGAGAAAGAATACGCAGGTCAAATATAGGCCTAAGGGGGTTTTCTAATGAAATAATTGTATTTAATTATTTGATATTAATTGTTTTTTGGCGTTTTTTGAGCTTGCGCAGAGGAGCGTCGCCCCCCGAAGAAATGTGAGCTGTCTCACTATAGTGCAACGCCTGAATCTCTGCACCATGCTAGTGCGGGTGGGAATGTCAGAGTTTTATTCTAATAACTTATTCTTTTTTGTTGTTTGCAACTATTTTTCATCGCAATGTCATACTGGCGTTAACGGTTGCGTAGAAATAAGAAAAATTCATCTCGGTCAGGATGATTTTATTTGCATTTATAATGAATAGTTATGCTTGGTGAAGCCTTGCGGAGAAAGCGTTGATCTCTGTCATCGCGGGAAAAGCCGTTTTTTATTAGCATCACGGGCTTTGAGCACAGAGACCCCCAAGATTATGCAGTTGCCGCAATTAGTCAATATGTTTGGTGCCGACCTTCAGCGGCGATACGGCGAAAAGATCCATAAACTCACGCTGCACGGCGGGTTCAGTTGCCCGAACCGCGACGGCACGCTGGGGCGCGGTGGCTGTACCTTCTGCAATGTCGCTTCATTTGCCGATGAACAGATGCAGCATCAAAGCATCGCCGAACAGTTGGCGCTGCAGGCCGGCAGGGTGAATCGCGCAAAACGCTACCTGGCCTATTTCCAGGCCTATACCAGTACTTATGCAGAAGTGAATCTGCTGGCGGAAATGTATCGCCAGGCGTTGGGCCAGGCGGATATGGTCGGCATTTGTGTCGGAACCCGGCCGGACTGCGTGCCACCTGCCGCCCTGGATCTGCTGGCGGGTTACCGCGAAAAAGGCTACGAAGTGTGGCTGGAGCTCGGGTTGCAGACGGCGCACGATAAAACGCTAAAGCGCATCAACCGCGGCCATAATTTCTCCTGTTATCAGCACACCGCCCAACGGGCACGCGAGCGCGGGCTGAAGGTATGCAGCCATCTGATTGTCGGGCTGCCGGGGGAAACCGCAGCCGACCACTTGACCACCTTACAACGGGTGGTGGACAGCGGCGTGGATGGCATCAAGCTGCATCCGCTGCACATCGTGACTGGCAGCACGCTGGCGCGGGCCTGGCAGGCGGGCCGGCTGCCTGAACTGTCGCTTGAGGCCTATGCCGCCAGCGCCGGGGAGATGATTCGCCATACGCCGAAGGAGGTGGTATATCACCGTATTTCCGCCAGCGCGCGGCGGCCGACGCTGCTGGCACCGTTATGGTGCGAAAACCGCTGGAACGGCATGCAGGCGGTCGGCGGCTATTTGCAACGCCATGGCGGGCAGGGCAGCCGATTGGATGAAAAGCAGCAATATCGCCCTTGATCGCTGTTTTGATTTGCAATCTTTCCCACACTTCGGCGTTTGCTTCCTTATCTCCTCGGTGTTTTACGGTATGATTTAGACGATTCTGTCTGATGGGAGCGGCTATGAAGCAAATCCGGGTGTTAGCCCAGTACTACGTTGATTTAATGGTAAAACTGGGGCTGGTACGCTTTTCGCTGCTGCTGGCGTCGGCGCTGGTGGTGCTGGCGATGGTGGTGCAGATGGCGGTGACCATGCTGCTGCGCGGCGAAGTGGAAAGCATCGACGTGGTGCGCTCAATCTTCTTCGGCCTGTTGATTACGCCCTGGGCAGTCTACTTTCTGTCGGTGGTGGTCGAACAGCTTGAAGAATCACGCCAGCGCCTGGCGCGGCTGGTGGATAAGCTGGAAGAAATGCGCCACCGCGACCTGGAGCTGAACCAGCAGCTTAAGGACAACATCAGCCAGCTGAATCAGGAAATTGCCGACCGTATCAAGGCGGAAGAAGAGCGCCAGCAGGTGATGGACAAGCTGACGGAAGAGATGGAACAGCGTGAACTGGCGCAAATCGAACTGGGCCAGCAGTCGGCGCTGTTGCGTTCTTTCCTCGATGCCTCGCCGGACCTGGTGTATTACCGCAACGAAGACAAAGAATTCTCCGGCTGTAACCGGGCGATGGAGCTGCTGACCGGCAAAAGCGAAAAACAGCTGATTGGCCTGACGCCGTACGACGTTTACGGCCAGGAAATCGCCGAAAAGGTGATAGAAACCGATGAGAAAGTGTTCCGCCACAACGTTTCGCTGACCTATGAACAGTGGCTGGTCTATCCGGACGGGCGCAAGGCCTGTTTTGAGCTGCGCAAAGTGCCGTTTTACGATCGCGTCGGCAAACGGCATGGGCTGATGGGCTTCGGCCGCGATATAACCGAGCGTAAGCGCTATCAGGACGCGTTGGAGAACGCCAGCAGGGACAAGACCACCTTCATCTCCACGATCAGCCATGAGCTTCGTACGCCGCTTAACGGCATTGTCGGGCTGAGCCGCATTCTGCTCGATACCGAGTTAAACGACGAACAGCTGAAATACCTCAAAACCATCCATGTCAGCGCCATTACCCTGGGCAATATCTTCAACGACATTATCGAGATGGACAAGCTTGAGCGGCGCAAGGTGCAGCTCGACAATCAACCGGTAGATTTCACCGGCTTCCTGGCGGACCTGGAAAACCTCTCCGGCCTGTTGGCTCAACCGAAAGGCCTGCAGTTTGTGATGGAGCCGCAGCCACCGCTGCCGCAGCAAATCATTACCGATGGTACCCGCCTGCGGCAGATCCTATGGAACCTGATCGGCAATGCGGTGAAATTCACGCCGCAGGGGCAAATTGTGGTCCGCGTGCGGCGTGAGGAGCAGGATCGGCTGGTGTTTGAGGTGGAAGACTCCGGCATGGGCATTCCGCAGGATGAACAGGACAAGATCTTCGCCATGTATTATCAGGTCAAGGACCAGCACGGCGGTCGTCCGGCAACCGGTACCGGCATTGGGCTGGCGGTTTCCAAGCGCCTGGCGCAGAGCATGGGCGGCGATATCACCGTCAACAGCGTGCAAGGGCACGGTTCTTGCTTCACCTTGACCATCCAGGCGCCGGCGGTGCAGGAAGCGGAAAGTGAAACGCAGGCGGAAGAGGCCTTGCCATTACCGGCGCTGCATATCCTGCTGGTCGAAGATATCGAGCTGAACGTGATTGTGGCGCGTTCGGTGCTGGAGAAGCTGGGCAACAGCGTCGAAGTGGCGATGAACGGCAAGGATGCACTGGCGATGTTTGATCCGGACGAGTTCGATCTGGTGTTGCTGGATATCCAATTGCCGGACATGACCGGGCTGGATATCGCCCGGGTGCTGCGAGAGCGCTATGCCGGGCAGGCGTTGCCGCCGCTGGTTGCATTGACCGCCAACGTGCTGAAAGACAAAAAAGAGTATCTCGACGCGGGGATGGACGACGTGCTGAGCAAGCCGCTGTCGGTGCCGGCGCTGACCAAGGTGATTAAACATTACTGGGATCATCAACCCTCTCACACCACAAAGAAAATGGAGCAAAAGACGATGCAAATTAATGAGTCTTTACTGGATACCACCATGCTGGAACAGTACATGGACCTGGTGGGGCCGCAGTTGATCCATCAGAGCCTGGAGATGTTTGAGCAAATGATGCCGGGCTATCTGGCGGTGCTGGATTCCAATATGACCGCGCGCGACCAGAAAGGCATCACGGAAGAAGGGCACAAGATTAAAGGCGCTGCGGGTTCGGTGGGTCTGCGCCATCTGCAACAGCTGGCACAGCAAATTCAAACCCCGACGTTGCCGGCATGGTGGGATAACGTGCAGGACTGGGTGGATGAGCTGAAGCAGGAGTGGCGTAACGATGTGCAGGTACTGCGAGCGTGGGTAGCGGAAGCTGAAAAAAAATGACCCCGACCTAGGCCGGGGTGCGCGAATATTGCGCCAACACCAGGGAAATTGTGAACCTGCGTATTGGATTTAGTGTTCTGGTCGAGCAGGTTGTAGAGAATTCCTAAACATCATACAGCCAACAACATACCAAATGTAAGCGCTCTTGTTAGAAGATTCATTAAAATGTGTGATGTAGATTAGTGTTTGTCTACTCCGAGCACTAACCAGTTGACAGTATCAACAGGAGGAAGGGTGATGAAAAACGTGGGCGTAGTGCTGAGCGGCTGTGGGGTTTATGACGGTACGGAGATCCATGAGGCCGTCCTGACGCTGCTGGCGTTGGACCGGGCAGGCGCGCAGGCGGTGTGCTTTGCGCCTGATAAACCTCAACTTCATGTTATTAATCACTTATCTGGCGATGAAATGCCGGAGGCGCGCAATGTTTTGCTGGAGTCCGCACGCATTGCGAGAGGCAAGATCCAGCCGCTTTCACAGGCCGATGCCGACCAACTGGACGCCCTGATCGTCCCCGGTGGGTTTGGTGCGGCAAAGAACCTCAGCAGTTTTGCCAGCGAAGGGGCGGAATGCTGGATTGATAAAGATTTGGCGAAGCTAACGCAAGAAATGCATAAGGCAAATAAACCAATCGGTTTTATGTGCATTGCGCCGGCGCTGCTGCCAAAGCTGCTGGATCAACAAGTGCGGCTGACCATTGGCAACGATCCTGACCTCGGTGAAGTGATTGATGCCATGGGCGGTGAGCCGGTCATTTGCCCGGTTGACGATATCGTGGTGGATATTGAGAACAAAGTGGTGACCACGCCGGCCTATATGTTGGCGAAATCAATCGGTGAAGCTGCCCGCGGGATTGATAAGCTGGTTTCACGGGTGCTGGACTTGGCTGAATGAGAAAGTCTGTGGGCAAATCGATGCTATCCCGGCCATGGTTTTGGTTGAAACGCGCCGCGATCGCGGTGGTCGGGGTATGGCTGCTGGGCATCGTGGCCTTCGCTTTTTTGCCGGTGCCTTTTTCGGCGGTGATGGTAGAGCGGCAGATCGGTGCCTGGCTGAGGGGCGATTTTGGCTATGTGGCACACTCCGACTGGGTGTCGATGGATGAGATTTCCCCGCAGATGGCGCTGGCGGTGATGGCCGCAGAAGATCAGAAGTTCCCGGATCACTGGGGTTTTGACGTGGCGGCGATAGAAAAGGCGTTCAGCCATAATGAACGTCGACCTACGCGCATTCGCGGCGCTTCGACGCTGTCGCAGCAAACCGCGAAGAACCTGTTTCTGTGGGATGGCCGCAGCTGGTTGCGCAAAGGATTGGAGGCCGGTTTGACCTCCGGCATTGAGCTGGTGTGGACCAAGCGTCGGATCCTGACGGTATACCTGAATATCGTGGAGTTCGGTGACGGCGTGTTCGGCGTAGAGGAAGCGTCACGGCGCTACTTCAATAAACCGGCCAAGCGCCTGACTGCCTCGGAGGCCGCGTTGCTGGCAGCCGTGCTGCCCAATCCGCATCGCTTCAAGGCCAATGCGCCTTCCGGCTATGTCATACAGCGACAGCAGTGGATCATGCGCCAGATGCGTCAGTTGGGTGGGGAAGGTTTCCTGAAAGAGAATAAGCTGGATTAACCAAGAGATACCCTGCTTTCGGGCAAGGTATCTCTCTCTTTAGCGGCTAGTCCGCATCAGGGCTTATTGCTGATAAATGCACTTAAATCCGCATGCATCTTTTTGAGCGATGGCTCATCCACGTACGGCATATGCCCGGTGTCATACCAATAGAAACGGATATTGTCGCGTAATTTGGGCGACACGGGCAGGTGGCTCATCTCATATTTGGCGACGAAGTAAGGAGTGGCCAGATCGTAAACTCCGCCTATCACCATCACTCTCATTGCCGGGTTCATTTTCATCACCCGTGACAGGCTCGGCAACACGTTAAATGATCTGTCCCGGCTGTTGCTGGACATGTTCCAGTCATATGTCTCATCGGAAAATGCGCGATAGTTTTGGTCGGCGCTAAAATGCAGCGTTTTGCCAAGATAATCGTGGAATTGCGCGACGTAGGCGGAAGTAATTGCACTGATGTTGGGATCGTAATTGGACGTTTCAGCGATATTATCCAGCGACGGTCCACGATAGCGGGTATCGATTCTGCCAATGGTCTCGTCCTGACGGCTCAACAGTTGCTTGGCGAAAACCGGCCCACTCAGGCGCAGATTGGCCTTGAGCCAATAATCGGCCGGAATGCCGGTAAATTGGTAAAGCTGCTCGGCGAGCGTTTGGCGATCTTTTTCAGGCAGATTGGCGCCTTGCAGCAATGCCTGGGCATAAGTCCCCAGCGCAAACTGCTCGGCCTGGTCTAGCAAGGTTTGCAGGCTCTGGTGTTTGCCCGGCAGCCGCTGGTGGTACCATGCGCTGGCTGCGTAGGTTGGTAGCGCCAGATAGTAAGGCTGATCGACGCCGGGGTTTTGATTAGGATCGTCGACATTATTGTCGTAGTTCAGAAACTGCGACATCAGGATAATGCCGTTAAGATCGATATTCTGATTTTTTAGCGTCTCGGCCAATACCACCGAGCGGGTAGTGCCGTAGCTTTCACCCAATAAATATTTAGGTGAGTTCCAGCGTTGGTAATGCGTTAGAAACTGAACGATAAATTGAGAAAAAGCCTGAGCATCGCCGTTGACGCCATAAACGTTGCTGGCACTCTGTGATTTTTGCTGCGCTCTCTCCGGCTGGCTGGCAGCGCTGCTGGAAAAGCGGCTGTAACCCGTCCCGGGGGCATCGATAAACACCAGATCGCTGACGTTGAGCAGGCTGTATTGGTTATCGGTTAGTGGGTAAGGCGCCAGCTGTGTTTTTTCTGGCTGAGTAGCGATAACCCGTTTAGGCCCCAGAGCTCCCATATGCAGCCAAAGCGAGGCAGAGCCCGGCCCGCCGTTGTAGATAAAGGTAATCGGCCTGCTCTCGCTCTTATTCTCATTCTTTTTGAAATACGCGACATAGAACATGCCGGTCACGGGATCTTCCGGGTCGTCTTTACTCAATTCCAGCACCCCGGTTTGCGCCTGATAATTGATTTTTACCTGGTTGACCGTGATCGCGCCTTCAGTGGCAACGGTTTGATCGGCCATCGAAGCCGGGGCATGCTCGGCACGGGGAACTTCCTGTGGGGGATTGGCGGCGGAAACGTCGGTGGTGAATAAAGAAACGGCAGTGAGAAAACCGATTAAAATTCTGTCCATTTGAATTTTATCCGTAATGAAGTGAGAGGTTACTTTAAACGCGACTCATTAAACCAGGGTAAAACAGCAGGGAGCGTGCAGAAAAGCGGCAAGGGGAAGGCCCCTTGCCTGAAGGATTATTTCACGAAGGTAAAGGCGGTGGTGACGTGTTTTACGCCGCTCACCTGGCTGGCGATCTGCGCCGCAGACTGGCCTTCCTGTTGCGTGACCAGGCCCAGCAAGAACACTTCGCCATTTTCAGTGGTCACTTTCACGTTGGATGACTTCACCGTATCGCTGGTGAGCAGCTGTGAACGGACCTTGGTGGTGATCCAGGTATCTGAAGAGGCAGTGCTCAGGCTAACCGGCGTCCCCTGACGGATCTCGTTATACACTTCGGTGGTGCCTTCAACACCCATGGCAATCTGCTTGGCACGGGCCGCCAGATCGGTGCTTGGCGATTGGCCGGTCAGCAGGACTTTACCCTGATAGGCGGTTGCAACCACCCGGGCTTCTTTCTTCAGTTGCTGATCTTTGCTCAGGGCATTTTCAACCCGGGCTTCCAGCGTCCCATCGTCTACCTGAGTGCCCACGCTGCGTGGGTCGGTGGCCGTTTTAGTGGCGACGGCGGCGCTGCCAACGACAACGCCTGCAATACAACCTTGTAACAGCAGGGCGCTGGACAGCACTGCAAATGTGGCTTTTAGCTTCATCTCAGTTCCTTAATCGTCCTGGTGGGGAAACAACGTGTTATCTATCAGGTCGCATAGGCAATTTACAGTCAGCATATGCATTTCCTGAATGCGTGCACTGCGGTGGGAAGGGATACGGATCTCGACATCCTGTTGGCCAAGTAAGCCGGCCAGCTCCCCACCGTCGTAACCGGTAAGTGCGACAATCGTCATGTCACGCGTCACGGCGGCTTCGACCGCTTTCACAATATCACGGCTGTTGCCGCGGGTGGAAATTGCCAGCAGCACGTCGCCGGCGTGGCCGAGCGCGCGAACCTGTTTGGCATAGACTTCATCGTGCAGGCGATCGTTGGTGATCGCGGTCAGCACCACGTTATCGGCATTCAGTGCAATGGCCGGCAGGCTTGGGCGCTCGGTTTCAAAGCGGTTGATCATGCTGGCGGCGAAATGCTGCGCATTGGCTGCCGAGGTGCCGTTACCGCAGCACAGAATTTTATTGCCGTTGAGTAAGGATTGAACCAGCGTCATTGCTGCACGCGAGATGGCGTCGGGCAAAGCTTCCGCCGCCGCAATCTGGGTTTGGATGCTTTCGGTAAAACAGGCTTTAATTCTATCCAGCACGTTGTATTAATCCACTAAGTCAAAGGGCCGGTCTGCACCGGTAAACCGCGTTTAATCCGCATTGAAGGCATTGGGTATCCATTCTAACTGGTTACCGGTAATGGCCAAAACATCAAAACGGCAAGACGATGTGTCAAAACTGGCTCCGCGCCCCGCCAGCCAAACGGCGGCGGCATGCAGCAACCGCTGTTGCTTGCGATAGGTAACGCTGGCGGCTGCACCGCCAAACGCATCGCTGCGTCGGTAGCGTACTTCAACGAACACCCAGGTTTGGCCATCGCGCATGATGAGGTCGAGCTCACCGCCGCGCAGCGTAACATTGGCGGCGAAGAAGGTGAGCCCGGCGCGTTCCAGATAGTGGCGGGCCTGTAATTCATAGCCCGCCCCTGTGGCGCGTTGACTCAAGAGACCGGGACGACCATGCCCTGGCGGTATTGCAGCCAAGGCAGTTTTCTGTTGATGACGCAACCGGGTGAGGCGGTCAGCATGCCAGTGGTGCCGGAGACCTGGAAGCCGGGCAACTGGCGCATTTCAGCAAAGTGGTTGGACAATGTCCAGGCATCCATCCCCATGGCGTAGAGGCGCACCAGCGAGTAGTCGTTGCGGAACTGGCTGCTTGCCTGCTGCAACAGCTGCGGGTTGGCACCGGCCAGCAACGGGATATCGCTGAACTGCAGGCCTTCCATTTCCAGGCGGAAATCCGGACCGGCCCCGGCCTGATAGCTGCGCGAACTGGCGTACATCGCCGGCTTGCTGCGCGAGTTGGTGGCCATGTCGATCATCGGTTTAATCAACGTCAGCTGGGACTGGGTCGCGACGATATAGACCGAGTCTACGCTGCCGCCGCTGGCTGCTGGCGTATCACTCGGTGGCGCAGGAATGGTCAGCCCGGCAATGGTGACCGCCTGCGGTGCCGGCGCGGTGGAGATTGGCGTGCCCGACATGCGAATGCCGCCGCTGTTCACCATTTGGCGCAGTTCACCGGCGGAGCCGATATTTTGCTGCAGCACCGTTTGGCCGCCCAGTTTCTGCCACTCCTGATTAAAGGCTTTGGCAACGCGATCGCCGAAGGCGCCGCGCGGGATCAACAGCAGCGGTTGCCGTTTCTGCTGTTCCCAAATGTGGCGGGCAGCATCGCGGGCTTCATCTTCCGGTGAAAGCGCGAAGTAGCAAATGTTCGGATTGTCTTTCGGCGTTTCCGGCTGGTTGAGCGCCAAGACGTTCAGGGTGGTGGTGCTGCCGGCCAGTTGATCGACATTTTCTTTCAGTAGCGGGCCGACCACCAGGGTGGCACCATCCTGCTGGGCCTGCGTCAGCAGCGCGGCCAGTGGCTGGCTGGAGGTATCATACACTTTAATCTGCGCGTTAGCGGCCTGCGGCGGCGTAATCGGCGCGGTGGATGGGGCTGAAGGCTGAGCGGCCGTTACCGGGGCAGCATCTGCTGACGGCGCTGACGTGCTTACTGCGCCGTTGGCATTGGGATCCGTCGAAGCAGGAGCCTGCACCGGCTCGCTGGTAGGCTGTTGCTGCTGTTGTTGCACCGGAGCGGAAGGCGTCACGCCGTTTTTCGCCGCTTCAAACCCTTTTTGGATCGCATCGGCGAACACTTTTGCCTGGCCGTTCAACGGCAGCAGCAGCGCGATTTTTGAAGTGGAAGCCTGGGTAAAGTTCAACACCTGGTTCAACTGAGTAGGCAGGGTTTTCGCCGCCGGGTTCTGCGGGTAGCGATTCTGCCAATCTTTAATGCCGGCCTTCAGCAGATCGGGATCCTGCTTGTTGTCCTGATAAACGCGCAGCAGATCCAACCAGCCTTGCAGTACATTCTCATTGGCGTTGATCACCAGACTGTTCATGTCCTGCGACGTCAGCTGCAGCAGGGACAGCCAGGTTTGGTCCAGATTAGTTTGATGCGCTTTGCCGGTCACCAGCGGTTCTTGCTCGATATAAGCACGGATCAGCGGCAGCGAAGGTTTACCCTGATTGGCTGCAATCTGTGCCTGGTAGAAGCGCACTCGTTGGTTGGTCGACAACGAGCCGGTATCCAGATGGCTCAACGTAGTGCGGGCCGCGACATAGCTTTTGTTCGCCACCTGCAGCTCGGCGCTCAGTAACTGGCGCTCCACCAGTTGAACGCTGCTGAGGTTTTTCGGCAGCTGGTTCAGTTGTTCACTGGCCTGCGGCAGTTTCCCTTCGCGCAGCAACGCGCGAATAGCAAGTAATTGCCAGTCAGCCTTGTTATCATTGCTGCTTTGCTGCAGCTGCTGCAGATAGTAATCGGAACTGGCGCTCGCTTCGTCCTGTATATTAGCGGGCGGCGTCTGCGGGGCCTGACTCGGGCAGCCTGCAAGGAAAAGGGCTGCCGCGATAACTGCGGTAAGTCGGACAGGCTTTGAACGCCCTGCTTTGGTACGAACGAATGTTGAGGAAAGCATACTGTATCCAGTGATGTTTTTTTCAAGATGCTTAATATTAAATCGGCAATCCGGATGAAACAATGAATCAACACCAACAATCAGTCATTTCTGCATCAACGCTGTATGTGGTGCCCACCCCAATCGGCAATTTAGGGGATATTACCCACCGCGCGTTAGAGGTACTGAAAAGCGTTGATCTGATTGCGGCGGAGGACACGCGCCATACCGGGTTGCTGTTGCAACACTTTGCGATTAGCGCGCGGTTGTTTGCGTTGCATGACCATAACGAACAGCAAAAGGCAGATCAACTGCTGGCGAAATTGCAGGAAGGCCAGAGCATTGCGCTGGTTTCCGACGCCGGTACGCCCTTGATTAACGATCCCGGCTACCACCTGGTGCGCCGCTGCCGCGAAGCCGGTATCCGCGTGGTACCGCTGCCGGGCGCCTGTGCGGCAACCACCGCGCTGTGCGCTGCCGGTCTGGCTTCGGACCGCTTCTGTTACGAAGGGTTCCTGCCGGCGAAAACCAAGGGGCGTAAGGATACGCTGATGGCGCTGGCAGAGGAACCGCGCACGCTGATTTTCTACGAATCAACCCACCGTCTGCTGGAAAGTTTGCAGGACATGGTGACCGTGTGGGGGCCGCAGCGTTACGTGGTGCTGGCGCGTGAGCTGACCAAAACCTGGGAATCCATTACCGGTGCGCCGGTCGGCGAATTGCTGGCCTGGGTGCAGGAAGACGAAGTACGTCGTCGCGGCGAGATGGTGCTGATTGTTGAAGGCCACAAAGCACAGGAAGATGCACTGCCGCTGGAGGCGTTGCGGACCCTGGCGCTGCTGCAAAAAGAATTGCCGTTGAAAAAGGCGGCCGCGCTGGCGGCGGAGATCCACGGCGTGAAGAAAAATGCGTTGTATAAATACGCATTGGAGCAACAAGTACAGTAAAGCGGTTGACCTGCCGTGAGCGCAACGCTACTATCCGCGCCGGAGTTGACCAGACAGTCGCCGCTTCATTGCCGTCCCTTTCGGGGGAGACAGATGGAGGGGAGGAAAGTCCGGGCTCCATAGGGCAGGGTGCCAGGTAACGCCTGGGAGGCGCAAGCCTACGACTAGTGCAACAGAGAGCAAACCGCCGATGGCCCGCGCAAGCGGGATCAGGTAAGGGTGAAAGGGTGCGGTAAGAGCGCACCGCGCGACTGGCAACAGTTCGTGGCACGGTAAACTCCACCCGGAGCAAGGCCAAATAGGGGTTCACATGGTACGGCCCGTACTGAACCCGGGTAGGCTGCTTGAGCCAGTGAGCGATTGCTGGCCTAGAGGAATGACTGTCCACGACAGAACCCGGCTTACCGGTCAACTCCCTCTATAAAGAAAACCCCGCGTAACGTAAGTTACGCGGGGTTTTTTCCTTTCAGGATGTGACTCAGACCGGCAGGTCGATCAGCAACGCGCGCAGTGGCGTTTTGGCGCGGATCGTCAGACGGTTCTCCTCGTGGATAAATGCTCCATCACCGCACGTAAGGCTCTGGCCATCGTGGTTATTGCCTTGGGCTTCGATGGTGCCGTGAATCGACTGCAGGTACGCACGGGGTCCGTTCAACGCCAGCGTCTGCTGCTCACCGGCTTGTAAATCCAGATGGTGGATCCACACCTGTTGGCGCAGTTGCAGGCTCCCCTGAGCACCGTCCGGCGAGGCCAGCAGCGTCACGCCGCTGGTCGGCAGTACCAGGCGTTGCACACGCTCGTTATTGGTGTCTGGGCAGGCATCCAACCACAGTTGCAGACGGGTCAGCGGCGTGTCGTTGCTGGCGTTCTGTTCGCTGTAACTCAGCCCTGGCTGGGTGGCCAGCAGCAAAGCCTCGCCGGCCT
The DNA here is from genome assembly GCA_012719855.1 of Serratia liquefaciens. Classification (GTDB taxonomy): domain Bacteria; phylum Pseudomonadota; class Gammaproteobacteria; order Enterobacterales; family Enterobacteriaceae; genus Serratia; species Serratia liquefaciens_A. Next base: position 131,184 of record JAAXZN010000054.1, on the reverse strand, counting down.
TGGCGCTCACCGTGTTGCCCTCGCTGTCGCGGTATTCCGCCTGGCCCTGCAGGATCAGATTCAGAATGTCCACGCTCGGATAAGTGCGTGGCTGCAAGGCGGCGCCCGGCGCCAGGACTTCCTGATTGAGCACCCGCAGCGAGGCGTAACCCATCAGCTTGGGATCGAAGTAATGTCCAAAAGAAAAGGTGTAGCGAGCCTGCAGCCAACCAAAGTCAGCTTGCCCGCATTGTTTTGCTGTTCTGCATGTGATCATGGCAATCGGCTCTCTAAATTCATTATCTAAATGGTAAGCATCTGGACGCCGGATTGTTAGCCAGTTAATCTGGTCGGCATATTCAAATTTCCTGACAGAGAGATTCGATGGCCAGAGATCGGGCGTTAACGCTTGAGGCGTTAAGGGTTATGGATGCGATCGACCGACGTGGCAGCTTTGCTGCGGCAGCCGATGAGCTGGGGCGCGTGCCTTCGGCGCTCAGCTACACCATGCAAAAATTGGAAGAAGAATTGGACGTGGTGCTGTTCGACCGCTCCGGCCACCGAACCAAATTCACCAATGTCGGCCGCATGCTGCTGGATCGTGGACGAGTGCTGCTGGAGGCGGCGGATAAGTTGACCACCGACGCCGAGGCACTGGCGCGCGGCTGGGAAACGCATCTGACTATCGTCAGCGAGGCGTTGTCGCCGCCAAGCAAGCTGTTTCCGCTGGTCGATAAGCTGGCGCTGAAAGCCAATACCCAGGTGTCTATCTTCACTGAGGTGCTGGCGGGGGCCTGGGAGCGGCTGGAGCAGGGGCGCGCCGATATCGTTATCGCCCCGGACATGCATTTTCGCGCCTCGTCAGAAATCAACACTCGTAAATTGTACAAAGTGACGAGCATGTATGTAGCCGCGCCGGACCATCCGATCCATCTGGAGCCGGAGCCGCTGGCCGAAGCTACGCGGGTGAAATACCGTGGCATTGCGGTAGCGGATACCGCCAGGGAACGCCCGGTATTGACCGTACAATTACTGGATAAGCAGCAGCGTCTGACGGTGAGCACCATTGAAGACAAACGTCTGGCGCTGTTGGCCGGTCTGGGCGTGGCGACCATGCCTTACCCGATGGTCGAGAAAGATATCGAAGAAGGGCGCTTGCGAGTGGTGGGGCCGGAATACAGCCGTGAAGTTGACATTATCATGGCCTGGCGGCGCGACAGCATGGGCGAAGCGAAGGCCTGGTTCCTGCGCGAGATCCCAAGGCTGTTCACCCAATTGGAGCGTCAGTAAGCGCTCCCCCTTGCCGCAGGCAAAGGGGAGTTTGCGTTAACCGAAACGCGTATCGCGACCGTGTGGTTCGTCGAGATCCTGCGCCGGCCCAATCGAAATGATGCCGTGCGGATTGATGGTGGCGTGGCTGCGATAATAGTGATTGCGGATGTGCGGCAAACTGACCGTTTCGGCAATGCCCCGCATCTGGTAGATATCACGCAGAAAGCCGTACAGGTTGAGGTAATCGCTGATGCGGTGTTTGTCACACTTAAAGTGGGTGACATACACCGGATCGAAGCGTATCAACGTGGTCCACAGGCGCAGGTCAGCCTCAGTCAGGCGATCGCCCGTCAGATAACGCTGTTGTCCCAGAATTTGCTCCAGCCGCGCCAGCGCGTCGAATACCCCGTGTACCGCTTCGTCATAGGCTTGCTGGCTGGTGGCAAAGCCGGCCTTATACACCCCGTTGTTCACCAGGTCGTAAATCCAACCGTTCAGCTCATCAATTTTCCCGCGCAGCTCTGCAGGATAATAGTCGCCGGCGCGCGCGCCAACGCCATCGAATGCGCTGTTGAACATGCGAATAATATCGGCGGATTCATTGCTGACGATGGTCTGCTGCTGCTTGTCCCACAGTACCGGTACGGTCACACGGCCGGTGTAGTGCGGGTCGGCGCGCAGGTAAAGCTGGTAGAGGAAATCTGAGTGATAGAGGTCGTCGCCGGTCGCTTCAGGGAAATCGGTGCCGAAGGTCCAGCCGTTTTCCAGCATCAGCGGATGTACCACAGAAACAGGAACGATCTGCTCCAGTCCCTTCAATTTACGCATCAGCAGAGTGCGATGCGCCCAAGGGCAGGCAAGTGAAACGTACAGGTGATAACGATCTTTCTCCGCTTTAAAACCTCCGACGCCGTGTTCGCCCGGCTGACCGTCGGCGGTCACCCAGTTGCGGAACTGAGAGGTTGAGCGCTTGAAACGGCCTCCGGTGGATGAGGTGTCATACCAGATGTCTTGCCAAACGCCATCGACGAGTTGTCCCATGGGGATCTCCTTCGTGTCCGAGTGAAAAAGCAGAAGGGTCCGGCATGCCGGACCCCTGTGTCGGTATTAAAAGCTTACCACTTTTTGTTCAAAAGACGGTCGATGCTGAAACCGCCCGGGCCGGCAATGGCCAGTACCAGGAAACCACCGGCGATGGTCAGGTTCTTCATGAACATCAGCTGGTTTACGCCTTCAGCAAAGTTAGTATGGAACAGTAACGCGGTCAGCACGGTAAAACCGGCGGTGAACAGCGCCACGGTGCGAGTCAGGAAACCGAACAAGATTGCCAGACCGCCGCCAAATTCCAGCAGGATGGTCAGTGGCAGCAAGAAGCCAGGCACGCCCATCGATTGCATGTACTGTTGGGTTCCGGCATAGGCATCACCCATTTTGCCGTAGCCTGCCACGATAAACAGGATCGGCATCAAAATACGCGCAACCAGCAAACCTGTATCTTCTAATTTTTTCATCATTTACTCCAAAGTGATTTTTGTTTGCCAGTCTTGGCGTTTTCATGTCGATGGGCGCTATGCCGGGTATCTGACCCTGTCCTGCCCGTTTCGTGTCGATGGAGTGAATGTTAATCGGGAAGCGCACGCTTTGTTAGCAAGTAAAACTGTCGTATTTTTTCAAAAAAACTGAATCTTTAGCCTGCTAACAAAGAGAGGGGAATCAGAATGTTGCCCAGCCTTCACCGACAGAAACGGGAATTTTCTGTGAAAAGGCGGGCTTAACAACGGAAGAATTGAAGGAACTGCGAAAGGTTATTTGTTGGAAAAGGTTTTCTGGATCAAACGGATAGTGCCAAAGGCACCGAAGGCGCGACGCGACCAGCGGATCAGCTTACTCGGATGGCGAATACCGTACAGGGCCATCACGCTGGAACCGATCACCAGGTATTTGCGCAGGCCGAAAATCGTTTGCCAGCCGCGGTCAATGCGCTCGGTCTTTTCCAACCACAAGGTTTTGTTTTCCGCAAGATCCAGCCTTTGCTGCTGGATCTTGCGGATGAGCTTCTCTTTTCTCCATTCCAGATAGCGGCGGCGGTTCATTTTTCGTCCTCCAGCTCGGAACGGTCGATTTCCAGCTGTTTGCGCGTAGCACCCAGCAACGTGGAGCGGCGAGCCTTGACCAGCGTCCAAATGGCACCGAACACCGCCAGGAACAACAGCACCCCGGTAGTGGCCCCTAACGCCATCAGACGGTAGATAGGATCGATGGCCCAGAAAATCAGGATCAACAGGCTCATCAGGCCAAACGCGGTGAACAACAGCGTCATGCCGGCCATGATCAGCAACTGAATGAGGTTGGCTTTCTCCTCTTCCAGCTCGACCACTGCCAGACGGACACGGGTTTCCACCATACCGACCAGAATAGTGATGATGCGCTGGCCGACGTCCAGGACCCCCTTGGCGGGGCCCTGTGCACGAACTTGCGGTTGTTGTTCAGCCATAATTAGCGGCGCGCTAACAGAACGCCCAGAACCACACCGACAGCGGCGCCAATACCGATACCGGTCCACGGATTATCACGAACATACTCGTCCGCCTGGCCGGCGATCTGTTTGGTTTGAGAAGCCAGTTTGTCCCCGGCATCGCTCAGGCGAGCACGGGTATCCTTCAGCGCGCCTTCAGCTTTGGAGCGCAGCTTTTCCAGTTCGGCTTTTGGCTTATCGGTGGAAGAGTTCAACACTTCTTCCAGCGTATCAGCTAAGGATTTAAGTTCAGCGCGTAAGTTTTCTGCATTTGAATCGTGTGCCATGTGATAATTCCTTAACGTTAACTGAGACAGACTTTTAACATAGCGGATTTTTTCGCCGGAGCAAAGGGTCGATGGGTAGCTGATATCACTAAGCATCTATTTTAAATGCGGTAAAAATCCCGCATGGTGCGGCTCTCAGCGATAAATCCGCTAGTGTAAAAAATTATTCCGCTTGGGCTTGCTTAAGCTCGGCTTGAGCTTCAGCCAGCTTTTTCTGTTTCTTGGCCACTTTGTCCAGATTGCCGGTCTGCTGAGCTTCTTTCAGCTCCTGCTGACGTTCGGCTACCTTGCTTTGCTTCTCATCGATTTTTTTCTGACGATCGGCCTGCAGACCGGCCTCGGTGCAATTTGTTTGCACTTCGCTCAGCGCCGTTTTCAACCCGGCGACGCGGTGAGTATTGCCGTGCTGGGTGGCATAATCGATCTGTTTTTGAATCTCTTGCGCTTTGGCGGCACAGCCGCCCTCAGCCGCAAATGACAGGGCCGGGAAGACGAACAATGGGAGAGCCAGTAACATAGATTGGCGTAATTTCATGCTATCAATTCCTTGTTATTGGGATGCGTTGGCACGTATCCGCTTTCCTGACTGCCGATAGGGGCAGTGCGACAGGAGTCTTACGTGGCTGACTGACGCTAACCTTGAGCATAGCCATAAATCGTGAAGACCCCAAAGAATCCGCCACGGTTCAGTGTTGAGTGATGATTAATTGAACAGGGCGGTAATATGAAAGGAAACCCCTTCATATGAAAGGGTATTATCCCAGATTAAGGGGGGAGCGCGCAAATTCGCGCACCCAGTGAGTGGGCACTGGGGATTCGCTCAGGGCAATGATGTACCCCGGCGGCAGAATGGTTTGCAAGGCCTCGCGCGCCAGCAACTGCTGTTCCGGCGAGTCCAGACGGATCACCAGGCCGTCACCTTCCGGGGTAATGCTTTTGATGCGGATACCGCGCTGATCCAGTCGCTGATAGACATAAAAACCGTCAGGCAGCGAAAGGCCTTGCTGGCCCGCACGGATGCGCAGTTCACTCTCGGTGCGCACCATGCAGGGCACCAACAGCGTGGCAAGCGCCAACAAGGCGAGCGCAATCAGCAACACGTACTGCCAGCGCGGGCGCTTGATCATCACGCCCCTTTCCCCTGGTCCTGGCTATCGGCGCGTTTCTTGCGCCACAGGACGATCAGCGAGCCGACCAGCCCGACGACCAGCAGCACCAGCGGCAGCAGCATCAGGCAGAACATCAGTTGATCTTCATACTTGCGGAAGACCGGGGTTTTGCCCAACGCAAAGCCCAGGGAGGTGAGGATCACCACCCACAGCAGGCCGCTCATCCAGTTAAAGAACTGGAAGCGGGCATTGCTCAGACCAGACAGGCCGGCAATGGTCGGCAGCAGGGTGCGGACAAACGCCAGGAAACGACCGACCAGCAGGGCGGAAAGCCCGTGGCGGTGGAACAGCTGGTGTGCCCGTTGATGATAATGAGCCGGCAGGTGCGACAGCCAGCCCTGTACCGTTCGGGTATTGCCGAGCCACTTGCCCTGTATGTAGCTGACCCAGCACCCCAGGCTGGCGGCGACGGTCAGGATCAGGATGGTGAGCGGGAAATTCATGGTGCCTTTGGCGATCAGGACGCCGACCAGGATCAGCAGGCTGTCCCCAGGCAGAAAGGCGGCCGGCAGCAGACCGTTTTCCAAAAACAGGATCATAAACAGCAGCACGTAGAGGGTCCAGACCAGCGAAGGGTTCGCCAGCGTCTCAAAATCCTGCTGCCATAAGGCATGTAACAGTTCTTTAATGATGTCCATCCGGTGTTCCTAAAACGTCATTGTTTGTTTTTATCTCAGCGGCTGATCGGGTGTGGGCCGAAAACGCGCGGGCGATGCTGGCTGCTGATAATGATGAAACGGCGTTGCTTTTTAGTGGATTCTAGTCGGTGCGACACCGGTCATGAGTGGTAAGTCAGCGTGCCACGGTAAAGCATATTACTTTCTTTCCAGCCGCCTAGCCTGTTTTGCTGCTGCGGGGTGTGCAGCGTCCAGTTGACCTGGGCAAGCCGGTTGAGCGCAGGTGAGTTCTGGCGCGGGAGTTTGGTGCGGTGGCCCAGCTCTGCGGCCAGGGTATAGACCGGCGGTAGTTGGGCGCAGGTCGACAGCGAGCCGGAGAAGGAATGCAACCGTGGCAATAACAACGGCAATTTACCCGGTTTTTTTCGCTGCAGCTCTGCCGGTGACCGATAAACCTGGTCGTAAGGGGAAAGCAACGGATCTGAGAGCGAAGGTAAACTGCTCAGCGACGTAGGGGTTGCTTTGGAAGGTGCCGCGCATAGCTTTTGGCCGGAGACCGAACCGGTCCAGCAAAAAAGAGCAATAAGCATGGCAAACAACCAGCGCATGTATTCGCGTCCCGCCCCGTAGCAGAGGGTAAAAAAGTGGCTCAACTTTACCAAAATAGCACGATTGGCAACAGGGAAATCTACGTTGCCAGCGGTGAAATACTACACGGCAAATCGCCGTTCAGGCATCGATTCAGCGGATTTTACAATACCTGACATAACCCGACGATTTTTGACCGCCTGGGCTATTTATTTTCGGCGGCTACCCCATCGAGATGCACTACCGGGTTATCGGCGAACAGGTAGCGGTCGGCGTTATATTCAAAATCGTCGCTGGTGGCGTTGAACAGCATTTGCTTGGTGTTTTCCAGGTGCTGCCACATGGCCAACTTGGCGGCGTAAGGATCTTTACGTATCAATGCCTTGAGGATCTGATCGTGATCGTCGCACCAGCTGGCGATCGAACGATTGTCGATGTGCTCATGCAGCTTGATCCAGTAAGGATTATTCACCCGCTGAACCCACATTTTTTCCACGATGGTAGCCATGGCGGTGTTCTGAGTGGCCAGCGCCACCTGCACGTGGAATTTCAGATCCCACTGCGAGTCGCGGAAGCGATCTTCCTTGCGAGCCTGTTCCTGGATCTCCATCAGTTGGACGATGTCCTGCTTGGTGACCTGGGTCGCGGCGAATTCGGCGATGTTGCTTTCAATCAGCTGGCGCGCCTGCAGCAGCTCGAAGGGCCCGGCGGTGGCAAACTCAATGCTGTCGCCCGGCACTACCAGATGCTTTTGCTGGTTGGACATCACGTGGATCCCGGAGCCTTTGCGTACGTCGACGTAGCCTTCCACTTCCAGCATGATGATCGCTTCGCGCACTACGGTACGGCTGACGTTCATCTCTTCGGCAATGTAGCGCTCGGCCGGCAGTTTATCGCCCACCGGGTATCGGCCGCTTTCGATACGCTGTTTAAGCTCGGCGGCCAGTTGCTGATACAGGCGTCTGGTTTCAGTGAATTCCATAGTGAATGCTCTTTGGATAGGGGGCACATGGCCATGGATTTGTTATACCACTTATCCGGCAGAGCTGCCAGTGGCCTCCGGGGAACGCCCGGCGCGGTGGCCGGGCAGCGGAGTTGGAGTTAATGGCGTGCGGTGGAGGGTTCCAATACTTGCTCTTCGGGTTGTGTGGCGGGCCGATTTTGCAGGACGGTCCAGATCACGATGGCGCCGAGAATATCGAATACCGACAGTGCGGCAAACAGCGGGCTGAAGCCCAGGGTGTCCGCCAAGGCGCCGACCACCAGGGCAAACAGGGTGCTGGCGGTCCAGGCCGCCATGCCGGTGAGGCCGTTGGCGGTGGCCACCTCGTTGCGACCGAAGACGTCAGAAGACAGGGTAATCAGTGCGCCAGACAGCGCCTGATGGGCAAAACCGCCGACGCACAGTAGCGCGATAGCTGCATAGGGGCTGGTAAACAGACCTATCATGCCGGGGCCAATCATCAGCACGGCGCCCAGGGTGACCACCAGCTTACGTGAAACAATCAGGTTTACCTTGAAGTGTTTCTGGAAAAACGGCGGCAGGTACCCGCCGACGATACAGCCCAGATCGGCGAACAGCATCGGCATCCAGGCGAACATGGCGATCTCTTTCAGGTTGAAGCCGTAGGCTTTGAACATGAATAACGGGATCCAGGCATTGAAGGTGCCCCAGGCCGGCTCTGCCAGAAATCGCGGCAGCGCGATGCCCCAGAACTGGCGGTTACGGACAATCTGCCAGGCGGACATTTTCTTGGCATTACCGGTTTGGTGCTGCGCTTCCTGGCCTTCCAAAATGTAATCGCGCTCTTCGTCGCTGAGTTTCTTCTGGTCTTTCGGGTGTTTATAGAAAATCAGCCAGCAGACAGCCCAGATCAGGCTCAGCACGCCGGTGATGATGAACGCCATTTCCCAACTGTGCGCGACGATAGCCCACACCACCAGCGGCGGCGCCAGCATGCCGCCTATCGACGAGCCGACGTTGAAGTAACCGACGGCGATGGAACGCTCTTTGGCCGGAAACCACTCGCTGCTGGCCTTCAGGCCGGCGGGGATCATTGCCGCTTCCGCCATGCCCACGGCCCCGCGTGCCAGTGCCAGCCCGCCCCAACTGTTGGCCAGCGCCGTGCCCATGCAAAACAGCGCCCACAGGATGGCGAACATGGCGTATCCGACCTTGGTGCCCAAGACGTCCAGCACATATCCCGCCACCGGTTGCATCAGGGTGTAACAGGCAGAATAGGCCGCGACGATGTAAGAGTACTGCTGCGTAGTGATGTGTAAGGTGTCTTCCAGCGTGGGTGCTGCGACGGCAATGGCGTTACGCGTCAGGTAGCCCAGCACGGTGCCGATGGTCACCAGTCCGATCATGTACCAGCGTAACCCTTTAATTTTACGCATCCGAAATATCTCCCAGTCTTGAATAGGCGGCGCCGTGTTGGCGTCAGCGTTTTAAGGGGCTATCCCTTTATCGTTGATTTGCGCCGGCCTGTTCATCACCGGCGTATTCCCGCCGCAAGCACGACTGGGTGGCGAGACAATAACTTGTCATACAGATTTAAAAGTTGAGTGATATCACAAAAGCCATTTTTCAATTCGGCAATACTGTTTGCCGCATGATGAGGCAATTTAGGCGCGATTTTGCCGCAAAAATGCCGGTAAACGGCTTTTGTAGGGCTATGGCGCCGTAGCTTAAGGCGATATTTCGCTGGACGCCCAATAAAATTGGTGTGATAACTTTGTCGCATTGAACACTGTGTCGAACGGCAAGCAAGGTGAGGAGCCAGCTATGGCGACGTTTTTAAACGAAGATTTCTTGCTGGGCAGCGAATTCGCCCGGCGTTTGTATCATGACTATGCGGCGGAGCAACCGATCTTTGACTATCACTGCCACCTGCCGCCGGAACAGATCGCCGAGAACACCCGCTTCAAAAATTTATACGAAATCTGGCTCAAGGGTGATCACTACAAATGGCGGGCGATGCGGACCAACGGGGTGGCCGAACGGCTGTGCACCGGCGATGCCGGCGATCGTGAAAAATTCGATGCCTGGGCTGCCACCGTACCGCACACCCTGGGTAACCCACTTTATCACTGGACCCACCTGGAGCTGCGCCGTCCGTTCGGTATCACCGACACGCTGCTGTCCCCGGCGACGGCGGACGATATCTGGCAGCGCGGCAATGCCTTGCTGGCGCAGGACGATTTCAGGGCGCGCGGCATCATGCAGCAGATGAATGTGAAGATGGTCGGCACCACTGACGATCCTGTCGACGATCTGCGCCACCATAAAGCCATTGCCGCCGACAGCAGTTTCGCTATCAAGGTGTTGCCAAGCTGGCGACCGGACAAGGCATTCAATATCGACGCGCCGGGCTTCAATGATTATCTGCAAAAGCTGGAAGCGGCAGCGGATATTCATATCGGTCGCTTCAGCGCGCTGTGTGACGCGTTGAAAAAGCGCATGGATCATTTTGCCGCCCATGGCTGCAAGGTGGCTGACCATGCGTTGGACGTGGTGGTCTATGGAGAGGCGGATGAAGCTGCATTGGACGCGATTTTAACGGCGCGCCTGAGCGGTAAGTTGCCTGCGCCAGAGCAGAGCGCCCAGTTCAAAAGTGCGGTGCTGCTGTTCCTGGCGGCCGAATATCAACGCCGTGAATGGGTGCAGCAATATCACATCGGCGCGCTGCGCAATAATAACAGCCGCATGCTGGCCAGTGTCGGGCCGGACATCGGCTTCGATTCGATTAATGACCGACCGCTGGCGGAGCCACTTTCACGCCTGCTGGATGCCCAGGCGCGTCAGGGGGGCCTGCCGAAGACCATCCTGTACTGTCTCAACCCGCGTGACAATGAAGTGATCGCCACCATGGTCGGCAACTTCCAGGGGGAAGGCACGCCAGGCAAGATGCAGTTCGGTTCCGGCTGGTGGTTCAACGATCAGAAAGACGGCATGCAACGTCAGATGACGCAATTGGCGCAGCTCGGCTTGTTGAGCCGCTTTGTCGGTATGCTGACCGACAGTCGTAGCTTCCTGTCTTATACCCGCCATGAATACTTCCGCCGCATCCTTTGCCAGATGATGGGACGCTGGGTGGCAGATGGCGAGGCACCGGCAGATATCGCGCTGCTGGGCGAGATGGTGAAAAACATCTGTTTCGACAATGCCAAAAACTATTTCGCCATTGAACTGGCGTAGCCGCTGCCCGAGGTGGGTTTATGCAAAGCATGGTAAAAATTCATTCGCTGGATAATGTCGCGGTGGCACTGCGCGATCTGGCGGTCGATGAAACGTTGATGCTGGACGGCACGGCTATTTGGCTTGCGCAGCCGGTAGCGCGCGGACATAAGTTTGCGCTACGGCCGATAGCCGCCGGTGAGACAATCATCAAATATGGTCTGCCGATCGGCCATGCGCTAGAGGCTATTGCTTCCGGCGTGCATATTCACTCGCAAAATGCCAAAACCAACCTGAGCGACCTGGATAGCTATCAGTATCAGCCGCAATTTCCCGCATTGCCGCTGCAGGCTGCGGATCGGGAAGTGCAGCTTTATCGCCGTAGCAGCGGGGAAGTGGGGATCCGCAACGAGCTGTGGATCATACCGACCGTTGGCTGCGTCAATGGCATTGCCCGACAGATCCAGCAGCGTTTTCTGAAGGAAACTGCGGATGCGCAGGGGATCGACGGCGTGCACCTGTTCAGTCATCCGTTTGGTTGTTCGCAACTGGGGCAAGATCACGAGAACACCCGCACCATGCTGCAAAACATGGTGCGCCATCCGAACGCCGGGGCGGTGTTGGTGATTGGCCTGGGGTGCGAGAACAATCAGGTGGATGTTTTCCGCAGTACGCTGGGGACGACCGATGAGCAGCGGGTCCGCTTTATGGTTTGTCAGCAGCAGGATGATGAAGTGGAGGCCGGGCTGGAGCAGCTGCACGCGCTGTACCGGGTGATGCGTGACGACCGTCGCCAGCCGGGCAAGCTGAGTGAATTGAAATTTGGGCTGGAGTGCGGCGGGTCTGACGGCCTGTCCGGTATCACCGCCAATCCGCTGCTGGGGCGTTTTTCCGACTATCTGATTGCCAACGGCGGCACGACGGTACTGACTGAAGTTCCGGAGATGTTTGGCGCCGAAAGGATCCTGATGAGCCGTTGCCGCGATCGGGAGACTTTCGAAAAGACCGTCAGCATGGTCAACGATTTCAAACAGTACTTTGTCGCCCATAACCAGCCGATTTATGAAAACCCTTCGCCGGGTAACAAAGCCGGCGGGATCACCACGCTGGAGGAGAAATCGCTCGGCTGCACGCAAAAAGCCGGGCACAGCCAGGTGGTGGACGTGCTCAAATATGGCGAACGGCTGCGGCAACCCGGGTTAAACCTGCTGAGTGCGCCAGGCAATGACGCGGTGGCGACCAGTGCGCTGGCCGGCGCAGGCTGCCATATGGTGTTGTTCAGCACCGGGCGCGGTACGCCTTATGGCGGCTTTGTGCCAACGGTGAAGCTGGCGACCAACAGCGAACTGGCGGCGAAGAAACCGCACTGGATCGACTTCGATGCCGGTCGACTGATCCACGGCACGCCGATGAAAAGTCTGCTGGAACAGTTTGTCGATCTGATCGTGGCGATTGCCAATGGCCAGCCAGCACGCAACGAAACCAATGATTTCCGTGAACTGGCGATTTTTAAGAGCGGAGTGACATTGTAAGGCGACAGTCGTAAAAAAAGGCGCCCGATAACGAGCGCCCTTGTGGCGTTATGGGAGAATTAACGCACTCTCAGCGGATCTTCATCCGCTAAACGCTGATCTTCCGCCTGACAGGCGGCTGCGGTAAACAGCACGTCGGTCGAGGAGTTCAGCGCGGTTTCGGCGGAATCTTGCAGTACGCCGATGATAAAGCCGACCGCCACCACCTGCATTGCCACGTCGTTCGGAATGCCGAACATGTTGCACGCTAATGGGATCAGCAGCAGCGATCCACCAGCCACGCCGGAAGCGCCGCAGGCACAGATAGCCGCGACGACACTGAGCAGCAGTGCCGTAGGCACATCAACCGGGATCCCCAGAGTATGCACCGCCGCCAGCGTCAGCACGGTAATGGTGATGGCGGCACCGGCCATGTTGATGGTGGCGCCCAGCGGGATGGAAACTGAATAGGTGTCTTCGTTCAGATTCAGCTTTTTGCACAGTTCCATATTCACCGGGATGTTGGCGGCTGAGCTGCGGGTGAAGAAGGCGGTCACGCCGCTTTCGCGCAGGCAGGCAAACACCAGCGGATAAGGGTTGCGACGAATTTTCCAGTAAACGATCAGCGGGTTCAGCACCAGCGCCACCAACAGCATACAGCCGATCAGTACCACCAGCAGTTGGGCATAGCCCCAAAGTACGCCAAAACCGGTATCCGCCAGCGTCGAGGCCACCAGGCCGAAAATGCCGAGTGGAGCACAACGGATCACCGCGCGTACCACCAGGGTGACCGCATGCGACATATCGTTAATCAGCGATTTGGTGGTTTCAGAGGCGTGGCGCAGCGCCAACCCCAGGCCCACGGCCCAGGCCAGAATGCCGATATAGTTGGCGTTAATCAGCGCATGGAACGGGTTGGCGACCACGCTCATCAGCAGGCCTTTCAGCACCTCAATAATGCCGCCCGGCGGATTGATGTCCGCATTGCCGGTCACCAGCGCCAGGTTGGACGGGAACATAAAGCTGACCACCACCGCCACCAGCGCCGCGGCGAAGGTCCCCAGCAGATAGAGGAACAGGATCGGACGGATATTGGTTTTTTGCCCGTGCTTGTGGTTGGCGATTGAGGCCATGACCAGCACCAGCACCAATACCGGCGCTACCGCTTTTAGTGCCCCGACGAACAGGGCGCCAAGCAGGCCCACAGCAGAAGCCGTCGCCGGTGAGATCAGCGCCACGATAATACCGGCCACCAGGCCGATCATGATTTGTTTAACCAGACTGCCCTGTACGATCCTTTGTAGTAATTTTTGCATAATGCTTTTTTCCCGATGATGTTGCGTACAGACTTTGTCACCTCGGTGGGAACGCCACCGGACAACTTTGTTGGGATCTGTAACCAAGTGTGTTTGCCGAATCAGTATTCAGTAAACCCATAGGGTTGGAAAGGGGAGAGGATGAAATTCTGAGCGCGGATCAACTCTTGATAACATGCTGGTTACATTTGTGTGATCGCAATAACATTTGGCGTTTGGGGGCAATTGCCAAACAATCGCGGGGCGACTAGCGCCCCGGATAACAGATTATGGTGCTTTATTATTGGCCAAACGATCGTTACGGCGGTTAACCCAGGCGTTGATCACCAGCGTTAACGTCAGGATACCGGCCACCACGCCAAGCGAAACGCCGATCGGGATATGGAAGAAGTCGATAATCAACATCTTGACGCCGATAAACATCAGGATAATCGACAGGCCGTATTTCAGCATCGAGAAGCGTTCTGCCACGTTAGCCAGTAAGAAGTACATGGCGCGCAGGCCCATGATGGCGAACAGGTTGGAGGTCAGGACGATGAACGGATCCGTGGTCACGGCAAAAATTGCCGGGATGCTGTCGACCGCAAAGATCACGTCGCTCAGTTCGACCAGGATCAGCACCAGCACCAGCGGCGTAGCGAACAGCAGGCCGTTGCGGCGCACGAAGAAGCGCTCGCCTTCCAGATTATCGGTCATGCGCAGGTGGCTACGCAGCCATTTCACCAGCGGCTTGTCGCCAATCGCCGAGTCATCTTCCTTCGCCAGCGCCATCTTGATACCGGTAAACAGCAGGAACGCGCCGAACAGGTACAGCAGCCACTGGAATTGAGTCACCAGCCAGCTGCCGGCGAAGATCATGATGGTACGCAGCACAATCGCGCCCAGCACGCCAAAAATCAGCACCCGGCGCTGCAGGTTGGCCGGCACGGCAAAGTAGCTGAACAGCATCAGCCAGACGAAGACGTTATCGACCGCCAGCGCTTTTTCGATTAGATAACCGGTGAGGAAGGCCAGCGCCTGGGTATCGGCGACGGCACGCCCGGCGGTTTGGTTCAGGTAGTACCAGAAGCCCAGGTTGAACAGCAAAGAGAGGCTGACCCACACCAGCGACCAACTGGCGGCCTGCTTCAGCGTCATGGTGTGTGCGCCTTTGCGGCCTTGCAGCAGTAAGTCGATTGCGAGCATCACAACTATGATGGCGGCAAAGCTGCCCCATAACCAAGGTGTGCCAACGGTATTCATCATCAGAGGTATCCTTCAAAAACAAAAACGGCCAACGTCGGAAGACGCTAGCCGCTCTTATGAACGCTGCAAGCAAACCTCGCCTTCCGGCAAGGTCTCACTTACAACGTTGATGAAGGTGCACTGAACGTGCCCGTTACATCATGTTGCCCGGTAACCGGATGCTTGCGCATCGTAATGACGATTGACCGGCAATGAAGTTACTCCCCTTTGCACGGCAGAAAGTAATGCAAAATATGTCAGCGGTCAACGTTTATTAAGTTACCCGGCCAGGGCTTTTTGCGCACCGAGGCTGACGACAAATCCCTGCAGCAGCAGCCGACTGAACGGCGTGTCGCTAACCTGCTGTTGCTTAAGCTGATACGCTGCCTGCTGCTCTGGATACAGCTCACCGAGCCAGCTCAGATACTGGTGCATCACCGCGCCGTTAAATTCCGGATGGAACTGCGTCGTCAGCACGCGATCGCCATAACTGAGGATCTGATAGGCATCCTGTTGCGATCGGGCCAGCGCGACTGCGCCGACGGGGGGCGTCAACACGCTCTGCGAGTGGATCAGATTGGCCTTGAAGCGCGGCGGTAACATCGTCATTCGTCGGTCGTTGGCGGCGGCGGGCAGCAACTCGACGTCCAATGTGCCGACTTCCATGCCCTGCGGGTGATAACCGACTTCACCGCCAAGCGCATAGGCCAGTAGCTGGTGCCCATAGCAGGCGCCGAAGATCGGCAGTTGAATCTGCATCGCCTGGCGCAGCCACTCGGCGGCTTGCTCGCTCCACGGCAGCTGTTCGGTCACCATCGCCGGTGAACCGGTGATCACCACGCCGGCGTAATTGTGCGGCGGCAGCGGTTGCTCGCCTGCAGGAAGGTGCACGATCTGCACGCGATCGGCATC
Organism: Serratia liquefaciens; assembly: GCA_012719855.1. Lineage (GTDB taxonomy): Bacteria > Pseudomonadota > Gammaproteobacteria > Enterobacterales > Enterobacteriaceae > Serratia > Serratia liquefaciens_A. The sequence goes on along the minus strand of JAAXZN010000054.1, from coordinate 115,614 downwards.
AATGTTCCCCTGTTGCAAGAACATGCCGTCGAAGTTGGCTTTTTCCCGACGGATAACCTCTGGGGCATCGCCGGTTTGCATCAGTAATAAGGGTTTCATGTCACTCTCCGTCGGCAGGGAAGACTACGCCGGTCTGGCGGCGAATTTCGGTCAGCAGGCGGGCGATAATCAGCGAATTCTCCAGCCCCGGGTGTTCCACCTGCCGTTTTTCCACCAGGTCGGCAAACACCTGTGCCTCATACAGCATGGTGTTGATGTGCTGAGGCTGGGCCAGATCCTGACGATGGCCGCCGCGCGGGGTCAGCACCACGCCCTGGCACTCAGAAATTTTCTCAATCACCAGCGTCCCTTCTTCGCCCTGGATCTCACTGGGAATGTCCGAGTTGCTGACCTTGGAGTGGGAGAGGGTGACGTCAAAATCGCCGTAGTTGAGGCAAGCGGTACCGTGGGCATCCACACCGGTATCCAGCAACGCCGCGCTGGCAATGACCGATTTCGGTTCGCCGAACAGGGCTACGGCGCTGGCCAGGCAGTAATAGCCAATGTCCATGATTGAGCCGTTGGAAAACTGCGGATTGAAGGTATTCGGATTTTCGCCGGCCAGATAACGCGGGTAGCGTGACGAGTATTGGCAATAGTTGAGGAAGGCTTTGCGTAACCGGCCGATTTGCGGCAGCGCCTGTTGCAGGGCCAGGAAATTCGGCAGATGAGCGCTTTTGAAGGCTTCGAACAGCACCACCTGATTTTCACGCGCGCAGGCCACCAGCTTTTCGGCTTCACGCAGGTTGGACACCAGCGGCTTTTCGCAAATCATATGCTTTTTATGGCTGAGGAACAGTAAAGATTGTTGGCAGTGAAGGGCGTTGGGGCTGGCGATGTAAACCGCATCGATAGCATCGGATTGGGCCATCGCCTCGAGGGAATCGAAAAACAGGCTGACGTGGTAGTTGGCGCCAAATTCCTGCGCTTTTTCCAGCTTGCGCGAATAGACGGCGGTCAGTTTCAGCTTGCCGCTTTCGTGCGCGGCGTCGATAAAGCGTTCCGTAATCCAGTTGGTGCCCACAACGGCAAAGCGAATCATAGATATCTCCGGTTCCCATGCGCTATACCCCATGAGTTTCACGTACCGCACAGGGTAGAAAGAACCAGATTATCACGGCATTTACAGAAGGCGAATCTCGCTATGCGTACAGATCGCCAAACACCGAAAGGTGGGTCAGATACAGCCGGGTGTCGAACTCCAGCTGATGGTAATTGGGTTCCATATGGCAGCACAGGCTGTAAAAGGCCTTGTTGTGGTCTTTCTCTTTCAGATGTGCCAACTCATGCACCACGATCATGCGTAGAAACGGCTCCGGCGCCAGCTTGAAGACCGTCGCCACGCGGATTTCCGCCTTGGCCTTCAGTTTGCCGCCCTGCACGCGGGAAATGGCGGTGTGCATGCCCAGCGCGTGTTTCATCACCTGAATTTTACCGTCGTAGGCCACCTTGCTCAGCGGTTGGGCATTACGCAAATACTGGTTTTTCAGATCGACGGTAAACTGATAAAGCGACTTGTCGGTGGTGCAGTCATGCACCTGCGGATAGCGCTGCAACAACACATCCCCCAGGCGCCCCTGGTCGATCAGTTGCTGCACCTGGCTTTGCAGATGCTCAGGGTAGCCCTGCAGGTAGGTCAGTTCAGACATCATCTTCCCGTATTGGCCTCAATTGAGCGGGTCATTGTATGATGTTTTTTCGTGCAAAGCCCGCAAAGGGCAATTTATCCGAAAAAACATTTTACTGCCGGACGTTTTTAGGGGATAAACAGCCCAAATTTTATCAGTCAGGAGGGGCAATGAGCCAACTCGATCTGGGAACACAGCACCTTGAGCTGGAACGTTATCCCCAACAGGAAGAATCCACCCAATTGCAGGCGTGGGAAGCGGCGGACGAATATCTGCTGCAACAGCTTGAAAATATAAACATTGGCGATCGTCCGGTGCTGATTTTCAACGACAACTTTGGCACGCTGGCCTGCGCACTGCACGCTCATCAGCCTTACAGCATCAGCGACTCCTACATGAGCCAGTTGGCAACACGCCATAACCTGAAGCTCAATGAACTGGATCCGGAGCAGGTGACGCTGCTGGACAGCCTGGCCGAACTGCCGGCTTCACCGGCGGTGGTGCTGATCCGCATTCCTAAAGCGCTGGCACTGCTGGAACAGCAGCTGCGCTCGCTGCGCAACGTGGTGGCGCCGGACACGGTTATCATCGCCGGGGCCAAGGCGCGTGACGTTCACACCTCGACCATGCAGCTGTTTGAAAAAGTGCTCGGCCCAACGCGTACCAGCCTGGCATGGAAGAAAGCGCGTCTGATCTACTGCGAAGTGGCGGACATTGTGCCACCGGCTACCCCGGAAACCACCAACTGGACGCTGGATGGCACTGACTGGCTTATCCACAACCATGCCAACGTGTTCTCGCGCAGCAATCTGGACATCGGCGCGCGCCTGTTCCTGGATCATCTGCCGAAGGATCTGGAAGGTCACATTGTCGATCTCGGCTGCGGTAACGGCGTGATTGGCCTGACGGCACTGGCGCACAACCCGCAGGCTCAGATGACGTTTGTCGATGAGTCTTATATGGCGGTGGCATCCAGCGAGTTGAACGTGGAGCACAACCTGCCGCAGGATCTGGATCGTTGTCAGTTTGAGGTGAACAACTCACTGGCGGGGATTGAGCGTGAAAGCGTGCAGGCGGTACTGTGCAACCCACCGTTCCACCAACAGCATGCGATCACCGATCACACCGCCTGGCAGATGTTCTGCGACGCCAAGCGTTGCCTGCAGGTCGGTGGCGAGTTGCGCATCGTCGGCAACCGTCATCTGGATTACCACCATAAGCTGAAGCGCCTGTTTGGCAACTGCACCGTGGTGGCATCCAACAAGAAGTTTGTGATCCTCAGAGCGGTGAAATCCGGCGCACGTTACTGATTGGCGGCCCGTAAGGCCAGCCATTTTCCGTCAATGTCGCGTTGAATCTCCTTGGCTAACGTGGTCGGCACACCGACCGCATTAGCCTGTTGTTGGAAGTGGCTTACCACGTTGTAAATCTCTTCGGCTACATTCATCGCGGCTTTGGCATTTGCCAGCCCGGCCTGACCGGCCATGAGTGCCATTGCTGAACGGGAGATTTGCGAGCCGTTACCGTTAAATGCCGTCATATGCTCGCCATAAGGCGATGGGCTATAAACGATGTCGTAACAGGGGGAAAGTCGCCAGTTGTCGCGGTCATCGGCCAGGAAAGCAAAGTTTTTTGCGTGATCATCCTGATTTACCGTCAGATAATTGAACAAGGCCTGGCGCAGTAACTTCCTGGCATCATCAACACCGCATAATAGGCGGGTCGCTTTAATCAGATCGATATAATCCAGTGAAGGTTCGCGGAACGGGGCATCCAATAATCCGCTGGCAGAAATCATGTGCCAACGACCTTGTTCGCCTGTGCAGTCAAAGCGATCTTGCTGGAGCCAATGGTGATGTTTTCCGATATCGATCAAAGTAAAGTCGGCGACTTCAATGCCTGCTTGTCGCGCCATCATCATATAAACGTATTCGATCTGACTTTCATGATGTCCAAGGGCAAATTTCTCGGACGTTAGCTTAACCAAAAGCTTTTTGCCGACAGCACCCTGTTGGGTAGAAAAAGTACCGTCAGCTAAACGAGTGACACTCAATTTAGGACGTGCCCCTCCGGAACCTCCCGCATTCATCAAATGGGCTATCAGGTGTGATTCAGCCCCTTCAAACTCCTTAACGGCTTCGTTCCCCAATGTTATCAACGTTAATTCAGGGGGAGTGTCCTGATGGGCAAGGGGTAATTCAGGCTCATAAAACAAGGCGCCCAGACCACGATCAGCGACAAATGCCAACCTCTCCAATGCGCTAATTGCTCTGGGATTGTAGCCATTTTGGCGGAATACTCGATCCATCAAGTAAAGCCCCCAACCATCCGGCAGGCTGTCGGCGAAAACACCCTGTAGCCCGTAATGCGGCTGTTTTGGCGCCTGATGTAAATAGTTATCCCAGGGTAAATTGAAAGGGGACAGTGAACTTTGATGGGCGGCCAAATAGCTCTCGTCATAACGAAAATAAACGCCGCTGCCGTTTTCCGCCAATTGTCCGACATTTTGAACTTTGCCATCGCTTAGGCGGCGCTTTACCAAGAGGGGGATATTAAGCATTCTTCAGTACCTCCTCGATTGTTTGCGGCCTATTTTGGCTTTTGGTCAGTTGATGAAGTTCATTCAGATTGCCAAGGGCATCATAGAGCATCAGGAACTGACGTAATGAGATGTTGCCGCTGGCTTCGAATTTGCGAATGGTGCTGTTGGGCACGCCAGAAGCTTTAGCCAGAGCGGTTACTGATAATTTGCGGTTCTTACGCAATTGCTTTAGGAAGCCTTGCAGGGCAAGTTGCGTATCATAGGGAGTATGTAGGGAAATCATAGTGCACCCGTGACGATCTTAATTGCTACTATTATAGCAATTAAGGTCATCGTTAGGCTTATTTTGCCACTATAGTAGCAATATTTATTTAGAGTGACATTGCCAGCCGCGTGCCCTGATCGATAGCGCGGCGGGCATCCAGCTCGGCGGCGACGTCCGCCCCGCCAATCAAATGCACGGTTTTTCCCATCTCCAGCAGCGGTTGCTGCAGCTCGCGTCTGGGTTCCTGTCCGGCGCAGATAATCACCGTATCCACCGGCAGACAGCTTTCCTGTTCGGCGCGTGAAATATGCAGGCCTTCATCATCAATGCGTTGATAGTTCACGCTGTTGAGCATTTTTACACCGCGCATCGCCAGGCTGGTGCGGTGGATCCAACCGGTGGTTTTCCCCAGGCCTTCGCCCACTTTGCTGGTTTTGCGTTGCAGCAGGTAGATCTGCCGAGCAGGGCGGGCAACCACTGGCCCCTGCACCGCCAGCCCGCCGCGTTGGCTAAGCTGGTCATCGATACCCCATTCACGGTTAAATTCCGCCGGATCCAGACTGCTCGACACCCCGTGTTGGCTGAGGTATTCGGCGGTATCGAAGCCGATGCCGCCGGCACCGATAATCGCCACGCGCTGGCCGACCGGTTTTTTGTCGCGCAACACATCCAGATAGGTGAGTACCTTGGCATTGTCGATGCCGGGGATCTCCGGGGTACGCGGCACGATACCGCAGGCAAGGATCACTTCGTCGAACTCCGCCAGATCGGCCGCCGTCACCCAGGCGCCGAGCTTCACTTCGACCTCTTGCAGCGTCAATTGGCGACGGAAATAACGCAACGTTTCATGAAACTCCTCTTTACCGGGGATCTGCTTGGCGATATTGAACTGGCCGCCAATCTGATCGGCGGCATCGAACAGCGTCACCCGATGGCCGCGGCTGGCAGCGGTGGTCGCAAACGCCAACCCGGCCGGACCGGCACCAATCACTGCCAGCCTTTTCGGCTTCTCCGTTGCGACCAGCGGCATCTCGGTTTCGCGGCAGGCACGGGGGTTTACCAGGCAGGAGGTCAGCTTGCCTTCAAAAATTTGGTCGAGGCAAGCCTGGTTGCACCCAATGCAGGTATTGATTTCGTCGGCACGCCCTTCGGCGGCTTTCTGCACAAAAGCGGCGTCGGCCAGGAACGGGCGCGCCATTGATACCATGTCGGCGCAGCCGTCGGCCAGGACCTGCTCGGCTACCGCCGGGTCGTTGATGCGGTTGGTGGTGATCAGCGGAATGCGCACCTTACCCATCAGCTTGCGGGTCACCCAACTGAATCCTGCTCGCGGCACCATGGTGGCGATGGTGGGGATACGCGCCTCATGCCAGCCAATGCCGGTGTTGATAATAGTGGCCCCGGCTTGCTCAACGGCCAGCGCCAACTGTTCGATTTCCTGCCAACTGGAGCCATCCTCAACCAGATCGAGCATCGAAAGGCGATAAATCAGGATAAATTCGTGGCCGACCGCCTGGCGTACCGCCCGGACGATCTCCACGGCAAAACGCATGCGGTTGCTGAAGCTGCCGCCCCATTGATCATCACGCTGGTTGGTGCGCGCGACCAGAAATTGGTTGATCAAATAGCCTTCGGAGCCCATCACTTCGACGCCGTCGTAGCCGGCCTGCTGGGCCAAAGCCGCACAACGCGCGAAGTCCGCGATGGTCTGCAAGATATCCGCTTCGCTCAGTGCGGTAGGGGCAAAGGGATTGATCGGCGCCTGCAGCGCGGAGGGGGCTACCGGTTGCGGCTGGTAGCTGTAGCGACCGGCATGCAGGATCTGCAGCGCAATTTTACCGCCGGCCTGGTGGACGGCGTCGGTGACGATGCGGTGATGGTCGACCTGCTCCGGGTGGCTAAGGGTTGAGCCGCCGCGATACACCACACCTTTTTCATTGGGGGCGATGCCGCCGGTGACGATTAGCGCTACGCCGGCTGCGGCACGCTCGGCATAGAAAGCGGCCATGCGCTCGGGGCCATTCGGCAGTTCTTCCAGGCCGGTGTGCATCGATCCCATCAGTACCCGGTTTTTCAGGGTGGTGAAGCCGAGATCCAGCGGTGCCAGCAGGTGTGGGTAATTGCTCATTGCAGTCTCCATCGCGTCTTTCATCGTTATTATTATGTGCGACCTCAAGTGGTCGGATGAGATAAATCTAGCCGTTGTCTCTGCCGTTGGGAATCTGCGTTGCGCTGAATGTGATAGATGTCATGAATCTGTGCCCCTGTTTGCATGGTGAACAACAAATGGGTTAGCATTTGCCCGTTATAAATTCCCTCTCTCTGCGGAGCCATCACCGAAAATGAACACACACGCCTGCTGATATCTTGTCCCACGTTGCGCACACCCGTGCCTGGTGGGGATGTTTTGATTTCATTCAGGAGTGCTTATGGCTCATTTTGCGCAGTCCCCTCATTTTGTTTTACATCACCTGATCTGCCAGTTCGCTGACGGCGAAACGCTGTTTGGCCCCTTGGATCTGACTTTTGATCGGCAACGCTGCGGCCTGGTTGGGCGCAATGGCGTCGGCAAAACGCGCTTGCTGCGTTTGATCGCCGGGCAGGATCTTCCCGGTGGCGGGCATGTTGAAGCCCATGCATCGCTGGCTTACGTCGCGCAACAGCCGGAGCTCTCTCCACAGACTACGCTGGCCCAGCTACTGGGCTACGGCGAGATATTTGCCGCGTTGGCCCGCCTTGAGCAGGGGCAACCGCAGGCGGACGATCTCGATCTTTTGGAAGGTCAGTGGGATCTGCGCGATCGTCTGCAGGCTGCCTTTGTCGCCGCCGGGTTACCGGCGTTCGATGCGCAACGCCCGGTGAGCGATTTGAGCGGCGGTGAACGAATGCGTGCCGCGCTGTGCGGGGCGATACTGGGCAACGCGGATTTTTTGTTGCTCGACGAACCGACCAACCACCTCGACGGCCGGGGCCGCGACTGGTTGTATCAACAGGTGGAACAGTGGCGCGGGGGCTTGCTGGTGGCCAGCCACGATCGGCAGCTGTTGGCGCGTATGCAGCGCATTGTCGAACTGACGCCGGGCGCACTGCACAGCTACGGCGGCAACTACGATGACTATCGCCGCCAGCGTGATTTGGAGCAGCAGGCCGCAAGAGCCGGGCTGGAACACGCGCGCCAGGAACGTCGGCGTACCCGGGCCCGGCAGCAGAAAGAACATGACATCAGCCAACGGCGCTCTGCGCAAACGCTGAAAACCGTCGATACGCTCAATATCGCTTCCTTTGAGCGCACTGCTTATAAGGCGGCGGCCAAAGAAAGCCTCGGTACGCTGCGCAAACAGCATCAGGACCAGAAGGATGCTCTCGATACCGCCGTCCGCGATGCCTATCAGCGAGTGGAGGACGATTGTCCGGTGATGCTCACGCTGCCGGGAAGCGCCGTGGGGGCGGGCAAGCAGGTGCTGGTGCTCGAACAGTTGGAACTGCCTTTTATCGCCATGCCGCCGCTGGATTTTCGCATTGATGGCCCGATGCGCGTGGCGCTGACCGGCCCGAACGGCTGCGGGAAATCCACGTTGCTGAAGGTGATCCTGGGGCAGTTGGCGGCCAAAGCGGGGAGCTGTCACTGCCCACTGCCGACGGCTTACCTCGATCAAACCCTTTCACAGCTCGATCTTTCGCTGTCTGTGGTTGAGCATCTGGGGCTGCAGGATTCACCGCTCAATGAGGGTACGGTCCGCAGTCAATTGGCGCAGTTGCAGCTAAACGCCGAACGCGTACTGTTGCCAATGGCAGCGCTGAGCGGCGGCGAACGACTGAAGGCGGCGCTGGCCTGCATGCTGTGGCGTCGGGAGCCGGCGCAGTTGCTGTTGCTGGATGAGCCGACTAACCATTTGGATCTGGCGTCGTCAGTGGCGATCGAGGCTTCGCTGGCCAGTTTCCCCGGCGCGATGTTGGTGGTTTCTCACGATGAAAACTTTTTGCAGGCGCTGAAATTGACCCATCGTTTGCAGTGGCGGACGGGAGAATGGCATCTTCAGACCCTATGAAAGTCATTCGTGCTCTTAGGGCCGCCTTTTGTTTTCAGGGGTTGATGCACTCCAACAGCAGGGTAAAAGCGGCGGCCATCTGCTCTTCCGGTACGCAGGCAAAGCCCATCAGCAGGCCGCGGCGATGGTTGGGCAACATGTAGTAACGCGACAGCGGCCGCACCAGTACGCCGCGCGTATTGGCTGCGGCGGCAATCGCCACATCGTCCGCCTGGTCCGGCAGGTTGAGGATCAGGTGCAGCCCGGCATTGTTATTGAACTCACTCAGCGCCTGTTTACCCAGATGCTGCTCGATCAGACCGGTGAGGAAGGCGCGTCGCCGGGCGTACAGCAGGCGCATACGGCGGATATGCGCGCTGTAGTGGCCTTCCTGGATAAACTGCGCCAGCGCGGTCTGGATCAGCAAATGGCCGCCGCGATACAGTTCCGCGTGGGCGGTTTTCAGCGCCGCCATCAGCGGTTTCGGCAACACCACATAACCCAGTCGCAGCGCCGGATACAGCGTTTTGCTGAAGGTGCCGATATAGATCACCGGCGCGTCGGGTTCCAACCCCTGCAACGCCGGGATCGGCTGACCTGAAAAGCGAAACTCGCTGTCGTAGTCATCTTCAACAATCCAGCTGCCGGCATTGCGCGCCAAGGCCAATAACCGTTGCCGACGCGCCAGGCTCATCACCGATCCCAGGGGATACTGGTGCGACGGCGTGACGAAAATCAGCCGCGGCGCCTCGGCAGGCTGTTCCGGTGGCACCATACCGGCTTCATCCACCGTCAACGGGCAGATATTCACGTCGTTCATTCGCAGGATATTGCGGATCCCCCAATAGCCCGGTTCTTCAATCCATGCGTCATCGCCCGGATTACACAGCAGGCGCGTCACCAGATCTATTGCCTGATGGATGCCTTCGGTAATCAGAATTTGCTCTGGCGAACAGCGTACCGAGCGCGCTACGCGCAGATAGTCCACCAGCGCATGCTGCAGCTCCGGACTGCCGCCCTGGTTGCTGTAGGTCAACTTCTGCGGGGCCGGACGACGGCTGATACGCGCCTGGATCTTGCTGAATAACTGGTGTGGGAAAGCATTGACGTCAGGCACGCCGGGGATAAAGGCTCCCCACTGTTTGGGGCTGGCGCTGGCGTGGTGCAGCAGGGTGGCACCGCGCGCCGACAGTTCAATGCGCCGCTGTTCCCCGTCACTGCCTGCCGGGGCGCTGACGGTGGATAAACAGCTGTCCGGGACGGTTTCGGCGACGAATGTGCCGCTTCCGGCGCGTGCCAGGATATAGCCTTCCGCCAAGAGTTGTTCATAAACGGTTAATACAGTGTTACGTGAAAGGCTAAGCTCCTGAGCCAAATCCCGTGAGGCGGGCAGACGGCTGGAGGGCGGCAGGCTGCCGTCCAAAATGCTGGTGCGGATCGCGTTATACAGCCGCTTATGCAGCTTATCATCCGGCTGTTCGCCAAGGCGTTGCAACAGCAGGTCACCACTCAGTGAGCGCAATTGGATCCCTCAATTAATCGTAACTGGCTCTCGATTATAGGGCCACATCCTGTGTAAATAAACGTCATTGTTTCACAAATGTGAACAAACCGTTTAGCTGGCACCGACTACCGACTGGAGAGAACAACATGAAAAACGCAGAATTGAATCAACGTCGTCAGGATGCCACCCCACGTGGGGTCGGCGTGATGTGCGGCTTTTACGCCGAACGCGCCGAGAACGCCACGCTGTGGGATGTCGAAGGGAATGAAGTTATCGATTTTGCCTCCGGTATCGCCGTACTGAATACCGGACACCGTCACCCGAAGGTGATCGCTGCCATTGAGAAGCAGCTGAAGGCCTTCACCCATACCGCTTACCAGATTGTCCCTTACGAAAGCTACGTTTCGCTGGCCGAACGCATCAACCAGTGTGCTCCGATCGAAGGGCCATGTAAAACCGCGTTCTTCACCACCGGGGCGGAAGCGGTAGAGAACGCCGTCAAAATTGCCCGCGCCCACACTGGTCGTCCGGGTCTGATCACCTTTGGCGGTGGCTTCCACGGCCGCACCTACATGACCATGGCGCTGACCGGCAAAGTGGCACCTTACAAACTGGGCTTCGGGCCATTCCCGGGATCGGTGTTCCACGGCCAGTATCCTAATGCGCTGTACGGCGTGACCACCGAAGATGCGATGAACAGCCTGGAGCGCATCTTTAAAGCGGATATCGATCCCAAGCAGGTTGCCGCCATCGTACTGGAGCCGGTGCAAGGTGAAGGCGGTTTCAACGTCGCACCGGCCGAGTTTATGCAGGCGTTGCGTACGCTGTGCGATGAGCACGGAATTTTGCTGATTGCCGACGAAGTGCAGACCGGTTTTGCCCGTACCGGCAAGCTGTTTGCCATGGATCATTACAGCGTCAAACCCGATCTTATCACCATGGCGAAAAGCCTGGCGGGCGGCATGCCGTTGTCGGCCGTAGCCGGTCGTGCAGCGGTGATGGATGCCCCGGCACCGGGCGGGCTGGGCGGCACCTATGCCGGTAACCCGCTGGCGGTGGCAGCAGCGCTGGCGGTGCTGGATGTGATTGAAGAAGAGCAGCTATGCCAACGTTCTCAACGCCTGGGCCAGCATCTGGTGGAGGTGCTGCAGCAGGCCCGTCAGACCAGCCCGGCGATTGCGGATATTCGTGCGCAGGGTTCGATGGTGGCGGTGGAGTTCAACGATCCCAAGACTGGCAAACCCTCTGCCGAGATCACCCGTCAGGTGCAGCAGAAAGCGCTGGAAGAAGGCCTGCTGCTGCTGAGCTGCGGTGTTAACGGCAACGTGATCCGCTTCCTGTACCCGCTGACCATTCCTGAAGACCAGTTCACCAAGGCGCTGGGCATTCTTTCCCGCGCGCTGGCTCAATAAGGAGTGACCGGTATGAAATTGAATAACCCCGAGCTGCTGCGCAGCCAGTGCCTGATTAACGGCGAGTGGTGCGATGCGCTGAGCGGCAAACGTGAAGCGGTCATCAATCCGGCAACCGGCGTTGAGCTGGCCAGTATTCCGTTAGTCAGCGGCGAAGAAACTCAACAGGCGATTAACGCCGCGCAGGTTGCGCAGCAAGGTTGGAAACAGCTGACCGCCAAACAGCGTTCCGCTCTGATGCTGACCTGGGCCGACAAGGTGCTGGCGGCGCAGGAAGATCTGGCCCAGTTGATGACCGCGGAGCAGGGCAAATCGCTGGCGGAAGCGCGCGGTGAAGTGGCTTATGCCGCATCGTTTATCACCTGGTTTGCCGAAGAGGCCAAGCGAGTGGACGGCGCGGTGCTGCAAGCGCCGCAGGCCTCACAACGACTGGTGGTGGTGAAGCAGCCCATCGGCGTTTGCGCGGCGATCACCCCGTGGAACTTCCCGGCGGCGATGATCACCCGCAAGGTGGCGCCGGCGCTGGCGGCAGGTTGCGCAATTATCGTTAAACCGGCCGAACAAACGCCGCTGACCGCGCTGGCGTTGGGCAAGCTGGCGCAGGACGCCGGTATCCCGGCAGGGGTGTTGCAGGTGGTGACCGGCGACGCCGCTCAGGTGGGCAAAGTACTGTGTGACAGCCCGGTGGTGCGCAAATTGAGCTTTACCGGTTCGACCGAGGTTGGCCGCATTCTGATGGCACAGTGCGCGCCAACCATCAAAAAGCTGTCGCTGGAGCTGGGCGGCAATGCGCCGGTGATCGTTTTCGACGACGCCAACCTGGACGCGGCCGTGGCAGGCATTATGGCCTCCAAATTCCGCAATAGCGGCCAGACCTGCGTCTGCGCCAACCGCATCTACGTGCAGGACGGCATCTATGACCGCCTGGTGGATAAGCTGGTGGTGGCGGTTGAGCAACTGAAGGTCGGTGACGGCAGTCAGGCGGGTACCACTCAGGGCCCGTTGATTGACCAGGATGCGGTGGAAAAAGTGCAGAGCCATATCGACGATGCCTTGATCAAAGGTGCGCAAATCGCTACCGGCGGTCAGCCGCACGAACTGGGACGCACCTTCTTCCAGCCTACGGTGGTGACCGGCGTGACGCAGAAAATGCGCTTCGCCAAAGAGGAAACTTTTGGCCCGGTGGCACCGCTGTTCCGTTTCCATGACGAGGCGGAAGCTATCGCCATGGCCAACGATACCGAGTTCGGTTTGGCCGCCTACCTGTTCACGCAGAACGCCTCGCGTCAATGGCGAGTGCCTGAGGCGTTGGAATACGGCATGGTCGGCATCAATACCGGGCTGATATCCAATGAAGTGGCACCTTTTGGCGGCGTGAAGCAGTCAGGACTCGGACGTGAAGGATCGCGTTACGGGATTGAAGAATATCTGGAGCTGAAATACCTGTGTATCGATGTGAGCTGTTAACCCCTGGGAAATTAACCAACCCCGGTGGCCAGCGCCGCCGGGAGCCAAAGGATGCTGCATGTCTTCTGAAAACCTCTCTATTTCTCCGGCGCTTGCCGCCGGGGTGCGAACGCCTGCACCCGCCAAATCACTGAGTTTCCTCGAAGGGGTGGCGATGATTGTCGGCACCAACATTGGCGCCGGCGTGCTGTCCATCGCCTACGCCTCCAGTAAGGCCGGCTTCCTGCCGCTGTTGTTTTGGCTGGTGCTGGTGGGCAGCCTGACCACCATCACCATGCTGTACGTCGCTGAATCTACCCTGCGCACCCGTGCCCATCTGCAATTGAGCGGATTGGCGAAACGCTATGTCGGCGGTATCGGTGCCTGGCTGATGTTTGCTTCGGTTTGCGTTAACAGCATTGGGGCGTTGACCGCCTACATGAGCGGCAGCGGCAAGCTATTACAGTCCCTGTTCGGCATTTCCCCGGCAATAGGCAGCCTGCTGTTTTTCGTGCCTGCTGCAGGGGTCTTGTACCTGGGATTAAAGGCGATTGGCCGCGGGGAGAAGTTTATCAGCATCGGCATGGTGGCCATGCTGAGTGCGCTGGTGGCGGCCACGCTGCTCAAAGACACCACCCAGATGCGCAACCTGCTGGACGGTGACTGGCGCTTTATGGTGCCGGTATTCAACGTGGTGGTGTTCTGCTTCTCTGCGCAGTATATCGTGCCGGAAATGGCGCGCGGCTTTTCGGACAAGCCAGAACAACTGCCCAAGGCGATTATGGTCGGAATGGCCGTGACCTTTGTGCTGCTGGCGGCGGTGCCGATGTCGGTGATTGCGCTCAGCGGGCTGAATAACATTTCTGATGTGGCGACCATTTCATGGGGCCAGGCGTTAGGGCAGTGGGCCTTCTTCTCCGCCAATATTTTTGCCCTGTGCGCGATGCTGACCTCTTACTGGGGCCTCGGCGGCAGCTTCCTGACCAATATTTTCGACCAGTTCAGACTGGGCAACGACGAACAGCCGCTGCGCCGTTTCGGCATGCTGATGCTGGTGGTGCTGCCACCGTTCGCGCTGGCCTACAGCGGGTTGGTATCATTTGTTAATGCGCTCTATTTCGCCGGGGTTTTCAGCGGGGTGATTTTGTCGATTATGCCGATGCTGATCCTGCGTGGGGCGCGCAAGCATGGCGACCAGACACCACGTTGGCAGTGTAACTGGATCACCCACCCGTTGTTGCAGATCAGCATCGTGTTGCTGTATCTGGCTAGCGCGGTGTATGCCATCGCGTCGCTGTTAGGCTATCTGCCCGCGGGATGGTGACTTGCCTTCCCTGAAGAAGTGATGTTGTTTCTCAGTTGAGAACGGCGGCGTCGTGGCCGCCGATTTTTTATCACCCGCGCATTTTTTCCGGCAGTGCCAACCAGGCCTGCACCGAAGGGCGTTGCCATTGCTTGTGTGCGTAGTGGCGAATGTTTTCCGGCACCGGATCGCCATGTATCACCAGCCGATTCAGCATCAAAGCCAAATCGGTGTCGGCAATGCACCATTCCCTGAACAAATTATCCTGGCCGTGGCTCAGCAGCTTTTCAACGGCGGCAATTAACTTGTTGGCAGCCCCCTGCGCGGCATTGGACAGCGGAGGAAACTTGCCGTTAATGAACACCGCCTCGGTGGGCCGCTCGGCACGGAGTTGCAACAGATCGCTGCGCAGCCATGCCTGAACTTCGCGAGCTTTGGCACGGTGTTTAACATCGCGTGGGTACACCGGATGGGCAGGGTGGATCTCATCCAGGTACTCATCAATCGCCGAAGACTCCGAAAGTTGAAACTCACCGACCACCAGCGTCGGCACCCGGCGCGTCAATGACAGGGCCGCATAGGCCGGCTCATGGTTTTTCCCCTGCGACAAATCGACCGGCTTCACGGTGAAGGGAATGCCTTTTTCCGTCAGGGTAACAAACGCCGACATGGCATAAGGACTGAAAAATTCGGCGTCGGTATAGAGTTCGGCAATCGGCTGAGACATTGGAGTTTTCCTCAAGGCAAAGGGAGGCGAACTTTGATAATTGACGAGGAGTGGCTAAAGATCAATCTGTTAGCCGAAAGTTATTTTCGCAGTGAAAAGCGCGGCGAGCGGTGACGCTTGGCGTTGTGATATATTTGTTGCCATTAAGTTGAATTTGGCAGCACGAAGTAACATGAAAATGCCGTTGTTGGAAAGAGTAAAAGTAGGGTGCGCACGTTTGTGGCCGCATCCATTGGCGGTGGGCAAAAAAGAGATTTTGCTTTCCAGCGTCGGTGCCGGGCTGGGGCTGATGATTGCCGGCTGGATCAGCCATTTTGTTTTGGGCGAGGTGAACCTGTGGTTTATCGCCCCGATGGGGGCCTCGGCCGTATTGCTGTTTGGCGTGCCGAACAGCCCGTTGGCGCAGCCCTGGTCGATTGTGGGCGGCAATATGTCGGCTGCGGCAGTGGGGGTCAGCACCAGTTTGCTGATTGCCGACCCTGGGTTGGCTTGCGGCGTGGCGGCCGCACTGGCAATTGGCTTGATGTTTAAGCTGCGTTGCCTGCACCCGCCCGGCGGCGCGGTGGCGCTGACCGCGATTCTCGGTGGCCCGGGTATTCATCAACTGGGCTATAGCTTTGTGCTGTACCCGGTGTTGCTGAACTCGGTGCTACTGGCGCTGCTGGCGATCGTCTTCAATAACCTGGCCGGGCGACGCTACCCGCACCCTTTGGCGCCGACCGAGGCGAAGCCGGCCAATCTGCCGATTGATGCGGTGTCTATCACCCGCGCCGATCTGCACGAGGCGCTAATGCAGGGCGAACTGTTTGATATCGACGAGGACGATCTGCAGGAAATTCTGCTGCGTGCCGAACAGTTGGCGCATCAACGGCAGAGCGGTGGAGGCTGATCACGCGGGCGGGGTGACTAGTCCTGATATAGGTTGACACTTTTCAGCCCATTCTTGTTATCCTCTTCTAAATAGTGAGCAAATAACGAAGCTAACTGATTCGATATGACCCATCGTCCATTCTTGTACCATCAGTTTCAGCATCTCTTTCAAACATCATTCGGATGCTCGTTTCTAAAATGTCTCCCCTAGCCTCAGACTTATCTTTTCTTAAAGCTGCTTGTAGCTGTGAGATGTCATCGGCACTGTCACCCATTGGCCAGAGCGCCGCTCGCGCTAAGCTTCGCTTGCGTGACATAAGCCCCTGGAGTAAACAGTCGAAAGAGTGTTCCTGATAGCCAGTATGTATGGCCATTGGCATATGGATTTGGACTGGATACTGTTGGCCGATACGATGTACACGGTCATTACATTGCTCTTCTACAGCAGGGTTCCACCAGCGAGAGAGGTGAATGACATGTGTTGCGGCAGTCAATGTTAAACCCGTTCCTGCCGCTTTAGGGCCGAGGACCAGCAGGTCGAAGCCACGATCTTGCTCAAGATGCTGCTGGAATCGGCGCACAATGATCTGACGCTTATGAATGGGCGTATCGCCGTTGATATGATCAATATGCTCAAGCCCGAATTCCTGGCGAGCCAGTTCCATAAACCGGAACTGCATCTTGCGGTGTTCGATGAAAACCAGAACCCGCTCACCTTTTGCTTTAATACGATGCAGAATCTCAAAGCATGCATTCAGACGAGCAGATGCATCGATAAAGCTCTGATTGTCGCCGCTCATTTCCATGGCCGGATGTACTGAAACGCCGCGGATATGCTGCAGCATTTTAAGTGCAGCGCCGGGACCGCCCTGAGAAAGTTTTAACCGGGCTGTTTCGTAAGCAATAGCTTGTCCTTCCGGCATCAGGCGCGGATGAAGAAAGCGTGTTTTTGCAGGGAGCTCTTTCGCAACATCTTCTTTTAAACGGCGGAATGCCAAAGGTGGCCGCTGGTTGCGGGGTTCAAAGACTTGCAGATACAGCTGAAGCATATTCTGCTCATCGGGTTCGCTATAGAGGCTATTGAAATTACGTAGCGTATCCAAAGATCCGGGTGCTAGTTGATCCATCACTGCCCATAGATCAGTGGTGGTGTTTTCAATCGGTGTGCCTGTCAGGCCAATTCGATAGTCAGCATTGACGGCGCGGGCGGCGCGAGCTCGTAGCGAGTCAGGATTTTTGACCGCCTGTATTTCATCAAATACCACGGCCGAAAAATGGATCTTCGCAAAGGAGTGTTGGTAATTAGTCAGCGTTGTATATGTCGTTAATATCCAGAAACGATGACCTTTTCCTTCTTTGATTGCCTCATGCAACTGCTGAAAATTCAGTAAAGTATTACCATCTTTTGTCTCGACACCTTTAGCATCGAAATCTTTATACTGGCTTAAAGATGAACCATAGAGGCGCAGTAAATGGCCAAGTCCATCACTATCAGTATGCTGCCTGACCTCGGTATTCCAGTTTTCCAGCAATGAGGTAGGCGCAACAATAAGTATTGGCCCGCGCTCTTTATTGCTGGCAATGCTGACGTTATTGTTCTCTTTCAACCAGCGTAGAAATGCGATGGTTTGAAGTGTCTTACCTAAGCCTTGCTCATCTGCGTTCAAGATACCTGGCATGCCTGACTTCCATGATGAAAGCTGCAAGCTAAAGCTCTCCAACTGATGCGGCCGCAATGCTGTTTTAACGCCCGCGGGAAGTTGCTCATCAATAAATACAGGACGTTCTTTAAGGTCAGGCTGCCAGAACAGCTCCTCAAAGTTGTCTTTGGTATCCAGGATCACCGTAGCGGGAGGTAGACCATCAACCGCAGACGTATCTTCAATTTCTGGTGTTTCCGCTGAACCTTCTATCTCTTTTAGATCAGCCAAACGTTTTTCTAGCGCGTGCAATGTCTCTTCTGTGGCTTTAACAGGATGAGACGCGATCTCAACTTCATTCTGAGATGCATCTATAGCATTACGCAACTGATCGCAGACGCTTGCCAGCGCCTGGCTATCCAACGCAGCGATAATGTTGGCCAGGGCATCAGGGATTACTTCAGGCAACCAGACCGTTTCTCCGGTCATGGGCGTAGAAACAGCACCTTTTCGGTAATGCAAAATCCCCTTAACACGTTCGGAATATTCAACGGTTTCAACAAATGCGGGACCTGCTGCGGCTTCAATAACTTCTTCTTCGCCTATATCGTCCAGTCCATCAAGCTTGCCTGATTGTCTCAGGAATTTTTCTACAGCACTGGTAATCGCAGGCCGTGGGTTTTCAATGAAAGCGCGTCGTTCGTCGGGAGAAGACTTTTGTTTCTCAACCATGAGCTCAAGAATGGGACGAGCGCTTCGGTCAATGACAAGATAATTGCCTTCGCCAACACGATAGGCTGAGAGAGCTCCCTGAGTTCTGACACGTTGTTGGAACCGACGTAGCGTTTGTTCACTTAGCTCACCTGCAGACTCGCTAATCGCTTCTCCACTGCTTTCAAGTTCTTCGAGATTCTTACCGGAAAATGGGATGATTTCAAAATCATCAGCGCCATTTGAGCTGGTGGAAACAGAAAACCGATCGGCAATGCGGACTTCTAAACCTTGCATAAAGTCGGTTAATGAGACGCGAACAGCATCGATTTCATGGCCCATCTGGACGCCAGGATCAAGGGCCTGGCGGAAGCGGGCTAACGATTCCCAGTCCGATGCTTCTCCACCACCTGGCGTAAAGTTTTCGGCAACTTCAACAGCCTCCATCATCCACAAGGGCAATCGGCGTGGCCCTTGAGATGTGGCTAAAATTGATCCGGTCCGGCGTGGTATTTGGCGAACACCGTTGCGTAGCCATTCATGCTGTAGGCGAAAGGTATCGCTTCCGAGTGAGCCTTCGATATCAGTTTTCAACGTCAGATCGACGAGAGGAGGTAGGCCCAGCGTCTGCGCTGTTTCGGCGTCCAGTCGGCCTGCCAGATGATGACTCATTACGATAGCGTCATCACTGATGTGTAAAGGCTCTTCAAATTCTTCTGCCAGCGCTTTCAGATCGGCGATAGCAAAAGCTAAGGCGCGATCGTTATGTGTCAGGCCAGACAAAGTCGCAGGTTGCTGTCTTTTAAACAGACGATGAATGAAGCTCTGTTTTTCTTCAGCAATGTTGAGGGTAATCGCTTCTGCATTATGATTGAAAGCAAATGTCATGACAGATACTCAATTTGTTCACGCACTTTGTCGGTCCAGCTATAGCCGAGATGTGCGATACGAGTTATATCAGGAATATTTCTAATTAAATTTGCATTGTATTTTTCTTGAAATAAAATGGGTGCTTTTTTATCGTCGCTTCGGAAAATATGCACTTTATAACTATGGGAGCCTTCGATAACGATGCATTTACCAATTTGTAAAATAAGCAATGAAGTGTTATCTCGATAACCTCCAGCAGTTTGATTGCCAAAATTAAGTGTTGAAGAGTCTCTCATGGAACTTTTTATTTCTTTTGCTTTTCTGGATGCCATATCACTAAATGCTACCCAGGCCGCTGTGATTTTGCCTTCATTATAAAGCCCTAACCAAAATTTACGCCGGGGTTCCCACATATGGCTGTCTTCAACTTTCGAAACCACATCCAGAAAAAACAGAATGTTCTCGCGGGTTAGCCAGTTTATGATTAAATTCCGGCAAGCTTCATCTACACTTCCCCATACGCCACCACGGCTAAGGCGAGGATCTTCATAAAAGGCCACCAGCGTTTCAGTCAGATAGCGAGAAAGTTCTTCATCGGGTTGTTTATACAACCAGTGTGATAACAGCGCATTGATGGCTTCCGCTGCGCCATTCATCAAAACGCCACTTCTGCCATCGGGTTTTAACCAGGCAAACAGCTTCTCAATAACAGGTCTTTCATTCAATCCAGGTGCCAGTAATGCTATATAGGCCAGATGAGCGTGCGACATTAACCCCGGATCGTGCGGGCGTGTAATACCAAACTGTTTAAGCTCTTTCCATGGCGCATCCATCTCCTTCATTATCACTGCTAAAGCTTGATGCGCCTGGTGAGCGTTAAAGAATTCGGGTAGTTGCTCGACAATATCTTTCCACTTATCGCTCATATGTTCGCTTGCGATATCAAGGCAGTTTTTAATTTTTATTGTGTGTGCAGAGCCCGGTTCATAACTACGGATATATGCCGATATCATTGCAGAAATAAAGGGCTGTGAGTCCGTAACGATGGTTTCCCGTAAATAGAACTCCTGTAGTACAGCAAACTCCTCCTGAGTTCTGAACTCTTTATCAAACACAATCGGTGCGCCTGAGCAGATAAAGGACATTTTTACATCATCCCATTCCCAGCGCTCTACATAACCGAGCAGCTTGTGTAACACCTTTTCACGATCGCGATCGGCAATCTCCTTAACGACATCGGGCCAGCGCTCATGAATGGCTTGGATCTTTACCGTTAAACCTTTTGATAAAGCTATTGCTGGCTTGAAGAGGGCCACCGGCTTAAGAAAAACATCGCTCAATTTCATAGCGCACTCTTCCTCAGTGGCTCGAACAGGCGCTTGCGGATGTCTTCAATTTCCGCTGCATTAGCCGGTGTATGCATAATGATGCGTAGATCAATACGGCGGTTCATCGCCATATTTTGCGGGGTATCGTTGGGCTTAACCGGACGCATTTTGCCGTAGCCCGCCACAGAAAGAACGGGTTGGTTGCGCATATTAAAATGTGCGACCAGGTCTGGCGCTGCGGCAAGCATGCTGGTGAATGTGGTGATAGCACGGTTAGTCGACAGATTCAGGTTATAAACATCTTCGCCTTTAGAGTCTGTGTGTCCCTCAATCTGCACCGCTTCAATAATGGCAAATGATGGATTGCAGCTTTTATTCCATCCGATGCTTTTGCTGAAGGTATAGCAGGGCAGCAGGGAATCGAGCGTCTTTGCCAAGGCTTCGACGATTTTTCGCTTATCGTCGCTTAGCGTATAGCTATTGCTGGTAAACAAACCTTCCCCCTGAAAGCGCAGTGTGCCTTCTTCAGGAATGACGTCAACCGGCAATTCAGGAAATGAATGCTTCAGATTATTGCGCAATTGATAGAGTAAGTTGAGCCGGGCAGCAGCAGCCTGCGACATATACTGTTCCAGCGGATCAACCTGCTTTAACAACGCAATCTCAGCGCGTAAATCCACGATGGTTTTATCGCGTGTTTGTACCGCCTGTTCATACTCATCACGCGGGACAGTGTTCTTATCGTTGTAGCGGCTGGCAAAAAAAGCGAGCAGCACCATGACAATGAAAAGAAAGCTGACCGTCATATCTGTCATCGAGACAAAAACGGACTCTTCTTCCTCTTCATGTGAACGCTTACGACTGGCGTTGGCTCTCATGAGATTCGCCCTTGTTTCGGTGCGAAGTTTTCAGCCTGTTCAACAATACTCTGCATTGTGTCCAGCGCTGGCATGAGTTCCTTCTGCATGGTTTTGACATGATCGAATAGCGTTTCAACCGATGTAGCAACTTGCTGTTGATAACTGTCGAATGCCTTGCCAAGTTTTTCGTCAATGCTATCCAGACGTTCGCCCTGACTGCGTAAAGCCGCAATCAAAGACTGAAGATTATTTAGCGTAGATTCAACCGCCCGATGCTGCCCGCCCAACGTTTCTTGTGCAGCTGAAAGCGTCATTGCAGATTGTTCAGCATTGGTTTTTGCGGCTTGGGCGATAGCCGACAGGCTATTCTCACTGCTCTCACGCAGCTGGCGTGTGCTGACTTCAATACGCTCCATCATCGCCCGAATCGGATCGGCGGCGCTGGTCAATGATTGGGCGGATGTGCGGAAGCTGCCTGAAGCGTTCTCCGAGGCGACAGCACCTTCTTTAATCCCATCAGAAGCTCGTCGTAATGCAGTGCTGGTTTCGGTCAGCATGCCCATCACGTCTTCCAGTTTTTCAGCGATAACAGAAAGAGGAGAAAGCAGTTCGCTGCTTGCTTTCTGGGTCATCGCCTCAGTTGCTTTGGTGATTTCACCTGCGGTATTGTCAAAAGCACCCAGCACTTGTGTTGCGGCCTGGCCAATCGCGTCGCTGGCCTTAGACGCTGATTCAGACATACGTGCCTGCGCTGCTTCAGCCCCCTGTTTCGCTGCAACTTCGAGTTCGGTACGAATACCCAAGGCGGCGGCTTTCATATCAGCAGCCGCTTCGCCCATCGCACGCGCGCCTTCACCGGTATTGTCTTTAATGCCCTGCAGGGTTGAATTCATGGTTGCCAGCAGATTTTCGGCACCCTGATTAAATGCTGATGTAGCCGTATCTGCCGTTTGCTGCATGCCATCACGCAGCGTTTCCACCGCCTGGCCTAAGCGGCCAATCGCGCTTTCCATTTCATTGCCCATTTTTCCTGAGCTTTGATCCATACGCTCTGCAAGCAATTTAATCTGGTCTCCTGCTAGGGAAATACGTTCACTTGCTTGTGCTAGGGCCCGACCGACATCTTCAGAAAAACGTGAAGAGAGGTTTTGTACCATCTCCCCCACACCATCGTTGCCTAACCGGCTGACCTGTTCGATAACCGGAGTAATAGCGGTACTAATGGACTCCGAGATCGCTCTTGGAAGGTCTTCGCGCAGTGGACGACCAATCTCTGCAGCCATCTCCAGTCCCAGCTTGCGGAAATGCTCGCGACTCTCAATTGTCGCTTTCAACTGGCGAATAGAAAGATCTTCTAGGCTGATAAAGGTCAGGCGCTTTTCGATCAAGCTATTAAGGCCATGTACCGCTTTTTCTAAATGTGACGTACCGCGTCTTAAAGCTATGGTAAAGACAATCGAGCAGCACAGACCGGTCAGGGACATGATGAATTTTGCTGAGGCGATGGTAAGCAAACCCTCTAAGGCTGCGCTACCACCATCATCCAGTGAAGTGCTCATTGAGTTAAGTGCAGAAATCAGGCCCAGGAAGGTGAGGGATAGCCCTACAGTAACAAATAGCCCCGGAACGATACGCCAGAAACCTTGCGTAAAGTGTAGGTCATCCAGGTTAAAAAACTGGCTGGGACGGACCGCATTGCGTACTACAAGTGTGCCGTTCTGATCGTCAATCACGTGGGTTTCGCGATATTCATACCATGCTTCAGCCACATTCTTTTGTTCTTGCGTTTTATCTGCTGCAGCAATGCTGGCATCGATTTCAGTAACATGCTGGCTAAACTGATCTTCAGGTGTGTTTGCGATAATGCTGTGGATACTGCTCAGAGCAGTACGGCGGCTTTTTACCAGCTTGCGCCAGCGGACAACGGCAAAGCAAAGCACGCTAACCAGCAGGATAGTTACAAAACCTGGGGCAGCATCATTTTTTAAAACTGAAGCGATAGACAAAATGCCATTACGTACCAGCACGCCAGGAAGCAGCAGCGAATCCATTTTTTACACCATAGATAACAAGGAGAAGAGATGCGTTTCTTTTAGGAATACTCTAATAGATTTCGTCATTCTTATCTATCTCAACAATCTGCCTTAGAAGCAGATATGGGTTTTGAATTTTTTGATTATAATAATCAATAAATTAGGTTTTTCCATGGCCTGGAGTGATGGATTTATAGGAAACATTAGTTTCACAAGGGGACTGAAGCTGAAGGGAGGATTATCTGAGGTAAATTTGCTGCTTGCACTCCCGTGCATGCGCTGAATGATTTTGACCATCTTATTATTCCATCTCCCGTTTGTCGTTTCGATAGGCTGTTGACCGTACACGGTAGGTATCCGCAGCGGCTGTGCGCCAGGATGTGATTGCCCCGGTGGTGTGGGTAGGTAGCCAGCAAATCAACGTGATGGCGCTAATGCTGGAAACACTGGAGGTGGTGCAGGAGCTGGCGCAGCAGACCGCCGCCCATACGCACAGCAATACCGGCGGGCCGCAGAACGCCGCAGCTATCAGCGCCGCCGGCACGAAGTCTGGCCAGTTGAAAACCAAGTACGCGCCAGTGATTGGGTAGGGATACATATTGATCGCTCGCGCCGATCAATAACGGGTAATTGATCTACACAACCAATTATCTATTGTGCGCGTAACAGTGTAGAAATTAAGCAGCAGTACATAACAGCACCAGGGAATACCGGCCCGCCTCGCGCGGGCTTTTTCATGCCTGCCATTTGGCGCGCCTGTGCGCCTTTCTAAGACGTCAGCCATCCCGGCGACAATCCCACGCGAACAAATCCGATCACCTCAGCATCGAGCCGCCAGCACGGCAGAATCCCCACGGAATCAACGTCACCCCCACGGAAACGGCACTACACCGCACCCGCCTGCACGATTTGGATCAGGAAATTATTTCAGTTTTGATTTTCTACAAACCACCCCGCCAGGCCGTGCCTGGGGCTTTGCGGCTAAACCCAAACTGAAAAGATTGAAAAGAATTTCATGTTTTTTCAGTTTTCGGATCGCGCAGTGTTATGGGTGAAAATTTTAATGCATTGAAAAATATAAAATAAATATAAATTACGTGGTTCGCGGGGCGTTTGGAATGGATCGCGAGTAAATGCCAGCAGAACGCGGCAGGCCAGACGCCGCAAGGGTTTGGAGATTATGTGGCTGCTATGGGGCAACTGAAATGATCACTCTTTAGGTTTTGCTTCATGCTTAACTAAAGCGTTCGCCACCAAGGCGCACAAGAATGCAAAAATGAAAGCAATTACAAGGTAAACATTCCAGAGAGTAGGAATATCAGCACTATTAATGGCTTTCAGAATTGTGTCACTCAAAGCCATTCTTGCTGGAGTCTCTAAATCTGTCGGTATTGCGTCGATAACTCTTCCCTTGGCTAGGGATATAGCTAGTGACCATGTGCTGAAGAGCATCCAAAGGACCCATAGGCCAAATGGCACTTTGTATTGGCAAAACTGAACATAGAACGAGGGCTTTTGCCATGCAGCAATACCCATGAGGGTGCACGCAGTAATTAAAATATATTGCGGATCAATCATGAATGAAGCTCCAGATATGAGGGCTAAGAATAATTCCTGCTGCCATTCTGCTGCCATTCTGCTGCCACTGACGAATCATCAAAAAAAACCACCGTCAGGGCGGTGGCTTAATTATATGATTTTAAATCTAAAATTTGGTGGCCCCTACTGGACTTGAACCAGTGACCAAGCGATTATGAGTCGCGTGCTCTAACCAACTGAGCTAAGGGGCCAAGCGGCGAGATTATACGGCAATCCTTCGACGCAGGTCTACAGTTAACCATCCGTATGTTGCTTTTATGCGCAGTTCTAGCCTGTTGTAATTACTGGCGGATTTTGCGATAACCGCTGTAAATCCCCTTTAATGGACTCCCGAACCCTATGGAACTCCTGGCGCCAAACCTGCGGGTGGTGTTTTGCGGCATCAACCCCGGCCTCTCCTCCGCCCACCAAGGCTACCCTTTTGCCACCGGCAGCAACCGCTTCTGGAAGGTGGTGCATCAGGCCGGCTTTACCGAACGTCAACTGGCGCCGGAGCAGTGGCAACAGCTGCAGGATACCGGCTGCGGCATCACCGCGCTGGTGGCGCGGCCAACGGTAGCGGCCAGCGAAGTGACGCGTGAGGAATTGCTCAGCGGCGGCGAGGCGTTAAAAGAAAAAATCTTGTGCTATCAGCCGCGCGCATTGGCGATTTTGGGCAAGCAGGCGTTCAGCAGCGCTTTTGGGGTAAAAAATGCGGCCTGGGGCCGTCAGGAGATGACGATCGGTAAAACTGAGGTTTGGGTATTGCCTAACCCCAGCGGATTGAATCGCGCCACGCTGGAGCAGCTTACAGAGAGCTATCGCGAGCTGTTTCTGGCATTGAAATAATCTTAGAGGGAGTTGCGAGATGAAAGCGATGATTAAAGCGGGGTTGGTCGCTCTGCTGTTGGCGACCGGCGCTGCCCATGCGGGCAACAGCGCGCAGGAACTGAAGAACAAAAATAACGTGCTGGAGTTTTATCAGCAGGGGCTGAATAACAAGGATTTTGCGGCGGCGCGACCCTTTCTGGGCGACGAGTACAAACAGCACAATCCCAATGCGCAGGATGGGGTGGAAGGGTTCCGCAAGTTTGTCGAGTTGCTCAAAGCTCGTTACCCCGATTCTCACAGTGAAATCAAACAGGCGTTTGTCGACGGCAACTATGTGATTTTGCACGTAGAGACCAGCGGGCGTGAAAAGGGCAAGACGGCCGCGATTATCGATATTTTCCGGCTTGATGACGCAGGCAAAATCGTGGAGCACTGGGACGTGACCCAACCGGTGCCGGAGAAAACCGCCAGCGGCAACAGCATGTTTTAGGCAATAAAAAACCCCGGCAAGCCGGGGTTTTTTGCGAACAGCTGAACCTTAGTCGTCCAGGAAGCTGCGCAGCACTTCGGAACGGCTTGGGTGGCGCAGTTTACGCAGTGCTTTGGCTTCGATCTGACGAATACGCTCACGGGTAACGTCGAACTGTTTGCCCACTTCTTCCAGCGTGTGGGCAGGGTTCATGTCGATGCCGAAACGCATACGCAGCACTTTCGCTTCACGGGCGGTCAGGCCGGCCAATACGTCGTGCGTTGCGGAGCGCAGGCTTTCCGAGGTGGCAGAATCCAGCGGCAGCTCGAGGGTGGTATCCTCGATGAAATCGCCCAGATGTGAATCTTCATCATCACCGATCGGCGTTTCCATGGAGATCGGCTCTTTGGCGATCTTCAGCACTTTGCGGATTTTGTCTTCCGGCATCAGCATGCGTTCAGCCAGCTCTTCCGGCGTCGGTTCGCGGCCCATCTCTTGCAGCATCTGGCGCGAAATACGGTTGAGCTTGTTGATGGTCTCAATCATATGCACCGGAATACGGATGGTACGCGCCTGGTCGGCGATAGAACGGGTGATAGCCTGACGGATCCACCAGGTGGCGTAAGTCGAGAACTTATAACCACGACGGTATTCAAACTTGTCTACCGCTTTCATCAGACCGATGTTGCCTTCCTGGATCAGATCCAGGAACTGCAGGCCGCGGTTGGTGTATTTCTTGGCGATAGAAATAACCAGACGCAAGTTCGCTTCAACCATCTCTTTCTTCGCACGGCGGGCTTTCGCTTCACCGATAGACATGCGGCGGTTGATGTCCTTCACCTGCTCGATGGTCAAGCCGGTCTCTTCTTCGATCTGACGCAGTTTCTGCAGGCTGCGTTGCACGTCTTCGGCGACGTCTTTCAGTTTCTCTGACCATGGCTTGGCCATTGCCAGCGCTGCTTCAAACCAGGTGGTGCTGGTTTCGTTGCCGGCGAACAGAGTGACGAAGTTTTTCTTCGGCATTTTGCACTGTTCAACGCACAGCTTCATGATGATACGTTCTTGAGTACGAACGCGGTCCATCATGGTACGCATGCTGTTGACCAGGAAGTCGAACTGTTTTGGCACCAGGCGGAACTGCTTGAACACTTCAGACAGCTTCAGAATTTCTTCTGCTGCGCTGGCGTGGCTGCGGCCGTTCTTTTTGATGACGACACGAGTCGCTTCGTACTGATCGCGCAGGTCTGCGAATTTCTGACGGGCCAGCTCAGGATCGATGCTGTTGTCGTCTTCTTCTTCGTCTTCATCTTCTTCTTCGTCGTCGTCGTTCTGCTCTTCGGTAGACAGCTCAGAACCCACGTGGGTAGCGGTAGGGGCGATGTCCTCTTCCGCATTAGGATCGACGAAGCCGGTGATCAGATCGGACAGACGGGCTTCGCCTGCTTCGACGCGATCGTACTGCTCCAGCAAATAGGTAATGGCTTCCGGGTACTCGGCAACCGAGCACTGCACCTGGTTGATGCCGTCTTCAATGCGCTTGGCGATGTCGATTTCGCCTTCGCGCGTCAGCAGTTCAACGGTCCCCATTTCGCGCATGTACATGCGCACCGGGTCGGTGGTACGGCCGATTTCAGACTCAACGCTGGACAATACCTGAGCGGCAGCTTCTTCCGCATCTTCGTCTGTGCTGTTTGAGTTTTCAGCAAGCAACAGGTCGTCGGCGTCCGGCGCTTCTTCCAGAACCTGGATGCCCATGTCGTTAATCATCTGGATGATGTCTTCGATCTGGTCGGAGTCGACGATATCTTCCGGCAGATGGTCATTGACCTCAGCATAGGTCAGATAGCCTTGCTCCTTACCACGGGTGACAAGTAGCTTTAGCTGTGACTGCGGGTTTTGCTCCATAAGACGGTATCCACACTTCAGAGTATTTGGGTTGGTGTCGGTCGGCGAAACCGCCAACAATAGCATTTGGGGCGTTTTTGTTGTTGCCGCGGCCCACTGTGGCGGCATATTGCAGGGCTCTGCCCTCGCATTTATCGGCACTTAAGCCGTTTGGTATTCAGTTTTTCTTCGCCAGCACCTGATTCAAAGAACGGACTTCTTCACGTTCTTCCGGGCTGAGGCCATGGGTTCTGGCCTGTGCGATCAATGTCTCCAGCCGCTGTTCCAGTACCGAGTCGTACAGGCTGGCTAAAGTATCCAAAAAAGTCTGTTCAACCATATCCTCAACGATCATATGGTTCCATGTTGCCAAGGTTTCAAGCTGTTGGCTCAATTTGTTGTCGCGATACTGCTCCAACAGCTGGCCGGTCGTCAGGCCCGGCTGAGCCAGGCAGGTCTGCACCAGCTCGACAAACAGCGGCAAACCCGCCTGTTTGGTCTGCTCCAATCCCTCAAGCGAAGGGATAAGTGTAGCCAGTTGCGGATTTTGTACCAGTAACCCTATCAGTATACGCATGGTTGTGCGTTTTAGCTGGGGCGCCTGATAAGTATTCGCATTTTCGGCTTGCTTGGGCATCAGCTTGTCAAGCTGGCTGTCGTCCAGCAAACCCAGCTTGCTGCCGAGCTGTTGGCGCAGGTACAAGCGCAACGTTTCGCCCGGCACCTGAGTGATCAGCGGCAGTGCCAGCGTGCTCAGCTTGGCGCGGCCGTCCGGGCTGCTCAGGTCAACCTGCGGCATCAGGGTTTCGAACAGGAAAGTGGAAAGCGGCTGCGCCAGCTCCATTCGCTGTTCGAAGGCCTCTTTGCCTTCTTTGCGTACCAATGTGTCCGGGTCTTCGCCGTCGGGCAAAAACATAAACCGCAGCTGACGCCCGTCATTGAGATAGGGCAGCGCGGTTTCCAGTGCGCGCCAGGCCGCTTCGCGACCGGCTCTGTCACCGTCATAGCAACAGACGACGTTGTCGGTGGCGCGGAACAGCAGCTGAATATGTTCGGCCGTTGTCGAGGTGCCAAGCGAGGCGACGGCATAATCGATGCCGTATTGCGCCAGCGCCACCACGTCCATATAGCCTTCCACTACCAGCAAGCGCTGCGGGGTAGGGTGGCTCTGTTGCGCTTCATACAGGCCGTACAGCTGACGACCCTTGTGGAAGACTTCGGTTTCCGGCGAGTTCAGGTATTTCGGCATGCCGTCACCCAACACGCGTCCGCCAAAGGCGATTACTCGCCCGCGCTTGTCGCGGATAGGGAACATTACGCGCTCACGGAAACGATCGTACGAGCGTCCTTGATCGTTAGTCACCAGCATGCCTGCATCGTTCAATGCCAGGCGTGACTCGGCGTCGCGACCAAAACGCTTTAAGGCGTTATCCCAACCGGCAGGTGCAAAGCCGATGGCGAAATGGCGGATAACATCGTCACTCAGTCCGCGCTGTTGCAGGTAATCGCGCGCCTGCGTGCCGGAGGACTGATACAGTGACTGTTGATAGAACGCGCTGAGCTGTTCCATCAGTTGATACAGGCTTTGACGCTGATGGCGTTCGATTTGCGTCGGTCCGGAACCCGCCTCGTAAGGCACTTCCAGTCCGTGCATGGTTGCCAGCTCTTCGATGGTTTCGACAAACTCGAGCCTGTCGTAATTCATCAGAAAGTCGACGGCGTTACCGTGCGCACCACAACCAAAACAGTGGTAAAACTGTTTTTCGCCATTAACCGTAAATGAAGGCGTTTTTTCGTGGTGGAACGGACAGCACGCGTGATAGTTCTTGCCCTGCTTTTTGAGCTTTACCCGGGCATCGATCAGATCGACGATGTCGGTGCGAGCCAGCAAGTCATTGATAAATACGCGCGGAATTCGTCCAGCCATAAGCCCTTACTTTACTAGCCTATAAACGAGAACAAGCCGCGCATTCCTTTCGGAAAGCACGGCCTTCGTATGCAACTACTCGGTCTGCGCGATTTTTAAAATCAGAAATTCACGCGGCGGGGTTGCCCCCGAAGAATTAATACAGACGAGTGCGGCGTGCGTTTTCGCGAGCCAGTTTCTTCGCGTGACGTTTCACAGCAGAAGCTTTAGCGCGCTTACGTTCGGTAGTCGGTTTTTCATAGAACTCACGACGACGAACTTCAGCCAGAACGCCCGCTTTTTCGCAAGAGCGTTTGAAACGACGCAGAGCAACGTCAAATGGCTCGTTTTCACGTACTTTAATTACAGGCATGTGCCTCTCACCTCAATAAAATTCGGTTTGCTGCTGGCCAAGCGCCAGCAATTTCAAAATGGTGCGGAATTTTACTTCAACGGATGCTGCTTTGTAAAGCACCACAGCAAATTGAAACCTGCGGCCACCCTGGTAAAACATGCGCAATTTTGCATCGGGCGCTGATTATAGACTAATCAGAAAAAAATGCTCGTTTTTAATCAAATCGGCATTTGTGGCTGTAATCATCAACATAGCCCAATAATGGCGACAAGCGTGCGCCACGCTGGCGGTAAACAGGCTCGATTGTGCTAAACTGGCGGCCGCACGTGAATGATGGGAAATGTAATGCGAGTACTGGGCATAGAAACCTCCTGCGATGAAACCGGAATTGCAGTGTATGACGATCAGGCCGGTTTATTAGCCAACCAATTATACAGCCAGGTGAAGCTGCATGCCGACTACGGCGGCGTGGTACCGGAGCTGGCCTCCCGCGATCACGTGCGCAAAACCGTGCCGTTGATTCAGGCGGCATTGAAGGAAGCGAACCTGACCGCGGCGGATATCGACGGCGTTGCCTACACCGCCGGGCCTGGCCTGGTGGGCGCGCTGCTGGTCGGGGCGACCATTGGCCGCGCACTGGCGTTTGCCTGGAATGTGCCGGCGGTGCCGGTGCATCATATGGAAGGCCACCTGCTGGCGCCGATGCTGGAAGATAACCCGCCGGCGTTCCCGTTTGTCGCGCTGCTGGTGTCTGGCGGGCATACGCAGCTGATCAGCGTGACCGGTATCGGCGAATATGAACTGCTGGGCGAATCGGTCGACGATGCGGCCGGTGAGGCTTTCGATAAAACCGCCAAGCTGCTTGGGCTGGACTACCCCGGCGGGCCGATGCTGTCGAAGATGGCGCAACAGGGTACGGCGGGGCGTTTTACCTTCCCGCGTCCGATGACTGACCGCCCAGGGCTGGATTTCAGCTTCTCCGGGCTGAAGACCTTTGCCGCCAATACCATTCGCTCCAACGGCAATGACGATCAGACGCGTGCTGACATTGCCCGGGCGTTTGAGGATGCGGTGGTGGATACGCTGGCGATCAAATGCAAACGCGCGCTGGAGCAAACCGGCTTTAAACGTCTGGTGATGGCCGGTGGCGTCAGCGCCAACCGTACGCTGCGAACCAAGCTGGCAGAAATGATGCATAAGCGCGGCGGTGAAGTGTTTTACGCCCGACCGGAGTTCTGTACCGATAATGGCGCGATGATCGCCTACGCAGGCATGGTGCGGCTGAAAAGCGGCGCTAATCCGGAACTGAGCGTTTCGGTACGGCCGCGCTGGCCGTTGGCTGAGCTGCCAGCCGTCTAATTTGGCCCAGACAGTGCCATAGCCAGACAAAAGGCTCCCTCGTGGGAGCCTTTTCAGTTTTCAGTCAGGCAATACGCCAACCTTTGGTTCGCTGCCGCTGAGTCAGGAAATGCGCGTAGCGTCCCCCCGGGCTTCAAGATGGGCGTGGGTGCCGCGTTCAGCAATTTCACCGTCTTGCAGAACCAGGATTTGATCGGCCATCGCTACCGTCGACAGCTGGTGCGCAATGACAATCAACGTCTTCTTGCCACGCAGCCGTGCCAGGGTGTCGGCAATGATCGCTTGATTCTCGGGATCCAGTGCCGCAGTGGCTTCATCAATCAGCAGAACAGGGGCATCCTTAATCAGCGCGCGGGCAATAGAAATACGCTGGCGCTCGCCGCCGGAAAGCCGGGCGCCGCCTTCCCCAACCGGGGTACCCAGCCCCTGGGGCAGCCGTTCGATGATTTCCGTCGCCCCGGCCTGTTCGATGGCCATCAACACTTCCTCATCGCTGGCCGTCGGCTTACCCAGACGGATGTTTTCGCCAATGCTGCCCTGGAACAGGTAGGTATTTTGGAAAATCTGGCTGATCTGATCCGTCAATTGTTCGTTAGGGATCTGGCGTACGTCGGCTCCGCCTATCATCACTGCCCCGCCCGTGACGTCAAAGAAACGCGCAATCAAACGAACCAAACTGGTTTTACCCGAGCCGGATGCGCCAACCAGTGCGGTCATGGTGCCGGGTTCAACCTTAAAGCTGACCCCACGTAGTACGGCAGCCTGCTCTGGCGAATAGTTGAACGAAACATCGCGCAACTCCAGCGAAGCGTCGTTCGGCTGCTGAGCCTGCTGTGGTTCCGGCAAGGGGGTAATGGCTAAAATTTCGCTGACGGCATTTAACTGGCCACGAGCGTTTCGCAGGGCTTCGCCATAGCTGGCAACGTCCAGCAACGGGTCGATAAAGCGGCTAACCAGCATCAGTGCGATCACCGTTCCCACCGCGTTACCGATAGCCGGCAGGCTCCCCTGGGTGTGACTCAGTAGCGTTGCCCCGGTGACCAACAGGGTGGCAAACACCAGTTGCACTACCCAGGAGTTGAGCACCACAGAGGCGGTGGAGATATAAATAAGCCGCTTGCCTGACTGATACTGCCGATCGATGGCCTGTTCGAGGAAACGGGTCCCGCCGCCTTCACCGTTGAAGGCGCGCAGTACTGACTGTGCCTGCGCAAATTCCACCATACGTTGGCTGGTGTGGGCGGATGCCTGATGGAAGGCTTCATCAGCCTGGGTACCGAGCCGCGCCGAGAGCAGGAAAATGCCGGCAATCAGGGGCAGGGCCGCCAGCGCCAGCAGCCCCATTTGCCACTGCAAGGTGCAAAGCGCTATCACCAGTACCAGCGGCGTGACAACACCGCTGACGATCGGTGTAAAAAGGTGTGCCGGGAGTTGCGCCACATCCATCATCCCCTGAGAAACCACATGGCTGAGTCGCGCCGTATTATCAGGAGTGAACCAGCCGATAGGCAAGGTAGCCACATGGTCGCCAATGCGTTGACGGGCCGTCAGTAACAGCGATGAACCTACGTTCATGCCGGCAAAATCGA
The DNA here is from genome assembly GCA_012719855.1 of Serratia liquefaciens. Taxonomy (GTDB): domain Bacteria; phylum Pseudomonadota; class Gammaproteobacteria; order Enterobacterales; family Enterobacteriaceae; genus Serratia; species Serratia liquefaciens_A. The sequence goes on along the minus strand of JAAXZN010000054.1, from coordinate 82,437 downwards.
CGCGTCTGCGCAGCAGCCAGCTCAAAAGTACGCCGGCGAAAAGCGCCATCAGCCAACCGGCCGCCGTGTAGACTTCACCTTGCAGCAGGTTGCCGACAATAGGTACCAAGGTGGTGACCGTCAGGCCGCAACACACACCGTAAAGCGCGGCCATGCCGATATAACGACGGAATATGGGAGCATCGTTGCCGAGCAACTGCATAAATGTTTTTAACATGGTTGAGCCGCCTGTTTCGTCATGTTTTCGTAACCCCCCGCAGCCCAGAGACGAGCATAGCGGCCTTGGCCGGCCAACAACTCGGCATGGTTGCCTTGTTCGCGGATCGTGCCGTCCTCAAGCACAACGATATGGTCGGCGTGCATGATGGTGTCTAACCTGTGGGCAATCACCAGCAACGTGCGATTTTTGGCAAAGTTGGAAAGGGCTTCCTGAATCAGGTATTCGTTCTCCGCGTCAGCGGCGGCGGTGGCTTCATCCAGCACCAAAATCGGTGGGTTCAACAACACGGCGCGCGCGATGCTTACGCGCTGCTGTTCACCCCCGGAGAGTTTTGCATCCTCCCCGACTACCGAGTCGTAACCCCGTGGCAAGCTCAGGATATGATCGTGAATATTGGCTGCCATGGCGGCGGCTTCGATTTCCTGCATGCTGGCATTTGGGCGACCCAACGCAATGTTTTCTCGCAGGCTGGCGTGGATCAGCTTCACTTCCTGCAGCACGAAACCAATGTGTTGATAAAGCAGGGTAGAGCTCAATTCGCGCAGATCGACACCGCCGAGCGTGATGCGCCCTTGGGTCGGGTCGAAGAAACGTAACAGCAAGCGTGCCAGGGTGGATTTACCCGCGCCGGATGGGCCGACGATGGCGGTTACGCTGCCGGGTTTCAGGCTGAGGTTGATGTCTGCCAGCACGTGACCGTCACTATTGTAGGAATAGCCCGTTTGCTCGAAACGGATCTCCGCATCTTGCAGCACGGGTTGTCTCTCTGGCTGCGTGAGGATCGGCGTGTCCAGCAGCGATTGTATGCGTTCCGCCGCCCCTGTGGCATTACGCAGGCCGTGGGTAATAAAGCCCATTAACAGCAGCGGGGCGGAAATACCCGGCGCGACCAGGGCGAACGGCAAGACGTTAAGCGGTTCAAGCCAGCCCAGTGCCACAAACAAGGTTCCGAAAACCAACACCACACCCAATACGGTCACCGGAGCAACGATGGCATTCGCCAGCGCTATGGTCTTGATCACCGGGCTCATGGTACGGGTGAATACCTGAGTAAAGGAGGCGATCGCTTTACGGTAGCTGCTGTGCGCTTTGCCGCCGCCGCTGAAGGTTTTGATCACCGGGATGCCGTTAACGAATTCGGCCACGGCATTATTGATGCGGCCTAACCCCTTAACAAACTCACCCATATGCGGCGCGCCGGCTTTTTGAGCCTTGCCGAAAATGAAGAAGAACAGGAAGAAAGGAATAATCGAGACGATCGCCATCCGCCAGTCCATGACGAACATGTAGATAACCGAGATCAGCATCGCGCCGATTGTGCGTCCCAGGGTGGTGAAAAAGTGGGCGGTGAGATCGTGCAGGGTGCCAATATCGTCCTGCATCGCCTGTTTCACTTCGCCTGAAGCACGGTCGCTAAACCACCCCAGGGGCACCTGCGCCAGGCGTCGGGCCGCCGTAATGCGCAGGCCGTGGGTAATGCGGTTATCGGCCAGGTGTGCGAGCACTTCGGCCAGGGTGACAATGATTAAGCCGGCAAACAGGCTGACCAGGCAGACGACGACGCTGTCGCCAATCCCACCCGCCGCCAGAAACGGAGTAGCGGCTCCTGTTTGTTCCTGATGACCCAAAACAATGACGGCAATATGGGCAATGCCCGCCAACGGCACCAGCGTGAATATTGTGCCGATAGCTGCCAGTACCCCGGCGACAATAAGGCTCCCACGTATAGGCCGCAGCAGTCGCCCGATAGGACCAGGCTTACCGGCCCCCGTTTGATGCCTACTCATAATAACTCCCCTGAGGAATATAAATAAGGTTTCTTGGCCAAGACTGACCAAGAAATAAAATGGCGAAAATTAAACGCCATCGCTAAGGCACGACAAATAGCTCAATGTAATTTGAAAAGAATAATTCTGTAATCGAGTGTTATTACCAATGTAGCGTTAACGTGGTGAGGATTTGCCGTTCTGCACCCCATGAACAGGTATTATTGGTAAAGCAAGAGGAAACATAGTGCTTATCAAAAAGATTGTTTACGTTTAAAGCAATTTCTGCGTTTTCCAGTCCGGGAATATTGTCCAGTTGATATTTTATGGCGGTGTCAAAAACCGTATGGCTCGGGACTTTGAAATTATTGCCGTCGTCACCTGGGGTGCTGGACACATAACGTGCGCCGCCGCCGAGGCTCAGCCCATTTAACCAGCCTTGATTAAAGGTGTAATCGGTCCACAAATTAGCCATATGTTTAGGCACCATGGCGGGAGTATGGCCATTATTACCGGAGTTATCGCGGAACTCAGCATTAGTATAGGTATAGCTTGCGATTAAATTAAGGTTATAGGTGAGTGCGGCCTTGCCTTCAATTTCAATGCCGCGAGAGCGAATTTTACCCTCTTGCACATTGTAATAAGGGTTAAGGGCATCCCGGCGCAAATTATTGTCTTTGGTCAGTTGGAATGCGGCGATAGAGGCTGAAACCGGTGCGTTATCAGGGATGAATTTAATTCCGGCTTCATATTGCTTTCCACGGGAAGGCTTGAAAGCCTGGCCTGATAAACTGTTGCCGCTATTGGGTTCAAATGATTCGCTATAGCTCACGTAAGGTGCGATGCCGTTATTGAAGACATAATTAACGCCGCCACGCCAGGTGAATTCATTATCCGTGATGCTGGATGAGGATCCTGCGCCGGTTATATTACTGCTTTCGTGGGTTTTTACGACACTGTGGTCAAAGCGGCCACCCAGCGTGAATACCCAGTTCTGCCATTCGGCCTGATCCTGCAGATAAGTGCCTAACTGGTGGTTTTTGTTAATCGTATGGGTGTCGCCAAAATAAAGCACATCATGGTTACCATACTGCGGGTTTACCAGATTGAGCGGCGCGGCAGAGCCCATCTTGTTTTGCAGATCGTTGCGCAGCTGCGAATAGTCGATTCCCATCAACAAGGTGTGGCGCCAACTGCCGGCGTTCAGTTTCCCTTCCAGCCGGGTATCGGTGGTTAACCCATTCAATCTCTCGTCGCTGACTATCGCTGCGCGGGACAATGTGGTGCCATACTGCTGAGGAGCAACCCCCATGCAGGTCATTGGGTTGCAAAGGCCGTTGCCATAGATGCTGCGCCAGTTGACCTTGGTATGCTGATAGCGGACGGCCTGATGGAAGGACCAGGTATCGTTGAAGGCATGATCGAGCTGATAGCCCACCATACGCTGCTGGCGTTCGAAACGGTTAAAGCTGGGCTCGCCCTCGTTAAACGAAGGGGAGAATTTGCCGAATTCACCGGAAGTTAAAGTTCCTTCACTCGGTAGCCAGCCGTAATAACCGGTGCGTGGCTCGTTTTGCAAAGACAGCTGGAATAATAGCGATGTTTTTTCTGAAGGTTGCCAAAGCAAAGAAGGCGCAATGGCATAGCGTTTTTCCCGCTCCCCTTTTTGCTGGCTGTGCGCTTCGTAATAATTACCGGTTAAGCGGTAAGCCAATGCTTCCTCATCATCAAGAGCGTCGCTGAAATCGAATTGGGTTTTCCATTCATGATGATTGCCGGCCTGCAGTTGTAATTCATGCAATGGCTGTTTTTGTGGACGCTTGCTGACGCTGGAAATAACGCCGCCGGGATTGCTTTTACCATACAGCACCGAGGCCGGACCACGCAAAACTTCTACCCGCTGTAAAAAATACGGATCCACTTTGCTGTCGGCATACATATCCCCCTGTAATTTCAAACCGTCCAAATAGATATTCTGGCTGACATTATTGAAACCACGGATCATGACGCTATCAAATATGCTCGAACTGCCGCTGTTGCCTGTGACTACACCCGGCGTGTAGTTGAGCGCACTTTTCATGGTGGCGGGGCGTTTGGTTTGTAATTCTTCTTCCGTAATAACGGAAATAGACTGGGGAGTTTTGATTAATGGCGTGCTGGTTTTGGTTGCCGTAACGCTTTGTTTTGCGGCATAGGTCCCATTGGACCCTATGGCTTCTTCTGCCGCATTTCCCTCGCCGTAAACGGTAATGACACTTTCGTTTTCCCCCGCGACATAAGCCAATGAACTGGTACATATTCCTGCCAGCAGCATAAAAAGGTTAGGCTGTTTTATTATCAGGCGCCGAATAGTCTTCATAGGCATGTTATTGATGATCCATCTTAGGGAATGACAATATTTAATTGTCGCTAATGATAATCATTAGCGATGGAGTGATTTGGCAATTCATGCGATTTTGAACGAGGGGTATTATTACAGCAGAAACGTTACCCAGGCGGGAGAACGCAATATATTCACGACGATAGAGTGATAACTCAAAAAACCGGGCACCGTGGGGAACAGAACCCGGGCTAATTCGGGGCAGGCTGACCTGCCTCAGGCGTTATGAATCACTCTTCTTTTTTGGTTTCCTGCTCAACCGCTTCAGGCTTTTTCTTACGGAATTTGCCCCAAATTTTGCCTTCCTGGCCACGCCAAAGGCGCTGAATGTTGTCGTGGTGCCGCATCAGGATCAGGCATGACAGCATGGCTACCGGGAAGGTGAACTGCGGTTTGAACCACCAAACGTAGAAGGGGGCAATCAGCGCGCTGACAATCGCGCCCAGCGAAGAGTAACCGCTGAGCAACACGGTCAGCAACCAGGTGCCGGTCATCAGACCGGTCAGATCCCAGCCTATTGGCGCTATGGCGCCAAATGCCGTGGCCACGCCCTTGCCGCCGCGGAAATGGAAGAACACCGGATAGATGTGCCCTACGCAGGCGGCAATCGCCGTCAGCCCCAGGTACAGCGGCGGGACATTAAGCTTGTATGCCAGCCAGACCGGCAGCATTCCTTTGAGAATATCGAAAACCAGCACCGCCGCCGCCGCCAGGCGACCGCCGATGCGCAGGACGTTGGTAGCCCCTGGATTCCCTGAGCCATGTTCACGCGGATCGGGCAGCCTGGCGATCCGACAAACCAGGATCGCACTGGAAATCGAGCCACACAGATACGCGAAGATAATCATGCCAAGCGCGGTAGCACTCATAACGCGGTTCCGTTTAATAAGGGTCGTTTTACTCGCAACATAAAGGGATAATACGCATATTCCGCTGGAAGTGGTATCCGGCAAGGCCAAAAACAGAGAATGACGTGATGGATATCGTATTTATAGAAGAACTTACCGTAATCACCACCATTGGCGTTTATGACTGGGAACAAAACATTCGCCAGAAGCTGGTGTTCGATATCGAAATGGGCTGGGACAACCGCCAGGCGGCTGCCAGCGACGATGTGAACGACTGTCTTAGCTATGCCGATATCAGTGAAGCCATCATCCAGCACGTAGAGCCGAACCGCTTTGCGCTGGTGGAGCGGGTGGCAGAGGAAATATCTGAAATATTGCTCCAGCGCTTCAATTCCCCCTGGGTCCGTATTAAGGTCAGCAAACCGGGCGCCGTTGCACATGCCAGCCGGGTTGGGGTGATTATTGAGCGTGGTACCCGTCCGGTGTGATGTTCTGTCATACAGGTGCAACTAAAGACCGTTAACCTGGTCTGAACCTGAGAATTGTTTTAGCGGCAATGTATTGAACACTGCCGCTTTTTTATGTTTATAGCCGTAAATTTATAGGGTGATCGAAGCACATGGCGGACATGCATTCACTGTTTATTGCGTTTGTTCTTGGGGTGGTTGAAGGGTTAACTGAATTTTTGCCGGTGTCTTCTACCGGGCATATGATCATCGTAGGCGAGTGGCTGGGGTTCACCGGCGATAAGGCCAAAACCTTTGAGGTGATCATTCAACTCGGGTCGATTCTGGCAGTTGTGGTGATGTTCTGGCGCCGCCTGTTCGGGCTGATCGGCATTCATTTCGGCGGCAAGCCGGTTGAACACGAAGGCAAAACGGCAGGCCGGTTGAAACTGGGCCACATCCTGCTGGCGATGATCCCCGCGGTGGTGCTGGGGCTGTTGTTCCATGATTTCATCAAATCGCTGTTCGCACCGAAAAACGTGATGTATGCGTTGGTGGTCGGCGGTTTCCTGTTGCTGGCGGCAGAATGGCTGAAGCCGAAAAAATCGAGCGCGGAAGGGCTGGATGACATCACCTACCGCCAGGCGTTTATGATTGGTTGCTTCCAGTGTCTGGCGCTGTGGCCGGGCTTTTCCCGTTCAGGTTCGACCATTGCCGGCGGTATGCTGGTGGGCGTGAACCGTTATGCGGCCTCCGAGTTCTCCTTCATTCTGGCGGTGCCGATGATGATCGGTGCCAGCGGCCTGGACTTGTACAAGAGTTTGCACTTCCTGACGATGGGCGATTTACCGATGTTCGCCGTCGGTTTTGCTACTGCCTTCGTCGTGGCGCTGATCGCGATCAAGACCTTCCTGTCGCTGATCAAACGCATCTCGTTTGTGCCGTTCGCTATCTACCGCTTTATCGTTGCCGCCGTGGTTTACATGGTCTTCATGTAAGCGGCACAGCAATGAAAAACCCCGCGCTGCGGGGTTTTTTTATGCCTGTTGGTTCACACTATCCTGGGTTTGTTTCCAGTCGGCCAACGCCTGCTGGCGGCGGCGTTTGAGCTCATCGCGGATCGCCAGCCCTTGCAGGCCGCTGGCCACCACCTCTTTTACCGAGACGGCATTCGCCACCTGAAACGCCTGGCGCAGATAGTCACCCTGCGGGTAGGGATTGTTTTCAAATCCGGTACGGCCGCGAGCATCGGCTTCGCTGGTGAGGATCATCTGTTCCAACCGCTGAGGCTTGCGCCACACATCGACCGCATCAAACAGTTTCAACAGGGTCTCCGGGCGCAGCTTGTTCACGGTGTGGATCAGATCGTGATACTCGGCTACCAGTTTGGCCAGGTCGCGCACCGGGTTGGGCACGCGCAACCGCTGACACAAGGCGTCGACCAACACGACCCCGGCCGGCCCGTGACCGTGATGGTGAGGCCAGAGATCTTTTGGCGTCTGCCCTTTACCCAGATCATGGCACAGCGCCGAGAAGCGAACGTCGACCTCGGGGCTGAGTTGGGCGGCGATAGCCAGCGTCATCAGCGTGTGAATGCCGGTGTCGATCTCCGGATGCCATTTGGCGGGGGCCGGTACGCCGAACAAAGCGTCGATCTCCGGGAACAGCACGCTTAGCGCCTCGCAGTCGCGCAGCACCTGGAAATAGACCTGCGGGCTTTGGCTCTGCAGCGCCTTCTCGGTTTCTTTCCAGACCCGTTCTGGGGTCAGCGCCGCCAGTTCGCCGCTGTTCGCCATCTGGCGCATCAACTCCGCGGTTTCCGGGGCGACGGTAAAACCCAGATGGGCGAAGCGGGCGGCAAAGCGCGCCACGCGCAGCACGCGCAACGGATCTTCACCAAAAGCTTCAGATACGTGGCGCAACACCCGCGCTTGCAGGTCTGCCACGCCGTTGAAAGGGTCGATTAACTCCCCGTCGGCGCTGCGGGCGATGGCGTTAATGGTCAGATCCCGGCGCTGCAGATCCTGTTCCAACGTCACGTCCGGCGCGGCGTAGCAGGTAAAGCCGGTGTAGCCCTGGCCGGATTTCCGCTCAGTGCGCGCCAGCGCATATTCTTCATGGGTCTTGGGGTTAAGAAACACCGGGAAGTCTTTACCGACCTGTTGATATCCCAGCGCGATCAGTTCTGACGGCGCGGCGCCCACCACCACCCAGTCGCGGTCGAATACCGGTATCTCAAGCAGGCTGTCGCGGACGGCGCCGCCGACCAGGTAAGTCTTCACTGTTAACTCCTGAATTTACTTTAAGGCTCTGCTGACCAGATTACCTCAATTAGCCGGGCGGTGCCGCAGCCAATAAAAAGGGCGCCCCGCAGGCGCCCGATCTCAAACAGAAGGAGACTGAAATCAGTTCATCCAGCGGTTGTTGCTTTTGCGACGTGGGATCAGGTGTGGCAACAGCAAGCCAAGCAGCAGGCCTACGCCGGCTACGCCACCGCCGTACATGAACCACTGCAGGATAATGGTGCGCTGCTTGTCGTCGAGCTGCAGATTAACCGCGTTAACCTTTTTCTGTGCGACCACCAGCTGATTTTTCAGATCCTGGTTTTCCTGCTGCAGACCGCTGATGGTGCTGTCGCTGCCGGCCACTTTCTGCTGCATTTCTGCCGTGCGCTGGTTCCAGCTGTTGTCGATGTTGGCCAGCTTATCGGTCAGGGTTTTTACCTGTTGCTCCAGCGCTGGCACTTGGGTGCGCAGGCTTGGGGTCTGGCTCAGCTGATTGAGCGGGATCCAGGTAGTACGGCCTTTCGCATCGCGGATCTGGCCATAGCTGGTGCTGTCATTTACGCTCAACAGGGTGACTTCTTCACCGGCGTTCAGGGTACCGACGATACGGTACTGATTACCCGGGCCGCTATGGACGTAAGTATTCAATTCATCGGAGATATAGCGCTTATCTTCGGCATGGGCGCCCCAAGTGATGCTGAAGCTCAGCACGGCAAGGCAAATTAGGCGTAATTTCTGCATTAGTTCATCGTTTCTGTGTGAATTTATGGGAACGATAGTAGAGCGTTCAGTCTGACGACGCAACGCAAAAACCGGAATGAGAACTATCTTACTGTGGCAGATTCTGTGAGTTGCGCAGTGTTTTATAACGTAACAGGTTTTTTCTGCAGTTAGCAGGGTTAAGGCGCAGGGAATCGCGGTAAGATAACGGCAACTGTGCGTCATTGGGCAGAGCGCGGCAGGCGAGGCCCGCCGCCGTGAAGGCTGACGCGAATGCGTAACTTATTGGTGTAAAAGACTTATGACCGTTGAAATAGAACTGAAATTTATTGCTACCCCGGATGCGGTTGCCGCTTTGCCGCAGCAGTTGGCTGCCTGGCCTCATCAGCATTCCGCGCCGCAAAAACTGACCAATATCTACTTCGAAACCGCCGATAATTTCCTGCGTAGTCAGGATATGGGGCTGCGTATCCGCGGCTTCGACGACAGTTATGAAATGACCATCAAAACCGCCGGTAAGGTGGTGGCGGGATTGCATCAGCGCCCGGAATACAATGTGGCTATCACCACGCCGGAACTGGCGTTGGAACGGTTCCCGGCGGATATCTGGCCGCAAGGCTGTGATATCGCAGCGCTGCAGCTGGCGTTGCAACCCCTGTTCCGCACCGACTTCGTGCGTGAGAAGTGGGTGGTCACTTACGGTAAGAGCGAGATTGAGGTTGGGCTTGATCAGGGCGAGGTCAGCGCCGGTGAGCTGAGTGAAGCGCTGTGCGAGATTGAACTGGAGCTTAAAACGGGCAATACCGACGATCTGCTGGCGTTGGCCAACGAATTGGCGAAGCACGGCGGCCTGCGCCAGGGCAACCTCAGCAAGGCGGCGCGTGGCTATCATCTGGCGCAGGGCAATGCTCCGCGTGAGCGCCGCCCGCTGACGGTATTGAAGCCTGCGGCCAAATCCAGCGTAGAGCAGGGTATGGTTGCCAGCTTCGAACTGGGTCTGAGCCACTGGCAGTATCACGAAGAGCTGTGGCTGCGCGGTGATACCCAGGCCCGTCGCTCGGTGATGGAGGCGATTGCGCTGATCCGTCAGGCACTGGTGATCTTCGGTGGTTTGGTACCCCGCAAGGCCAGCGCCGATCTGCGCGCGCGCCTGACCGCACTGGAGCCGCTGTTGATTGACAAGAGCACTCAGCCGCAGGTGCTGTGCTACAGCGCAGAATACCTGCAGTGTAAGTTAGCGCTCACATCATGGTTGGTGACCGGCGCCTGGAAACCCTTTATCGACGCCAAGGCGCAAACCAAGCTCGACGGTTCATTCAAACGTTTCAGCGACATTATGCTGGGGCGCAGCGCGGCTGAGTTGAAAGAGGCCTTCACGCGCACCTTGAACGAGGATGAATACGAGGAACAGCTGCCGCGCCTGACCCGTCAAGTGTCGGCATTTATCCTGCTGTCCGGCGCTTATCCCGACGACGAAACCGGTCCTTATATCGAAAGCTGGCGCGAACTGCAGCAGGCGCTGGCCGAACGTCGTCAAGGCTGGTACGAATCCAGCCGCAAGCAGGCCTTATCGCATGCGCCATTCTGGTTAAACGGCGCGCTCCGCTAATAAAGCTGGCCTGCGAGGCGCAGGCCGCAGAACGGATCCTTCACTATGTTGCCACTCTCGAGCAGGTTACAGGTTCAGGCACAAGGCATCGTGCAGCGTTTTCAGGAAACTCAGGGCGCGGACTGCGCGCTCAGCAGCCAGGAACAGCAGGTTTTGGCATCGAGCGATTTTGTCTGTGACATGTTGCTCAGTCAGCCGCAATGGCTGGAGACGTTGCGCAAACAGCCGCCGGTCGCGGACGAGTGGCAACATTACGCCGCCTGGCTGCAAGACACGCTGGAAGATGTGCGCGACGAAGCGCAACTGATGCGCGCGTTGCGTCTGTTCCGCCGCGAGACGCTGGTGAGGATCGCCTGGGCGCAGGCGCAGAACCTGTGCAGCACGCAAGAGACGCTGTTGCAGCTGAGCGGGTTGGCGGAAACGCTGATCGTCAGCGCTCGCGACTGGCTGTATCAAACCTGCTGCCGTGAGTGGGGCACCCCGTGCAATGCCCAGGGCGTACCCCAGCCGTTGCTGATCCTCGGCATGGGGAAACTGGGCGGCGGCGAGTTGAACTTCTCGTCCGATATCGACCTGATTTTTGCCTACCCGGAAAACGGTCAGACCCAGGGAGGCCGGCGCGAGTTGGATAATGCGCAGTTCTTTACGCGCCTGGGGCAGCGGCTGATCAAGGCGCTGGATCAGCAAACCATCGACGGCTTTGTCTACCGCGTGGATATGCGGCTGCGGCCCTTCGGCGACAGTGGCCCGCTGGTCATGAGCTTCGCCGCCCTGGAAGACTATTATCAGGAGCAGGGGCGAGACTGGGAGCGTTACGCGATGGTGAAAGCGCGGCTGATGGGCGGTGCGGACGACGCCTACAGTGAAGAGCTGCGCAAGACCCTGCGGCCGTTCGTTTTTCGCCGCTATATCGATTTCAGCGTGATCCAGTCGCTGCGCAATATGAAAGGCATGATTGCCCGCGAAGTGCGGCGGCGTGGGCTGAAAGACAACATCAAGCTGGGTGCCGGCGGCATCCGCGAAATTGAATTTATCACCCAGGTATTCCAATTGATCCGCGGCGGGCGAGAGCCGGCGCTGCAGGGGCGATCGCTGCTGCCCACGCTGCAGGCGGTCGGGGAACTGGGGTTGCTGGAGCCGCAGCAGGTACAGGCGATGAGCGCCAGCTACTTGTTCCTGCGCCGGCTGGAAAACCTGCTGCAGGCGATTGCCGATCAGCAAACCCAAACCCTGCCGCAAGATGAACTCGACCAGGCCCGTCTGGCCTGGGGCATGGGGTTCGATGACTGGTCGACGCTGCTGGCAGCGTTGGACAACCATATGCAGGCGGTCAGAGCGGTATTTGACGACCTGATTGGCGACGATAGCCCCGATGTGGGCGAAGATCCCGATTATCAGCACTACCACAGCCTGTGGCAGGACGCGCTGGAAGAACATGAACTGGCGCCGTTGACGCCACACCTGGATGAAGAAGCGCGCAGGCAAATGTTGCGTACCATCGCCGAGTTTCGTCACGACGTCGACAAACGCACCATCGGCCCGCGCGGTCGCGATGTGCTTGATCAACTGATGCCGCGTCTGCTGGCGGAAGTCTGTCCGCGTCAGGATGCGCCAACTGCGCTGCTGCGGTTGACCCAACTGCTGTTGAGCATCGTGACGCGCACCACCTACCTTGAGCTGCTGGTGGAATACCATGCGGCGCTCAGCCATCTGATTCGCCTGTGCGCCGCTTCGCCGATGGTCGCCAACCAGCTGTCGCGCTATCCGTTGCTGTTGGACGAACTGCTGGATCCGGCGACCCTGTATCAGCCTGTGGCGCCGGATGCTTACCGCAGCGAACTGCGCCAGTACCTGTTGCGGGTACCGGAAGACGACGAAGAACAGAAGCTTGAGGCGCTGCGTCAGTTTAAACAGGCCCAGCAGTTGCGTATCGCCGCCGGGGATATTTCCGGCGCGCTGCCGGTGATGAAAGTAAGCGATCACCTCACCTATCTGGCGGAAGCCATTATCGATGCGGTGGTACAGCAAGCGTGGAACGACATGGTGGCGCGCTATGGCCAGCCGACCCATTTGCAGGAGCGGGAAGGGCGCGGTTTTGCCGTGATTGGCTACGGAAAACTGGGCGGTTGGGAGCTGGGTTACAGCTCCGATCTTGATCTGGTGTTTATCCTGGATTGTCCGCCGGACGTGATGACCGACGGCGATCGCTGCATCGACGGCCGTCAGTTTTATCTGCGTTTGGCGCAGCGCGTCATGCACCTGTTCAGTACCCGCACCTCCTCCGGCATTTTGTACGAGGTGGACGCTCGTCTGCGGCCTTCGGGCGCGGCAGGCATGTTGGTCAGCACGGTTGAAGCCTTTGCCGATTATCAGCAGAACGAGGCCTGGACCTGGGAGCATCAGGCACTGGTGCGGGCGCGTATCGTACATGGCGATCCGGCGCTGCATCAGCAGTTTGACGTGATCCGCCGTGAGATTCTGTGCAAACCCCGCGACGGCGAAACGCTGCAGCTGGAGGTACGCGAGATGCGTGAGAAAATGCGTAATCACCTCGGCAACAAGCAGCGTGAACTCTTTGATATCAAAGCCGACGAAGGCGGGATCACCGATATCGAATTTATTGCCCAGTATCTGGTCCTAGGCTATGCAAGCACCGAGCCCCGTCTGACGCGTTGGTCGGATAACGTGCGCATTTTCGAGCTGATGGCCAATTACGGCATCATGCCGGAAGAAGAGGCGCAGGCGCTCACTCAGGCCTACGTCACCATGCGCGATGAAATTCACCACCTGGCGTTGCAGGAGCATTCCGGCAAGGTCGCCAAGGGGCAGTTCGCCGCCGAGCGTGAGCAAGTCCGCACCAGTTGGGCGAAGTGGCTGGGCTAGGCAGGCCGGTTGCGCAATACGTTTTGCAGCTATTACAGACGTCTGTGGTAATATCTGCGCCACTAAAATTTTGTACTTTTTTGGAGTTATCGGATGAAAGTTACACTGCCTGATTTTCGCCGCGCCGGGGTATTGGTGGTGGGTGACGTCATGTTGGATCGCTATTGGTATGGGCCGACCAGCCGTATTTCACCGGAAGCGCCGGTGCCGGTGGTCAAGGTTGAAACCATTGAAGAGCGTCCTGGCGGTGCGGCAAACGTGGCGATGAACATCGCGTCACTGGGCGCCAACTCTCGCCTGGTGGGCTTGACCGGTATTGATGACGCGGCGCGTGCGCTAAGCGCCAAGCTGAATGAAGTGAACGTGCGCTGTGATTTCGTTTCGGTACCGACACATCCGACCATCACCAAGCTGCGCGTGCTGTCGCGCAATCAGCAGCTGATCCGTCTCGATTTCGAAGAAGGGTTCTCCAACGTCGATTCGCAGCCCATGCTGGAACGCATCCAGCAGGCATTGCCGCAAATTGGTGCGCTGGTGCTGTCTGACTACGCCAAAGGCGCGCTGAGCCAGGTGCAGAGCATGATCCAACTGGCGCGGGCCGCCAAGGTGCCGGTGCTGATCGATCCAAAGGGCTCCGATTTTGAGCGTTATCGTGGCGCGACGCTGCTGACGCCAAACCTGTCCGAATTCGAAGCTGTGGTAGGCCACTGCAAGGACGAAACCGAACTGGTCGAACGCGGCATGAAGCTGGTGGCGGACTTTGAGCTTTCCGCGCTGCTGGTCACCCGTTCCGAGCACGGCATGACGCTGCTGCAACCGGGCTTACCGCCGCTGCACCTGCCTACCCTGGCGCAGGAAGTGTTCGACGTTACCGGTGCCGGCGATACCGTGATTGGCGTGCTGGCCGCCGCTTTGGCTGCCGGCAACACGCTGGAAGAGTCCTGTTTCCTGGCCAATGCCGCTGCCGGCGTGGTGGTGGGCAAGCTGGGGACCTCGACCGTTTCTCCGATCGAACTGGAAAACGCGGTGCGTGGCCGTGCCGAAACCGGCTTTGGCGTCATGACCGAAGCCCAGTTGAAAACCGCCGTAGCGCAAGCTCGTCAGCGCGGTGAAAAAGTGGTGATGACCAACGGCATCTTCGACATTCTGCATGCCGGTCACGTTTCCTATCTGGCGAATGCCCGCAAACTGGGCGATCGCCTGATTGTGGCGGTCAACAGCGACGCTTCCACCAAGCGCCTGAAAGGCGAGACCCGTCCGGTCAACGCGCTGGAAAACCGCATGATCGTACTGGGTGCGTTGGAGGCGGTGGATTGGGTCGTGGCATTCGAAGAAGACACGCCGCAACGCCTGATCGCCGATATCCTGCCGGATCTGCTGGTGAAAGGCGGCGACTATAAGCCGGAAGAGATTGCCGGCAGCGCCGAGGTATGGGCCAACGGCGGCGACGTCAAGGTGCTGAACTTTGAAGACGGCCTGTCGACCACCAATATTATCAAGGCAATCAAAGACGGGCGTGGCTAACAGACTCTTTTTAGCCTAAATAATTCGAGTTGCATCAAGGCGGCAATCGAGCAACTCCCGATGAGCTTACATGAGTCAGCGATCCGGGTGAGCAAGAGCCGCGAACGCGGATGCAACTTGAAGTATGGCGGATAAAACGGCGGTGGCAGTGAGTGGACTGAAGCAGGAACTGAGTTTGGCGCAGGGCGTTGGGCTATTGTCCACTTCATTGCTTGGAACGGGGGTGTTCGCCGTTCCTGCACTGGCGGCCCAGGTGGCTCAGGGCGATAGCCTATGGGCCTGGCCGGTATTGATTGCGCTGGTGTTTCCGATTGCCATCGCTTTTGCGGCTCTGGGCCGGCATTTCCCCAGCGCCGGTGGCGCCGCGCATTTTGTCGGTCTGGCTTTTGGCCCGCGTATGGCGAAAGTGACCGGCTGGCTGTTTTTGTCGGTGATCCCGGTGGGCCTGCCTGCGGCATTACAGATTGCCGCCGGTTTTTGGCAGGCCGCGTTCGGCTGGAACGCTAATGGCCTGCTGCTGGTGCAAATAGCCACGCTGATGGTGATTTGGCTGCTGGGCACGCGCAGCGCCGGTTCCAGCGCCAATATTCAAACGCTGATCGCCATGCTGGTGGTGGCGCTGGTCGCCGCAATTTGGTGGCGTGGCGGCATCTCTCCTGCTCAAATCCCCTGGCCAGCACTCGACGAAGTATCTCCCCCTAATTTGTTCCACGCGCTGGCGGTGATGTTCTGGTGCTTTGTCGGTTTGGAAGCCTTTGCGCATCTGGCAACCGAGTTTCGTAACCCGGAGCGCGACTTCCCGCGTGCCCTGCTGTTTGGCCTGCTGGTCGCCGGGGCGGTGTACTGGGGTTGTACCGTGGCGGTATTGCACTTTCACGCGTACGGTGAACATCAGGCGGCGGCTGCGTCATTGCCGGGCATCGTGGTGCAATTGTTTGGGCAACATGCGTTGTGGGTAGCCTGCGTCATTGGTTACCTGGCCT
This sequence comes from Serratia liquefaciens, assembly GCA_012719855.1. Taxonomy (GTDB): domain Bacteria; phylum Pseudomonadota; class Gammaproteobacteria; order Enterobacterales; family Enterobacteriaceae; genus Serratia; species Serratia liquefaciens_A. The sequence goes on along the minus strand of JAAXZN010000054.1, from coordinate 66,773 downwards.
GCTTTGCCAGCGTGAATATCTATACCCAAAGCTTCGCCCGGCTGGTGTGGTCGCAGGCGCAGAATCGGCCAGCCAGCGCGTTGGCTAAGCTGTCCGCCGGACAGGCACCGGTCAATGCATTAAGCGCGGTGGTGGGTTGTTGCCTGTTGTTCACCCTGTTGATTTATACCTTGAGGCTGCCGCTGGATATGCTGTTGGTGTATGCCAATGGCATCTTCGTGCTGATCTATCTGCTGTGTATGCTGGCGGGCTGTCGAATTTTGCACGGACGTTCGCGGCTAATGGCGGCGGTAGGGCTGGTGCTGTGTTTGCTGCTGATGGTCATTATCGGCTGGAAAAGCCTGTATGCGCTGGGGATGTTCGCGTTGATTTGGCTGGTGTTGCCGCGCAGGCCGAAGGCGGCGCTAAAACGGCAGTAAGGGCGCGGTGCCGCGCCCTTAGCGATAACTATTCTGCGTCTGGCTGTTGCGTGGCTGGTGCTGAGTTCAGCTTGCTTTCCAACTCGTTCATGCGCTGTTCCAGCAACGCCAGCTTTTCACGGGTGCGCAGCAGCACCTGTGTCTGTACGTCGAACTCTTCGCGGTTGACCAAATCCAAACGGGTTAGCTGCGACTGCAGCACCTGACGGATTTTCTTCTCAACGTCTTCCCCGAATTCACGTACGCCTTTAGGCATGGATTCATGCACCTGGCGTGCGATCTGTTCAATTTTTTTCGGGTCAATCATGGCGTATCCCTTTCAGAGTTTAATAGCTGTCGCCTAGTGTAATGCGAGTTGCCCGCCGGATAAACTAATAACCGCATTCCCTGTGATTGGCCGAATTGTGCTTTTGCCAATTGCCCTGATTAATCATTAGCGCTATAGTCGAAACGCTTATTCTCAGGGCGGGGTGCAAGTCCCCACCGGCGGTAAATCACCTTTTACGGTGAAAGCCCGCGAGCGCTCAGCCAGTCTCTTGCAGTTTGGTTAGAGGTCAGCAGATCCGGTGTAATTCCGGGGCCGACGGTTATAGTCCGGATGGGAGAGAGTAACGGTATCTGCCGGGTTTGCGCCCGCTTGCGTTATTTTTTTAGCTATTGCTAGCTACTCCTCAAGATCGCCCTGGTTCTGGTAATCCATAATTTTTTAATGAGGTTTTTTACCATGAATCAGACCCTACTTTCAGATTTCGGCACGCCGGTAGAACGCGTAGAGCGAGCTATTGAAGCATTGCGCAATGGCCGCGGTGTAATGGTGCTCGATGATGAAAATCGTGAAAACGAAGGTGATATGATCTTCGCCGCAGAAACCATGACCGTTGAGCAGATGGCGCTGACCATTCGCCATGGCAGCGGCATTGTGTGTCTGTGTCTCACCGAAGAACGTCGTCAGCAGCTTGAACTGCCGATGATGGTGACCAACAACTCCAGCCAGTTCCAGACGGCCTTCACCGTGACTATCGAAGCGGCGCAGGGCGTGACCACCGGCGTTTCCGCTTCCGATCGTCTGACCACTATTCGTGCGGCCGTGGCCGATAACGCCAAGCCAAGCGATTTGAACCGTCCTGGGCACGTGTTCCCGCTGCGTGCGCAGCCGGGTGGTGTGCTGAGCCGTCGTGGTCACACTGAAGCGACTATCGATCTGGTCTCTATGGCCGGTTTCAAACCTGCCGGTGTACTGTGTGAACTGACTAACGACGATGGCAGCATGGCGCACGCGCCGGAAGTGATCGTGTTTGCCAAACAGCATGATATGACCGTATTGACCATCGAAGATCTGGTGGCTTACCGCCAGGCTCACGAAAAGAAAGCCAGCTGATAACGGACTGACTTTCTGACGATAAAAAAGCCGCGTAATGCGGCTTTTTTTGTGGCGGAAAATCGTTAACCTATGCCGCCGCTTTGCAACAGCGTCAGGCTGAATCCCATCACCGCCATCCCACACAGCACGCCGTAGCTCGGGTTATTGTGCGGATCGATTTCTTTGGCCAACGGCATCAGTTCATCAACCGACAGCGCCACCATGATGCCGGCAACCGCCGCCATAATCGACGCCATCACCACCGGCGAAATCATCGGTCCAAGCAGCAGGAACGCCAACACGCCGCCGAGAATCTCTGCCATGCCGGAAATACCGGACCACAGCAGGGCTTTGGTCTTGGAGCCGGTTGCGGCATACACCGGCCCGGCCACCGCCAGACCTTCAGGAATATTGTGGATAGCCACGGCCAACGCTATCCCCATGCCCAGTTCCAGATCGGCGCTGGCGGTGACGAAGGTGGCGATACCTTCCGGGAAGTTGTGCAGACTGATGCCCAGCGTCAGCAGCACGGCGGTGCGCTTCAGGTTGTGCGGCTTGAGCGGCTGCTGCATCAGGTCCTGCGGGTGCTGGTGCGGCAGCATGCGGTCCAGCGCGAAATAGCCCAGCAGCCCAAGCATGAACATGCCGTAACCCAGCATGGGCGACATGCCGACGGTGTGCAGCGCCGCGGGCAGCATTTCCATCAGCGATATCAGCAACATAATCCCGGCGGCAAACCCGAGAGCAAAAGCCAGCATTCGGTTGGAAGGCTTCTGGCCAATAATGCCGAACAGGGCGCCGACAAAGGTGGCACCGCCGGCCAGCAAGGTCAGGAGCAGAGGTACGGACATGGTCGTCTCCTTGTATGCTGAAATTATCGTTTATTTTCTGATACTAACAGAGTAAAGGCATAAATCGAGTGGATTTGGCTGATTGTTTCTATCGTTTTAACCGTTCAAATTTATTGAAGATCATCATCACGGTTATCCGGCTGTGTCGCCGTGGCAAACGGCGTAGTCTAGTCCCCATCATGTTTGCGACTGACCAAGGATCTTGTATGAACAGCTCTCGTATGCCTGCACTTTTTCTCGGCCACGGTAGTCCGATGAACGCGCTGGAAGAAAACCGCTATACCCAGGCCTGGCGTCATCTGGGTGAAACGCTGCCGCGCCCGAAGGCCATCATTGCCGTTTCCGCTCACTGGTACACTCGTGGCACCGCAGTGACCGCGATGGAAAACCCAAAAACCATTCATGACTTTGGCGGCTTCCCGCAGGCGCTGTTCGATACCCGGTATCCGGCGCCCGGCTCCCCTGAGCTGGCGGCGCAGATCCAGCAAGTGTTGGCGCCGATCGCCGTCACGGCAGACGACAGTGAATGGGGCTTGGATCATGGCACCTGGGGCGTGTTGATTAAAATGTATCCTGAGGCGGATATTCCCATCGTGCAGCTCAGCATCGACGGAACCAAACCGGCGGAATACCATTATGAACTGGGCCGTAAACTGGCGGTGCTGCGTGACCAGGGGGTGATGATCGTCGCCAGCGGCAACGTGGTGCATAACCTGCGGATGGTGAAATGGCAGGGTGACGCTACCCCTTATCCGTGGGCAACGTCGTTTGATCGGTTTGTGCGTGATAACCTGAATTATCAGGGGGATAACCACCCGCTGGTCAATTTTATGCAGCATGAAGGCGCGGCGCTGTCTAACCCTACGCCGGAACACTACCTGCCGCTGTTATACGTACTGGGCAGTTGGGACGGCAAAGAGGCGATAACCCTGCCGGTGGAGGGTATCGAGATGAGCGCACTGAGTATGCTGTCGGTACAGGTCGGTTAAAGGTACTACGCCGGCATCAGGCCGGCGTAGATTGATCGGCAAAGCCGCAGGATTGACGGATCACCAACGAAGGCGGCAGGATGATGCGTTTTGGCGGTTCATCATTGCCCTGAATACGGCTATACAGCAGTTCCCCCGCTTTGCGGCCGATCTCGCGTGAGGCCACCGATACGGTGGTCAAACCCGGCTGCACCAATGACGCTTCGGTAATATCATCAAACCCTATCAGCGCGAAATCACGGCCAATCTGGCGGTCGAGTTTGCGTAATGTCTGCATAACGCCCAACGCGACAATGTCCTGATAGCATAATGCCGCCGTGATTTCCGGACGGGCCATCAACAACTGTTCCGCGGCCTTGGCGCCGGAGCTTTGGCTGGCTTCGCTGTCCACGATCCATTCTCCCTTGACCATAATGCCCCGTTCCAGCAGTTTGCTGGTGTAACCCCCCAATCGCTGCGCGCGGGTGGTGGAGTTGATGGAGCCCCCGATGAAAGCGATATTGCGGTGACCGAGATCCAACAGATGCTGGGTTGCCAACTGCGTGCCGAGGAAGTTATCGGTGCCGACAAAGTCAAAGTGCGCATCGGCCACCGGCCTGACCACCATGATGGCCGGGATCTTACGGCGTTTCAGCGTTTCAAAAAACAGGCTCGGCGTCTGGCGTGCGGCGCACAGCACCATGCCGCTGGCACTGTTTTGCAGCAGCGAGTCGACAAATTTTTGCTGCCTGTCGGCCGACTCTTCGCTGTTGGCCAGAAACAGCATCAGTTGATGACGCTCCATTTCCTGGCTCAGCCCGGCGGTCATCTCGGCATAAAAGGGGTTGGTGATATCGTGCAGCAGCAGGCCGACCTGGTTGCTGCTGCGATTGCGCAGGTTTGCCGCAGTCTGATTATAAACGTAGCCCAGATGATCGATGGCGCTCAGTACACGCTTGCGTGTTTCATCCGAAATACGGCCACGGTTGCGCAATACCATCGAAACCGTGGCGGTGGAGACTTTTGCGTATGCGGCGACATCCGCCAAGGTTATGGTGCTCATTTTATCTCCTGTCGATACTGGCTCTTGCATCAAGGTATATCGATTAACCTTTGTCTGTGTAATCTCGCTAAATAAAGTGTGATGAACATCACAATTTATGGGGTTTTCATCAGGTTATTATCAGTTATATGAAGTTAATCTCGTTAATCAGCCTGTTTGTCTTGAGGTTAATCGATTAATCTTTTTCTATCTATTCAGTGCATAGGCAGAAGGATATGACAGAGCAACAGTGCAACGCAACGAGCTATGACAAGCACCCGGAAGTGGCGGTTCAGGGCTTTGATCATGCCGCCTGGCAAGGTTGGCCGGCGGTGGTCGAGGCTGTCAGCCGCAAGGTTGCCGCCCTCGGGTTACGCAAAACCCTGTTGGTGGTGGATTGCTACCCTGGGGTGAATTTGGCAGAGCTGAGCGAGAATTTTATCCATCCGCTGCAGCCAGCCAGCAGTATTAACGCCGAGTTTGCCAAACATGATGAATCGCATATTCACGCGATGATTGAGCGCAACTTAACCGATGATCGTGTTTTTGGCGTGTTGTCATGCCATCAACTGCCTGAGTTTTTTGATGATGAGCGCGTGAAGCAGCTGCGCGATCAAATTGCGAGCGTCGAAAGTGGCCTGGTAGTGATTTACGGACCCGGTGCGGCGTTGATCGCCGAGGGCGATGTGCTGGTGTATGCCGACATGGCTCGCTGGGAAATCCAGCAGCGTTTTCGCCGTGGCGAACTGGGCAACTGGGGCGTAACCAATGTGGACGAAGACGTGTTGCGTCGTTACAAGCGGGCCTTTTTTGTGGAATGGCGGGTGTTCGATCGCCATAAAACCCCGTTGTTGCAGCGTGCGGACCTGGTGTTGGATACCAACCAGGCAGGTAAGCCCAAGGCCGTGAGCGGTGAAGCATTCCACGCTGGTTTGCAGCAGGTCACCCAACGTCCGTTCCGCGTCGTGCCCTTTTTTGACCCCGGCATCTGGGGCGGTCAATGGATGAAACAACAGTTCGATCTCGACCCGACGGCAGCCAACTACGCGTGGTGTTTTGACTGCGTGCCCGAGGAAAACAGCCTGCTAATGCGTTTTGGTGACGTTCGGGTCGAGATCCCCTCACAAGATTTGGTGCTGTTATACCCTAGGCCCCTGCTGGGCGATCGGGTGCACGCACGCTTCGGCGCCGAATTCCCGATCCGTTTTGACCTGCTGGACACCGTCGGCGGGCAAAACCTCAGCTTCCAGGTGCACCCGCTGACGGAATACATCCAACAGCATTTCGGTATGCACTATACCCAGGATGAAAGCTATTACATTCTGGCGGCAGAGCAGGATGCCGAAGTGTATCTGGGGATGAAAAACGGCACCGATCCGCAGGCGATGATGACCGATCTGGCCGCCGCCCAAAGAGGCGAAAAGGCGTTCGACGATCGCCGTTTTGTGAACCGCTTCCCGGCGCGCAAACACGACCACTTCCTGATCCCGGCAGGAACGGTGCACTGCTCAGGTGCGGGTACCATGGTGCTGGAGATCAGCGCTACGCCGTACATTTTCACCTTCAAACTGTGGGACTGGGGCCGTGTGGGGTTAGATGGCCTGCCGCGCCCGGTGCATCTGCAGCACGGTGAGCAGGTGATCAACTGGCAATGCGACACCGACTGGGCAACGGAGCATCTGGTCAACCGGATTGAAACGGTTGCTGAAGGGCAAGGCTGGCAGGAAGAGCGAACCGGCCTGCACGAGCGCGAATTTATCGAAACCCGCCGTCACTGGTTCAGTGAACCGGTGTTGCACCATACCGAAGGACGAGTGAACGTGCTGAACCTGGTGGAAGGGGAAGAGGCCGTGGTTGAAAGCCCTGAGGGCCATTTTGCTCCCTTCGTGGTGCATTACGCGGAAACCTTCATCGTCCCGGCTGCGGTAGGGGCGTATCGCATCAGTCCTCATGGCCGCAGCCTGGGTAAAACCCTGGGCACCATCAAAGCCTGGGTAAGGGGATAAACATTATGTTGAGAGTGATTGTGACTTCTCATGGGCCGCTGGCCGAGGCGTTACTGAGCAGCGCGCACATGGTTTACGGCGAGTTGCCGGGGACCAGCCATGTCGGTCTGAGTGAAGGCGCCGGTATCGAGGCTTTCAAGCAGGATTTTGCTGACGAACTGCTCCGGGTGAGCGACGGGGCCGATGGCGTGTTGGTGCTGTGCGACATGCTGTGCGGTACGCCGTACAACGTGGCCTGCCGTCACGCCTTTGATCCCAATACGCCAGTGCCGATAGCGGTGGTGACCGGCGTGAATTTCCCGATGTTGCTGATGAGTGCCGAATTGCTGGAAGGAAAGGATGTTCAACTGGCGGCACAGGAGCTGGTGGCGCAGGGCGGTGAGGCGATTGCGCTTGCCCGTCCGGCGGCAACGGCGCAAATGGACGATTTCTGAGGAGAGAGTATGGCTATTTCATTCGTACGTATCGACGACCGGGTCATTCACGGTCAACTGGTGACCCGCTGGGCGAAAGAGCTGCCCTGCGATGGCATCGTGGCGATTGATGATGAGGTCGCGGCAGATCCGCTGTTGTCATCGGTGATGAAAGGGGCGGTGCAGGACACCAAGGTATGGCTGTTCACCGTACAGCAGGCGATAGAAAAATTGCCGAAGGTGATCGCCAGCGACAAGCAGTACTTCGTGATTGGCAAATCGCCGGTCACGCTGCGCCGACTGATGGAGGCAGGGATCGATCTCAGCAATCGCAACAAGAAAATCAACGTCGGCCCTATGTCTGCCCGCAAGGACACGGTGACTATCGGCCCGAATCAATCCGTGACTGTGACAGAGTCGGAAGCCTTCGATTTTCTGACCGAACACGGCCATGCCATCGAATTCCGTTTAGTCCCGGATGCCAGCCATTTCAGTTGGCTGGACGCAAAAAAGAAACTCAAATAAGCCTGAACGGCAGGAGTGAACTATGTGGTTTGAAGCGACGCTTATCGGGATACTTTGCTATCTCGGCGCGCTGAGCAGCCCCTGGCTGCTGGGACTGACCGGAGGCTGGTATATTCTCAGCCGTCCGCTGGTCTCCGGCATGCTGGTGGGGGCTATCCTCGGCGATGTACAGACCGGCATCATCATCGGTGTGGCGGTACAGGCGGTTTATATCGCCATGGTGACACCGGGCGGATCGATGCCGGCCGACCTCAACTTTGTGGCCTTCCCGGCGATTGCGCTGGGCATTCTTTCCGGTAAAGGGCCCGAGGTGGCCGTCGCCCTGGCGGCAACTATCGGCATCATGGGCACCGTGCTGTTCAATGCCATGATGGTACTCAATTCCTACTGGAACCACCGTGCGGATCTGGCGGTGGAACGCGGGGATGAACAGGGCATTTACCTCAACAGCGCCATCTGGCCGCAGGTCACCAACTTCCTGCTGCGCTTTGTGCCGACGTTTATCGCCGTCTTTTTCGGGGCGCGCTATATCAACGCCTTTATGGACAGCTTGCCGACGCTGGTGCTGACTACCATGAACGTGGTCGGCGGCATTCTGCCTGCGGTCGGTATCGCCATTCTTCTTAAGCAGATTATCAAAAGCTACAGCATGCTGATTTACTTCCTGGTGGGGTTCATCTGCATTGTTTTCCTCAAGCTGAATATGGTGGCGCTGGTGATTGTCGGCGCGCTGCTGGCATTGATTCACTACAACTATAAGCCAGAGCCGCAGGTGGCTGCCGCACAGGCCGCGCCTCAGGCTGACGATGAGGATGAATTCTGATGGATACGCCAACACCAAAATTGAATAAGCAGGACCTGCGTCGTTGCTGGCGCAGCTGGATGATGTACAACCTGTCATCGATGAGCTTTGAACGTCTGGAATCTTACGGTTTTTGCCTGAGCATGATGCCGGCGCTGAAAAAGCTGTATCCGGAAAAACAACAGCGCATTGAGGCCATTCGCCGCCACACCTCGTTCTATAACACCGAGCCGCAGCTGGGCGCGATTGTTAACGGCATGGTGATCGGGCTGGAGGAAAAACGTGCCAACGGTGAGCCGATCGACGGTGAAACCATCAATACGCTCAAGGTCGGCCTGATGGGGCCGGTGGCGGGTATCGGCGACTCCATGGTGCCGGGCATGCTGTTGCCCATTTTGTTGAGCATCGGTATGGCGCTGGCAGCCGGCGGCAGCGTGATTGGCCCGTTATTCTATATTATGGCGTTCAGCCTGATCGTCATTCCCGGCTCTTACTGGCTGTTTATGAAGGGCTACCATATGGGCTCCGGCTCGGTGGAAATGCTGGTCAGCAGCAAGTCCTCACGTCTGCGGGAAGCGCTTTCCCTGCTGGGAGTGTTCGTTATGGGCGGCGTAGCCGCGAGCTACGTCAAGCTGGGCACCGGCCTGGAGTTCGTCACCAAAGACGGGGTGAATATTCACCTGCAGCAAATGCTGGACGGCATTTTCCCTAACCTGATGCCGCTGATCGTGGTGCTGATGACCTGGTACCTGATGGCCAAGCGGGGGTTGTCACCGGTGAAAGCGATGTTGGGGCTGCTGGCCCTGGCGGCGGCAGGGGTGGCCTGCGGTTTGTTCTCTTAATCTGTCGTTGAATAGAGAAGCGGGGGCGAATGTACCTGTATTCGCCCCCGCTTTTGTTATGGCTCAAACCGCTGCCATTTTTCCGCTACGCTGCCCGGTTTGGAAATGAACTGGAAGCGCGCCGGATCGGCCTCAAACTGCGAGTATAACGGGGCATCACTCAGACCGAATTCATGGTATTGGCGTGGGCCGATGGCGTGCAGCCGGCCGGATTGATAACGCGGGTTCTGTTGCCAGATAATATTGTCGCCCTGCAACAGCGGGTACCACGCCAGTCCTTTGTATTCACGCACGGCATCGTATTCAAAGCCATATTCACGATCGCACCAGGCAGCGAAGGTCAGCGGCTGGTGAGGGTCGGCAGAAATCGTGGCGTGGGCCCAGCCCGGCGGCACCAGCACCTTCTCGCCGGGCCCGGCATGGACGGCGAAGCAGCGGCCCGGTTCATATTCCACCCGTTCCTGCATGTAAATGATCGCCTTTCCCTGCCAGATTTCATACAGCTCCGGTGGTGACCAACCGCTGTGCGCGCTGATACGGTGCACGTGTCCCTGGCTGCGTATCGGCTCCTGACCCAACTGACCTTTGGCATAGGTGACAATGCCGAACAGCAACATGCGCTTCTTCAATTCGGCCAAATGTTGCTGTTTGGCGACGTCCATCGCGATGGCATACACCTGCTCTGGTCCGTGGCAGTCAGGATCGCGCAGGGAGCGGCGGATTTGCTCCAGCGTGCGGATCTCCGGCAAAGGGCCAATGACGTCATCGCCATAGCCGAACCCCATCGGGCTGTCGCTAATGCGGACATCAAGCCCAAATCGCAGCATCGAGTCACTCATACTGCGCCTCCGCCTTCCAACCTTCGCCGTCGGCAAAGACCCGCAGCTTGAATCCCTGAGGCTGCAATGCATCGTAGTTGTGGCCGGCGACCGTTGGCCAGACCGCCAGCGCAGAGAGCACGTCATTACCGGTGTTGATCAAACGGTGTGCGGTAAAGGAGGGGATATGGTGAACGCTACCGGGGGAAACCTGTTCCAGCGAACAAGCGCCGTCCTGGTGTTGCAGCAACAGCAAGCCCTGGCCCCGTAGGCCAAAATAGAACTCAGCCTGTTCTGGCCGCTGGTGAAAATGCCCGCGGGTCATAAAGAATTCGTCGCCCACCCGACCGGGTTGCAGATGAGTGGTGCCGACAAACAGTTCGCCTTCCTGCTGCACGGAAGGCAACATTTCTACCTGATAGACGGCAAGCTCCGCCGGCAAGCTTTGCCAGGCCACGGGATCGGCAAAGATCCCCGCCAGGCTGCCCAGCGTCGTGGATTTGCGTTGGATATCAGGTGCGGTAAAGCATCCGTCCGCCAGGTTGACCTGCGGTGGGATCATGGACGTCAGTTTCATATCTGGTTGCTCCGCCCGAGGAGAACAGACGCTTCGAGTATAGGAGGTTAATCGATTAATCACCAGACGAAAAGCATAAAAAAAACGCGATACGATCGCGCTTTTTACTCACCAACTGAGCCGTTAGCCGAGAATGATATGCGGATAGAAACGCGACAGATCCTGGGTGATCAGTTCACGATCTTCGCGCAGGCCGATCCCGCAGGGTTGATCGTCGACCAACCAACTGCCGATCAGCGTATAGCTGCCTTCAAACTGGGGCAGCGGGTGGAACTGCTGCACGATCATGCCTTCTTCGCCGTAAGGGCCATCGACGCTCGCGACTTGCTGGCCGTTTTGCACGATCTGGATATTGGCACCTTCGCGTGAGAACAGCGGCTTGGTGACGTAGTGGTCAAGCTGCGGATGCTCGTCTTCAGCAAAGTAGGCCGCCAGCAGATTTGGATGATCCGGGAACATTTCCCACAGCATCGGCAGCAGCGCCTTGTTGGAAATGATGCTTTTCCATGCCGGCTCCAGCCAGCGTACGCCGGCGTCTTCCAGCTTGGTGGAAAACATCTCGCGCAGCATGAACTCCCACGGGTAAAGCTTGAACAGGTTACCGATGACCTGATTCTGCAGGTCGGTAAACTGACCTTTCTCACCCAGGCCAATTTCTTCCATAAACAGGAATTCGGTCGGCACGCCAGCTTCCAGCGCGCAATCTTGCAGATACTGCACTGTCCCGCGATCTTCTTCACTGTCCTGGCAGCAGGCCATGTGCAGCAGGCCAAAACCGTGGTGCGCTTTCAGATCGGCGAAACGCTCGATCAGCTTTTCCTGCAGGCTGTTGTACTGATCGGATTCCGGGCTGAGATTGCCCGCATTGATCTGATCTTCCAGCCACAGCCATTGGAAAAAGGCCGCTTCATACAATGAGGTCGGCGTATCGGCGTTGTTTTCCAGCAGCTTGGGCGGGTTAACGCCGTCGTAGGCCAGATCGAGACGCGAATACAGCGAAGGCTGGTTGGTGCGCCATGAACTGCGCACGAATTCCCAGGTGTGTTTCGGGATGCGGAACTTGGTCATCAGCGCATCGCTGCTGACCACTTTCTCTACCACCTGCAGGCACATCTGGTGCAATTCGGCGGTGGCGTTTTCAATTTCTTCAATCTGCGCCAGCGTGAATTGGTAATAGGCATCCTCACACCAGTAGGGCTCGCCGTACATGGTGTGGAAACGGAAGCCGAATTCGGTGGCTTTTTCGCGCCAGTCCGGACGCTCGGTAATCGCAACGCGTTTCATGCATTAACCGCCCATGCTGCGTGAGCCGGAATTGGACGTCGCGCTGCTGCGCTGCATGCTGGTTTGCTTGGCCACGGATTCGCCAAAGCCGCCACGGGTGACGGTATTGGTCACTGCCGGCTTAGGTGCCATCGCGGTTTTCGGCACCGTCATGGTGCGACCGCCGGCGGTGGCGGGGCCATAGCTCTTGCCGCTGGCGTCAACGAATTTGCCGTTAGCCGGGCTGGCTGCATTTTTGGAGGTGAACAGCGGCTGCTGAGCAAAACCGGAGCCTCCCATCATGCGGCCCATCATGTAACCGGCCATCAGCGGCATCCAGAAGCTGCCGCTGCTCTGCGACTCTGCGGCCATGCCGGCCTGAGCCGGAGCAGGTGCCTGAGTACACTGAGCTTCGCCGAACTCGGCGACGCAGTCTTCGCGGGTCGCGTATTTCGGCGCCGTTTTCTCGGCTTCTTTCAGGGCGTTGTTATAGGCGGTGGTGCACTGCTCGCTCATGGAAGGGTTGTTGCGCGAACAATCGTCGGCATTCTGATACATGGAGACAGTTTCATCGCTCTTCTCGCAGCCGGCTAGCATAAAGACTGCGCTGATCGCCAAAGCAACGGGGGCAACACGGTAGTTGCGCCAGGATTTGCGGAACGTCTCTTGGTTGATGTTTTTTGTCCGTTTCATCGTTAGTAATCCCATCAGTCGGGCTGTTTTCGCCCTTTCCCAGTAGTGGCCGTAAGAATAGGGGAAAGATGGTCAAAATTAAAGCTGAAACGCCCACAGAATCCACTCTTTACGCAGTTATACGTTGGGCTGTGCGCCAGCTCGCTTTACTGACGAAAAAAGCGGCGTCAGGGTTTCATTATGGAACGTCATGGGGAAAGCAATGTTCCATAATGAAACGAAAAATCCCGAGATCGCAAAGCGAGCGGCAAGCCCTATAGTCAGTCCATAACAACGCGGCGGCACAAGACCGACGCAGCATCACCTGATATCTGAACGTTACCATCGCCAATTTCCCTACAAGGATCCGGTTATGTTGAGAATCATCCAGTCTCCAGGCAAGTACATTCAAGGCGCCAACGCATTGGCCGCCGTGGGTGAATACGCAAAAAACCTTGCCGACCATTATTTCGTGATTGCCGACGACTTCGTGATGAAGCTGGCGGGCGATACCCTGATGGGCAGCCTGCAACAGCACGGGGTGAAGCACCATGCCTGCGTGTTCAACGGCGAATGCTGCCATAAGGAAATCGACCGGCTCGGCCAGGAGCTCAAGGCTCACGGCTGTCGCGGTGTGATTGGCATCGGCGGCGGCAAAACGCTGGATACTGCCAAAGCGATTGCGTATTACCAGCACCTGCCGGTGGTGCTGATCCCGACGATTGCCTCTACCGATGCGCCGACCAGCGCGTTGTCGGTGATTTATACCGAACAGGGCGAATTTGCCGAATACCTGATTTACCCGCGCAATCCGGACATGGTGGTGATGGACAGTGCCATTATCGCCAAGGCCCCGGTGCGGCTGCTGGTGGCGGGCATGGGCGATGCGTTGTCGACTTATTTTGAGGCTCAGTCGTGTTTCGATGCGCAGGCCACCAGCATGGCGGGCGGAAAATCGACGCTGGCAGCCCTCAACCTGGCGCGCCTGTGTTATGAGACGCTGTTGGCGGAGGGCGTCAAGGCCAAGCTGGCGGTAGAGGCCGGGGTAGTGACGGAGGCGGTCGAACGCATTATCGAGGCCAATACCTACCTGAGCGGCATAGGCTTTGAAAGCAGCGGGTTGGCGGGGGCGCATGCCATCCACAACGGCTTTACCGTGCTTGAAGAGTGCCATCATCTGTACCACGGCGAGAAAGTGGCTTTTGGCACGCTGTCGCAGCTGGTGCTGCAAAACAGCAGCATGGAGCAGATCGAAACGGTGCTGGATTTCTGTCAGCAGCTCGGTTTGCCGATCACGCTGGCGCAAATGGGGGTTAGCGGCGATGCGGCAGAGAAAATCATGGCGGTTGCCGAAGCCAGCTGCGCCGCCGGCGAAACAATTCACAACATGCCGTTCAAGGTCACGCCGGCCAGCGTTCAGGCGGCCATTCTGACGGCAGATCGACTGGGCAATGCCTGGCTGCAACGACACTCAAGCTGATACCGCAGGGGCGCAGCAGGCTGCGTCCCGTGGACCAAACGAGGAAATAACCGTGAAGAAACTGATTAATAAGGTGGAGTCGGTACTGGAAGAGCAACTGCTGGGGCTGGCGGAGGCGCACCCGGAACTGTTGGTGCATCAGGAGCCGGTGTTCGTCACTCGCGCCGACGCGCCGGTCGCGGGCAAAGTGGCGATCCTGTCCGGCGGCGGCAGCGGCCATGAGCCGATGCACTGCGGTTTTGTTGGCGAAGGTATGCTTGACGGCGCCTGCCCGGGCGAAATTTTCACCTCGCCAACGCCGGACAAAATGTACGAGTGCGGCCAGGCGATCGACGGCGGTGCCGGGGTGCTGTTGCTGATTAAAAACTACACCGGCGACGTGCTGAACTTTGAAACCGCCACCGAGCTGTTGCACGACAGCGGCGTCCAGGTGGCGACGGTGCTGGTGGACGATGACGTGGCGGTCAAAGACAGCCTGTTCACCGCCGGACGTCGTGGGGTGGCCAATACCGTGCTGATGGAAAAACTGCTCGGTGCGGCAGCGGCGCGCGGCGACGATCTGGATAGCCTGGTGACGTTGGGTCACAGCATCAATAATCACGGGCATTCGATCGGCATCGCATTGGGGGCCTGTACCGTACCGGCCGCCGGCAAGCCCTCGTTCGTGCTGGCGGAAAACGAGATGGAGTTTGGCGTCGGCATTCATGGCGAGCCGGGCATTGCGCGGCGTCCGTTTACCACCCTCAATGCGGCGGTGGACGACATGTTCCATACCCTGATAGACCATGGCCACTACCAGCGCACCCTCCGCGTCTGGGATCGTCAGCAGGGAGAATGGCGTGATGAAGCGCAAACCAAACAGCCGCTGACGCGTGGCGATCGCGTGATTGCATTGGTGAACAACCTGGGCGCGACGCCCCTGTCCGAGCTGTATGGAGTCTATCACCGTCTGGCGGAACGCTGTGCCGAAGCGGGGATGATCGTCGAACGCAGCCTGATCGGTTCCTACTGCACGTCGCTGGATATGCAAGGGGTATCAATCACGCTGCTGAAGGTGGATGACGAACTGTTGTCCCTGTGGGATGCGCCGGTGAAAACGCCTGCGCTGCGTTGGGGTTGCTGAGGAGGAATTATGGCGTTAACCAAACAACAAGTGGTCGATTGGCTGATGCGTTGCGGCGAAGTGTTCACTCAGCAGCGCGATTTCTTGACCCGGCTGGATACCGAGATCGGCGACGCCGACCACGGGCTGAACATGAACCGCGGCTTCAACAAGGTGGTGGAGAAACTGCCTTCGGTGGCGGACAAAGACATTGGTTTTATCCTGAAAAACACCGGCATGACGCTGCTTTCCAGCGTGGGCGGCGCCAGCGGTCCGCTGTTTGGCACCTTCTTCATCCGTGCGGCACAGGCGGCCAACGCAAAGCAGAGCCTGGATCTGGCGGAGCTGCATCAACTGATGCAGGAAGGCGTTGACGGCGTAGTGATGCGCGGCAAGGCGGAACCGGGTGATAAAACCATGTGCGACGCCTGGTGGGCGGTGGTGGACAGCCTTGGTCAATCGGTTGAGCAGCAGCTCAGCGTGGCGGAAGCCCTGCAGCGCGCCAGTGAGCGGGCGGAGCAGGCGGTCGAAAGCACCATCACCATGCAGGCACGCAAAGGGCGAGCCAGCTACCTGGGTGAGCGCAGCATCGGTCATCAGGATCCGGGCGCGACTTCGGTGATGCTGATGATGAAAACGCTGGCAGAGGTCGCCGGCCAATAGCAGGAGGCGAGATGATCAATATCGTTGTAGTTTCACACAGCGCGCAGTTGGCTCGCGGCGTTGAGGAACTGGCATTGCAGATGATGCGTGGCGACGGCTGCAAGCTGGCGCTGGCGGCGGGTGTCGATGACGCGGAACACCCGATTGGCACCGATGCGATCAAGGTGATGGAAGCGATAGAGTCGGTGGCCGAGGGCGCGGGCATTGTTGTGCTGATGGACTTGGGCAGCGCGTTGTTGAGCGCCGAAACCGCCATCGATCTGCTGGATCCGGCGCTGGCCGCCAAAGTCAGGCTGTGTTCGGCGCCGTTGGTGGAAGGGACGCTGGCCGCCGTGGTTGCCGCCAATGCCGGCGCGGGGCTGGAGCAGGTGCTGGCCGAGGCGCAGGGCGCGCTGCAGGCCAAACAGGCGCAGCTGGGCGAGGCCGTTCCTCCCGTAGTCAAAAACGTTGAATTACCGCTGACGCAGGGGAAAAGCGTCAGTTGGACGGTGCAGAACCCCCATGGGCTGCACGCCCGCCCGGCGGCGCGGTTGGCGGAAACGCTGGCGCCGTTCGATGCCGAACTGGTGCTGGAAAAGCAGGGCCAGTGCGCCAACCCTCGCAGCCTTAACCAGCTGGCATTGTTGCAGGTGCGTCATGGCGACACCATCCGGCTGATTGCCGACGGGGCGCAGGCCGATCAGGCGTTAGCGGCCTTTAGCGCACTGGCGGAGCAACACTTTGGCGAGACGGTCTCTGAGCAAAGCTTGCCTTCGCTGCACGGTATCCCGGTGGCGGAAAGCGTCACCAGCGGCCCGGTGTGGCAGGCGCACAGCTTCTGTCCTACGGTCATCGAACGCCAGATTGGCGCCGACGAGGTACTGAACGAACAGCAGCGGCTCCGTGAAGCACTGCAACACACCTTGAGTGATTTGAACCGCCTGGCGGAACGCACCGGCTCGTTGATTGGCAAGCCGCAGGCGGCGATCTTCGGCGCACACAGCATGCTGGTGGACGATCCGGACCTGCAGCAGGCGGCCTATACTCGCATTGCCCGTCAGCAATGCAGCGCCGAGCAGGCCTGGCAGCAGGAAATGGAGGCGATAGCCGAGGAGTATCGCGCGCTGGACGACGAATATATGCGGGCGCGCGAGTTGGATGTGCGCGATATGCTGCGCCGTACCTTGAGCCATCTGCAGCAGCAGCCGTTGCCGTTAATCACGCTGACCGCTCCGTCGATCCTGGTCATGGACGAACTGATGCCGTCTGACGTGGTGATGTTAGATCGCCGCTTGGTACTGGGCATTTGCCTGAGCGGTGGCAATGCGCTGTCGCACAGCGCGATCCTCGCGAAGGCGATGGGGATCCCGATGGTGATTGGCATGCATGACTGCATGAGCAAAACCCGCAACGGCCAAAAAGCGATGCTGGATGCGGCGCGCGGGGTATTACAGCTCAGCCACTGACGGCCGCCTCAGGCGCGCAGTTTAAACTGGTGGATATCAATCTGATACTGTTTGATTTTCCGCCACAGCGTAGTACGACCAATCCCCAGCAGCTGCGCCATTTCGTTCAACTGTCCGCGGCTGACGTTGGCCGCGCGAATGATTGCCTGACGCTCCATTTCCGCCAATGTTAATAGCGGCATACCCGGCTGCGGATCGCTCTCCAGTAAGGGCTGTTGACCGAGCAGGTGCTCGGGCAGATCGGCCAGTTGCAGGTGGTGGCCGTGGCACATCATCGCCGTGCGCTCCACCACGCCTTTGAGCTCCAGATCGTTGCCGGGCCACAGATAGAGCCCAAGTTGGGCCATCACCTCGTCATCCACCCGGAATCGGCACTGGAAATGCTGTTCCAGCGTACGCAAATGATGTTTCACCAACAGCGGAATATCGCTCAGGCGCTGGCGTAACGCCGGGATCTGGATCTCGAACGCCTGCAGGCTGTAAAACAGCTGACGACGGAAGCGATTTTGCTGCACCAACAGCGGCAGATTGGCGGCGCTGCTGGCGATCACCCGCACATCGACCGGGATCACCCGGTTCGAGTTGAGCCGCATTACCACACCGGTTTTCAGCACCTGCAGCAGCGCCGACTGCATTTCTACCGGCAGATACTCGATCTGCTCCAGGTACAGCGTCCCGCCGTTGGCCAGTTCAAACTTGCTGAGCTGGCCCGCTTCTTCTTCGTTGGCGTCGCTGCCCAGCAGCTCACGCAACCCCTGGGCCTCCGGCAATAGCTGGCAGTTGAGGGCGATATAAGGCCCGGCGGCGCGATCGCTGGCATTGTGGATCGCCTGGCTGAGTTGTTCCTTGCCGACGCCTTCTTCGCCACACAGCAAAATGGGATGCTGCCCCTTCGCCGCCTGCTGGCCGTAGCGGATCAGCCGGCGCATCTCCAGCGAGGCGGACGGCATCTGTTCAAAGCTGTGGCTGACGCGCCCCAATTGGCTGCTCACATACTGGCGCAATCTTTCCAGCGGGTGCAGCAGGGCGATAAAGCTGCAGCGCTCGCCGTCGAAGATCGGCTTCAGGGTCAATAGCGTGGCGATAAACTGCCGTTGGCTTTCGAAGGTGACTTCAACGTGCTGCAGCGCCTGACGCTGGGCGATGGCTCGGTTGAGCAACGCGGGCAGCGTCAGCAATTGTGTCAGCGGTTTGCCCTGGCTTTGCTGCTCATCCAGTTTCAACAGGGTGGCGGCACGCTGGTTGATGTACTGCAGGTAGCCGCGATGGTCCCAGGCCATGACGCCGTCATCCACGCCGTCGAGCAGGCCGTAAAGCTGATTCAGGTGGCGGTTGGACTCGGCGAGGAGGCCGTCGGCATTCAGCGAATTGCCGATTTCGCGTGCCAGTGCCAGCGTCAGGGACAGATCGCCGGCGGCGCAGTCGGCCTGCAGGCAGCCCAGCGCAATCGACCCGCGCTGGCGGCCGCTGTTGTCATAGACCGGGGTGGCGCAGAATGACCAGTCGTGCAGCGCCTGACGCACGTGCTCGCTGCCGCGTACCTGTATCGGATGACCCTCCGCCGCCGCCAGCGACGGTGCATTGGTGCCAATATCACCTTCCGCCCAGTAGGCGCCGGGGATAAACCCCAACTGCTGCAGACGTTCGCGGGTCAGGGCATCGCCGCACAACCACAGCATGCAGCCGCTTTCGTCGAGGATAGCCAGCAGGCAGCGGCGCTGCTCCATGTATTCGCAGGCGTCTTCCAGCGCCGCCTGGCCGAGCGTCAGCAGATCGTTCTTACGCTGGCAGATTGACGTGAAAGTGGCGCCCAGCGCGCAGTGGGGCGCTTTCCACACCGCAGGCTGCATCAGGTTGCGACAACGCAGCCAGGAAGCATAGATTGCCGGAGCAGGGCGCTGAGCCGGCGGCAGTTCGCCTTCGATCAGGCGTTGCCAGCTTGAAGTGTTCTCCATCGGATCCCATCCAAACGAGATAAAGCGATAGCCGTGATGATATCACCCCCTCTTCTTTCCGACGGTTTACCGTTGCCATATTGACGATGAAGATCACATCGCGGTGATTTGCCTCTTTTCTGTTATTTTTATTTCTCATAACCTGTCCTACAGGTTGATAGCTTTTACCTGAGGGCAGGGTACGAATCCGTAATCGGTTATAAATAAAATTTTTTCTTCAGGAGATAACGTGATGAAACTGGGTTTCGGTCTGTACAAGCATATGCTGGATGATGAGCACTTTGCCTTTGCTCGCCAGTGCGGTGCGACGCATATCGTGGTGCACATGGTGGATTATTTTCATCGAAACGATCGCTTTTCTCGTTCGAATCAGCCCGTGGGCGATACTCAAGGGTGGGGAACGGCACAGGCGGAGATCTGGAGCACGGAAGAGCTGCTCGACATTCGTGCCCGGATGGAGAAATTCGGCCTGACATTTTTTGCCATCGAAAACTTCGATCCCTGCCATTGGGACGACATTCTGTTTGATGGCCCCAAAAAAACTCAGCAGATAGAAACGGTTAAACAAATTATTCGCAACGTGGGCGCCGCGGGTATTCCCGTTTTTGGCTATAACTTCAGCCTGGCCGGCGTCGCCGGTCGAATAGAGGAAAATAAAGCGCGGGGCGGAGCAAAAACCGTTGGGCTGAACGGGGCCAATGAGCAAACAGAAAGCCCGCTACCGGCCAGCATGGCGTGGAATATGGTGGTGGATGAAGAGGCTACGGGGTTGAGAGAGGTGACGACGACAGAGCAGCTTTGGCAGCGTCTTGAGTGGTTCCTGGCGCAGATTATCCCGGTAGCGGAAGAGGCTGGCGTCAGGCTGGCAGCGCATCCGGATGATCCGCCGCTCGAGTTTGTACGAGGTCAGCCACGGTTGGTCAATCAACCGCATTTGTATCAAAAACTGCTGGATTTGCAACCCAGCTGCGCCAATGCCCTGGAATTCTGCCTTGGCACTATCGCCGAAATGTCAGAGGGGGATGTTTACCAGGCGGTGGAGCAGTATGCACAGCAGGATGCCATTGCCTATATCCACTTTCGCAATGTGAAGGGCAAAGTGCCGTACTACCATGAAACCTTTATCGATGAAGGCGACATAGACATGCCGAAGGTGTTGCGAGTGCTAAAAGAGTGCAAATTTGACGGTGTTCTGATCCCCGATCATTCGCCGCAGATGAGCTGTGAGGCGCCATGGCACTCGGGTATGGCCTATGCGATGGGATACATGAAAGCACTTATGCAGGTTATTTGAGCCCTTTCTCGATCTTCAGCCAGATCTTCAGCCCAAACGCACGGAAGTGTACTCCTGCCATTGGGGCTGAGGATCCAAACCTATAAGCAGAGACAAAAAAAACGGGGCTGGCAGATGCCATACCCCGTTTTCAATGCTGTGCGCGAATCAGTTGCGGAACGGATTGCCGCTGTTGCGAACAGGCGGAGTGGTTGTGCTCACCGGCGCAGATGTCCGGGTAGCGGCAACCGGTGCCGGCGCTGCGCTTTGCTGAGCAGGGGCATTGTCCTGATAACCGTCAGCATAAGCGTCTTGTGCCGCGGTCGGTGGCGCTACCACGTCTTGCGAGGTAGAAATCGGTTTGCCCAATGCGCCGTTCAGCAACAGCAGGTCGTTCTCGTTCAGGGTGCCGAGCGCAGACTTGATGTTCAACTGGTTGATCAGATAGGTATAACGCGCGCTGGAGAGCTGTTGCTTGGCGTTATACAGCGTGGTGGTGGCATCCAACACGTCGACGATGGTACGAGTACCTACCTGATAACCGGCTTCCATCGCATCCAGTGAACTCTGGGCAGACACTACCGCCTGTTTGTAGGCGTTGATGCTGCTGATTGAGGCGTTCACGTTGTTGAACGAGGAGCGAACGGTCTGTACTACGCTGCGGTGTGCGCTTTCCAACTGTTCGCTGGCGCCGACGAAGTTGTACTGCGCCTGTTGCACCTGCGAATTGGTCCGGCCGCCGCTGTACAGTGGCAAGTTAAAGCTGATGCCAACCTTATTCTGACCAGCATCGGAATCGCTGTAACGTGTTGAATTCGCCGGGCCACTAGTAGCGGAACCGTTATATTTGGTATTGCTGATGCCGGTAGATGCGCTGACGTCTATTGTTGGCATATAGCCAGTTTGCGCTGAGCGGATTTGCTCACGAGCCAGATCCTGGCTAAGGCGAGCGGACAACAGGCTCAGGTTGCGGCTTTCCGCTTCTTTCAGCAGGTTATTGACCGCTTCCGGGCGCTGGGTGCTGAAACGGTCGGTATTCAGCGAAGCCAGTTCCGGGTAGAAGGTACCGGTCACCTGACGCAGTTTTTCCAACGCGTTATCCAGGGTGTTGCGGGCGGTCACTTCCGCCGCCAGTACCGTATCGTAGTTGGAACGGGCGTTTTGCACGTCGGTGATCGCTACCAGGCCAACGTTAAAGCGTTGGGTGGTTTGATCCAGGGTGCGATAAACCGCCTGTTTCTGCGCTTGGGTATAGGACAGTGAGTCGATGGCGCTCAACACGTTGAAATAGGCGGTGGCAGTATCGAGGATCAGCTGTTGTGACGAAGTCTGGAAAGTCACGTCGGAAATACCGGCGGTTTTTTCCTGCAGCGTCAGCGCGCGCCATTTGGACATGTCGAAGATGGTCTGGGTCAACGCCAGTGAGCCGCTGGTGACGTTACTGTTTACGCCATTGCTGTCACGATAACCATTGGTGTAATCGTAACCCGCGGTTAACCCCAGCTGTGGCAGCAATGGGCTGCGCGCTTCGTTGATTTTTTCGAATGCGGCGTCACGGTCAGCGGCGGTTTTGCGCAGATCCGGGTTACTTTCCCTGGCCTGTTTGTAGACCTGCAGCAGGTTCTCTGCCTGGCTCATTGCACTGAAGCCGCCCAGGCTCAGTCCGATAAGAAGGGGGAGCAGTTTCTTCATTTGCATTCCTTGTTGTGCAGCAATATTGCTATGTTGTTAGCGCTGACGATAGACGAAATAGTTGCCGATTCTAACAGAGTCTGTTGTACGCATAAGGTGGCGGAATGTGCCATCTTGCGTAACTTTTACCTTTCAGGCCGCCTGTTTACCTTAGTTCAACTGGCTGCGTACGTCACACCTGATATCATGGCTCACAATCTATCATAAAGCCGCGGAAGATTATCCCGCCGTTTCTGTCATCAAAACTGTTTATTTTATCGGCATACTCACGCAGGAGAATTCGCTTATGAGTCATTCGCAGCCATCGCCCGTTACTCTCGATAAAAATGATGTAGAAATTATTGCACGTGAGACACTTTACCGTGGTTTTTTTTCACTCAATTTATATCGCTTTCGTCACCGTTTGTTCAACGGCGACATGAGCCCGGAGATTAAGCGCGAAATTTTCGAGCGTGGGCACGCGGCGGTGCTGTTGCCTTATGACCCGGTGCGTGACGAGGTGGTGCTGATTGAACAACTGCGTATCGCTGCGGTCGATACCAGTAGCTCGCCCTGGCTACTGGAAATGGTGGCGGGTATGATCGAAACCGGCGAGAGCGTTGAAGACGTATGCCGCCGCGAAGCGCAGGAAGAAGCCGGCGTGGTGGTCGGGCGCTGCAAGCCGGTGCTGAGCTATCTGGCGAGCCCCGGCGGCACCAGCGAGCGCTTGTCGATCATGGTCGGCGAGGTGGACGCCACCACGGCGGAAGGCATCCATGGACTGGAAGAAGAGCATGAAGATATCCGTGTCCATGTGGTCAGCCGCGAACAGGCTTACCGCTGGGTTGAAGAGGGCGCGATTGATAACGCGGCATCAGTGATTGCATTGCAGTGGCTGGCGTTGCACCATGAATCGTTGAGAAAAGAGTGGGCCAACTAATGAAACAGCGCTATACCCCTGATTTCCCCGAAATGATGAGATTGTGCGAAACCAACTTCGCGCAATTGCGCCGCTTGCTGCCGCGCAACGATGAAGTGGGTGAAACGGTGACTTATCAGGTGAGTGGCGCCAGTTATCGTCTGACTATTGTGGAATCCATGCGCTATACCTCGCTGGTGCAGATTGAGCAGACCGCCCCGGCGGTCAGCTATTGGAGCCTGCCTGCCATGACGGTGCGCCTGTATCATGACGCGATGGTTGCGGAAGTGTGTTCAAGTCAGCAGATCTATCGCTTTAAAGCGCGTTATGATTATCCCAACAAAAAGTTGCATCAACGCGACGAAAAGCATCAAATTAACCAGTTTCTTGCTGATTGGTTGCGCTACTGTTTGGCGCATGGAGCGATGGCGGTTCCGGTTTGTTAGACAGACTGAGATAACAAAGGACACCATTTGGAAAGCCTGTTTAAACCGACCGTGGTAAGTGGGGCCAGGGTCAGGATTCTGCAAATAACAGATACCCACCTTTTTGCCGGCGAAAACGAGACTTTGCTCGGCATCAATACCTATCGCAGCTATCACGCGGTGTTGGACGCCATTTTGGCGCAGCAGCGTGATTTTGATTTGGTCGTCGCAACCGGCGATTTGGCCCAGGATCATTCATTGGCTGCCTACCGGCACTTTGCCGAAGGTATTGCCCGTCTGCCGGCGCCTTGCGTCTGGTTGCCGGGTAATCATGATTTTCAGCCGGCGATGGTCGACGCATTGGCCGACGCCGGTATCACCCCGTCAAAGCAGGTGCTGGTGGGCGACCACTGGCAGGTGTTGCTGCTGGACAGTCAGGTTTTCGGCGTACCGCACGGCGAACTGAGCGAGTACCAGCTCGAGTGGATGGAGCGCTGCCTGCAGGCCTATCCCGAGCGCTATACCCTGATGCTGTTGCACCATCATCCGCTGCCTTCCGGCTGCACCTGGCTCGATCAGCACAGCCTGCGCAACCCACATATGCTGGGTGCGGTGCTGCTGCGCTACCCGAAAGTGAACACGCTGCTGTGCGGGCATATTCACCAGGAGCTGGATCTGGAGTGGCAGGGGCGTCGTCTGCTGGCGTCGCCGTCGACCTGCGTACAGTTCAAGCCGCACTGCACCAATTTTACCATCGACGATGTTTCGCCCGGCTGGCGCTATCTTGACCTGTTGCCGGACGGCCGTATCGAGACGCAGGTTTTCCGATTGGAAAACGACGATTTCCGCCCCGACATGGATTCGGATGGGTACTGATGCCTTCTACACTGCTCTATCTACACGGTTTTAACAGTTCACCGTACTCGGCCAAAGCGACGTCCTTCAAGGCGTGGCTGGCCGAGCATCATCCGCACATCGAAATGTTGGTGCCACAGCTGCCGGTTTTCCCGGCCGAAGCCGCCGAAATGATCGAAAATCTGGTGATGGAGCGTGCCGGGCAGACGATGGGCCTGGTCGGTTCCTCGCTGGGTGGCTACTACGCGACCTGGCTTTCGCAGTGTTTTTCACTGCCAGCGGTAGTGGTTAACCCTGCTGTGAAGCCGTTTGAGCTGCTGATTGACTACCTTGGCGAAAACGAGAACCCCTACACCGGCCAGCAATATGTGTTAGAGTCACGACACGTTTACGATCTGAAAACGATGCAGATCGATCCCTTGGAGTCACCGGATTTAATCTGGTTGCTGCAACAAACGGGCGATGAAATTCTCGATTATGGGCAAGCGGTGGCCTATTACACTGCGTGCCGTCAGACGGTGGAATCGGGTGGAAACCACGCTTTCGTCGGTTTCGAGCACTACTTCCCCCAGATTGTGGATTTTTTAGGGCTCAACGCTGTCTGAGCAGGCGGTTCCGGTTCCTTCCTTTAACCACGAAAAATTCAACGATGACTCAATCCAGCTATAACGCTGATGCCATTGAAGTACTCAGCGGTCTAGAACCAGTGCGCCGTCGTCCCGGCATGTATACCGACACGACGCGCCCCAATCACCTCGGCCAAGAGGTGATAGATAACAGTGTCGATGAAGCTTTGGCCGGTCACGCCAAGCGCATCGACGTGATTTTGCACGCCGATCAGTCACTGGAAGTGATCGACGACGGCCGCGGCATGCCGGTGGATATCCACCCTGAAGAAGGCGTACCTGCGGTTGAGTTGATCATGTGTCGTCTGCACGCCGGCGGTAAATTTTCCAATAAAAACTACCAGTTCTCCGGCGGCCTGCACGGCGTGGGGATCTCTGTGGTTAACGCCCTGTCGAAACGGGTGGAAGTCAACGTTAAGCGTGACGGTAACGTCTACAGTATTGCCTTCGAAAACGGCGACAAGGTGCAGGAATTGGCGGTGACCGGTAGCTGCGGCAAACGCAATACCGGCACCAGCATCCACTTCTGGCCTGACGAGCAGTTCTTCGACAGCCCGCGTTTCTCGGTATCGCGCCTCAGCCACCTGCTGAAGGCCAAAGCGGTGCTGTGCCCCGGGGTCGAAATTTACTTCATCGACAAGCTGAACAACACCGAGCAACGCTGGTGCTATCAGGACGGCCTGACCGATTACCTGATGGAAGCGGTCAACGGCCTGATCACCCTGCCGGAAGCGGCCTTTGTCGGTAACTTCTCCGGCGATACCGAAGCGGTGGACTGGGCGTTGCTGTGGCTGCCGGAGGGCGGTGAGCTGCTGACCGAAAGCTACGTCAACCTGATCCCGACCATGCAGGGCGGTACCCACGTCAACGGCCTGCGTCAGGGCCTGCTGGACGCGATGCGTGAGTTCTGCGAATTCCGCAACATTCTGCCGCGCGGCGTTAAGCTGTCTGCCGAAGATATCTGGGACCGTTGCGCCTACGTGCTGTCGGTCAAGATGCAGGATCCGCAGTTCGCCGGCCAGACCAAAGAACGTTTGTCATCGCGCCAGTGTGCGGCCTTCGTTTCCGGCGTGGTGAAAGACGCCTTCAGCCTGTGGCTGAACCAGAACGTTCAGGCGGCGGAACAGCTGGCCGAGTTGGCGATCTCCAGCGCCCAGCGTCGTTTGCGTGCCGCTAAAAAAGTGGTGCGCAAGAAGCTGACCAGCGGACCGGCGCTGCCGGGCAAACTGGCCGACTGTACGTCGCAGGATCTGAACATGACCGAACTGTTCCTGGTAGAAGGGGACTCGGCGGGCGGTTCAGCCAAGCAGGCGCGCGATCGCGAATACCAGGCGATCATGCCGCTGAAAGGCAAAATCCTCAACACCTGGGAAGTCTCCTCGGACGAAGTGCTGGCCTCGCAGGAAGTGCACGACATCTCCGTGGCGATCGGCATTGACCCGGACAGCGAAGATCTTAGCCAGCTGCGTTACGGTAAAATCTGTATCCTGGCGGATGCGGACTCCGACGGTTTGCACATCGCCACGCTGCTGTGCGCGCTGTTCGTGCGTCACTTCCGTTCGCTGGTGAAGGGTGGCCACGTGTATGTGGCGATGCCGCCTCTGTACCGTATCGATCTGGGCAAAGAGGTGTACTACGCGCTGGACGAAGAAGAGAAAGCCGGCGTGCTGGAACAGCTGAAGCGCAAAAAAGGCAAGCCGAACGTTCAGCGCTTTAAAGGGCTGGGCGAGATGAACCCATTGCAGCTGCGTGAAACCACGCTCGATCCGAATACCCGCCGTCTGGTGCAATTGACGGTGAGTGACGACGATGTGGATCAGACGCTGGCGATGATGGACATGCTGCTGGCGAAGAAGCGTTCAGAAGACCGCCGTAACTGGCTGCAGGACAAGGGCGATATGGCCGAGCTTTCTGTCTGACTGTCAGGCCCGGCTTCCCCGCCGGGCCTTCTTTCCGCAGGGGCGCTGCGTGCGGCACCCGACCACTCTGGGCGGCATGCATGAAAATCACCCTCGAAGAATTACTGGCCTTTACCACCGTCGTTGACAGTGGCTCCATCACTGCCGCAGCAGAACAGCTCGGTCAGACCACCTCCGGCATCAGCCGCGCACTCAGCCGGTTGGAAAAAAAACTCGATACGACTCTGATGCGCCGCACCACGCGTAGACTTGAGCTGACCGAAGAAGGTCAGAACTTTCTCAGCCATGCACGCGAGATTATCCACTCGGTGGAAAATGCCGAAGAGCAAATGGCGCTGCGCAGGTTGATCCCTGCCGGGAAACTGCGGGTCAACGCTGCCGCTCCGTTTATGGAGCATGTGATCGTGCCGCTGGTGGCCGGTTTCCGGCAAAGCTATCCGCAGATTGAGCTGGAGCTGAATACCGATAACCTGATCATCGATCTGCTGGAAAAGCGCACCGATATTGCCATTCGCATTGGTGCGCTGCGGGATTCGACCATTCATGCGCGCCTGTTGGGTTCCAGCCGCTTACGCATTCTCGCCAGCCCGGAATATCTCGCGCGTTATGGTACGCCGGGCAGTGTGGAAGCGCTGCGCGAGCACTGCCTGCTTGGGTTCACCCAGCCGGAGTCGCTCAATCTGTGGCCGTTGCGCTATCAACAGGCGCAGCATTTTGCCATCACCCCGACAATATCGGCTTCCAGTGGTGAAACTCTGCGTCAGTTGGCGCTGCGGGGGGAAGGGATAGTGCAGTTGGCTGATTTCATGACGCGAGACGATCAGCATGCGGGGCGACTGATCCCCTTGCTGGAACAGGAAACGCTGGACGTGCGCCAACCGATTAATGCGGTGTATTACCGCAATACCCAGTTGGCGGCGCGTATTACCTGTTTTCTGGACTACGTCAGTGCGCATATTGATGCGCAGACGCTGTAGGAACCGATTGACGGTCCCCACGGGGCTTACAGGGCGTTGCCCAGCACGTGAATGGTCACGCCCAGCACGCTGTCTTTGATGGTGTCGCGATGACGGTGCATGTGAGCGATATCCAGATGCTTTTCCAGATGCGCCTGACTGGCCCATTTCTCCAGCATAAACACCGAGTCCGGCGACAGCTTCTGCCATGGCGCCTGGGTGTGGCTGTCGATCATCGGCGTATATTCGCTACAGCCATCCTCTGCCAGTACCAGCGGAACCAGTTTCTCAATCGCCTTCAGAACCGTTTCACGGTGGCCCGGCTTGGTTTTGATTTCTGCAATTACGGTGATCATCATTACCTCATTGATTGACGTGCATAATGCCAGTTAAGCAAAAATTTCGGTCAGATGCGCGCGATAACGTGCGATGTCGCTGTCGATATCCGGTTGTTTAATCACATCATTACAGATAAAGGTCGGCAGCGCTTCCATTCCCAGGAACTGATTGGCCTTATGGAAATGCAGATACACACCGTCGACGCCGACGCCATGGAAGAACTGATCCGGGTCGGTAAAGGCTTCCAGCGGGGCGTTCCAGGTCAGGCTCAGCATGTATTTCTTGCCCTGGATCAGGCCGCCGGAGCCGTACTTCTTGCCGGCGTCTGAACGGGTGCGACCGTCGCTGGCGTACAGGCTGCCGTGCCCAGCGGTGAACACTTGATCAATGTATTTTTTCAGGATCCACGGCTCGCCCATCCACCAGCCCGGCATCTGATAAATCACCACGTCAGCCCACAGGTATTTTTGCACCTCGGCATCGATGTCGTAACCGTCGTCGACGACGGTGACCTGCACCTGATGCTGTACATCGCGCAGGAAGCTTTCCGCCACGTCGCTCAGGGTTTGGTTGAGTTCGCCGTTGGAATGGCCAAACTGCTTTTTAGCATTGATAATCAGGATATTGCTCATCTTTCACGGCTCCTGTCAGAATTAAAATGTGTGATGTTCTCCGCGTCAGGGGCGGGAAACATTTCGCTGATAAGGAGTGTAATCGTTAGCAATACAAGTAAAAATGCGATCCAGCGCACAACAGTGTTGACTGTGAGTCAATAAATGCGTCGCCGCATAGCGCTATTTTGCATAAAACTGCCTGATACGCCGGCTTCGCCGGATGATTGCTGCGCCATCTGTGACAGCTACCCCGCTGATGAGTTACTATCGCAGGCAGAATCAACCCTTTGTCGTCCAGGGATTGCCAAGCCACGGTCTGAGGAAAATTGAGTAATGAGTGATCTGACTCATGACGGTGTAGAGCGTTTACCGCTGCACACATTCACTGAAAACGCCTATCTGAACTATTCCATGTACGTCATCATGGATCGGGCGTTGCCGTACATCGGTGACGGTTTGAAGCCGGTACAGCGCCGCATCATCTACGCCATGTCGGAACTGGGGCTGAGCAACAGCGCCAAATTCAAAAAATCCGCCCGTACCGTAGGTGATGTGCTGGGTAAATACCATCCGCACGGCGACAGCGCCTGTTATGAAGCCATGGTATTGATGGCGCAGCCGTTCTCTTATCGCTATCCGTTGGTGGACGGCCAAGGGAACTGGGGGGCACCGGACGATCCGAAATCCTTCGCCGCGATGCGTTATACCGAATCGCGCCTGTCCAAGTATGCGGAAGTGTTGCTGGCCGAGCTGGGCCAGGGCACCGTTGACTGGGTGCCGAACTTTGACGGCACGATGCAGGAACCGAAGATGTTGCCGGCACGCCTGCCCAACATTCTGCTGAACGGCACCACCGGCATTGCCGTGGGCATGGCGACCGATATCCCTCCGCACAACGTGCGTGAAGTGGCTGCCGCCGCGGTGGAGCTGCTCGAACGACCGGGAGCTTCGCTTGAAGACCTGCTCGAATTCGTGCAGGGGCCGGACTTCCCGACCGAAGCCGAGATCATCACGCCGCGCGACGAAATTCGCAAAATTTATCAAAATGGCCGCGGTTCAGTACGTATGCGCGCCGTTTGGAAGAAAGAAGACGGCAGCGCGGTGATCACCGCCTTGCCGCACCAGGTTTCCGGCGCCAAGGTGTTGGAGCAGATCGCCAGCCAGATGCGCGCCAAAAAGCTGCCGATGGTTGAAGATCTGCGTGATGAATCCGATCACGAGAACCCAACGCGACTGGTGGTTGTGCCGCGATCTAACCGCATCGATCTGGATCAGGTGATGAACCACCTGTTCGCAACCACCGATCTGGAACGCAGCTACCGCATCAACATGAACATGATCGGTCTGGACAACCGCCCGCAGGTCAAAGGGCTGGTGGAAATCCTGACCGAGTGGCTGGCGTTCCGTCGCGACACGGTGCGCCGCCGCCTGAATTACCGCCTGGAAAAAGTGCTGAAACGCCTGCACATCCTCGAAGGTTTGCTGGTGGCGTTCCTCAATATCGATGAAGTGATCCACATCATCCGCAGTGAGGACGAGCCCAAGCCGGTGCTGATGGCGCGTTTTGGCATTACAGACACTCAGGCCGAAGCGATACTCGAACTGAAACTTCGTCACTTGGCGAAGCTGGAAGAGTTCAAGATCCGCGGTGAGCAGGATGAACTGGCTAAAGAGCGCGATCAGCTGCAGGCGCTGCTGGCCTCCGAGCGTAAGCTTAGCACCCTGATCAAGAAAGAAATCCAGGCCGATGCATTGGCCTACGGCGACGATCGCCGCTCGCCGATTACCGAGCGTGCGGAAGCCAAGGCGATGAGTGAGCACGACTTCGTGCCTTCTGAGCCGGTGACCATTGTGCTGTCTGAAATGGGCTGGGTGCGCAGCGCCAAGGGCCACGATATCGACCCAAGCGGCCTGAGCTACAAGGCCGGCGACAGCTACCGTAGCGCGGCACGCGGCAAGACCAACCAGCCGGTGGTGTTTATCGACTCCACCGGACGCAGCTACGCGCTGGATCCGTTGACGCTACCTTCGGCACGTGGGCAGGGCGAGCCGCTGACCGGCAAGCTGACACCACCGCCGGGCGCCACCATTGAGCAGGTGCTGATGGCGGCGGACGACCAAAAACTGCTGATGGCTTCCGACGCCGGTTACGGCTTCGTTTGTACCTTCAACGATTTGGTGGCACGCAACCGTGCCGGTAAGGCGATGATAACCCTGCCGGACAACGCCAAAGTGCTGGCGCCTATGGAAATTCACGGCGACGACGATATGCTGCTGTCGATCACCGCGGCGGGCCGCATGTTGCTGTTCCCGGTTGCCGATCTGCCTCAGTTGTCGAAGGGCAAGGGCAACAAGATTGTCTCTATCCCATCGGCGCAGGCCGCCTCCGGTGAAGACAAGCTGACATGGCTGTTCGTGTTGCCGCCGCAGACCTCCGTGACGCTGCATGTGGGTAAACGCAAGCTGACGCTGCGTCCGGAAGATTTGCAGAAATTCCGTGCGGAGCGGGGCCGTAAAGGCACATCACTGCCACGTGGTCTGCAGCGTATCGATCGCGTGGAGATCGACGCCCCTGCGCGAGCGCCGACGGGCGACAGCGAAGAGTAACCCAGAGGGAATAACCAGCGGGCGCAGCATATTGCGCCCGCTTTTTTTCACGTAACCGGCAATTATTTTCAAATAGTTAACATTTCTCTGCATAAAATTATTGTGCGTATCGCCGGCTGGCGGGAAAATAGCAAAAAAATGCAGGGCAGGTTTTCAGCCCCTGCAATCAAAGAATGAGTAAAGGGATCTGCGCAGCGTTTCAGGCTGCGTCGGCAGTGTGCTAATGAGGTTGTTATGTTATTAATTTTGCGTGCCATTCTTGCCACTCTGTATTGTATTTTGGTGTGCATCTTCGGTTCTATCTACTGTTTGTTCAGCCCGCGCGATCCTCGCCATGTGGCGACCTTCGGTCATCTGTTTGGCCGCCTTTCCGGGTTATTCGGTTTAAAGGTGGAAGTCCGCGTACCGGCCGATGCGGCCAAAAATGGCAACTGCATTTACATCGCCAACCACCAGAATAACTACGATATGGTGACCGCCGCCAAAGCGGTACAGCCGCGTACCGTGACCGTGGGTAAAAAAAGCCTGCTGTGGGTGCCGTTCTTCGGCCCGCTGTATTGGCTGACCGGTAACCTGCTGATTGACCGTGATAATCGCGCCAAAGCGCACGGCACCATCGCACAGGTCGCCGAACAGTTTAAAAAACGCGACATTTCGATCTGGATGTTTCCGGAAGGCACCCGCAGCCGCGGGCGCGGGCTGATGCCGTTTAAAACCGGCGCATTCCATGCGGCAATCGCCGCCGGGGTGCCGATTGTGCCCATCTGCGTTTCCACCACCAGCGGTAAAATTAATCTTAACCGTTGGAATAATGGTCATGCGATCGTCGAAATGTTGGAGCCGGTCGATATCAGCGGCTATGGTAGAGAAAATGTGCGTGAGCTGGCGGCCCATTGTCATGAGCTGATGCTGGCGAAAATCGCCGAGCTGGATGCGGAAGTCGCCCAGCGCAATGCCGCCGGAAAATAATATTCCTACCGGCTTCAAAGAATGAACTTTTAAACGGCGCCAAATGCCGTTAACGCCGGGGCTCCTGCTAATCTGATTAACAGGGGCCCGGTCTTCGCACACGGTTTAGTCATTGCTTTTCATGGAGAAAATATGTCACTCAGTCGACGTCAGTTTATTCAGGCATCGGGCTTGGCGCTGTGCGCGGGAGCCGTGCCGCTGAGGGCTGAGGCGAGCGGAACGCAGACCCCGTTACCTGTCCCCCCGTTGCTGGAATCCCGCCGTGGCCAACCGCTGTTTTTAACCTTGCAGCGCGCCCACTGGGCATTTATGGATAACCGCAAGGCGTCGGTGTGGGGGATCAACGGCATGTACCTTGGGCCGACGGTGCGGGTTTACAACGGTGATGACGTAAAGCTGATTTACAGCAACCGCCTGCCGGAGCCGGTGGCAATGACCATCAGCGGCCTGCAAGTGCCGGGTACGTTGGTGGGCGGCGCGCCGCGCATGATGTCTCCCAACGTTGACTGGTCGCCGGTGCTGCCGATCCGCCAGAACGCGGCGACGTGCTGGTATCACGCCAGCACCCCCAATCGCATGGCACCCCATGTTTACAATGGCTTGACCGGGCTGTGGCTGGTCGAAGACGAGGTCAGCAAATCACTGCCGTTGCCGAATCACTATGGTGTAGATGATTTCCCGTTGATCATTCAAGACAAGCGGCTCGATAACTTTGGCACCCCGGAATACGATCCGCCGTCGCAGGGGGGCTTTGTCGGCGATACGCTGCTGGTTAACGGCGTGCAAAACCCATACATCGAAGTTTCCCGCGGTTGGGTGCGCCTGCGCCTGCTTAACGCTTCCAACTCACGCCGCTACATGCTGCAACTGAGCGACGGCCGACCGCTCAACGTGATCGCCAGCGATCAGGGCTTTTTACCTGCGCCGGTCGCGGTACAGCAGCTTTCACTGGCACCGGGCGAACGCCGCGAAGTCTTGATCGACATGTCAAAAGGCGATGAGGTGACCATCACCGCCGGCGAAGCTGCGGGCATTATGGATCGCCTGCGCGGTCTGTTTGAGCCTTCGAGCATTCTGGTTTCTACCCAGGTGCTGACGTTGAAGCCGACCGGATTATTGCCGCTGGTGACCGATAACCTGCCGATGCGCCTGTTGGCGGATCAGCTGTTGGACGGCAGCGTCAGCCGCACCCGCGAATTCCGTTTGGGCGATAGCCAGGCCGGGATCAACGGGGCGATCTGGGACATGAACCGCATCGATGTGCAAACTCAGCAGGGGAGCTGGGAACGCTGGAATATCCATGCGGATACTCCGCAGGCGTTCCACATTCAGGGCGTACAGTTCCTGGTTAAACGCGTTAACGGTGCACAGCCAATGGCGGAAGATCGCGGTTGGAAAGACACGGTGTGGATCGACGGGGACGTTGAGCTGCTGGTTTACTTCAACCAGTCCACCTCGGAACATTTCCCGTTCCTCTACTACAGCCAGACGCTGGAAATGGCGGATCGCGGCAGCGCAGGCCAGTTTATGGTGCAGCCGGCGCTGTAAATTCGCCGGTACGTTGCTAAGTCGCCTTACGCAGCATCGCCAGAAAGGCCTGAACCACTGGTGTTGCGCTGTCGGCGTGATGGATAGCGTACAGATCCGCCGACGGTGCCTGCTGCAGCGGACAGAAACGTACGCCGGGCCACGGAATGCGGCCATAGCTGTCCGGCAACAGCGTAATGCCATAGCCTTCGGCCACCAGCGCCATCAGGGTTTGCGGTTCGTTGACCTGATAGGCGATATCCGGTTTGAAGCCCTGCTGCAGACACAGATTATGCAGGTACAACCCCAGACTGGCTTCATGGGGCGGCAGTACGATGAATTTTTCATGCCGCAGCGCCGCCAGCGGCAGACTTTCTGCCTGTGCTAGCGGGTGGTCCTGCGGCAGCACCAGCGCAATGTTCTCCCGTGCCAGCAGTTGGCATGTCAGCCCCGGCAGTATCTGTTCCCTGGCTTCCCGCCAGACGCCAATATCGATATGACGCTTTTGCAACGCGGTGATCTGCTGGCTGGGCGTCAGTTCGTTCAACGCCCAGGTAACGTTGGCCGTTTGTTCGGTAAAGCGCTTCAGCGCCGGTATCAGCCCGCCCCACACCGAAGAGCCGACCATGCCAATCACCATGTGTCCCGCTTCGCCACGCCCCAATTGCTGCACCTGATTGAGTGCATTACCCGCCTGATCCAATAGCATCTCGACGTTGTGAAACAAGGTTCGGCCCGCCAGCGTCAGCGCCATCGAACGGGTGGTGCGTTTGAACAGCTCGACGCCCAATTGGCTCTCCAGCTCCTTGATGTGCTTGCTGAGCGGGGGCTGAGAGATGTTCAGCCGCAGTGCGGCCTGGGTGAAGTTCATCTCTTCTGCCACCACGCGAAAATAGTGCAGCAGGCGGAAGTTAATCCGGCTGGGATCCGGCAGTTGCTGTGGCTGTTTTAGGTTGATGATGGCCTCCTGATGCGAGCAATTTATAGGTGAATGGAATAAATCAGCCGCCAATAATGTATTGGTCGCCGGTGCGCATCGCTCTCTACTATGGGGATTATTTCACCCTTCCACAGAAGAGAATACTATGTTTAATCAAGAAGATGCTTTTTCCTGTGCTGAAATTGTCCGCGCCCGCATGCCGGGCTTCCAACCGCGAGCGGCTTTGATCCTGGGCTCCGGGCTGGGTGCGCTGGCGGAGGTGATGACCGACACCCTGACCATCGACTACGCCGAACTGCCGGGCTTCCCGGTCAGCAGCGTGGTGGGGCATGCCGGTCAGTTGGTTGCCGGTTGGCTGGAAGGCGTTCCTGTCGTGTGCATGAAAGGGCGTGGTCATTACTACGAAGGGCGCGGTATGCAGGTGATGACCACCGCCGTGCGCACCTTCAAACTGTTGGGCTGCGAATTCCTGCTGGCGACCAACGCCGCCGGTTCGTTGCGCCAGTCGGTGCCGCCGGGCAGCCTGGTGGCACTCACCGATCACATCAACTTTATGCCCGAGTCGCCGTTGGTTGGCGATAACGACGAGCGTTTCGGTCCGCGCTTCTTCAGCCTGGCCAATGCCTATGACAGCGAGCTGCGTGGCCAATTGACCCAGGTGGCGCAGAGCGTGGGTATTCCGCTGGCGGAAGGGGTGTTTGCCGCCTACACCGGGCCCAACTTCGAAACCCCGGCAGAAATCCGCATGATGCAAACGCTGGGGTGTGACGTGGTCGGCATGTCTATCGTGCCGGAAGTGCTCTCGGCGCGCCATTGCGGGCTGAAAGTCCTGGTGGTTTCGGCGATGACCAACTACGCCGAAGGGCTGTCCGATACGCCACTGTCCCACGAGCAAACGCTGAGCTGCGCAGCCCTGGCGGCAGAGGACTTTATGCGCCTGATCCGTGAGTTCTTCAAAACGCTGTAACGCTGCAAACTCCCTCGCGGCGAGGTGCAGGGGCCTGGCCGCGTGAATCATCGTTTTAATCAAAATAATAAGGTGATGGTGATGGCAATAAAAACGCGACTGAAGGTAATGGTTTTTCTGCAGTTTTTTATTTGGGGTGCCTGGCTGGTGACGCTGGGATCTTACATGATTAATACCCTGCATTTCAGCGGGTTGCAGGTGGGCATGGTGTACAGCGCCAAAGGCGTCGCGGCGCTGATTATGCCGGGACTGGCGGGCATTCTTGCCGACCGCTGGATCAGGGCCAATTACCTGTACGCACTGTGTCATCTGTTCGGTGCGCTTGCGCTGTATTGCGCCGCCCAGGTTGAGCAGCCGATGGTGATGTTCTGGGTCATGTTGTTCAACGCCATGGTGTATATGCCGACCATTTCGCTTTCCAACGCCATTGCCTATTTCTGCCTGGAAAAGCACGGTTACGACACGGTGAAAGATTTCCCCCCGGTGCGGGTGTACGGCACCCTGGGCTTTATTGTGGCGATGTGGCTAATCGGCTTTAGCCGAATTGAGCTGAGCAATATGCAGCTGTATCTGGCTTCTGCCGTGTCACTGTTGCTGGCCTGCTATTCTCTGACGCTGCCGAATTGCCCGACCAGCAAAGTTGAAAAATCGAAAAGCTGGTTCAGCGTACTGGGGCTGGATGCGTTGGTTTTGTTTCGCCAACGGCGTATGGCGCTGTTTTTCCTGTTTGCCATGCTGCTGGGTGCGGCACTGCAGGTCACCAACACCTTCGGCAATCCCTTCCTGCATGATTTTGCGAGCAACCCGCTGTATCAGGACAGCATAAGCGTCAGGTACCCGGCGGTGCTGTTGTCGCTGTCACAAATCTCCGAGGTGTTCTTTATCCTCACCATTCCGTTCTTCCTGCGCCGATACGGCATCAAACAGGTGATGCTGATCAGTATGGCGGCCTGGACGCTGCGCTTCCTGTTCCTGGCCTATGGCACCCCGGTTGGTTTCGGCTTTGTGCTGCTGCTGCTTTCGATGATCGTTTACGGTTGTGCCTTTGATTTCTTTAATATTTCCGGGGCTATCTTCGTTGAGAAAGAGGCCGATAGCCGCATCCGTGCCAGCGCACAGGGGTTATTCATGACCATGGTCAACGGTATCGGTGCGTATCTGGGGGCGATAGCCAGCGGCGAAGTGGTGGATTTCTTCACCCACGACGGCGTAAAAGATTGGCAGACCATCTGGTTGATCTTCGCGCTGTATACCTTGGTGCTGGGGATCATCTTTGCGCTGACCTTCAACTATCAGCACCGGCCGGAGGAGTACGTTGGGCCGGTCGAGCGAGCGCATTAGAAAAAGGATAGGGGCACGCAAACCGTGCCCATTTGGCGTCAAACGCCGGGAAAACGCCGTTGCAGCTGTTGCCAGTCCGGTGCGCAGCTTGCGCCCTGATTTGCCACCATGCAGGCGGCCACGCGGTTAGCCAAATCGACCGCCTGCGGCAGCGGCCAACCGGCGGAGAGCCCGGCCAGCAGGCCGGCGCAGTGGGCGTCGCCTGCACCCTGTGTGTCGACGACGTCCACCGGGTAGGCCGCTATTTGGAGCGGCGGGGTGCCTCTACGGCATATCCAGACGCCATCGCAATCCAACCGACAGATCAGCGTGATATTGTGCGCGCTGGCAAACTCCTGGGCCAGGGTGAGCGTATCACCTGCGCCGCACAGCGTTACTGTTTCGCTACGGTTCAGCGTCAGCAGGCTATGGCTGTCGCTGAGCATGGCAAAGAAATCTTCATCCAATTGAGCGATGCCCGGGCCGGGATCGATCAGTCGCCACTGGTCGAACGGCAATCTGGTCAGCCATTCGCGTACGGCCTCGCCGCTTTCTCCGGCCAACTGCTCGCCGCTGATGTAAATCAGCGTGTCTTCCGTTAGGGGCAACGTGCCCAACTGGGCTTTATTCCACTGGGTTTCGCAGCCGGGTTCGACCACCGACAGCGACTCGCCGCTCGGTTGCATCCGCGTCTGGCGGCGGCCATTGTCCATTTGACCATGGCGCAGCAGCACCGGCATATCCAGCTGATTCATTTCGGCCTCAACCGCCGCAGCCGATACCCCGTTGCCAACCGGCATGCCGTTGATCACCGGGACCTGCAGGCGTCTGAGCGCCCGTGCGACATTAAACGCGCAGCCACCTATTTTTTGCTCCTGCGTCAGCGCTACCTCAACGATCGCGCTGCCCAGGGCCAGAATCGGTTTTACTGCTAAAAACTCACTCATTGATCTCCTCCGCTGTCGGCCGGTGGGCCGAACAGAATCCCCTATGATGACCGCGCAGGCGCGTGGAGTCGAGAGGGAAGCCCGATATGCTGTGGCCAGCGGTGAAATAACCATGCTCTTTTTGTCACTAGTGCGTATAATCGCCGCCCGGCGATTAATTAACCTGTGAAAGAGCACCAGAATGAGCACTACCAGCCTGATCCAACCCGATCGTGAATTGTTTTCCTATAAGCCTTATTGGGCCGAATGTTATGGCACCGCACCGTTTTTACCGATGTCGCGCGAAGAGATGGATCAACTGGGCTGGGATAGCTGCGATGTGATCATTATCAGTGGTGACGCCTATGTCGACCACCCGAGTTTTGGTATGGCGATCATCGGCCGCATGTTGGAAGCGCAGGGCTTCCGCGTCGGCATCATTGCGCAGCCGGACTGGAGCAATAAAGAAGATTTCATGCGGTTGGGCAAACCGAACCTGTTCTTCGGCATCACCGCCGGTAACATGGATTCGATGATCAACCGTTATACCGCCGATCGCAAACTGCGCCACGATGATGCCTACACCGCCGGCAACGTGGGCGGCAAGCGTCCGGATCGCGCGACGCTGGTTTACAGCCAACGCTGCAAAGAAGCCTATAAAGACGTGCCGATCGTGCTGGGCGGCATTGAAGCCAGCCTGCGTCGCATCGCTCACTACGATTACTGGTCGGATACCGTGCGCCGTTCGGTATTGGTGGACTCCAAAGCTGACATGCTGATTTACGGCAACGGCGAGCGTCCGCTGGTGGAAGTGGCGCACCGCCTGGCTGCGGGCGAGAAAATCAGTGAAATCCACGACATCCGTAACACCGCGGTGATGCGCAAGGGCGCATTGCCGGGCTGGACCGGCGTGGATTCTACCCGTCTGGACAAGCCGGGCCGCATTGAGCCTATCCCGAACCCTTACGGCGACGATCTGCCGTGCGCCGACGGTGGTAAACCAGAGCCGGAGGCCAAACCGGTCACCGTGCGCGCCGCCAAGCCCAAGCCGTGGGAAAAAACCTATGTGCTGCTGCCGTCTTTTGAAAAGGTGAAAGCCGACAAGGTCCTGTATGCCCACACTTCGCGCATTCTGCACCATGAAACCAACCCAGGCTGTGCCCGTGCGCTGATGCAGTCGCACGGCGACCGTTACGTGTGGATCAACCCACCGGCGATCCCACTGACCACGCCGGAAATGGACAGCGTGTTTGCCCTGCCGTACCAGCGTATTCCGCACCCGTCCTACGGCAAGGAAACCATTCCTGCCTATGACATGATCCGCTTCTCGGTCAACATCATGCGCGGTTGCTATGGCGGCTGTTCATTCTGTTCGATCACCGAGCACGAAGGGCGCATCATCCAGAGCCGTTCGGAAGACTCAATTATTCGCGAGATCGAAGAAATTCGCGACAAAGTACCGGGCTTTACCGGTGTGATCTCCGATTTGGGCGGCCCGACCGCCAACATGTACATGCTGCGCTGTACCAACCCGCGCGCTGAGCAGACCTGCCGCCGCGCCTCGTGCGTGTACCCGGAAATCTGCACCTACATGGACACCAACCACGAACCGACCATCAAGCTGTATCGTCGTGCGCGCTCGCTGGAAGGCATCAAGAAGATCCTGATCGCCTCCGGCGTGCGTTACGATCTGGCGGTAGAAGATCCGCGTTATATCAAAGAGCTGGCTACCCACCACGTTGGCGGCTACCTGAAGATTGCGCCGGAACACACCGAAGAAGGCCCACTGTCGAAAATGATGAAGCCGGGCATGGGCAGCTACGACCGGTTTAAACAGCTGTTTGACCATTACTCCAAGCTGGCGGGCAAAGAGCAGTATCTGATCCCGTATTTCATCTCCTCGCATCCGGGCACCCGCGATGAGGATATGGTGAATCTGGCGCTGTGGCTGAAGAAAAACCGTTTCCGTCTCGATCAGGTTCAGAACTTCTATCCGTCACCGATGGCGAACTCCACCACCATGTATTACAGCGGCAAGAACCCGTTGAGCAGAGTGGGTTATAAGAGTGAAGATGTGGTGATACCGAAAGGCGATCGTCAGCGTCGTCTGCACAAGGCGTTGCTGCGTTATCACGATCCAGCCAACTGGGCGATGATCCGTACCGCGCTGGAAGATATGGGCATGAAACACCTGATCGGCAGCCGTCGCGAGTGTCTGGTGCCGGCGCCAAGCATTGACGAACAGCGCGAAGCCAAGCGGCTGCAGCGCCATACTCGTCCGGCGCTGACCAAGCACACTGACATCACCCGTCAGCGTACGCCGTCCAATAAGCCGCCGCGTAAGCCGATTCGCAACGGTAAACCATAACGGTCAGGCACTGGCTTAAATGAAAAGGAGAACCCTCGGGTTCTCCTTTTTTGCTTTTGAAAATCAGAGCTGCTCGTAGGCCGCTTCGACTTTCATCAAATGGCGCGGCGCCTGCGGGGCGGGATGATATTTGCGCACGTGCCAGTTAAAGGCTTCCGGCGACAGATTGTTAATCATCGAAATGGCTTGCTGGCGGTTGCTGGAGAAGGTCCGCAGCAGCGCACCAGTGCCGTTGACGTAGGCGATGATGGTGGCGTAACGCAGCGTGACAGGATCGTCGATGCCTTTAAGCTGCTGCTTTTGCAGCACGGCCAGATAGGCTGCGCCGAGGTCGATATTGGTATCCGGATCCAGCAGATCGTCATCGTCCGGGCAGCCGCGTTTCCCTTTGTAGCGGTAGGCGTCACAGCCGGCGGTGTCGGCTTTCAACTGCATCAGGCCGATAGCATTGGAGCGGCTGATTGCCGCCGGATTAAAGCCGGACTCCACCTTGATCATCGCGGCGATCAGTTTTTGATCGACATCGTATTTATCCGCAGCATCTTCGATCGCATCGTCAAAAGCATGAGCATCATAGCTGGTGCGCGGTTTTTTGCTGGAACAACCGGCCAGGATCAGCATCAGGCATATCACGCCTGCGCGCGACCAGTGTCGTAGGGTGGGTTTCATGGTGCTCCGTATTGTTTTTGCTGGGATAAAAGTCGGCATCATAACATCTCCGTCAGTGCCTGTTCGACATACAGATAGCCAATTCCCATCACCTGCTGCGCGCGCGTGAGTTGGCCAAAGCCGATGTGCGTGGCCTGAGTCTGGATCTGGTCGTGACGATCGAAGGGGTTGAACCCGGTCTGGCTGACGATGGTCTCCAGCCAGGCCTGACCAAAGCCACAGCTGCGGCCATAAAGGTAAATACGGTTAATATTTAAGATGTTAAGGAAGTTATACAGGCTCAGGCCAATCGCCTGGGCGGCACGCTGCACCAACACCTGCAAGGCTGCATCCCCTTGATGGTAACGGGCGATCAATTCGGCGGTGGTGGGGGTTTTAAGCCTTTCGCCTTCGGGCGGCAGTCTGGGGGCGACCTTTAGCTGGATGCGCGCCTTTTTTTTCAGTGCCGACAGCGAGGCGACGGTTTCCAGACAGCCGTAACGGCCACAGGAGCACAGGCTGCCATCGGGATCGACGATGGTGTGGCCAATCTGGCCGCTGCCGAACAGGCTGCCCCGGTAAATCTGCTGGTTAATCACGAACGACGAGCCGATGCCGTAATCGACGTTAATCACGCAGAAGTCCTGCGCATTGGCGTTATTTTGCCACTTTTCCGCCAGCCCCAGCATCACGCAGTCGTTATCCAGCAAGACCTCGGTCTTCAGGCGCTCTTCCAGCAGGTATTTTATCTCCACCGGTCCTTCCCACGGGGCCTGTGGCATACGCTGCGACACGCCGGTCAGCGGGTTGACCTGGCCGTGGATCGACAAGGCTATTTTCAGCGGCATGCCCTGTTGGCGGCTGTGCAGATGATAGATTTGCACCATTTCCTGCAGCATCGCCTGCGGCGTGGTGGCCACGATCGGTTGCGGTGTGAAGGCGCTGCACGGCGTGATCAGGCCATCCACCACGATGCTTTCAATCAGATAGGGCGACACGTTCAGGCACAGGATCCGTTGCCCGGCGGCGGCGATGCGGTAACTGCCGCCCCCCAAGCCGCGGCGGTGTAAATTTTGCTGGTCGTGCTCAACCCGCCGTTCTTCCTGCAGCTCATCGAGAATTTTGCCGACGGCAGGAATAGACAGCTGTGAAAGCCGCGCCAGCGTTGATTTACTGGCCACCTTTTCCCGATACAGCAGCGCGCACAGCACCCGTTTATTAAAATTGCGCACCCGTTGGTTATTCAACCCTTGCAATGCCATTCATTAAACCTCGTTTACTGTATTGCGTGATGGTAGCGCAGAAAGTCAGCAATTCTGTCATCTAGACTGCCTGAAACGCAACTTTCAGTATTTTTAGTGAGGAAAACATGCACGGGACAGTCAAGGTTTGGCAAGAGCAGGTTGAATTACCCACTTATGGCACCGGCGAGCAGGACTCGCACCCGATGTTCCTGGAAAATCGGGTCTATCAGGGATCGTCCGGTGCGGTTTATCCCTATGGCGTTATTGACACCCTGAGCGGTGAAAAATCCCTGCGTCGCTATCAGGCGGTGTATCTGGAAAACGACTACCTGCGCGTGATGCTGTTGCCGGAGCTGGGCGGGCGTATTCATCGGGCTTACGACAAAGTGCAGCAGCGTGATTTTGTTTATCACAACGAAGTGGTGAAGCCGGCGCTGGTGGGGTTGCTGGGGCCGTGGATCTCGGGGGGGATCGAGTTCAACTGGCCGCAACACCATCGCCCGACCACCTATATGCCGGTGGACTGCCAGATCCAGCAGCACGATAGCGGGGCGCAGACCGTCTGGCTGGGGGAAGTGGAGCCGATGCGCGGGCTGCAGGTGATGGCCGGTTTCACGCTGTATCCTGACCGCGCGCTGATTGAAATCAGCGCCAAGATCTTTAACCCTAACCCGACGCCGCGCCATTTCCTGTGGTGGGCCAACCCGGCGGTGAAAGGCGGAGACGATCACCAGAGCGTATTCCCGCCGGATGTGACCGCCGTTTTTGACCATGGCAAGCGCGATGTCTCTTCGTTCCCTATTGCCACCGGCACCTATTACAAGGTGGATTATTCGGCCGGCGTGGATATTTCACGCTACAAGAATATCCCGGTACCGACGTCTTACATGGCGCATAAGTCGGACTATGACTTTGTGGGAGCTTACAGCCACGATGAGCAGGGCGGATTGCTGCATATCGCCGATCGCCACGTCTCGCCCGGCAAGAAACAGTGGAGCTGGGGCCACGGCGAATTTGGTCAGGCCTGGGATCGCAACCTGACCGACAATAACGGCCCTTACATTGAGCTGATGACCGGGGTTTACACTGATAACCAACCGGATTTCACCTGGCTCGACGCCTACGAAGAAAAATGCTTCGTGCAGAATTTCCTGCCCTACAACACCCTGGGCATGGTGCAAAACGCCAACACCCGTGCCGCGCTAAAACTGGAAAGCGACGGGCGGCAGCTGGTGTGGGGATTGTATGCGGTCGCGCCACTGGCACAGCACCGCTTGGTGATCCGCAGCGACAGCGACCAGCAGTTGCTGCTCGACCGGCGTGTCGATCTCACCCCAGGTGCGGCGTTGCTGGAGACCATGACCGGCGATTTCTCTGGCCGGCTGACGATTGAATTGCAGGACGCCCAGGGCCGCAGCGTACTCAGCTATCGCCAGCATCAGGCGAGCGAAAGCGCCGAGTTGCCGCAGCCTGCCAGGGCACCGTTGGCGGCAGAGCAGATCGCCAGTGCCGATGAGGCCTGGTTTATCGGCCAGCATCTGGAGCAGTATCACCACGCCAGCCGTTCGGCGTTCGATTACTACCAGCGGGGTCTGGCGTTGGATCCTCTCGATTACCGCTGCAATCTGGCACTGGCCACGCTGGAATATAACCGCGCCAATTTTAAACCTGCCATTGCCTACGCGGATGACGCGCTGGCGCGGGCCCACAACCTTAACCGTAACCCACAGTGCGGGTTAGCCAGTCTGATCCGTGCCTGCGCTCAGGAACAATTGGGTAACGACGATGCCGCCTACGAAGATTTCTACCGCGCCATCTGGAGCGGTAATGGCAAACCGGGCGGTTTCTATGGCCTGGCGCGGATTGCGGCGCGGCGCGGGGAGTATCAGCAGGCACTCGAGTTTTGTGAAAGTAGCCTGAGCGTGAACGCCAGCCATTATCCGCTGATTGCCCTGAAGGCGCTGCTGTTGC
The DNA here is from genome assembly GCA_012719855.1 of Serratia liquefaciens. Classification (GTDB taxonomy): domain Bacteria; phylum Pseudomonadota; class Gammaproteobacteria; order Enterobacterales; family Enterobacteriaceae; genus Serratia; species Serratia liquefaciens_A. The sequence continues at coordinate 22,486 of JAAXZN010000054.1, read as the reverse complement.
AACGCCTGGGGAAAGGGGCACAGAGCCTGGACTATATCGATGACCAGCTTGTCGCCCGTCCGTTGCATTACAGCCTGTACTACTTGCGCTATGCGCAAACCCGCGCGGAGGCCGATCTGCAACGCCTGAAGGCGGTGACCGGCTGCCGCGGGATCAATGCGTTGACCATCGCCGGCCAACTCGGTGAATGGGGAGCCAAAGAGCAGGCGATTGAATTATTGACGCTGCTGGACAGCCAGGAAACCTTGCCGCGCTATATGTTGGCCAGCCTGCGCAAAGGCGCGGTAAGCGACGAGGAATACCACCGGTTATTGACGCAGGCGCGCAACAGCTTTGCCCGGCAGGTACGTTTCCCCAATACCCTGAACGAAGTGCAGATGCTAAGCCAACTGCCGGAGTGCGATTTCGCGCAGTATCTGCTGGCCTGTTTCCATTACAGCAAACGCAACTACTCGCAGGCGGTAGCCCTGTGGCAGCAATGCGTGGAGCGGGAGCCGACGTTTGCCGACGCCTGGCGCAATCTGGGGATCTACGCCTTCAACAAACTCCAGCAGCATGACGTGGCGCTGGCTCATCTGCAGCGGGCTTTTGCCCTGCAGCCTGATGACGCTCGCCTGCTGTTCGAACTGGATCAGTTGAATAAGCGCCTGGGTACTGCGCCTGAGCAACGGCTGGCGATGTTGGAGCAACATTTGCCGGTAGTGGCCCGTCGGGACGACCTGACCGCCGAATTGCTCAGCCTTTACAACCAATGCGGTCGGCTGAGCGATGCGCAGCGGATCCTGCAACAGCGTGAGTTCCACCCGTGGGAAGGCGGCGAAGGCAAAGTAACCGGTCAGTATCTGATCAACCTGCAGCGGCTGGCATATCAGGCATTGCAGCGGGGGGAACCGCAGCAGGCGCATGAGTTGCTGCAGGCGGCATTGCACTACCCGCAGAATCTGGGGGAAGGCCGCCTGGCCGGGCAAAGCGACAACGACATCTACTATTGGCTGGGTATCTGCGCCGCGCGACAAGGCAAGCTCGATGCGGCCGCCGGCTACTGGCAACGGGCCTGCGTCGGGCACAGCGATCTGGCGGAAAGCCGCTACTACAACGACCAGCCGGTGGATTATTTGTTCTATCGCGGCATGGCGCAAAAGCAACTCGGGCAGTCGGCGCAGGCCGAACAGCAATTCTGGCAAATGCAGCAATGGGCAAGCCAGCAGTCAGGGGCCGCGCCTGGCGCCGATTTCTTTGCCGTTTCGCTGCCGGATCTGATGGCCTTGGACAATGACCTGCAACAGGCGCATCAGCAGCACTGCCTGCTGGTTACGGCGTTGGCGCAGCTGGGGTTAGGGCAGCTATCGGCGGCGCAGCAGACGTTGAGCGAGTTGCTGGCGATCAATCCTGCGCATGACAAAGCGCATTTATTCAGCCTGTTGGCCGAAGCTTTGGCCAACTGATGCCGAAAGGGGACGAATGTGACGAATAAACTGAACATGCCCTATGTCTGGACTATCTGCCTGGTCGCCGCTTGCGGTGGCCTGCTGTTCGGCTACGACTGGGTGGTCATCGGCGGAGCCAAACCCTTCTACGAGGCCTATTTTGGCATTACCGATCCCGCCCAGTCCGGCTGGGCGATGAGCTCGGCGCTGGTGGGCTGTATTTTCGGCGCGGTGATCTCGGGCCTGCTGTCGGATCGCTTTGGCCGCAAGTTGCCGCTGGCGATCGCCGCTTTGACCTTTGTGATCTCGGCCTGGGGCACCGCCGTGGCCACCAGTTTTGACGCCTTTATCATTTACCGCATTGTCGGTGGCGTCGGTATTGGCCTGGCTTCGGCGCTGTCGCCGGTGTATATCGCCGAAATCAGCCCGGCGGCGCAGCGGGGTCGCTTCGTTGCGGTGAACCAACTGACCATTGTGATTGGGGTGCTGGCAGCGCAGTTGATCAACCTGCTGATTGCCGATCCGGTGGCGACCAATGCCGGTCAGGCGGAGCTGTTGGCCAGCTGGAACGGTCAGGTTGGCTGGCGCTACATGTTTGGCGCCGAGCTGGTGCCGGCGCTGGCCTTCCTGCTGTTGATGTTGGCGGTGCCGGAGTCGCCGCGCTGGCTGGCGAAGGTCGGTCGCCACGAGCAGGCGCAGAAGGTCTTGCGACGCATCGGCAATGAAGGTTATGCGCAGCAAACGCTGGCGGAAATCCGCCATACGCTGGACAAGGACAGTCGCAAGGTGCCGCTCAGCGCACTGTTGCGCAGCGACGTGCGGCCGGTGCTGGTGATTGGCATTGTGTTGGCGATATTCCAGCAGTGGTGCGGCATCAACGTGATCTTTAACTATGCGCAGGAGATCTTCGCTTCGGCAGGGTTTGATATTAACGACACGCTGAAATCGATCGTCGCCACCGGGTTGATCAATCTGATCTTCACCCTGCTGGCCCTGCCGCTGGTGGATCGCATAGGCCGCCGCCGGCTGATGCTGATCGGTGCCAGCGGATTAACGGTGATCTACCTGCTGATGGCAGCGGCTTATGCCTATGGGTTGTTGGGGTTGCCGGTCTTGCTGTTGGTGTTGGTTGCCATCGCTATTTATGCCGTCACGCTTGCTCCCGTCACCTGGGTGCTGCTGTCTGAAATCTTCCCCAACCGCATTCGCGGCGCGGCGATGGCTGCCGGTACCTTTGCGCTGTGGGTGGCCTGTTTTGTCCTGACCTATAGCTTCCCGTTGCTGAATGCGGCATTGGGCGCGGCGGGCAGTTTCCTGTTGTATGGCGTCATTTGCCTGGCTGGCGCAGGGTTTATTTACGCCAGAGTGCCGGAAACCAAGGGCATCACGCTGGAGGCGCTGGAGGAGCAGCTCAGCGCAGCAGACGCTACTGCCATCAAGGAGAAAGAGTTTACTTAACCCTGTTTAGTTTAATGCGTGATCCTGTGGCGGTAAGTAATCAGTTTGATCATTTAGTGTAATGAGTCTGTGCTCCGCCGAGGGGGAACAGCGGTAAAGCTCTCCGGCGGAATAATAAAAATAGGCAGCAAGAGGTTAATGAACATTAACTGGAGAATAACGATGTTGCTAAAAAAAATAAGACACGTGCTGTTAGCCATTACCGGGGGCCTGATTATTTGCAGTGCAGGCGCACAGGCTAAAAACGATAAAACTACCCTTGGCGCTATTTATCTCGATACCCAGGGGTATTACGCCGGCGTTCGCTGGGGCGTGCAAGACGGCGCTGCCAAGGGCGAAGGAAAAATTGAAATCATAGAAACCAATGCGCAGGGGGATGTTTCTAAAGAAAGTTCGTTTATCGATACCATGATTGCGCGCGACGTGAATGCCATCGTGCTTTCCGCTGTATCGGTCAATGGCAGCGTGCGGGCCATCAAGCGCGCCAACGAAGCGAATATTCCGGTGATTTGTTACAACACCTGCATTAATGAGAAAGGCGTAGATAAATATGTTTATGCCTATCTGGTGGGTGATCCTTATGAGTTTGGCAAAAAACTGGGCAATACCGCCGCTGATTACTTTATTGAAAAGAAAATCACCGAGCCTGCGATTGCGGTTATTAATTGCGAAGCTTTCGAAGTGTGCGTGCAACGGCGTAAAGGGTTTGAAGTGGCGTTAAAAGCGAAAGTGCCGGGCATGAAAATCGTCGCTAATCAGGAAGGCACGGTGCTGGACAAGGCGATCTCGGTCGGTGAGAAGCTGCTGATCTCCTCCGGGAAAATCGATGCCATTTTCGGCGAGTCCGGCGGCGCTACGCTTGGCGCGGTTAAAGCCGTGCGCAACCAGAACAAGGTAGGCCAAACGGTGGTGTTCGGCTCGGACATGACCACTGAAATCGCGCAGGAGCTGGTGAACCGCCAGGTACTGCAGGCGGTGGTGGATATCTCGGGCAAGAAAATGGGGGCTCTGGTCTTTGCTCAGGCGATGAATGCCATCAACCGCCAACCGGTCGGCCAAAAAGTGGTGCAGGTGCCGATCGATCTTTATGCCTCCTCGCAGAGCGCCACTGATTGGCTGGCGACTCATAAAGATGGCTTGCCTTAATGTCGGTGACCCCCATGAGCGACAGAGCCTTAAACGAATTGGCGCAGCAACCGGTGGTGGCTCGTATTCAATCCGGGCATAAGCGATATCCGGGAGTGGTGGCGCTGCAGGATGTGAGTTTTACCCTGCGGCGTGGCGAGGTGCGCGCTTTGCTGGGGAAAAACGGCGCGGGCAAGTCCACCTTGATCCGCATGTTGACCGGCAGTGAGCGGCCGGATACCGGGCAGGTGTTTATCGGCGAGCAGTTGCTGGATGGGCCAGAGGCGCTGTTGACGCGTCGGGCCGGTGAGCTTGGCGTTCGGGCTGTTTATCAGGAACTGAGCCTGGTTCAGGACATGAGCGTGGCGGAAAACCTGTGTCTGGGGGCCTGGCCGCAGCGCGCCGGAGTGATTGATGCGCAAGGCATGCTGACGCAGGCACGCCTTGCACTGGCGTTGCTCGGGGTGGATATCGATCCTCAACAATGGGTTCGCGATCTCAGCCCGGCGCAGCAGCAACTGGTGGAGATCGCCCGGGCCTGCCAGGGGGATCCCAAAGTGGTGATCCTCGACGAGCCAACCAGTTCGCTGGCCAACGCCGAGGCGGATCTGGTCGCGGCGGCGGTCATGCGCCTCTCCGCCGCCGGGATTGCGGTGGTGTATGTCAGCCACCGAATGAACGAGATCCGCCGGCTGGCATCGTCCTGCACCATTATGCGCGACGGCCGCGTGGCGGGTGACGTGGCGCTGGACAACACCTCCACCCAGCAAATTGTCGACCTGATGCTGGGCCATCAGGACCACCATACGCAAACCGTCACAGCCCCGAAGGGCGGGGACAAGGTTTTTGAAGTTAAACAATTATCGCTGCCGCCCAAATTGCACCAGGTCAGTTTTGAGCTGCGGCGTGGCGAAGTGTTGGGTATCGCCGGATTACTGGGCGCAGGCCGCAGTGAATTGCTGAAAGCCATTGTCGGCCTGACGCCGTTCAGCGAAGGCGAGCTGATCCTAGACGGTGAAACGCTGATCTACCCCAATTACGCCCAGATGCTCAAACGCGGTATGGCCTACACGCCGGAAAACCGAAAGGCTGAGGGCATCATGCCGTTGCTGGGCGTGGATGAAAATACCGTGATGACCGACAGCCCTTCAGTCAGCCGCTTTGGCGTGCTGAACTGGCCGAAGATCAAACAGGTTACCTCAGCGATCGTCGCCCGCATGCGGGTGAAAACCGCGGAAACCGGCACGCCGATCATGACGCTCTCCGGTGGTAACCAGCAGAAGGTGGTGATTGGCCGTTGGGTTTACGCCAGAAGCCGGATCCTGTTGCTGGATGAGCCGACGCGCGGGGTGGATGTCGAAGCGAAAAATCAAATCTACCGTATTGCGCGTGAGCTGGCGGCGGAGGGGAAAAGCATTATTTTCGTGTCGAGCGAAGTGGAGGAGTTGCCGCAGGTCTGCGACCGGATCTTATTGTTGCAGCAAGGAAGGATAGTGAAGGAATTTATCTCACCCGTGGATGTTGAACAGCTGATGTCTGAAGTGCTGATGATCCAATAATTCTGCCCGCATTCGAAGGCACCGGAGGTAATGACAATGTCCACATTGGTACCGGAAGTCAATATAGCCAAAACCAGAAAGCTATCAAAGCACGCCAATGAACTTGGCTTACTGGCGATTATTATCGTGCTCTACCTGGTGTTTTCTATTTATGCCACCGGGTTTATTTCACTGAATAACCAAATGAATATTTTACGCGATACCGCCACTATCGGCATTGCCGCCTGGGCCATGACGCTGATTATTATTTCCGGGGAAATAGACGTCAGCGTTGGCCCGATGGTGGCCTTCATTTCGGTGATCCTGGCTTATTTAATGCAATACGCCATCCCGCTGCCATTAGCGTTGATCCTGGCCTTGTGCCTGGGGGCGGCGTTAGGCTCGGTCGCCGGAGTATTACGTGGCTGGTTCAACGTGCCCAGCTTTGTCGCCACGCTGGGACTTTGGAGTGCTCTACGTGGTATGGGGTTGTTTATGACCAACGCCTTGCCGGTGCCGATCGACGAAAATGCGGTGCTGGACTGGCTGGGCGGACAGGTGTTGGGCCTGCCGGTTTCAGCGGTGATTATGCTGATCCTGTTTGTGATTTTTCAGTTTATCAGCAAGAAAACCGCTTTTGGTCGCTCGGTGTACGCCATTGGCGGTAACGCCAGCGCCGCCCAGCTGTGCGGCATTAACGTCAAGCGCATTCGCGTCCTGTTATTCACCCTGGCCGGCCTGCTGGCTGCCGTCACCGGTATTCTGCTGGCGGCACGCCTGGGCTCCGGCAATGCCGGTGCGGCGAGCGGCCTGGAGTTTGACGTGATCGCCGCCGTGGTGGTGGGCGGTACCGCCTTGTCCGGCGGCCGCGGTTCGATGCTCGGCACGCTGCTCGGCGTGCTGGTGATCACCCTGATTGGCAACGGCCTGGTCTTGCTGGGAATTAACTCTTTTTTCCAACAGGTGGTCAGAGGGGTGATTATCGTACTGGCGGTGCTGGCCAATATTATCGTGATGCAGAAGAACAATAAGCAATAGCCTCATGTACCACTAAAAATAACGCTTTAAATCTGGAAGGAAAATATTATGGGAAAAATGTTGGCGGCTTATTTACCCGGAAACTCCACGGCAGAGCTGCGCGAGGTAGATATTCCGCAACCGGGCATTGGCCAGGTGTTAATTAAAATGAAATCGTCCGGTATTTGCGGCAGCGATATTCATTATATTTATCATCAGCACCGTGGTACGGCGGCCGCACCGGATCAGCCTTTGTACCGGGGGTTTATTAACGGCCATGAACCTTGTGGGCAGATTGTCGCGTTGGGGGCCGGTTGCCGCCACTTCCGCGAGAGCGATCGCGTGCTGGTGTACCATATTTCCGGCTGCGGTTTTTGCAGCAACTGTCGCCGGGGCTATCCGATTTCCTGTACCGGCGCCGGCAAGGCCGCCTATGGCTGGCAGCGGGATGGTGGCCACGCCGACTACCTGTTGGCGGAGGAAAAAGATTTGATTCATCTGCCTGATTCGCTCAGTTACGAAGACGGGGCTTTTATTTCCTGCGGCGTCGGCACGGCCTATGAAGGCATTGTGCGCGGCGAAGTGTCCGGCAGCGATCACGTGCTGGTGGTGGGGTTGGGCCCGGTCGGCATGATGGCGATGATGCTGGCGAAGGGACGCGGGGCAAAAACGGTGATTGGCGTCGATGTTATCCCGGAGCGTCTGGCGACCGCGAAGCGGCTGGGGCTGATGGATCACGGTTTTCTGACCGGCGAGGGCGTGACCGAACGCATTCGCGAATTGACCGCGGGCGGCGCCAACGTCACCCTCGACTGTTCCGGCAATGCCAAAGGGCGCCTGCTGGCGCTGCAGGCTTCTTCGGACTGGGGAAGGGTTGTCTACATCGGTGAAACCGGCAAGGTGGAATTTGAAGTCAGCGCAGACCTGATGCATCACCAGCGGCGGATCATCGGCTCCTGGGTCACCAGCCTGTACCATATGGAAAAATGCTGCACCGATCTGCACGACTGGAAAATGCATCCGCATCAGGCCATTACCCACCGTTTTAAGCTCGAGCAGGCCGCGCAAGCCTATGCGCTGATGGCTTCCGGACAGTGCGGCAAAGTGGTGATTAACTTCGCCGATTAACGTCAGGAGGCACTATGGCACTGTTTCGTTTGGATAACGGCTGCGTCTCGCTGGTGGTTTCCTCGCTGGGCGGCAGCGTGCTGAAATTCACCGCCCACACACCGGAGGGAGAGATCCCTCTGCTGCGGCCTGCGGCAGTGAGCGACGCCACACCGGCGCTGCAATCGGGATGTTTTCCTCTGGTTCCCTTCGGCAATCGGGTCAATCAAAACCGCTTCAGCTTCGAGCAGCAAGACTACCGGCTCAGCGCCAATACCGACTGGGATCGGCATTATCTGCATGGTGACGGCTGGCTGCAGGAATGGCAATGTGTTGAGCAAGGCGACGATGCCCTTCACTTGCGCTATAGGCATGAGGATGGCCCTTACCGTTATCAGGTAGAGCAATATTTCACGCTTCATCAGCAGCAACTCAGTATCGAACTGGCGGTAGAGCACCGCGGTGAAAGGCCGATGCCCTATGGTCTGGGTTGGCATCCGTACTTCCCGTTAACGGCGAATACTCGGGTACAGGCATCCGCCGGGGCTTACTGGCGAGAAGCCGAAGACTGGCTGGCGGGCGAGCAGGCGGCATTAACCGGGGAGATGGATTTTTCCCAGCCGGGGCCACTGCCGCGTCATTGGGTGAACAACGGCTTTAGCGGCTGGAATGGCGAGGCGGAGATCCAGTGGCCGGAGCAGGGAGCTCGGTTACGAATGAACACTCAGCCGGCCTGTCCGGTTTATTTCCTGTTCGTCTCGGATCCGGCGTTCGATCCGGGGTATCAATTCGACTTTTTCTGTCTGGAACCCATGTCCCATGCGGCCAACGGGCATAACATGGCTGACCTGGGTGGGCTGCGCCGCCTGGCAAAAGGAGAGCGGTTTAGCCAGACGATGTTGCTCAGTTATTCCGCGGTTTAAGCCCGAAAATTAAAATTCGGATCTCCTTCACAGAACCCATTCAAACTCTGCAACCGGTTACTGAAACCGGTTGCGGTTTTTTCGTTTTTGAAACCATACTCATTCTTCAACTGAATCATTTGTATCTATGCCCCCAGGAGAACGGATGAAAAAAATATTTTTATGCTGCGCCGCCGGAATGTCGACCAGTATGGTGGTGAATAAAATGAAAAAGTCTGCCGAACAGCAGGGGATTGAGGTTGATATTATCGCCGTCGGCCTGGAGGAATTTGAATCCACGTTGGCGAATTACCAATGCTGTCTGCTTGGGCCGCAGGTGAAATATAAGCTGGCCGATTTTAAAAAGATTGCCGACAGGGAAAATAAGCCGATAGCGGTGATAAACAGCATGGATTACGGCATGATGCGCGGCGATAAAATTCTCGCCGAAGCCTTACAGATGATCGCACAACACTGATCCCGCCGGGGCGCCGGCAACAGCCTGTTTCCGCCGGGTTCCCGCTTTGTGACCATTGACTCAGAACGTCCCGAGGGTTGAACCATGAGTATCAGCCAGGCCGCATTCAATTTTATTGAAAATCGCATCAGCCCGATAGCCGGGAGATTATCGACTCAGCGACATATTATGGCGATCCGCGACGGTTTTATTTCCGCGATGCCCTTTATGATAGTCGGTTCATTTTTATTGGTCTTTGCCTACCCGCCTTTTTCCGCCGACAGCAGTTGGGGAATTGCCCAATGGTGGCTGGGGGCGGCGGAAAAACATCAGGTCGCTATTCTTACCCCGTTTAATATGACGATGGGCATTATGTCCATCTATATCACCGCCGCCATTGCCTACAACCTGGCGCAGAGTTATAAGCTCGATCCCTTTATGGCGGCGATGCTGGCCTTGATGTCGTTCTTGCTGGTTGCCGCGCCGCAGAGCGAAAAGATGCTGCCGACGGCGGCACTGGGCGGCGTGGGGATCTTCACCGCCATTCTGGTGGCGATTTATACCACCGAACTGATCCGCTTCCTCAAGGCGCACAATATCGGCATCTCGCTGCCGGAACAGGTGCCGGCCAAGATCAAGCAGTCGTTCGATCTGCTGATCCCGATCCTGGCGGTCGTGATCACCTTGTATCCGCTGAGCCTGCTGGTGCAGCACCAGTTCAACCTGCTGCTGCCGCAGGCGATCATGGCGCTGTTCCAACCCTTGATCTCCGCTGCGGATTCGCTGCCGGCGATCCTGCTGGCGGTGCTGATCGGACATCTGCTGTGGTTTGCAGGTATCCACGGCGCAGTGATCGTTTCCGGCATGCTGCAGGCCTTCTGGCTCACCAACCTGGGGATCAATCAGGATGCGCTGGCCGCCAACCAACCGATGCCGCACATCTTTATGGAGGCTTTCTGGACCTTCTTTATCGTTATCGGCGGATCCGGCGCCACCTTTGGGTTGGTGCTGCTTTATCTGCGTAGCCGTTCGGCACACCTGCGTTCGATCGGCAAGCTGAGCCTGGTACCTAGTTGTTTCAACATCAACGAACCGGTGATCTTCGGCACGCCGATCGTGATGAACCCCACCTTCTTTATTCCGTTTATTACCGCGCCGATCGTCAATTCGATCATCGCCTACGCGGCGGTGAAGCTGGATCTGATCGGGCGGGTGATCTCGGTGGTGCCCTGGACTGCTCCGGCGCCGATTGGTGCCGCCTGGGCTACCGGTTGGGATTTCCGCGCTGCGCTGTTGGTGCTGCTGCTGGCGGCGGTTTCGGCGTTGATCTACTACCCGTTCTTCAAAGTCTATGAGCAACAGTTGCTGGATCAGGAAGTGAGCGAAGCGGAGCAGATTGAACAGACACAAGGAGTCACCGAATGATCGACATGGAAACGGCGGTAATGGAGCTGATCATCAACGCCGGAGAGGCGCGCAGCTGTGCCATGCAGGCGCTGTATGCGGCGCGAAAGTACCAGTGGGACCAGGTGGATATTCTGCTGGCGGAATCGCAACTGGCGGCAAAGCGCGCCCACGCCACCCAGACCGAGCTGATCGGTTTTGACGAGGGGGAGGGCAAGCTGCCGGTCAACCTGATTATGGTGCACGCGCAGGACCACATCATGAATGCCATGCTGGCGCGCGATCTGGTGGAGGAGCTGGTGAGAATTTACCGATTACTGGAGCAAAACGGGGTGAAAAACCAATGAGCGTATTTCCGAAAGACTTTCTCTGGGGAGCCGCGACCGCGTCTTATCAGGTCGAGGGTGGCTATGATGCCGACGGCAAAGGCCTGTCCAACTGGGACCTGTTCTCCCACCTGCCAGGCACCACTTATCAGGGCACTAACGGCGACGTGGCTGTCGATCACTATCATCGCTTCCGTGAAGATGTGGCGCTGATGGCCGAGCTGGGCATGCAGACCTACCGATTCTCGATTTCCTGGCCACGGCTGCTGCCACAAGGTCGGGGCGAAGTGAACGAGGCCGGGGTCCAATTCTACAGCGATCTGATCGACGAACTGCTCAAGCACAATATCAAACCGATGATCACCCTTTACCACTGGGATCTGCCGCAGGCGTTGCAGGACGCGTTTGGTGGTTGGGAATCACGAGAGATCGTCAATGCTTTTGATGAGTATGCGCGGCTGTGTTACTCGCGGTTTGGCGACCGGGTCGAACTCTGGTCCACGTTCAATGAAACCATCGTGTTTATCGGCATGGGCTATTTCACCGGGGCGCACCCACCCAAGCTGACCGATCCGAAAAAGGGCATTCAGGCGTGTCACCATGTGTTCTTGGCCAACGCCCGTGCGGTAAAAAGCTTCCGTGAAATGAAGATCAACGGCCAGATCGGCTTCGTCAACGTGCTGCAACCGAACGATCCGATCAGCGATTCACCGCAGGATCGTCGCGCCTGCGAGATCGCCGAAGGGATCTTCACCCACTGGCTGTACGATCCGGTGCTGAAAGGCGAATACCCGTCAGAGCTGCTGGCGATGGCGCAGCAGGCCTTTGGCGTGCCGCATTTCGCGCCGGGCGATGAGGCGTTGCTGAAAGAGAATATCGTCGATTTTATCGGCCTGAATTACTACAAGCGCGAAATGGTCGCGCACAACGATGACGTGGACGGCTATGCCATCAACACCAGCGGGCAGAAGGGCAGCGGGCGTGAGCTGGGCTTCAAGGGGCTGTTTAAACAGGTTCGTAACCCGAACGGCGTCTACACCGACTGGGATTGGGAGGTCTATCCGCAGGGGTTAACCGATGCCATTGGCCGTATCGTCAAACGCTACGGCAATATTCCGATCTACATTACCGAGAACGGGCTGGGAGCCAAGGATCCGATCGTCGAAGGTGAGGTGCGCGATCAACCACGTATTGATTATCTACGCGATCATATCCAGGCGATCGGCGCGGCGATCGAGCAGGGCGCGGATGTTCGTGGTTATTACCCGTGGTCATTTATCGATCTGCTCTCTTGGCTCAACGGCTATCAGAAGCAGTACGGCTTTGTGTATGTCGATCACGACAACAATCTGGCACGTAAGAAGAAGCAGAGCTTTGGCTGGTATCAGCAGGTGATCGCCACCAACGGCGAACGGCTGTAGCTCACGCAGGGGTAAGTCTCTGTATGTCCCAGGCTGATAGGTAAAATTTTAGGCTGGGCAGGTACTTATCCCCTTTCTCCGATCTATCCGTCAATCATTCCCTTCTCAAAACTGCCTCTTGCTATTCCATTTCGGCATACCCGTGTTGTGACTATTCATTATTCACCGCCTATAAAAACACCATATAGTCAAATCATTGCCTTACCGTACCATCACAAACAGGAGGGTGAGATGAGCGATTCCCCGCTTGAACCGCCACATGATTTTCCTCGCCGGCCGGCAGAGCATAAGCATCTGCTACAGTTCCCTTGGGGAACCACCAAAGCTGGCCGGATCGCCATTCTCCCCCGTATCCCGCTTTCTGCATGATGAGGGAATAACCATGAAAACGATAACGCTGGGCAGCAATACATTCGACTACCAGGACAGTGGCAGCGGGGACACCACCTTGTTGCTGCTTTCTGGCTGGTGCCAGGATCACCGGCTTTTTAAACACCTAATGCCGCTGTTGGCACAACACTATCGCGTACTTAATATTGATTGGCGCGGGCACAATGCCGAGCGCAGCTACGATGGCGATTTTGGCATTGACGATCTTACGGCCGATCTGGTCCTGTTTCTTGACCGGCTGGATGTTGAGCGTTTGATTCCGCTCTCTACATCCCATGGCGGCTGGGCCAACATCGCTTTAAGCCAGCAGTTGGGCCCGTTGCGGGTACCGAAAACCATTGTGGTGGACTGGTTGATGATCGGAGCTTTTACCGATCTGCTGCAGAATTTACAGCAGAGCCAGCGGCCGGAAAGCTGGCAACAGGCGCGAGATGCTCTGTTTGCGGAATGGGTAGCCCATACGGATAACCAGGATGTGATCAACCATGTTCAACAGGAAATGGCCGGGTTCGATCAGGAGATGTGGATCCGTTCTTGTCGGGAAATCGAGTTGGCCTATGGGCAATTCGGTTCGCCCCTGCAACGCCTGGAACAACTCACTCCGGAGCGTCCGGTAATGCACCTCTATTCACAACCGCATAGCGCCGAGTATGACCAGCTGCAGCGCGAATTCTCCCAACGCCACCATTGGTTCAACCCGGTGAAAATTGCGGGGGCGAGCCATTTCCCCACCCTGGAATCGCCGGACAAAGTGGTGATGGAAATTCGGTCATTTATTGGCTAGGAAACCTCTCGCCGTAGCAGCAGCGTTCCTAATGATGAGCAGAATCATAAGAATGTGCGTAGCCGTATTTATGTCGTTCGGCCTGTCTGCCGTGATTAAACCACCGACATTGTGCACGCCTGTTTTCCAGTGGGTAATCAGGAGGTAAAGCATGAGCATGCAGACCGATCGCAAGGTGATCACTGGCGGTCATATTATCACCATGGACGCAGAGTATGGGGAACTGCCCCAGGGAGCGCTGCTGATTGAAAATGGCCGGATCGCAGCGCTGGCGGAAAACGAAAAGGCGTTCAGCCACCTGGAGGCTCAGGTGATCGACGCGCGTGGTGCGATCGTGTTGCCGGGTATGATCGACAGCCATCGCCACACCTGGATGTCGTTGTTTCGGGGGATCTCGGGCGATATGTCGTTGCCGGAATTTCTGGCAAACACGTTTTATGGACTGGGGGCCCTGGTGACCGCCGAGGATTTGTCCACTGCCACCCTGGTGGGAGCGCTCGAGGCCATAGACAGCGGAGTCACAACCATTCTCGACTGCTGTGACTGTGTTAATAGCCCGGATCATGCCGTCGCGGCAATCGAATCACTGCAACAATCCGGCATCCGTGGCGTGTATTCCTATGGATTTCAGGTTTATGATTTTCAGCCCGCCGGTTTTTCCAGCCATGAAGAACGCGTCAATTTTGCCGCTGAATTGCGCGAGCGTTATTTTAGCGACGATCGGGGTTTGTTGCGTATGGGAACCTTGCTCAGCGATTTCGGCACCGTGCCCTTTACGCAGACAGCGGCGGAGATCCGCATGGCGCAGCAGCAGGATATCCTGATTGCTTCTCATACCGGTGCACTGCCTAACAGTCGGTTATTAAAAGGGTTGCAGGAACTGGACGATCATCAATTGCTGCAGCCCGGCCACCTGCATATTCACTGTTCCGGTCTGACCGATCCTGAATGGCGGCTGTTGGCTAAAACCGGCGCTAAAGTCAGCATTGCCCCCGAAACTGAAATGCAAATGGGCATGGGTTTTCCCCCTATCAGAGCCTGTTTGGATCACGGTATAGCTCCGGCGATCAGCACCGATATTGTCTGTGTGGGGTCTGGCGATCTGTTTTCGCAGATGCGGTTGGGGCTGCAAACCCAGCGCTGCCTGGATAACCATCAGCACCATATCCGTGGCGAAGTTGTTTCTGAACTTTCTCTCTCGGTGGGGGATGCGCTGCGTTGGGCGACCCACGGCAGCGCGGCTGCGCTGGGAATGGAGACAAGTATTGGTTCGCTGACGCCGGGAAAACAGGCCGATGTGATTATGCTTAAACATCAGCGGGCGATGGTGCCTTCTTCTTTCCCAAGGGCGAGCAGTGTGTTGCAGTCCCATGCCGCCGATGTGGATACGGTGATCATCAACGGCCAGATCCGCAAGCGGCATGGCGAACTGGTAGGACAGGATATGGCCGCCATCCGGCAACGCGCCGCTCAGACGCTGGCGCGTATTCAGCAGGCGGCGTTCGGGCGTGCAGAGATCACGGGAGCAGAAGCGGTTGCCTGGCTTAGGGAGGCGGAGCGGCGAGCGTCGGTAAATCTGGCGGAGGCCTATCGCCAATAAGCGTATTTTGGATCATGCTGCGCCCGACCGAAGGCGGGCGCAGGGAGATTACAGAGAGTCCGGATCCGGCCCCAGGCGGTTGCCGATATCCAGTTTGGCGATTTCGCCCAGTTCGTCTTTATCCAGTTTGAAGTCGAAGACTTCGAAGTTTTCACGAATGCGCGCTGGCGTGACCGATTTCGGGATCACGATCAGCCCGCTGTCCAGGTGCCAGCGCACCACGATCTGCGCCGGGGTTTTCTCGTATTTTTCCGCCAGCTTTTTGATCACCGCTTGGTCGAACACCCCTTCGCCGCCCTGTGCCAGTGGGCTCCAGGATTCGGTCGCAATATGGTGGGTTGCGTTCCAGGCGCGCAGCTGGCGCTGTTGCAGCAACGGATGCAGCTCAATTTGGTTAATCACCGGTGCGATATTGGTTTCGTCCAGCAGGCGCTGCAGGTGCGGGGTGTGGAAATTGCATACCCCGATGCTTTTGACCAGCCCCTGCTCACGCAGTTTGATCAACCCGCGCCAGGCATCGACATATTGGTCCTGCTGCGGTTTTGGCCAGTGGATCAGATACAGATCGACGTAATCCAACTTGAGTTTTTCCAGGCTGGTTTCCAACGCGCCTTGCGGGTCGCCCTGATCGTCGTTCCACAGTTTGGTGGTGATAAACAGCTCATCGCGTGGTACTGAGGTGGATTGCAGTGCTGCGCCAACCCCTTCCTCATTCTTGTAGATTGCAGCGGTATCGATCGAGCGATAGCCCACCTCCAGTGCTTTAAGCACCGCCTGGGTGGTTTCTGAAATACTCGCCTGCCAAACGCCGAGACCCAACTGCGGCATCAGATTACCATCGTGGAGTTTGATGATGGGTTGTTGCGTTGTCATGCGTATCTCCTTGTCAACGGATTGCCCAGTGCTGCATGCACCGGAAACGGCTATTAATAAATTCTAGTTGGCAAATTGGGGTGGTGCTGAGTTTGCTAACCAAATTCCAGCGCTGTCGGGACAGGGCGGCTACAGGTCATGTTTTCTCCCATGGGTTAACCAGATGATGTCATGCGAAACGATCGGCAGCGCAGAAAGCGCGCTGAACTGCGCCCGATGATCGGTCGGGCGCAGGAGAGAAGTCGAAACTAAAGCCTAGCAGGTAATACCGGTTTTGCGATTAACGCGCCGCGTTATAAATGCGCTGGCTGACTTCCAGAGTGATGTCCTGGTGCTCGCCCAATGCGGTCATGCCGTGCTGATGCAGCTTATCCAGCAGGGCCGGAATAGAGCTGCCGTCGAGCTGGTAATCCGCCATGCGGGTCGGTACGCCCATCTGTTCGAAGAAGGCACGAGTGGCGGCAATGGCACCGTCGATGCGGCTGTCTTCACTGCCGTCGCGCAGGCCCCAAACGCGGTCGGCGTACTGCAGCAGTTTTTCGCGTTTCTGGGCTTTTTTCTCGATCAGCAGCGCGGGCAGAACAATCGCCAGCGTTTGAGCATGATCCAAACCGTGCATCGCGGTCAACTCGTGGCCCAGCATATGGGTTGCCCAGTCCTGCGGCACGCCGGCGCCGATCAGGCCGTTCAGCGCCATGGTGGCGCTCCACATCACGTTAGCGCGCACCGCATAGTTTTCCGGCTCGGACAGCGCGCGCGGACCATCTTCCAGCAGCGTCAACAGCAGGCCTTCGGCAAAGCGGTCTTGCACCTTGGCGTCGACCGGGTAGGTCAGGTACTGCTCGATGGTGTGGACAAAGGCGTCGACTACGCCATTGGCAATTTGGCGCGGCGGCAGGGAGTAGGTCACTACCGGATCCAGCACCGCGAACAGCGGTTGCACGTGTGGCGAGAAGAAGTGCTGTTTGTCGCCGCTGCTTTTGCGGGTGATCACTGCGCCGCTGTTGGACTCCGAGCCGGTGGCCGGCAGTGTCAGTACGCAGCCCATTGGCACCGCGCCTTTGATTTCACTGCCCAGGGTTTTCAGGATGTGCCAGGGATCGGCATCCGCCTGATAGTGGGCCGCTGCGGCAATAAACTTGGTGCCATCAACCACCGAGCCGCCGCCGACCGCCAGCAGGAAATCGATATTTTCTGCACGCACCACCTCGACCGCTTTCATCAGCGTTTCGTAGGTTGGGTTAGGCTCAATGCCGGAAAACTCCTGCACGTTGCGGCCCGCCAGTGCGGCATAAACCTGATCCAGTACGCCGTTTTTCTTCACGCTGCCGCCACCGTAGGTGATCAGAATGCGTGCGTCGGCAGGGATCTGCTGTGCAAGGCCGGCGATTTGGTCTTGGCCGAACAGGATTTTGGTTGGGGTATGGAGAATAAAGTTTTGCATGGGTGATTTCTCTTCTGCATGGGGCCAGCGCCGTCGGCGCAAAATATCTGAGGCGTATTGTCAGTAACTTGGCTCAGCAGCACAATGCACATTCCTGCCCGAGTCTTGCCTATTCCTACAAAGCGTTGTAGAAAAATAGAGTTTTAAACTATTATTTATGCCGAATTATTCTTAATGTAAGAGGGTGTTTCCGTGAGCGAAATCGATGAACTGCGCGGCCGCATGGCGCGCCAGGCGGCCTGCTTTGCCGAGAGCAACGGTTATACGCCTTCGCCGGTACCGCTGGTGAAAATCCTCTATGTTGATCGCCATTGCCCGCGCCAGCCGGTGATGTATGAACCGGGGATCGTGATCATTTTTCAGGGGCATAAGGTCGGTTACTGCGGTAACCGAGTCTTTCAGTACGATCCGCGCAATTATCTGTTGATGACGGTGCCGCTGCCGTTTGAGTGTGAGACCTTTGCCAGCCCGGAATTGCCGCTGGTGGGGTTGTCGGTGAATATCGACAGCCAAATGCTGCAGGACCTGTTGATCGACATCGGCGATGACGACTATCTGGTGAAGCCGCGCAGAGAAAGCAGCGGGGTGAACCTGGCCGAGCTGTCGGAAGAGCTGTTGTGCGCTACCGAACGCCTGCTGGATGTGATGGCCAAACCGCTGGATGCACGCGTGCTGGGGCCGCAGATTGTGCGTGAAATTCTCTACCACGTACTGCGCGGAGCCTGTGGCGCATCATTGCAGGAATTGGTTAATCGCCATACCCACTTCAGCCAAATCGCCAAGGCGCTGCGGCGCATAGAGAACCAATATGCGGACAACCTCAACGTTGAGCAGTTGGCGGGGGAGGTGAATATGAGCATCTCGGCGTTTCACCATAACTTCAAGGCGGTGACCAACACCTCGCCGCTGCAATATGTGAAATCCTATCGTTTGCACAAGGCGCGTTTGCTGATGGTGCACGACGGTCTGAAAGCCAGTACCGCCGCAATCCGCGTCGGCTACGAAAGCGCTTCGCAGTTCAGCCGCGAATTCAAACGCTTCTTTGGCGTGACGCCAAGTGACGAAGTTGCCCGGTTGCGCGACAACCCCCCTTTAATGATGGAGGGCTAAGCCGGAACCCGCTCCTCTAATGGGCGACGATGGCCGCCCGTCTGGGTATCAGGAAGAGGCGGCGCGTTTTTTACGCCAGATAACCAACATGCCGCCGAGCAGGCCAACCAGCAGCAGCACCAGCGGCAGGATCATCAGCCCGGTCATCACCTGGCTCTCATAGCGTTTCACCAAAGGGATCTGGCTGAAAGCGTAGCCGAGGCCGACCACTGCACCCACCCAAATCACCGCGCTCAACCAGTTAAAGAACTGAAAACGGGTGCTGTTCAGACCAGAGATACCGGCCATGGTGGGCAAAAGAGTACGAACGAAACCCAGGAAACGGCCGATGACCAGCGCCGTCAGGCCATGGCGGTTAAACAGGTTGTGCGCGCGTTGGTGATACTGAGCGGGCAGTTGCAGCAGCCAACCTTTGACCAGATTGGTATGGCCCAACCAGCGGCCCTGCAGGTAGCTCAGCCAGCAGCCCAGGCTGGCGGCGACGGTCAAAATGATCAGCGTCGGCACAAAGGCCATCACGCCCTTGGCGATCAGCGCGCCGGATAACAGCAGCAGGCTGTCGCCGGGTAAGAAGGAAGCTGGCAGTAGTCCGTTTTCTAAAAAAAGAGTGGTGAAAAGTACTGCATAAACCACCCAAATTACGCTGGGATTGGCAAGGGCAATGAAGTCCTGCTGCCAAAGCGCATGAACAATCTCTCGTAATACATCCATTATTTATCCTGTTGCATACCGGTTGCGCCTGGCTTCAGGGTATCCAGGGCACAGTGTTGGCCGTATCTGACAGTTACTCGCCTAGTGTAACGCTAATAGCTTAAGCACACATTAAACAAGGCGAATAAAGTTGCCGATGCAAACAGGCATTCTGTTAGCGCGTATTGGCGATGCGGTCGAACCCGGCGGCGAGATCGGCAATCAGATCCTGCACGTTCTCCAGGCCGATATGCAGGCGCACCAGGGTGCCGGAGAAGTCGACGCCGCCCGCTGGGCGAATGGCTTCCAGTTCCTCCGGCTGGTTAGCCAGGATCAGGGATTCAAAGCCGCCCCAGGAATAGGCCATGCTGAAGTGGCTGAAGTTATCCAGATACTCGGCTAACTGCACGTCGCTCAGGCGCTGTTTCAGCACGAAAGAAAACAGGCCGTTGCAGCCGCTGAAATCGCGCAGGTAAAACTCGTGGCCCTTGCAACCGGGCAGCGCCGGGTGATTGACCACCGCCACCTCGGATCGCTGGGCCAACCAATGAGCGACTTCTATGCTGCTCTGCTGGTGCTGCTTCAGGCGTACGCCCAGGGTGCGCAAACCGCGGCTGGCCATATAAGCGGTATCGGCGTCCACCATTTGGCCCATCAAATAGGAGTATTCGCGCAGTTGGTCCCAACAGCGCTCGTTAGCCACGGCGGTGCCGAGCATGTAATCGGAATGGCCGATAATGTATTTGGTGCCGGCCTGAATCGAAATGTCGATATCAAAATCCAGCGCCTTGAACAGCACCCCGGCCGCCCAGGTGTTATCGATCATGATCACCACTTCAGGCGCCACGGCGCGAATCGCCTGCACCATTGCCGGAATATCCTGGATCTCCATGGTGATCGAACCGGGGGATTCGAGGAACACCACGCGGGTATTGGGCTGAATCAGCCCGGCGATATCGGCGCCGATCAGCGGATCGAAATAGGTGGTTTCCACATTCATGCGGCTCAGAATATGGGTACAAAAGTCCTGCGTCGGCTCATAGACGGAACCGGTCATCAGCAGGTGGTCGCCCGCGCCGACAAAGGACAGAATGGCGTTGGAAACCGCCGCCGCGCCGCAAGGGTAGAGCACGCAGCCTGCGCCGCCCTCCAGTTCGACCATCGCATCCTGCAACGCGAAGTGGGTCAGGGTGCCGCGTCGGCCGTAAAACAGCTCGCCATGAGCACGTTTGGCGGTGGCCTCTTTTTTGGCCGCCACGGAGTCAAATACCAATGAAGAAGCGCGTTGGGTGACGGGGTTGACGGAGCCCTGGGTATAGCGCTTGCTGCGCCCGGCGCCAATCAGGGTAGTTTCGATGTTTTTAGACGTCATAGGAGCGGGCTCACCTTTGCTTGATCTTCACGGGTCATTTGCGATAGCCCTTACGTTAGCATGACGCCTTATAGCCATCCAGACGTTTTAACATCCAAATGTAGAAACGGCTATAATCTTCTGCTCAATCGTGCTCTCGCATGCCATCCTTCTGCCTGACGGCGATAACCAAGCGGGTTTATCGGTGAGTCCGGGATGTAACAGTAAAATGCGACAAATCCCCCGTCTTTGTTGCAGCCCTGTGCGGTAAAAGTGACGAAATAGCCCTATAAAGGGTGCATATAGGCCCGAACAGGCGGCGAATGGGTTAGTGAGAAGGCCTTTAGTGCGCCGCAGGGGCAATTTTCCCGATTATTTGGTAAATAATAATGAGAACTACTATCAATCCCTGATTGGTTTGATATGATCGCACGCTGAATTATTCCTCAATTTTGATCGGTAACGGGTGGAGGCACAGCGTGAAAACGGCTGGCAAGAATTTATATCAAGGATCGTTCGGTCAGGGCCGGGCGCAATGGGGCCAGGCGTTCGGCCGTGGTCTGTTAGCTTCAATGGTATTGGTGGTAGGTCTGGCCGGCAGTGCTCATGCGGCACCAGCGGCTAATCCGGCCGTTACCGAAAGCGTGGCTCCGGCTGCCACCGCGCCTGCCGCGGCAGCGCCTGAAACACTCACTCCGGTGAACCCGCAACCGACCATCCAGCCGCCGGAAACCCGCGGTATGGACCTGTCCGTCTGGGGTATGTACCAGCATGCGGACATCGTGGTGAAAATCGTGATGATTGGCCTGGTGCTGGCGTCTATCGTTACCTGGACCATCCTGTTCTCCAAAGGCAGCGAACTGTTCCGCGCCAAGCGCCGTCTGCGCCGCGAACAGCTGGCGTTGGCCAACGTACGCTCGCTGGACGAAGCGTCCGAACTGGCGCAGAGCTTCTCGGACGAGAGCATCAGCGCCGTGTTGCTCAACGATGCGCAAAACGAGCTGGAGCTGTCGGCGGCGTCCAACGACAACAACGGCATCAAGGAACGTACCGGTTTCCGTCTGGAGCGTCGCGTAGCGGGCTACAGCCGTAACATGGGGCGCGGCAATGGCTTCCTGGCGACCATCGGTGCCATTTCGCCGTTTGTCGGTCTGTTCGGTACCGTTTGGGGCATCATGAACAGCTTTATCGGCATCGCCCACTCACAAACCACCAACCTGGCGGTGGTTGCGCCTGGCATCGCAGAAGCGCTGCTGGCTACCGCGCTGGGCCTGGTTGCCGCGATCCCGGCGGTAGTGATTTATAACATCTTTGCCCGTGTGATCAGTGGTCACCGCGCTCAGGTTGGCGACGTAGCGGCACAGGTTCTGCTGTTGCTGGGCCGTGATTTGGATCTGGCCGCCACGGCGGAAGCCAAACGCTCACAGCATTCACACCAACTGCGGGTGGGGTGAGTTATGGCGATGCGCTTAAATGAAGATCTGGACGACAGCGGCGAACTGCATGAAATCAACGTGACGCCGTTTATCGACGTCATGCTGGTGCTGTTGATCATCTTTATGGTGGCCGCGCCGCTGGCAACGGTAGATATCCGTGTCGATCTCCCGGCGTCCTCCGCCAAACCTCAGCCGCGTCCGGAAAAGCCGGTGTTCCTGTCGGTGAAAGCGGACAAACAGCTTTACGTTGGCGAGCAGGCGGTCAGTGCAGATCAACTGACGTCGGTGCTGGATCAACGGACGCAGGCGAACAAAGAGACCACCATCTTCTTCCAGGCGGATAAGAGCGTGGACTACGAAACGCTGATGAGCGTAATGGATACGCTGCGTAAGGCCGGCTACCTGAAAGTGGGGCTGGTGGGGATGGAAGGCACCGCCAAGTAGCGGGCTTGTCATCACCCAGGATTAGAAGGGCGCTCAGGCGCCCTTTTTTATTGTCAGCCCTAAACCACCTCCTGGGGAGGTGGTGATTGTCCCTGTGAGGCTCTAGCCTGAAGAAAGCCCATGCCAGAAAATTCCAGCTTACTCACCACAAGTAAGAAGGAAATCACTGACATGAGCAGTTA
>JAAXZN010000053.1 GCA_012719855.1 Serratia liquefaciens | reverse complement strand
CAGAGCCAGAGCCAGAGCCAGAGCCAGAGCTAGAGCCAGAGCCTGAACCATTGCCGGCCAGCGTGGCGCTGGAACCGATTATCGTCGCGCCGGCCATTGAAGAAGAAAAAGAAGCTGAGCTGCTGGCCCCTGCGGTCACTCAGGAACAGGAACGCCCGACCAAAGAAGGCTTCTTTGCCCGGCTGAAACGCAGCCTGGTGAAAACCAAGCAAAATTTGGGCTCCGGTTTTGTCGGCCTGTTCCGCGGCAAGAAAATTGACGACGAGCTGTTTGAAGAGCTGGAAGAACAGCTGCTGATTGCCGACGTCGGCGTGGAAACCACGCGTAAAATCATTACCTCTCTGACTCAGCATGCCAGCCGCAAGCAGTTGAAAGACGCCGATGCGTTGTACGGTAAGCTGAAGGAGGAAATGTCCGAAATTCTGGCTAAAGTTGATCAGCCACTGGATGTTGGCGGTAAAAACCCGTATGTCATTCTGATGGTTGGGGTGAACGGCGTGGGTAAAACCACCACCATCGGTAAGCTGGCTCGCCAGTTCCAGGCGGAAGGCAAATCGGTGATGCTGGCGGCGGGGGACACCTTCCGTGCGGCGGCGGTAGAGCAACTGCAGGTGTGGGGCGAGCGCAACCGTATTCCGGTGGTGGCGCAGCATACCGGCGCGGATTCCGCCTCGGTGATTTACGACGCGGTCCAGGCCGCCAAGGCCCGCGGCATTGACGTGCTGCTGGCCGATACGGCAGGGCGTTTGCAGAACAAAGCGCACCTGATGGAAGAGCTGAAGAAGATCGTCCGCGTCATGAAAAAACTGGACGACCAGGCCCCCCATGAGGTTATGCTGACTCTCGATGCCAGCACCGGACAGAACGCTGTCAGCCAGGCGAAATTATTTAATGAAGCCGTGGGCTTAACCGGTATCACACTGACTAAACTGGACGGTACCGCCAAGGGCGGGGTGATCTTCGCCATTGCCGATCAGTTCGGTATCCCGATTCGCTATATCGGCGTTGGGGAAGGCATCGAAGATTTGCGGCCGTTTAAGGCTGACGATTTTATTGAGGCACTTTTTGCCCGAGAGGATTAATACGGATGATTCGCTTTGAACAGGTCAGTAAAGCTTATCTGGGCGGACGGCAGGCCCTGCAGGGGGTAGATTTCCATCTGCGTCCGGCAGAGATGGCGTTTCTGACCGGCCATTCCGGCGCGGGGAAGAGTACCCTGCTGAAACTGATTTGTGGTATCGAACGGCCAAGCGCCGGCCATATTTGGTTTGGCGGCCATGACATCAGCCGGTTGAAAAACCGTGAGGTGCCGTTCCTGCGTCGTCAGATCGGCATGATTTTCCAGGACCACCATTTGCTGCTGGATCGCACGGTGTATGACAACGTGGCGATGCCACTGATCATCGCTGGCGCCAGCACCGAAGACATCCGTCGCCGCGTTTCCGCTGCGTTGGACAAGGTCGGGCTGCTGGATAAGGCGAAAAACTTCCCGATTCAGCTTTCCGGCGGTGAGCAGCAACGCGTGGGTATCGCCCGTGCGGTGGTGAACAAGCCGGCGGTACTGCTGGCGGATGAGCCTACCGGTAACCTGGACGATGCGCTGTCGGAAGGCATTCTGCGCCTGTTCGAAGAGTTTAACCGCGTGGGTGTCACCGTGCTGATGGCCACGCATGACACCGGGCTGATCGCCCGTCGCAATTACCGCATTCTGCGCCTGAGTCAGGGCCGCATGGCTGGAGGAGCGCATCATGGCGAATAATGCAAAAACCGCCAAGAGCAAAGCGCTGCGTGGCGGCTGGCGAGAACAATGGCGCTATGCCTGGATGAACGCCGTCAAGGATATGCTGCGCCAGCCACTGGCGACGCTGCTGACGGTGATGGTAATCGCCATCTCCCTGACGCTGCCAAGCGTGTGTTATATCGTTTGGAAAAACGTCAGCACCGCGGCGACGCAGTGGTACCCCACGCCACAGTTAACGGTGTACCTGGATAAATCCCTGGATGACGACGCGGCGGTGAAAGTGCTCGACGCCATCAAGGCGGAAGCCGGCGTAGAGAAAGTGAATTACCTGTCGCGTGAAGAGGCCCGGGGCGAGTTCCGCAACTGGTCCGGCTTTGGCGGCGCGCTGGACATGCTGGAAGAGAACCCGTTGCCGGCAGTGGCTATCATCACGCCGAAAATGAGCTTCCAAAGTTCCGACACCCTCAATACCCTGCGCGATCGCGTAGCGGCGGTGCAGGGTGTGGATGAAGTGCGAATGGACGACAGCTGGTTTGCCCGTCTGGCTGCACTGACCGGGCTGGTGGGGCAAGTGGCCGCGATGATCGGCGTGCTGATGGTGGTGGCGGTGTTCCTGGTGATCGGCAACAGCGTACGTCTGAGCATCTTCAGCCGTCGCGATACCATCAACGTGATGAAGCTGATTGGTGCCACCGACGGTTTCATCCTGCGGCCGTTCCTGAACGGCGGGGCGATGCTGGGCTTCTTTGGCGCATTGCTGTCGTTGGTGTTGTCCGGGGCGATGGTATGGCGGCTGGAGTCGGTGGTCACCGGCGTGGCCAAGGTGTTCGGTACCACCTTTACCCTGCACGGCCTGGGTTGGGACGAGGCGTTGCTGCTGCTGATTGTCTCTGCGATGATCGGCTGGATCGCCGCCTGGCTGGCGACGGTGCAACATTTACGCCGATTTACACCACAATAAAGATTTTTTGGTATACTCTTCTCCTGCTGCTCCGAGCGTGTTGTGGGAGAAGAGCTACCGGCACTAATCTAAGCCTCATCCAGTCTCTTCTTAGCGCACAAATTCCCTATCGGCCTGAGTTTTCGTCACGTATTGTCATGCACAATGCGATCGAAAAACTGTGAACTAATAGGGCGGAACGCGGTCAAAATCTGCAGCAAAATGTTATGGTGCCCGGCGTGTGGACCGCTTTTGCAATAGCAACTGCCGTAGAATCAATCTTTTCCCCGCCGTGACAATCACCTGCATGACCTGTTTTTTCAAGAGAGGGTTTGAATGACCAAAGAAATGCAAACTTTAGCTTTAGTGCCCCAGGGCAGTTTGGAAGCCTATATCCGGGCCGCCAACACCTATCCGATGCTGACGGCAGAGGAAGAGCGGGAGCTGGCTGAACGGCTGCATTATCAGGGCGATCTGGAAGCCGCTAAGCAGCTTATCCTGTCTCACCTGCGCTTTGTCGCTCATATTGCCCGCAATTACTCCGGTTACGGCCTGCCGCAGGCAGACCTGATCCAGGAAGGTAATATTGGCCTGATGAAAGCTGTTCGCCGCTTCAACCCAGAGGTTGGTGTGCGTCTGGTTTCCTTTGCGGTGCATTGGATCAAGGCAGAAATTCACGAGTACGTACTGCGCAACTGGCGTATCGTTAAAGTGGCTACCACCAAAGCACAGCGCAAGCTGTTCTTTAACCTGCGTAAAACCAAGCAGCGTCTGGGCTGGTTCAATCAGGATGAGGTGGAATTGGTCGCTCGCGAGTTGGGTGTGACCAGCAAGGACGTCCGCGAGATGGAATCCCGCATGGCGGCGCAGGACATGACGTTCGATCCTACGCCGGACGACGAAGCCCGTGATGGCCAGTCTATGGCGCCGGTGCTGTACCTGCAGGATAAAAGCTCGGACTTCGCCGAAGGCATCGAGGAAGATAACTGGGAAAGCAACGCCGCAGACAAACTGGCCTATGCGCTGGAAGGTCTGGACGAGCGTAGCCAGCATATCATTCGTGCCCGCTGGTTGGATGACGACAATAAATCCACGCTGCAAGAGCTGGCCGATCAGTACGGTGTTTCCGCTGAGCGTGTGCGCCAGCTAGAAAAGAACGCCATGAAGAAATTGAAAATGGCGATCGAAGCCTAATTCCGCATAAGCGTTAAAAAGCCCGGCTAGCCGGGCTTTTT
>JAAXZN010000052.1 GCA_012719855.1 Serratia liquefaciens | reverse complement strand
ACTTAATACATTGTTCACCGGGTTAACCGCTAGCGACAGTGCACAAAACCTCTTCTCCCAGGTTTTGGCAAAAATAACCAATGGCACCAGCAACCATAATTTGTCAGAGGTCGGAGTAATAAAACTGGATAAGTCGGTATATGTTATTGTTGATCAAAACCATAACCAGATGTTTGATGCAGACGATATTGTGTTTTCGGTCGGCAATCAGGACCCCTACTTTGTCGCCAGTGCATTACACTATAAAGCACCGGCCATCACCGTTAATGGCTCTGCGACTGAGGGTCTCCTGACAGAGACAATGGCATAACCGTTAGCTGATCAAATTCAGTATCTGTCGAAAATAAAAAGCCCGGAGGTTACCCCCGGGCTTTTTTCAATCCAAAGAGATTACTGCCAATCCACCAGGCAGTAATGTTTTTTGCCGCGACGCAGCAGCGTATAACGGCCGAACAGGCGATCGGCGTCGCTGAAGGTGTATTCGGCGTTAGACTGCTTCTCACCGTTGATGGTCACCGCGTTGGAACCAATCATGGTGCGAGCCTGGCCGCGTGAAGGCACCAGCTCGGCATTCACCAGCGCCTGTTGCAGATCGGCGTCGCCATCGAGCTTGATGGTCGGCATGCCGTCCTGCGCCAACTGAGCGAAGTCTGCTTCAGTCATGTCGTGCAGCGCTCCGGAGAACAGGCTCTGGGTGATGCGCTTGGCGGCAGCCAAACCATCCGCCCCATGCACCATGCCGGTCACTTCTTCTGCCAACACATACTGCGCACGCGGTGCCTTGCCGCTGTTCTTGTCTTCTTCTTCCAGCGCGTTGATTTCGGCCAGATCCATAAAGGTGAAGAACTTCAGGAAGCGGTACACGTCGGCGTCGGCGGTGTTGATCCAGAACTGGTAGAACTTGTACGGGCTGGTTTTTTCAGGTGCCAACCAGACTGCGCCGCCTTCGGTCTTGCCGAATTTGGTGCCGTCAGCTTTGGTAATCAAAGGCACGGTCAGGCCGAACACCTGCTGCTGATGCATGCGGCGGGTCAGATCGATACCTGAGGTGATGTTGCCCCACTGGTCGGAGCCGCCGATCTGCAGCTCAACCTGATGACGGTTGTAGAGCTCAGCGAAGTCGAAACCCTGCAGCAGGTTGTAGGAAAACTCGGTGAACGAGATACCGGAATCGTCACGGTTTAAACGCTGCTTCACCGCTTCCTTGTTGATCATCTGGTTGACGGAGAAGTGCTTACCGATATCACGCAGGAAGGTCAGCACGTTCATGCCGCCGAACCAGTCGTAGTTGTTGGCGGCTACCGCGCTGTTGCTGCCACAGTCGAAATCCAGGAACGGAGAAACCTGTTTGCGGATTTTTTCCACCCACTCGTTCACGGTATCGGTGGTGTTCAG
This sequence comes from Serratia liquefaciens, assembly GCA_012719855.1. Lineage (GTDB taxonomy): Bacteria > Pseudomonadota > Gammaproteobacteria > Enterobacterales > Enterobacteriaceae > Serratia > Serratia liquefaciens_A. Next base: position 97,068 of record JAAXZN010000052.1, on the reverse strand, counting down.
CTTACGTTCAGCCGCTTTGAAGCTCGGGTCGCCGATAAGCCCAGTGGCGCCCCCCACCAGCGCGACCGGTTTGTGGCCGGCAAGCTGGAAACGCTTCAGGCACAACAGAGGAACCAGATGGCCCAAATGCAAGCTGTCAGCGGTCGGATCGAAACCGCAATACAGTGCAATTGGCCCTTGCGCCAGTCGCTCTGCTAACGCTTCCTCATCCGTAACCTGGGCAACGAGGCCCCGCTCTTGCAGTTGTTTAATCAAGTTGCTGCTTGCCATCAATGACTCCATGTATAAACGAATGCACCTTTGTCGGTACACGACCTTTCGCCCACTGGCGAAATATAAAAATCAGAATAACGCATAGAATAAAGCGCCGGCGACATCAGTGCCAGCGCTTAAGGGGGATTTTCGGTCTTCAGGGCGCCAGTCGGTCAATTTTCCAGTCATTCCCGTCCCGTTGATACAGGAAACGGTCATGCAGACGGTGGGCACCGCCCTGCCAGAACTCGACAGAATCGAAATTGACCCGGAATCCGCCCCAGAAACTCGGCAACGGCACTTCGCCCTGTTGGAATTTTTGCTTGAGCTCGAGGAATTTGCTCTCCAGCACGCCGCGGGCGGAAATACGCGATGACTGTTGTGACACCCAGGCACCGATTTGGCTGTCTTTCGGCCGACTGGCGAAGTACTTCATCACTTCGAAAGTCGACAAACGCTCCGCCTTGCCCAGGAAAATCACCTGGCGGTCAAGCATGTGCCACGGAAACAACAGGCTGATATGCGGGTTATTCGCCAACTGCTGCGCTTTGCGGCTACCGAGGTTGGTGAAGAACACCAGCCCTTTGTCATCCACGTGCTTGAGCAAGACAATGCGCTGGTAGGGTTGGCCGTTTTCATCCACCGTCGCCACACACATGGCGGTAGGATCGGCCAGGCGCGCGTCGCAGGCCTGTTTCAGCCACTTTTCGAACAGTTCAAGTGGATTGGCGGTCAAATCGTTACGACGCAGGCCGCCACGGGTGTATTCACGGCGCAGGTCCGAAACATCAAATTCATTATTTTCAATCATTCGGTGATCAACCAACTGAAAAATCGTGATTCTATTCTGCGCCAGCGGCGTCAGGATCTCAATGATCTGACACCGCAATCGCCGGATCAATTCGCCAGCGTACAGTCGCTCATGATCACTTTGCCATTACGCTCGAGGTAAGCATTTTGGCCTTTCGACCAGAAGGTGTATTTACCGTCGCTGTATTTTGCGCCGGTCATGGCCAGCACCTGTTTCAGTTTCAACTGTTCGCCGGCCATCAGCAGGCTGACGGTGCTCTCCTTGCCGTCCAGCGCCACCGTCAGCGGCGTGGTGCCACACTGATAATGCAGAGTCTGGCTGTTTTGCGGCAGAACATAGCTGCAACCGGCCAACGCCAGTGCACCGGCGGCAATAATGATTTTTTTCATGCTGTTGCTCCTTAGGAAAATCTGTCGATTTCTATCCTAACAGAGCTAACGGCCCCCCAAAGGCAAAACCGGATAAATCCCACCCAGCAGGGTTTCACGACTGGCACCGGTGACCGAAGGCAGGTTGCCGGACTGACCGGACAAGGTGCGAAACGCCAGCCAGGCGAAGGCCAAAGCCTCCATATCGTCACCGCTGATGCCAAAATCGTCGGTCAGGCACACCTCGGTGCCGGGCAGCAGCGCCGACATCCGCGCCATCAGCAACGGGTTACGCGCCCCACCGCCACAGACCAGCAAACGTTCACAACCACCCGCCAACTGAACCTGCTCGCAAATAGTCACCGCCGTCAATTCCGCCAGCGTGGTTTGTACGTCCACCGGCTTGACTGCCGGCAGCCCCGAGAGCTGGTTCTCCAGCCAGGCGGCGTTGAAATACTCACGGCCGGTACTTTTCGGCGCCGGCAGCGCGAAGTAAGGATCCGCCAGCATCTGCTGCAATAATGGCAAACACACACGCCCTTCCATCGCCCAGCCACCGTCTTTATCGTAAGGCTGAGCGTGATGGCGCCAGATCCAGGCATCCATCAGCATATTGCCCGGCCCGGTATCGAAACCGCGCACCGGCGCCCCCGGCAACAGCATCGAAAGATTGGCGATACCACCAATGTTCAGCACCATGCGACGTTCCACCGGATGCGCCAACAATGCCTGATGGAAGGCCGGTACCAGCGGTGCGCCCTGGCCGCCGTAGGCCATATCACGCCGACGGAAATCCCCCACGGTGGTGATGTTGGTCAGCGCCGCAATGCGGTTATTGTCACCCAGTTGCATAGAAAAACGCGCGTCGCCTTCTGGCTCGTGCCATACCGTCTGACCATGGCAACCGATGGCGGTGATATCCTGAGCCGCAACGCCGGTTTGTTTCAGCAGCCCCTGCACCGCCTCGCCGAACAAGGTGCCAAGCTGCGCATCCAGTCGCCCCACCGCAGCAAGCGTGGTTTGCTGCCCCTGGCACATACCGAGAATATCCTGCTTGAGCTGAATCGGCATCGGATGGCTGTAGCTGGCCTGCTGCGCCACCATTCGTCCGTCTATCGCGGCAAGCACCACGTCGACGCCATCCAGACTGGTGCCGGACATAACACCTATATAGCGGCCTGACTTCATAGCAACATCCTTTACCCTGTGCGGGGAAGCAAATTTTTGACCCAACAAATAAACCAGAATTAAAAAATTAACGCCATGAATTCTGATGTTTTTTTTCACCTCTGTGAACGATGCGCCTGTTTTTTTGCCTGCTTTCCCGCTGAGCTGTCACCGCTAAACAATCGCTCAACGTGCAACGGAATTTCTCACGGCGCTGTTATAAAGCTAAACCACCGTTTATTATTGGTTGAACAGCGCAAAGTTAAGCTGCGTGCAGTAGCGGGTCATGGTGATGTACGTGCGTTTGAGCCATACTTTGTCTATCATTTTCATTGAATCTGGCCTGGTAAGGTTCCCCAGGTTATGGACTACTATCAACAGGAGTTTTATATGATCAAGCGTCTTCTCGTCGTTGCCATCGCCGCAGTTACGCTGGCAGGGTGCGCCAATGATTCCATGTCCGGCGACGTTTATACCGCTTCACAGGCCAAGCAGGTTCAAACCGTGACTTATGGCACGCTGGTTTCTGTTCGCCCGGTCAAAATCCAGGGCAGTGAAACGTCGAATACCATTGGTGCAATTGGCGGGGCGGTACTGGGTGGTTTCCTTGGTAACACCGTTGGCGGCGGCACCGGTCGCAGTCTGGCAACCGCAGCCGGCGCAGTAGCCGGTGGCGTGGCGGGTAACAGCATCGGCGAAGCCGCCGGCCGTGCCTCAGGCTACGAGCTGGAAATCAAGACTGACCAGAAAGAGAACATCGTGGTGGTTCAGAAGGCAGGCGCAACCAAGTTCAGCCCAGGTCAGCGCGTTCGTATGGCTCGCACCGGCGACACCATTACCGTATCGCCACTGTAAGCGCTACGCGTAGGGTAAAACCGGAGGCTTTAGGCCTCCGGTTTCATTTCCGATGCTGTGAAATCTAATCGAATAAAAAGAAATTCTTATTGTTTGTTTTGCAGTTCAGTGATGTTTTGTTCAAGCTTGCCAATCAAACCAACCAACTGTTGTACTTCATCTGTAGTAATACCGCTCAGAATTTCGCCCCGCGTAGAGCTGATGACGCTGTCCACTTCCCGGATGATGGGATCGGCCGCTTCAGTCAGTTTGATACGCTTTGCACGCCGGTCATTGGCGCAAGTGTGGCGAGTAATCAACCCCTTCTCTTCCAGTTGGTCCAACGTACGAACCAATGACGGTTGCTCAATGCCGATCGCTTTAGCCAATTGGATCTGCGACTGCTCCGGCGGCAAACGATTGATACTGTGCAAGGTTACCCAGTGCGTTTGCGTGAGCGCCAGCGGCTTGAGCCGATGATCGATGAGCGCGCGCCATACACGAACTAATCGTGCTAAATCTGAACCTAATGTTGACTCCACTTACCCCTCCTTATAATTAGCATGCTAACATACCCTCCCAGAGCTTAGACTATTTTGAGTAACTCACATTAAAAACACAAATGTATATAATGTATATTGTGGAAATAGCCACCATTTTGATCAGTTATTGTTTATTCTCTATGCAACCGCTCAACATATTCACTCACTGGGATTGTTAATGTGAATACTTCATGGCTTCATGCCTCGTCCCCGCTACCCGATTTGGTGCTGGGCGCCTCGCTTTATTTTCCGCCCCTATTTAAGGCTGTTTTGCTCGGCCTGATTTTATGGCTACTGGTACACCACCTGTTGCGTGACTGGATTTATTCCGGCGAAATTTGGCATCCCATGCTGATGGATTTGTCTATTTTCGTCATCGCCGTCAGCGGCTCCCTGTGGCTTTTAGCAAGTTGGTAACTGATGACGCATAAAACATTAAAATATTTTTCTACGGTAATCGTCTGCGCCATTGCCATCTGTGCCGGTTGGTGGTTATGGAATTACTATATGCAATCCCCCTGGACCCGCGATGGAAAGGTGCGCGCCGAACTCGTCAATATCACACCAGAAGTTTCTGGAAGATTAGAGAAAATAACCGTTCATGACAATCAGTTCATACCTGCGGGAAGTCTGATTTTTACGATCGACCCGGTGCCATACCAGATTGCGCTCGACAATGCTGAGGCCGCGTTGGCAAAAGCGCAGTCTGACCTGGCCAAGGCCGATCATGAGGCGGCTCGCCGCCGTGGTCTGCCGCAAAATGTTATTTCAGCGGAAGATATGGACGAATCGAATTTAGCGGCACAGGCAATGAAAGCCGCGTATAAAGCCGCGCAAGCTAATCTGGAACAGGCAAAATGGAATTTAAGTAAAACTAAAATTTATGCCCCTACCGATGGCTATATCACCAATTTACAAACGCGCGTGGGTAACTACGCCAGCGTTGGCTCACCGCTGGTTGCGCTGGTTGATGTGCACTCGTTTTATGTGCTCGGTTATTTTGAAGAAACCAAGCTAAAACATATAAAAGAAGGCAATAAAGCGGACATCGTTTTATATAATGGCAACACTCCGCTTCAGGGTGAAGTTGAGAGTATCGGCCGCGCCATTTACGATCAAAGCGTCGAAAGCAGCAGCGATTTATTAATGGACGTAAAACCTAACGTGCCCTGGGTTCGTTTGGCACAACGCGTGCCGGTACGGATAAAACTGCTGAATGTCCCGGCTGATTTACCCTTGGTCGCGGGCACCACCTGCACCATCTCGATTCATCAGTAAGGCTAACGTGTGAACCTGCCTTTTTTGGAATGGAAACGCACCCCTTGGGGAAAAGCCACCGGCGGACAATGGCGTTATGCACTACGCAATTCGCTGGCGATGTGCCTGTCGCTCTGGGTCGCGTTCGTTCTCAATCTTGACGAGCCTTACTGGGCGCTGACATCGGCAGCGGTAGTCAGCTTTCCCACCGTCGGCGGCGTGATCAGCAAAAGCATCGGCCGGGTTTTCGGCAGCCTGGTCGGCGCGGCGGCATCGGTGGCCATCGCCGGGCACTGCCTGAACGATCCCTGGCTGTTCACGCTGTTTATCGCCGCCTGGATCGGCCTGTGCACTTACATTTCAAACCACTATCAGAACAACGTTTCCTACGCCTTTGCGCTGGCGGGCTACACCGCCGCCATCATCGCCTTCAGCACCGTCAACGTGACGGACACTCAACAGATCTTTGATATTGCCCAGGCGCGCGTTTGTGAGGTCATCACCGGTATTCTGTGCGGCGGTTTGATGATGATGATCCTGCCCAGCACCTCTGACGGCGAAGCCTTGTTAACCTCGTTGCGGCGCATGCACCTGCGATTATTGGAACATGCCGCGATGCTTTGGCAGCCGGAAATCACCGTGCAGATGCGTACCTCGCACGAAGGGGTTATCGGCCAAATCCTGACCATGAACCTGCTGCGTATACAGGCCTTCTGGAGCCACTACCGGCTGCGTCGACAGAATAATCTGCTTAACTATATGCTGCACCAGCAGCTACGCATCACCAGCGTGATCTCCAGCCTGCGCCGCATGCTGCTGAACTGGCCGGACCGCCCGGCCAACCTGGCCAGCGTGCTGGATCAACTGCTGACCGAACTGCGTAACCCCGATACTGACAAGTACCGTTTGGCGCGTCTTTTGCAGCAAATCGCGCCGCAAGATCCTGCTGATTTCCGCCATCGCGCCTTCTGGCTGCGTCTGCGCCATTTCTGCTGGCTGTATCTGGGCGCCAGTCGCTGGTTACAGCGCCTGGAAAGCGCCACGCCGGTCAGCAATATCCAGCCGCCTCGCGTGACCTCTTTGGCTCGCCACACCGACAGCTACGAAGCGGCGTATAACGGCCTGCGCACCTTTTTGTGCATTGTCATCGGTTGCGCTTACTGGATTAACACCCAATGGGACGCAGGCAGTTCGGCCCTGACGCTGATCGCCATCAGCTGCGTGCTCTACTCTTCCACGCCGTCCCCCATCAACAGCATCACCACCCTGCTGAAAGCGGTGCTGTTGCTGTCAATAGCCTGCTTTGTGGTGAAATTTGGCCTGATGATTCAGATTGATGACTTCTGGCTGTTCTGCGCCTTTTTGTTCCCGGTGCTGGTGACGATGCAGATGTTCAAGCTGCAACACCCCTCCTACGCCGCACTCTGGGGCCAACTGATCGTATTTATGGGCTCTTTTCTCTCCGTCACCAATCCACCGAGCTACGATTACCAGTCCTTTATCAATGACAGCATCGGCAAAATTGTCGGGGTATTGCTGGCGGGTCTGGCATTCCAGATCTTGCGACCCAGCTCGGACAAACGCAAAAGTCGGCGTATTATCCGCGCTCTGCGACGCGACTTTATCGATCAGCTAAGCAAAAAACCGCAGCAAAGCGAGAGCCAGTTTGAATCGTTGATTTACCACCGCATCAGCCAACTGAATCAAAGCAAGGATCAAGAAGCGCGCAGCTGGTTATTGCGCTGGGGCGTGGTGCTGCTCAATTGCAGCCATATCGTTTGGCAACTGCGTGACTGGCAAACCCGATCCGATCCACTCTCTGCGGTGCGAGACGTCTGTATTCACTGCCTGCGGGGTATCATGACGGAGAAAGGCGTGCAGCACCGTTCGCTGGACGCCAGCCTGCAAGAACTGCAGCGAATGAGCAATACGCTGGCGCACCACCCTGAACAGGCGGCGCGCGATCTGGCAGGTTTGATTTGGCGGCTTTATTGCTCGTTGCAACAGCTACAGCAGGCGATTGCCCATGTTGATAGCGCAGCGGCGACATCCACCGCCCGCTAACCGTTGTTATGACTTAATCACACCGCAGGCGAAACGTTCCCCTCCGCCACCCAGGGGTTTGGGATGATCGGAGTGATTATCGCCACCGGCGTGCACCATCAGTGCCTTGCCGCTGATTTCACTGATTTTCTTCAGCCGAGGTGCCAGCACCGGATAGCTGGCCATGCCGTCGTCGGTCACGTAAATGGCTGGCAAATCCCCCAAATGACCGTCGGCGTACGGTCCAAGATGCTTACCGGTTTTTTGCGGGTCAAGATGTCCGCCGGCCGCCAACGCCGCGACGGCCTTGCCGTCCTTCATGCCCGGTTCGCAGCTGCCGTTCTCATGAACATGAAAGCCGTGCACACCGGCCGGTAAGGCTTTAAGTTGCGGTGTAAACAGCAAACCATAAGGGGTTTCGCTGATCGTCACCTTGCCAATATCCTGACCAATTCCCTGTCCGGTCACCAGATTCATGTCAACATCCACGGTTGCCGCCTGAGCGACTCCGCAGGCCATCAGACCGAAGGCCGCATACCAATAATGTTTCATCAATCAATCTCCTTGAAGTCTCTGTGAGTGTTCAAGTATAGGGGAATGTGTGGCGCCACCGCTCAAAACACGCACAATTTTGTCGATCAAATTCGCATTCTCAATAATTAGTACTAATAATCATTCTACCGATGTCAGTCCTCTGACCAGCTGGCATTTGGCGTACTCTGTTTACCTACACTCGCTGCAACAGCTACCCAAAGATTAACCCGGCAATGCAGCAAATTCATAAGGAACTGATATGGGAATCTTTAATTATCAAGGTCTCGATGAGGCGAAATCCAAAACGTTATTTACCGACGCCATGGCGATTTCCACCTACGCCTATCACAATATCGATAATGGTTTTGACGAGGGCTATCACAGCTCCGGTTTTGGCCTGGGCTTGCCCTTCACGCTGGTGACCGCGCTGATAGGCAGCACGCAATCGCAGGGTGGCCTACCCGGTATTCCCTGGAATCCTGACTCGGAACAAGCGGCGCTGGCAGCGGTAAATAACGCCGGCTGGTCATTGATAAGCGCAGACCAACTAGGCTATCAGGGCAAAACGGATGCCCGCGGCACCTATTACGGTGAAACCTTGGGCTACACCACGGCACAGGCCGAAGTGCTGGGAAAATACGATAGCGAGGGTAACCTCACCGGCATCGGCATTGCTTTTCGCGGCACCAGCGGCCCGCGCGAATCTCTGATCACCGATACCATCGGCGATTTGGTCAATGACCTGCTGGCCGGTTTCGGCCCGAATGGCTATGCCGATAACTACAGTCTGAAAGCCTTCGGCACCCTGCTGGGGGATGTGGCCAAATTCGCCCAGGCGCACGGGCTGAGCGGGGATGACATTACCATCAGTGGTCACAGCCTCGGCGGCCTGGCCGTGAACAGCATGGCGGCGCTCAGCGACGGCAATTGGGGTGGCTTCTACGCGCAGTCCAACTATGTCGCCTTCGCCTCACCTACCCAATACGAAACCGGCGGCAAAGTGATTAACGTCGGTTACGAAAATGACCCGGTATTCCGCGCGCTGGACGGCACAACGCGCACCTCTGCAACGCTGGGCGTACATGACGCACCGCAAGAGTCCGCCACCAACAACATCGTTAATTTCAACGCCCACTATGCCTCCACCGCCTGGAATATTCTGCCCTTCTCGATCCTCAATATTCCAACCTGGTTATCCCATCTGCCGTTCTTTTATCAGGACGGGTTGATGCGGGTACTGAATTCAGAGTTCTACTCGCTGACCAGCAAAGACTCGACGGTGATCGTTTCCAACCTTTCTGACGTTACCCGCGGCAATACCTGGGTGGAAGATCTCAACCGCAACGCCGAGCAACACAGCGGCCCAACCTTTATTGTCGGCAGCGACGGCAATGACCTTATCAAGGGCGGCACCGGAAATGATTATCTCGAGGGCCGTGCCGGCAATGACACATTCCGTGACGATGGCGGTTTTAATATTATTTCCGGCGGTGAAGGCCTTAACACCCTGGATTTGCAGCATGCATTGAAAAACACCGAGGTGGCGTACGACGGCAATACGCTCTATTTGCGCGATGCTGACGGTGGCATCACCCTGGCTAACTCGATCGGCACGCTGAAAAGCAAAGAGTCGTCACTGTTGATTTTCACCAAAGAGGTTGATCACCAGGTGACCGACAACGGCTTGCTTTCCAGCAAGGGGTTGACCGCCTACGCCAGTTCGGCAAACGGCACCGCGGCCGATGACGTTCTGACTGCTAAAGAGTCCGGCTCCTGGCTCTTCGGTCTGGAGGGAAATGACCAGCTGTTTGGCGGAAAAGGCAATGACGTGTTCGTCGGCGGTGCGGGTAACGACGTTATGCACAGCCAGGGCGGCAGCAATACCTTCCTGTTCAGCGGCGACTTCGGTCAGGATCTGATTTACGGTTATCAGGCGCAGGATAAGCTGGTATTTATCGGTACCGAAGGCAGCAGCTCGGGCGGTAATTATCGCGATTTTGTTTCCGAGGTGAACGACAATCTGGTGTTTAACTTTGGCGGCAATACGGTCACTTTAGTTGGGATCGGATTCGATAGCCTGTCGGACGGCCAGGTAGTCTTGGCATGAAAACCGCAGCCTAGAGTCAAAAGCGGGCAGCCCAAGCTGCCCGCTTTTTATCGACAATTAACAATTAAGGTACGTCGTAGCCCAACGCCGCTTTGCGGATGCGGAACCACTGTTGCCGATCCAGCGTCAATTGCTGCGCCTTCAACGCCGAACGCACGCGTTCAATCTTGCCGGAGCCGATAATCGGCAACGGTGCCGACGGCAGGCGCATCACCCAGGCGTAGACCACCTGCTCGATAGTCTCGGCCCCTATTTCCTGCGCCACCGCCTGCAACTCATCGCGCAGCGGCTGGAACTCGGCGTCGCTGAACAGACGCCCGCCCCCCAGACAAGACCAGGCCATCGGCTTGATGCGCAACTGCTGGCACTGATCCAGCGATCCATCCAGGATACTCGGCTGGTGAATCGGTGAAATCTCCAGTTGATTGGTCACCAGCGAGAATGGCAGCCGCGACTGCAGCAACGTAAATTGCGCCGGTGTGAAGTTGGAAACGCCGAAGTGGCGCACTTTGCCACTTTGGTGCAGAGACACAAAGGCCTCGGCAACCTCATCGGCATCCATCAGCGGATCCGGGCGGTGGATCAACAGCAGGTCAAGATAGTCGGTATGCAGATGCGCCAACGAACGTTCCGCGCTGTAAACGATATGCTCGCGGTCGGTGATGTAATGGCCGATGGCGTTGCCCGGTTTGGCCATAGTGGCGATACCGCATTTGGACACCAACTCCATCGACTGGCGCAATGACGGCTTCAGACGCATCGCTTCGCCAAAAGCCTGTTCGCAGGCATAGCCGCCGTAAATATCCGCGTGATCGGCAGTGGTCACGCCCAGCTCGATATGCTGCTCAATGAACGCCAACAGCTGTTGTGGCGACATGCCCCACTCCATCAGACGCCAGTATCCGCAAATCATGCGGGAAAATTCAGGCCCCTGCGGCGCGAGTTGAATACGGTTTACCATTATTGAAACCTCATGACAGTGTTTGATGCCAGCATACACAAGCGGATAACGACGTGGAAAGGGGAAAGCCGCGCTAACGTGCGGCGGATCGGGTACCGGTCAAAATAGCGACGGCTGTTCGGGTTGTGATTCTTCAGGCTGTTTATTGGCTCGCTGCAGACGCAGGAAGCGTTGGTGGCACAGACGCAATACGTCCCGCTTTTGCGCATCGCTCATTTGCATCCAGCCAAAACGTTCCTCGCGGCTGCGCAGGCAGCCACGGCAAAAACCTCGGTCGTCGGCCTGACAGATGCCACGACAGGGGCTGGGGATGTCAAAAAACTCAAGCTGCTGCGGCACGCGTCCTCCTGCTATCTCTTGCTAATTGAAGACGCCATTGGCGCCGCTGGCAAGTGACTTTTCGGTATGGCGCCGAAAATAGTCGCGTAAGTAACGCAGCGCCTGACGATTTTTCTCCGGCATTGCCCGTTCGAGCGTCATCGCATGCAGCCGCGACGCTACCGGGCGCCATTCAGGCATCAGTTGGATCAGCTCGCCGCGTTGCAGTTCATCTTCAATTTCGTATAAAGGCTGACTCGAGATCCCCAGACCGCTGCGGGTAAACGCGCGTATTACGGTCATGTTGTCGCTGACGATTTGCCCTTCCGACAGACGCAATTTAAGCTGCTGGCCACTCTGATGGTGCAGCTCCAGATGCGCGCCGCTGAAAACCCCGGAGATCCACCGGTGTTGCACCAGGTCTTGCGGTGTCTCCGGCACGCCATGCTGGCTGAGATAGCGAGGAGCGGCACACAGCACCATTGGCCACTCGGCCAGCGGGTGGGCGATCATATTGGCATCCGCCAGTTGGCGATTAACCCGCAGTGCGATATCGATACGCTGATCGATCATATCGACGATCCGGTCGTCTGCCAGCACCTTCAGCGTCAGTTTGGGATGAGCCTGCAACAGCGGCGCCAGCGCCTCCGCCAGCGGGCGGCCACCGATACCGATGGTCGTCGCGATGCGCAGTTCTCCCACCAGCGTATCGCGCAGTTCCGCCAGACGCTGTTCCGCCTGTTGCGCCTGAAACAGCATGGCTTCACAACCGGGATAGAAAGCCGCACCCGCCTCGGTGAGGGCCAGGCGCCGCGTGGACCGATGCAACAACGGCACCCCCAGCGCTTTCTCCAGCGACCGCATATGCTGACTGACCGCCGACGGCGTCATGCCCAGCCGCCGGGCGGCACCGGCCAGCGAACCTTCCGCCACTACGGTGGCAAATACCGCCATTCGATTCAATTTATCCATGATTATGAAGTTTTACTTAATCAAGAAAGCATGAATATGGCACTAATCAGCTCGATTGTTAAGTACTACAGTGTCTATAGCCGCTCAGATCAGCCTGAGCAGAGAGATAACATTGAATCCCTTCCTGACAGGAGCAAACAGATGAAAGTAGCCATTATTGGAGCAACAGGTTTTGTAGGCCGCCGCGTGCTGGACGAAGCGCTGGCGCGTGGACTGCAAGTTACGGCGATTGCCCGTCAGCAAAAAGACCTGCCGGAGAACGCCAACCTGAGCGTAGCGCTGGGCGACATCGCCGATACCGAATGGCTGGCGAAACAGCTGGCCGGGCAGGACGCGGTGATCAGCGCCTATAACCCAGGCTGGGCGGAAGATAACCTCTACGAAAAAACCAGCCGGGGCGCACAGCAAATCCTGGACGCGGTTAAAAAAGCCGGTGTTAAACGCCTGTTGGTGGTGGGAGGTGCCGGCAGCCTGGAGGTCGCGCCGGGCGTTGAATTGGTGGACACGCCGGAATTCCCGGAAAATATCCGTCCAGGCGCTCAGGCAGTGCGTGATTTACGCAACAAACTGCGCAACGAGTCGTCCCTCGACTGGACCTATTTGTCGCCAGCCGCCCTGCTGGAACCCGGCAAACGCACCGGCCAGTTCCGCCTCGGCACCACCCAGCTGTTGATGAACGGCCAGGCGCCAGCCGGTATCTCGGTGGAAGATCTGTCGGTCGCCATCATCGACGAAGTTGAAAAGCCGCAGTTTATCAAAGCGCAATTTACCGCCGCTTACTGATCGCATCGCCAGACCGTCCCCCGGTCTGGCGACCCTATTTCTAAACCAAAACTAAACGACCCCGCCACCATTCTGAATCTCTAAGGTTTTCTTAAGTTTCATCCTGTAAATTTCAGCGCATTACTTAATAGCAGGACTTAGATTTGGCAATGTGGTTACGTCAACGCTTACAGTGCAACAGCCTGGGTTTTATCCTCGCCAGCGCCTTGTTCTTCACTCTGTTCCAGAACGCGTTATTCCTTCATAAGGCCTGGTCGTATATCAGCTTCGATAACGTCCACAGCGTTATTTTCGCCGCCACCATGCCGGTCGTGATTTTTTGCGCGTTGAATATCATCTTCAGCGTGCTGACCGTGCCCTTCCTGCGCAAACCGCTGATGATTTTCTTCCTGCTCGGCAGCGCGGCCGCCAACTACTTTATGTTCAGCTATGGCGTGGTCATCGACGGCAACATGATGCAGAACGCCTTCGAGACCAACCCGCAGGAGGCCACGGCACTGCTGACACCTCGCATGGGGCTGTGGCTGGTGTTGCTCGGTATTGTTCCGGCGGTGGCGGTCTGCTTTACCGATATCCGGAAAACCCGCCCTTGGTGGTACATGGCCGGGCTGCGAGCTGCCAACGTGATGCTTTCCGTGGTGGTGATCCTGATTATCGCCGCGCTGTTTTATAAGGACTACGCTTCGCTGATCCGCAATAACAAAAGCGTAGTGAAAATGCTGACGCCTTCTAACTTCGTCGCCGGCACCATCAAGTTTACCCAGCAACGGTACTTCACCCGTAACCTGCCGCTGGTGAAAATCGGTGAAGATGCTCGCAAAGGACCGCTGATAGCCTCACAGCAAAAGAAAACTCTGGTGATCCTGGTGGTGGGCGAAACGGCGCGCGCCGAGAATTTCTCGCTCGGGGGCTATGGCCGCGAAACCAACCCGCGCCTGAAACAAGACAATGTGACCTACTTTAAAAACGCCAGCTCTTGTGGCACTGAAACCGCCATATCCGTCCCCTGCATGTTCTCCAACATGCCGCGCAAGGATTACGATGCGACTCTGGCTACGCATCAGGAAGGCGTACTAGACGTCCTGGCCCATGCCGGTGTTAACGTGCTGTGGCGTGAAAATGACGGTGGCTGCAAAGGTGCCTGCGATCGCGTACCGCACGTAGACATGACCAAGCTGAAACTGCCGCAGGATTGCGACGGCGATGTGTGCATGGATAATGTGTTGCTGTACAAGCTGAACGACTACATCAACAGCCTGAAAGACGACGGCGTGATCATACTGCATCAGATGGGCAGCCACGGGCCTGCCTATTACCGCCGCAGTACGCCAGAGTTCCAGAAGTTCTCGCCGACCTGCGACAGCAATCAGATCCAGGATTGCACCCACGAGCAGTTGGTCAATACCTATGACAACTCTCTGCTGTATACCGATGCCATGCTCGACGACACCATCAAGCTGCTGCAGCAGTACAGCGACAAGTTCAACACGGCGCTGGTGTACCTTTCCGACCACGGTGAATCATTGGGTGAAAACGGCATGTACCTGCACGGCACGCCCTATGTCTTCGCCCCAAGCCAGCAGACCCACGTGCCCTTCCTGATGTGGATGTCTGCGGACTATGAGCGCAACTTCAAAGTTGATCGCCAGTGCCTGAACACCCTGGCGGAAAAAGACGAGGTGTCGCAGGACAACCTGTTCCATACCATGCTCGGTATGTTGAACGTGCAAACTCGCGAGTATCAGCCGCAGTTGGACATCCTGCAACGCTGCCGCAGCGGGGCATAAAGACTTAACTTCTTCACCCTGCTCGGGCAAAATACCCTTCATCGCAACCGGCGTTCTAACGCCGGTTTTTTATTGCTCTTGACCTAGACCGATCGGTCTATTATGCTGACAACCATTATGACTAAACATGCGCATTGCCCGACAGACACCCGTGAACATTTGCTCGCCACCGGCGAGACGCTCAGCCTGCGCCTTGGTTTTACCGGGATGGGCTTAAGCGAGCTGTTGAATACGGCCGGGGTGCCGAAAGGCTCGTTCTACCACTACTTCCGTTCGAAGGAAGCCTTTGGAGAAGCGATGCTGCAGCGTTATTTCGAGCATTACGATGCGGAAATGAAACAGCTGTTTGCCGACGATAAGAGCGATGCGCGTCACCAGTTGCTGAGCTATTACGCCCAGGCAATCAGCTACCACTGCCGTAGCGAATGCCACAATGCCTGCCTGGCGGTAAAGCTTTCCGCCGAGGTGAGTGATTTGTCAGAGCCGATGCGGCATGCGTTGGAAACCGGAACCGCAAGGGTGATTGCTCACCTGCAGGATGCGATTGAACGCGGTATCCGTGAAGGCGCCCTGTCGATTGCCATGAGCCCGGCAGCAACGGCAGAAACGCTGTATTCGCTGTGGCTTGGCGCTTCGCTGCGTGCCAAAATCCGCCGTTCGGTCGCTCCGTTGACCAGCGCGCTGGAAAGTATTGAATTGCTGTTGCGTCCACCGCAACCTTAAACGAAACACCCTGGTTTTATCGAAACTTGCCCTGCGGGGCGGTTTTATCTCATTACTAGTCGACCGGTCTATTAATATAGGATGCACTATGAAGATTGAAAAGTTGTTCTCCCCGTTGAAGGTTGGCGCTGTCACCCTGCCAAACCGCGTGTTTATGGCCCCACTGACGCGGCTGCGCAGCATTGAGCCCGGCGATATCCCTACTCCGTTAATGGGCGAATATTATGCTCAGCGCGCCAGTGCCGGCCTGATCGTCACTGAAGCCACTCAGATTTCTTTCCAGGCGAAAGGCTATGCCGGCGCTCCGGGGCTGCACACCCCAGAGCAGATCGCCGCGTGGAAAAAAATCACCCAGGCGGTACACGATAAGAATGGCCATATCGCCGTTCAACTGTGGCACGTGGGCCGTATTTCCCACAACAGTCTGCAACCGGGCCAGCAAGCACCGGTCGCCCCTTCTGCGATCAATGCCGACACCCGCACCACCGTACGTGACGAAACCGGTGCCTGGGTACGAGTGCCGACCTCTACCCCACGAGCGCTGGAAACCGAAGAGATCCCAGGGATCATTAATGATTTCCGTCAGGCCACCGCCAACGCGCGTGAAGCCGGCTTTGATTTTATCGAACTGCACGCGGCGCACGGCTATCTGCTGCACCAGTTTATGTCACCGGCGTCTAACCAGCGTACCGACCAATACGGCGGCAGCATCGAAAACCGCACTCGCCTGACTTTGGAAGTGGTTGACGCAAGCATCGCCGAATGGGGTTCAGAACACATTGGCATCCGTATTTCACCGCTGGGTCCGTTCAACGGCCTGGATAACGGGGAGGATCAGGAAGAAGCGGCGCTGTATCTGGTAGAAGAGCTGAACAAGCGCAATATCGCTTTCCTGCACATTTCCGAGCCCGACTGGGCCGGCGGCAAGCCTTATTCTGACGCCTTCCGTGACTCGGTGCGCGCCCACTTTAAAGGCGTCATCGTCGGCGCCGGCGCTTATACCGCCGAGAAAGCAGAAGAGCTGATCAACAAAGGCTTTATCGATGCGGTGGCCTTCGGTCGCAGCTATATCGCCAACCCGGATCTGGTAGAGCGCTTGAAGCAGAATGCTGCGCTAAATGAACCCCAGCCAGAAACCTTCTATGGCGGCGGCGCTGAGGGTTATACCGACTACCCAACGCTGTAAGAATGCGACAAACAAAATAAGAAAGCCCGCCGGTATGCGAATGCCGGCGGGCTTTTGTTGTTTATCGGTTCGGAAGCAATTTAACGGGAGACCAACTGTCTCCAACGGTCAATCTCAGCGGCGTCGATATTATTCATTATGCTGCGAAACCAAACGGTAAATTTATCAGGGTCATTTTTTAGCTCCTGGGTTAATTGCCGAATATCGACCCACAACCAGCTGTGGGCTTCTTCAGGATCCTCTTGCGGTTCACCGTCAAACAAGCCCACGTAAATATGATCGAATTCGTGCTCAATTAAATCGCCTGGCACTTCCGCGCGGTAGGTAAAACTCGATACCTTCAGTAGCTCAGTGCAAAAGCCCATCTCTTCCTGCAACCGCCGCTGTGCGGCCGCCTGCGTCGCTTCCCCCCAACGCGGGTGACCGCAGCAGGTGTTGGTCCACAACCCGGCAGAATGGTATTTACTGAAAGCCCGCTGTTGCAGCAGCAGTCGGCCCTGGCTGTCAAAAATAAAAATTGAAAACGCCCGGTGCAGTAATCCCTGCTGGTGCACCAGCGTTTTGGTTTGTGACCCCACGGAATTATCTTCGGCATCCACCAGAATCAGCATTTCGTCCATTGATGATCTCCTCCGGCAGTAGCCATCATTCCGCACGGGAAAAAACAAAAAAACATATTAACCAGATCCAAATGTATAAATTGAGGCCATCCGCCTGAGTCTGGATCGCTATCCGACCCTGCTGTTCCTTGCGGGGGGTATAGTACCTATTTCCATCAACCATAGGGCACATACTGTGCGATTGCCATTAATAAGGTGACAATGTCACTTCAACTCTGCCGCTCCCGCCCCGGCATACATTGAAATCCCTTATGCGGCAACGCTATACTGAATTTCGCTTCAATCCATCCGCCATTGGCAACGGCACATCCAATCAGAGGAATTATGCGCTTACTCCATACCATGATCCGCGTCGGTGACCTGCAACGTTCCATCGACTTTTATACCAAGGTATTAGGCATGCGCTTGCTGCGTACCAGCGAGAACCCGGAATACAAATACTCGCTGGCGTTTGTGGGCTATACCGATGAAAGCGAAGGTGCGGTGATTGAACTGACCTATAACTGGGGCACCGACAGCTACGAAATGGGCAGCGCGTTTGGCCATTTGGCGCTGGGCGTCGACGATGTCGCCGCAACCTGTGACAGCATCCGCAACGCCGGTGGCAAGGTTACTCGCGAAGCCGGCCCGGTAAAAGGTGGCACCACGGTGATCGCCTTTGTTGAAGACCCGGACGGTTACAAGATCGAACTGATCGAGAACAAACATGCCGGGCATGGTCTGGGCCACTGAGGTCAATTAAGGGCGCTTCCTGCGCCCTTATTTTTATCTGCGTGATAACCGCCTGCAACCGGGCGCAAAATTTGCCATAATGCGCGCTGCATTCGATGAAGATAAGAAACTGATGGCCGAAAAAAGTGATCTTAACGCCCTGAGTGGCCGTTTTCGTGGGTTTTACCCCGTAGTCATAGATATAGAAACTGCCGGATTTAATGCCAAAACCGACGCGCTGCTGGAGATTGCCGCCGTTACGTTAAAAATGGATGAAAACGGCTGGTTGCAGCAGGACGAGACCCTGCACTTCCACGTGGAACCTTTTGAAGGTGCCAACCTGCAGCCGGAAGCGCTGGCCTTTAACGGCATCGACCCAAGTAACCCATTGCGCGGTGCGGTCAGTGAGCACGATGCGTTGCACGCTATTTTTAAAGCCGTGCGCAAGGGCATCAAGGATCGTGGCTGCAACCGGGCAATCATTGTGGCGCACAATGCCAATTTTGATCACAGCTTCCTGATGGCGGCCGCAGAGCGCGCCAGCCTGAAACGCAACCCGTTCCACCCCTTCGCCACCTTTGATACTGCGGCGCTGAGTGGGCTGGTACTGGGGCAGACGGTGCTGGCCAAAGCCTGCATCGCAGCCAATATCCCGTTCGACAGTTCTCAGGCGCACTCAGCCCTGTATGACACCGAGCAAACCGCTTTGCTGTTCTGCGAGCTGGTCAACCGTTGGAAACGCCTGGGTGGCTGGCCACTGGCGGTCGAAAACACCGACTAAGACAAAAAAATCGGGCGGCCCAGTCTTCACTGGTGCCGCCCGATGGAACCCAACAATAAAACCGAGCCGATTATGGCTGCTGGTCTTCCTGCTGTTTGTACTTCTCTGCCGTTTCTTTGATCAGCTGCTGCAGTTCGCCGCGCTGATACATTTCGATGATGATATCGCAGCCGCCTACCAGCTCACCGTCGACCCACAGCTGTGGGAAGGTCGGCCAGTTGGCGTATTTAGGCAACTCGGAACGGATGTCCGGGTTCTGCAGAATATCAACGTAGGCAAAGCGTTCGCCACAGGCAGACAGCGCCTGCACGGCTTGCGCAGAGAAACCGCAGTTTGGCAATTTCGGTGAACCCTTCATGTACAACAGAATCGGGTTCTCAGCGATCTGGTGCTGAATTTTTTCAATCGTCGTCGTCATTGTATTGCTTCCTCAAGCCAAGTCTTATGGCTACAACATGCATCACACCGGCCATTGTAGCGGCTGGAACAGTCGCAAGAAAACGCCATCTTTTGCAAGGGCATTTCCCCGTAGTCAGTCGCGTCTTACCGGCAAAGCCTTTCCGGTCAAAACATATGCGCAGAATAACATTTTTAATCTGGCCATTTCACTAATATATTTTGTCATCAAAATGCGCCGCTAAATAATCCCGCCGACGGTGATTGTCTTTTTTTTATACATCAACGGTTTGATTTTTCGGCAAAAAAAATGCCATTAACGTTTTCTCACAATATGGATTATCATTTATGAGTTCTTCGCTGTTTTATATGGCGAAATTCGGGAATACTGTCCTTCTTTCGATATCTGTTCCGGGGCCAAGGTTGGTAACGTCGACATGCGTTTAATTCTTACGCTTTTTGTGCTGTTGTTTACACAGCTATTCTTCAATCTGGCGCATGCTGCGCCGCAGGGACGTATTGCCGCCGAGCAGCGCAAGAGCCATGTCAACGAAGCCCGGCCCGATGACCGCAAGAAAAAGAAAGCGGTAAAAGCCAGCAAAAAAGCCAAAACCACCACCCCGCAGAAAACCGCCAAGCTTTCCAAAGCCAAAACGGAAAAAACCGCTAAAAAGATCGTCAGCGCCAAATCGAAAGGCAAAACTCAGAAAATAGCCAAAATCAAAGTTACCCCGCCGAAAAAGGGTTACAAAAAAGGCTATGGTCGCCACCGCGAAGCCGGTATGGCTACTGCGAAGTTGGTGCGTGATGATAAACCCTTGAAGCTGACTCCAGCGCACAAAAAACGCTACCAGCATGCCAAGCAAACCGCGATGGCCAAGCTGATGGACCAAATGGGCAAGCCTTACCGTTGGGGCGGTACTTCACCAAGAACCGGCTTCGACTGCAGCGGCCTGATTTACTACGCGTATAAAGACGTGGTGAAAATCAAAATGCCGCGCACCGCCAACGAGATGTACCACCTGCGCGACGCCGCGCCGATCAAGAGAAGCGAGCTGGAAAGCGGTGACCTGGTGTTCTTCCGCATTAATAACCGCGGCGTAGCAGACCATGTTGGCGTTTATCTGGGCAACGGCAAATTCATTCAGTCACCGCGTACCGGTGAAGAAATTCGGATCAGCCAGCTCGACAATGACTACTGGCAAAACCATTACATCGGCGCTCGCCGTGTAGTAACACCGAAAACCATTCGATAAATTCCTTCGCGGCTGGCCTGTCCAGCCGCACTCCCCTGACTGATTTTCCTGCTGTTCCTAAAGCACCCAATCCTTTAGCCCGCCCCACTGTATTTCATCGCGAAAATTGCTAAGCTAAATACCCACAATAAAAACAGGTCAATTGCGTTTCCGTTGCTCTGACGGAAAATTGGCACTGTACAAGGAGGAAGCAATGTCGTTTGAACTGCCCGCACTACCTTATGAAAAAAACGCCCTCGAACCGCACATTTCGGCAGAAACCCTGGAATACCACTATGGCAAGCATCACAACGCCTACGTGGTCAACCTGAACAATTTGCTGAAAGGCAGCGAGTTTGAGGGTTCCTCCCTTGAAGCCATCATCAAGGCTTCCAGCGGCGGCATCTTCAACAATGCGGCCCAGGTATGGAATCACACCTTCTATTGGCACTGCCTGTCACCTCAGGGCGGCGGAGAGCCTCAGGGCAAACTGGCCGCGGCGATCAACCAGGCTTTTGGTTCTTTCACCGCCTTCCGGGAACAATTCAGCGACGCCGCGGTGAAAAACTTCGGCGCAGGCTGGACCTGGTTAGTGAAAAAGCCGGATGGCTCGCTGGCGATTGTTAATACCTCGAACGCGGCCACGCCGCTGACCGGTGAAGACAAACCGCTGCTGACCGTCGACGTTTGGGAACACGCCTACTATATCGATTATCGCAACGCACGACCGACCTACCTGGAAAACTTCTGGGCGCTGGTTAACTGGGCATTTGTGGAGGAAAATCTGGCGTAACGCGGGGAAAGTACAACCAGGCGTAGCGAGCTGCGCCTGGTTGACTGAAGAGTATCAGTTCAATGCTGCGGTAAAGCTAAAAGCGATAATTACAGCCAGCGCACCCAGGGTGGTGAACAGTGACATTTTCAAATCGGTATCCATTATAACTCCTTCTCAGATTGGGTTTCCCAAGGGTAAAAGGCACACAATTAATGTGTTAAACCATTTTCCCACAGTTGGCCGATAAAATCTTGTTATCATTTCCCAGTTTATAATACCGATTACCTCTTCCCCTTTTGCTCAATATGGGACAAAATTCGCAGTTCACAACTGTGTACCGGCAAAATGCCCCTCCTGACCAAGCGCTGACGACTTCAACACACTAAAAACTCAGTTTTCGCTTCTTTGGAGAAGGATCTACGCAGGCAAACGATTAACATCACACTTACATACTGCAACATGTGAGTTCAGGAGTCATTCTTTACATGGCAACGATTAAAGATGTGGCCAAACGCGCTGGCGTTTCCACCACCACCGTTTCGCACGTCATCAATAAGACTCGTTTCGTCGCCGAAGAGACAAAAGCGGCCGTTGGCGCCGCGATCAAAGAGCTGCACTATTCACCCAGCGCCGTGGCGCGCAGCCTCAAAGTCAATCACACCAAGTCTATTGGTCTGCTGGCCACGTCGAGCGAAGCGCCCTACTTTGCCGAAGTGATCGAGGCGGTGGAAAACAGCTGCTACAGCAAAGGCTATACGCTGATCCTGTGCAACTCGCATAACAATCTGGACAAACAACGCGCCTATCTGGCGATGTTGGCGCAAAAGCGCGTCGATGGTCTGTTAGTCATGTGTTCGGAATACCCGGACCAACTGCTCGGCATGCTGGAAGATTATCGCAATATCCCGATGGTCGTCATGGATTGGGGCGCCGCACGCGGTGACTTTACCGACACCATTATCGATAACGCCTTCGAAGGCGGCTATCTGGCCGGACGCTACCTGATTGAACGCGGCCACCGCGATATCGGGGCCATTCCGGGCCAGCTGGCGCGCAATACCGGCGGCGGCCGCCATCAGGGTTTTTTAAAAGCCATGGAAGAAGCCAATATCGACGTGCGTGAAGAGTGGATTGTTCAGGGCGACTTTGAGCCGGAATCCGGTTACAAGGCCATGCATCAGATACTGTCGCAGAAGCAACGCCCTACCGCGATATTCTGCGGTGGCGATATCATGGCAATGGGTGCGATCTGCGCCGCCGATGAACTTGGGCTGCGCGTGCCGCAGGACATTTCGGTGATTGGCTACGATAACGTACGAAATGCCCGCTACTTCACCCCGGCACTGACCACGATCCATCAGCCCAAAGAGCGTCTGGGTGAGATGGCGTTCACCATGCTGCTGGATCGCATTATCAGCAAACGTGAAGAGTCGCAGGTCATTGAGGTTCATCCCAAGCTGGTTGAGCGCCGTTCGGTCGCTGACGGCCCGTTCATCGATTATCGCCGCTAATTATCTGCGCCGGAAACCCTCGCGGTTTCCGGCGTCATTCTTCGCTTAGCCACTCCTGATTCAAGGTTTCACTGTCTCCCAGATAATCCAGTAACCAGGCCATCGCCGGTGACGGCGTATTTTGCTGCCAGGTCAGGCAACAAGGGCTGGCGGGAAATGGCTGTTGCAACTGTAGCGCCACCAGTTCCCCGCGCTGCACCAAAGGCAATACCCGATGCGCGGGCATCATGCCAACGCACAACCCGGCACACAGACAATCCACCGCAGAAGCCCAGTCTGGTACCACCAGGCGTCGTTGGTTGTCCAACGTCCAAGTCACGCGCTTGGGCAGGTTGCGCGAAGTATCTTCCAGGCACAGCGACGGAAAAGGCCGGAGTTGATCGTCGTTCAGCAGCCCTTCTATCGTGGCCAATGGGTGCTGCGGACTGGCCACGCACAGCCAGCGCATATCCCCCATATCGCGAAAGGCGAAGCCGCCGCCCACAGGTACTGCCCTTGTGGCACCGATCGCCATATCGGCACGACCGTCCACCAGCGCATCCCATACGCCATTAAACACCTCCGGCTGAACCAGCAGTTCGACGTCGGGGAAATGGCGGTAAAAATCCAGCACCAATTGGCGGCTACGCTGGGGTTTAACGATGATATCCACCGCAATTTTCAATTGACCCCGCCAGCCGTTAGCCACCTGCTGGCACTGTCGGCGCGTGTCGAGCATTTTTTTGATGACACCGCGCGCTTCCTGAATAAACAGCACGCCCGCAGGTGTCAATTCCACGTCACGATGACGGCGCTCAAACAGCGGCACCGCCAGCCATTGCTCCAACTGCCGCACCGTGTAACTGACCGCCGACGGCACACGATGCAGCTCCTGCGCCGTGGCGCTGAAACTGCCGGTGCGGGCTACCGCATCTACGACATCCAGTGAATATTCAGACCACATAGTTTTGCCTTCAATTTTTTTAACAGCACCTCGCAAATATTACCGTTTCACAAGCAGAGATCCAGCCGGATACACTTGCCGGCGCTAAAAACCTGCGACAATAAAATATTAACGAGAAATACCATGCGAAATTCCTTTGGTTTTATGTTCTACCTTGCCGGCCTGAGCATGCTGGGTTACCTGGCCACCGACATGTACCTGCCCGCCTTTGGCATGATGCAGCAAGACCTGCAGATTTCCGCCGGGGCCATCAGCGCCAGCCTGAGCATCTTCCTGGCCGGGTTTGCCTTTGCACAACTGCTGTGGGGCCCGCTTTCCGATCGCCTCGGCCGCAAACCGGTGTTGCTGATCGGCCTGGCGCTGTTTGCCCTCGGCTGCCTCGGCATGCTGTGGGTGCAAAATGCCGTGCAACTTTGGTCGCTGCGCTTTATCCAGGCGATTGGGGTTTGTTCCGCTGCCGTTACCTGGCAGGCGTTGGTGATTGACCGCTATCGCGAAGGCAAGGCTAACCGCGTGTTCGCCACCATTATGCCGCTGGTGGCCCTTTCACCGGCGCTGGCGCCATTGGTGGGTGCCTGGTTGCTGAACCACATGGGCTGGCGCGCCATTTTCGCCGTGTTGCTGGGCATCACCGTGATCCTGTTGCTGCCGACGCTGATGCTGAAAGAAAGCGCCAAAACCGTGCCTTCCACCGACAATAAGAAGAGCACGCTCAGCTTCTTGCAACTGCTGAAATCTCGCATTTTCAGCGGCAACGTCATGATCTTTGCCGCCTGTTCTGCCGGTTTCTTCGCCTGGCTGACCGGTTCGCCGTTTATTCTTGGCGAGATGGGCTACAGCCCCAATGATATCGGCCTTAGCTATGTGCCGCACACTCTGGCTTTCTTATTGGGAGGCTATGGTTGCCGTACCGCGTTAAACCGCATGAATGGCAACACCTTGTTGCCCTGGCTGCTGGTAGTTTATGGCATCAGTATGGTTGCATTATATCTGGTTGCCACGCTAACTCAGCCCACGCTCACTACGTTGTTAATTCCGTTCTGCGTGATGGCGTTGGTCAACGGAGCCATTTACCCTATCGTGGTAGCCAATGCGTTGACCCCGTTCCCGGAGGGCACCGGTAAAGCTGCCGCCTTGCAAAACACGCTGCAGTTAGGCCTGTGTTTTGTCGCCAGCATGCTGGTTTCGGCCTTTATTGCTCAGCCTCTGTTGGCAACGGTCACGGTGATGGTTTCGACGGTGGTACTGGCCGCGTTGGGCTATCTGATGCAACGGAGAAAGGTGATGGACGATCGGCAGGCGACGCGCCAGGAACATGCTAACTCTGCGTCATAATTACCTGCATTAATAATCACTTAAAGAATATTTTTGCCGAGTGCGATTTACAGTTGAGTAAGCGCCTCGGCAAGCCTATACTCAAAAACGACCTTTAAAAATAACACTTTTATAATTTCTTTATCACTAGCAACTGTTGTGTACGCGCATGGCGTCACAGTTTTTTAAGGATTGCCTTTCCCGCGTTTCTTGCGCAGGAACCTTCTTAAAATTTTCCTCTGTTCATAGTCGGATATCAGACGCCACGGGATTTTTTACCGTAGGTAAACGTATGCACCCGCAGAATAGGTCTAAGCTATTTTTTTGACGGGTCATAAGTCAGAAGAAGGTGATGGAGAAGCTATGAGTTCATCGTGTATAGAAGATGTGAGCATCCAGGACAACCAATGGTACCGTATCGCTCATGAAATGCTCAGCATGGCCGGTATTGAAATAAACGGCTCGCGCCCTTTCGATATTCAGGTTAAAAATCCTAATTTTTTTAAACGCGTGCTGCAGGAAGGTTCTCTCGGCCTGGGCGAAAGTTATATGGACGGCTGGTGGGAATGCGAACGGCTGGATATATTCTTTCATCACGTGGTCCGCGCCGGTCTGGAAAAGAAACTGCCCCGCCATCTCAAAGATACCCTGCGTATTGCCGCCGCGCGATTAACTAATCTGCAATCGAAGAAACGCGCCTGGATAGTCGGCAAAGAACATTACGATCTGGGGAACGACCTCTTTACCCTGATGCTGGATCCTTATATGCAATATTCCTGCGCCTACTGGAAAGAGGCGACCACGCTGGAAGAAGCGCAGGAAGCCAAATTGCGGATGATTTGCGAAAAACTGCAGCTGCAACCCGGCATGAATTTGCTGGATATCGGCTGCGGCTGGGGCGGCCTTTCTGCCTATGCGGCGAAAAACTATGGCGTTTCGGTGGTTGGCGTAACCATTTCCGCCGAGCAGCAAAAGCTGGCGCAGGAGCGCTGTGCCGGGCTGGACGTCGAGATCCTGCTGCAGGACTACCGCGACTTGCACCTGCAGTTTGACCGCATTGTTTCCGTCGGCATGTTTGAGCACGTCGGCCCGAAAAATTACCGCACCTACTTCAACGTGGTCGAACGTAATTTAAAGCCGGACGGCCTTTTCCTGCTGCATACCATTGGCTCGAATCAGACAGATATGAATGTTGACCCGTGGATCAACAAATATATCTTCCCGAATGGCTGCCTGCCGTCGGTCGCCCATATTGCCCAGGCCAGCGAAGGGCATTTTGTGATGGAAGATTGGCACAATATTGGCGCTGATTACGATCGCACTCTGATGGTGTGGTACGAACGATTCAAACAGGCGTGGCCGCAGTTGGCCCAGCGTTACTCGGATCGTTTCGAGCGCATGTTCAGTTATTACCTGAACGCCTGTGCCGGTGCGTTTCGCGCCCGTGACATTCAATTGTGGCAGGTCGTCTTCAGCCCGAAAGGCGTCGAAGGCGGTATCCGCGTGACGCGCTAATTATCATTCAGTATAAAAGCATATACCCTATGAATTTCGAGTTGTAGCTAGGCGACCAGCTCGCTCATTCCCAGGCGCTTACTTAAGTAAGTAACTGGGATGAGCGAGTGCAGGTAACAACGCTACAACTTGAAATACGACGGGTATATCAGCCGCAATAAACGCGAATGATTTTATCCTCGCTATCGCCCAGGAAATTCAGGCGACGCAGGTTGAAGTCCATCGTGACTGCTGAGTTATAAGGAATCGCACGCACCTGCGATTCAATCTGAACACCTTCCAGCGACGACATCGGTTTACCGACATAATTCTGGTATTGCGCCGCGCCGCAGGTGTCGCTATCGGCATCCACTGCCGGGTTGGCCGCGCCCTGATCGGGCGAACTGCTACAAGCACTCAGCGCCAGCAGCGCCGTTAACATCAACGTTTTCCCATAAAACTTCACGCGATTGCTCCTCTCTGGTGGGTCGTTTGTCAGATCTTCTGCGCCAGCGCGCTCGCCGCCGCCATTGCCGCTTCCCGGCTTGCCAACACCCGCTCGACGGTGTCTACCACCGCCTGCGTTTGCGGGTCGATCTCAATATTCACCTTATCGCCCAGGCGTTTTTTGCCCAGCGTGGTGCGCTCCAGCGTTTCCGGGATCAGGTGCACGCAAAAACGGTTATTCACCACTTCACCGATGGTCAGGCTAATTCCGTCAATACCGATGAACCCTTTATGCAGGACATATTTCATCAGTTCCGCATCCGGCATACGTAACCATACCTGGCGATTATTCTCGGAGGTATAAATCTTGGCCACTTCCGCCGTGCAGATAATATGGCCGGACATCAGGTGACCGCCAATTTCATCATTAAACTTGGCCGCTCTTTCAATGTTAACCACATCGCCCAGCGCCAGATCACCGAGGTTGGTCAGACGCAACGTTTCTTTGATCAGATCAAAGCTGACGCGGTTACCCTCTACCGCGGTGACGGTCAGGCAGCAGCCGTTATGCGCCACGGACGCGCCCAGCTCCAGCCCAGGAAGCAGTTCGGTAGGCATTTCTATGACGTGGGTACGGAAGTTGGATTTTTCATCAATGGCGACCAGCGGCGCGGTGCCTTGTACGATACCGGTGAACATGTGAGCCTCTTCTTTCTGAAAATGTTTACAACGTTTGGAGGCAGTTTGCCCCAGTTGGCGAGGAAATCCAAACCCGGGGCGACAAAAAGTCTGCGCCTGCGCATTTAATAACTATTTCATCACAGCATTTGCTTAACCCCGCCGAGCGGGTACAATCTTTTTGACAAAATTCCGCTATTTTTAATTGTTGTCCTTTCGCGACGACCCTCCCCTCCATCATAAATAAATAGAAAAGGTGTATGCGTGCAGAAGTACTTCATTGAAGCGCGTAGTTTATTGGCCCTCGCAATCCCGGTAATCATCGCGCAAATATCACAAACCGCAATGGGCGTGGTAGATACCATTATGGCCGGCGCCTACAGTGCCACAGATATGGCGGCGGTCGCCGTCGGGACCTCTATTTGGTTGCCGGCCATTTTGTTCGGTCACGGTCTGTTGTTGGCGTTGACGCCGGTCATCGCACAGCTTAACGGCGCGGGCCGACGAGATCGCATTGCTCATCAGGTGCGCCAGGGCTTCTGGCTGGCGGCGGCGGTCTCGCTACTGGTGATTATCGTGCTGTATAACAGCAAGTTTGTCATCGACATGATGCACAACATCGACCCACAATTGGCGGATAAAGCCGTGGGTTATCTGCATGCCATCATGTGGGGCGCGCCGGGTTATCTGTTCTTCCAGGTGCTGCGCGGCCAGTGTGAAGGGCTGTCAAAAACCAAGCCCGGCATGGTAATTGGCTTCCTCGGCCTGCTGGTGAACATCCCGATCAACTATATCTTTATCTACGGTAAGTTCGGCATGCCTGAATTGGGCGGCATAGGTTGTGGCGTGGCGACCGGCAGCGTTTACTGGTTTATGTTCCTGGCGATGCGCTGGTACGTAAAGCGCGCCTCTTCGCAGCGCGATATTTTGCCACACGAAGGCAGCAGCCTGCGGCCCGACTGGCCGGCAATAAAACGCCTGTTCGGCATCGGTCTGCCGGTCGCGCTGGCGCTGTTCTTTGAAGTTACGCTGTTCGCCGTCGTCGCCCTGCTGGTTTCTCCGTTGGGTATCGTTTCGGTGGCCGGGCATCAGATTGCCCTGAACTTCAGCACGCTGATGTTCGTGTTGCCTCTGTCGTTAGGCGTCAGCGCGACGATTCGCGTCGGCTATCGGTTGGGCGAAGGCTCGGTCGAAGGGGCGCGGATTGCCGCTTATTCGGCTATCGGCGTCGGTATTCTGATGGCCTGCGGCACCGCGTTGTTCACCGCCACCTTCCGCGAGCCAATTGCCCTGCTGTACAACGACAGCCCGGCGGTAGTGGCCATGGCATCGCAGCTGATGCTGTTGGCAGCCATTTACCAGATCTCCGATTCTATTCAGGTGATTGGCAGCGGCGTTCTGCGTGGTTATAAAGACACCCGCTCGATCTTTTTCATCACCTTTATCGCCTATTGGGTGCTGGGGCTGCCAAGCGGTTATCTGTTGGCGTTGACCGACATTGTCGTCCCGGCGATGGGGCCAAGCGGCTTCTGGATTGGGTTTATTATCGGGCTGACCTTCGCCGCTATCATGATGGCCTTGCGTATGCGTTGGCTGCAAAAACAGCCTGCCGCACTGATCCTGCAGCGCTCTGCCCGCTAAGTATCGCCACCGGCCGGTTACGCCGACCGGTGGCTTCATCGGCATGGATTGCAGAAAAAACCGCCGCACTGCACACAAGCGCAGCAATCGCGCGAAATACCGGATAAAATTACGTTTTTCTCCTTGCCAGCGCGCGGGTAGCTCGTTAATATTCGTCCCCGCTGTCAGCCATGACAGACAGGAAAAGATGCGTCCGTAGCTCAGTTGGTTAGAGCACCACCTTGACATGGTGGGGGTCGGTGGTTCGAGTCCACTCGGACGCACCAAATCATAATATCCACAGTTTCACCCTATCGGCCCGGCACTTCCTCCTTTAAAAACTTTGCTCCTGCTACCGCAAGCCACATCAGGTATCATCAAGGCCAAAACCCTATCAGGACAGATCCCATGCTGAAATTTACCGCAGTAACTCCGTTTGAAAAACTGGATAACGGCCTTACCCGCAGACAAGGGGTAATGAGCGACGGCGCCAGCGCCACGGAAGTAAAGTTCGACGCAGGGACCTTCGGCCAACTGCAAAAGCGGGCTTACGCTCTGCAGACGCGGGTAGTGTCCGGTGAGTTTGAATTCACCGTCGGCAATGACACCCTGGTGGTCGTGGCCGGTGAAACTATCGCCATCCCCGCAAACATTGCCAGCGGCTGCTTCTGCCTGTCAGCCGGCACGCTGCTGGAAATCATCGTATCCGGCTAAAATCGGCCAATGGCATGTTTACACTAAGGTTATTTGCGCAACAAACCGCAGCTGTCAGTTTGCATTTGCGCCACATTTGCTGCTGATTTAGCGGATCCGAGCGTTAGCACCGGTTTTTTATTTTGTTTCCCGCCGCTTAGCCTTTATAATGCGCAACGTCTTTCAGTTGAATGGTTTCAGCCCTTGATCTGCGAAAACGCAATAACAACACATTTTCATCTCATCACGTTGCGCAGCATCCCCGCATCCCGGCGCGGGCTGAATTTTTCCGCCCCATTTCGACTCCGGTCACCTATCCTTAACTATGTTTTGCACCACCAGGCACGACTCAAATCCCTTATCAGTGGCCTGACCGCTGGTTTTATTCGTTTTATTATCCATCACAACTTGTAGAAAACTCCGTCATGAAAAAGACCAAAATTGTTTGTACCATCGGTCCAAAAACCGAATCGGAAGAAATGCTGACCAACCTGCTGAACGCCGGCATGAACGTAATGCGCCTTAACTTCTCCCACGGCGATTATGAAGAGCATGGCAACCGCATCAAGAACATGCGCGCCGTGATGGCGAAAACCGGTCAGAACGCCGGTATCCTGTTGGATACCAAAGGCCCGGAAATCCGCACCATGAAACTGGAAGGCGGCAAAGATGCCTCTCTGGTTGCCGGTCAGACCTTTACTTTCACCACCGATCAGAGCGTTATCGGCAACAGCGAACGCGTTGCGGTCACCTACGCCGGCTTTAGCGCCGATCTGAAAATCGGCAACACCGTGCTGGTAGACGACGGTCTGATCGGCATGGAAGTCACCAACGTGACCGAAAACGAAGTGGTTTGTAAGGTGCTCAACAGCGGCGACCTGGGCGAAAACAAAGGCGTTAACCTGCCGGGCGTTTCCATCCAGCTGCCTGCATTGGCTGAAAAAGACAAGCGCGATCTGATCTTCGGCTGCGAACAGGGTGTGGACTTCGTTGCCGCTTCCTTTATCCGCAAGCGTTCCGACGGGCTGGAAATCCGTGAGCACCTGAAAGCCCACGGCGGCGAGCAAATCCAGATCATCTCCAAAATTGAAAACCAGGAAGGCCTGAACAACTTCGATGAAATCCTCGAAGCTTCTGACGGCATCATGGTGGCTCGTGGCGATCTGGGCGTAGAAATCCCGGTAGAAGAAGTGATCTTCGCTCAGAAGATGATGATCGAAAAATGTAACCGCGCACGTAAAGTGGTGATCACCGCCACCCAGATGCTCGATTCCATGATCAAGAACCCGCGCCCTACCCGCGCAGAAGCCGGCGACGTGGCCAACGCCATTCTGGACGGTACCGACGCGGTGATGCTGTCAGGCGAGAGCGCCAAGGGTAAGTACCCGCTCGAAGCCGTTACCATCATGGCGACCATCTGTGAGCGCACCGATCGCGTGATGCCAAGCCGTATCGACAGCCTGAATGACAACCGCAAGCTGCGCATCACCGAAGCCGTATGTCGTGGCGCCGTTGAAACCGCAGAGAAATTGGATGCGCCACTGATCGTGGTTGCCACCAGCGGCGGCAAATCTGCCAAATCCGTGCGTAAATACTTCCCTAACGCCGTGATCCTGGCGCTGACCACCAACGAAACCACCGCGCATCAGCTGATTCTGACCAAGGGCGTGATCCCACAAATGGTCAAGGAAATTGCCTCTACCGACGACTTCTATCGCATCGGTAAAGAAGCGGCGCTGGCCAGCGGTCTGGCACAAAAAGGCGACGTTGTGGTGATGGTTTCCGGTGCACTGGTTCCAAGCGGCACTACCAATACTGCCTCGGTTCACGTGCTTTAATATAAAACGTGACATAATTATTTTGACAAAAACGCCGCTTAGCGGCGTTTTTTTTAGCACTGGTAAACTGTTTTCTCAAAAACGCAACCGTGGATTGCTCATTATTTAGCTAATTATAAATCGGAGTTGTCCCATGGAATCCAGCTGTTTTCCCTACATTTTTTAACTATTTTTCAAAAGAAGGTGTAAGTTTGAGCGAACGATCAAAATAAAGCACTCCAATCCAAAAAAATTATTCTCTTTCGAAAAAAGTTTGTGTAATACTTGTAACGCTACATGGAGATTAACTCAATCTAGAGGGTGTTATAATGAATCGTACTAAACTGGTACTGGGCGCGGTAATCCTGGCTTCCACTATGCTGGCTGGCTGTTCAAGCAATGCTAAAATCGATCAACTGTCTTCTGACGTTCAGACTCTGAACGCTAAAGTTGACCAGCTGAGCAACGACGTGAACGCAATCCGTTCTGACGTTCAAGCAGCTAAAGACGACGCAGCACGTGCTAACCAGCGCCTGGACAACCAAGCACACGCTTACAAAAAGTAAGTTAGCTTCGGTTATTGAAAACGGCGCACAATGTGCGCCGTTTTTTTTGTCTGCAAATCCCCCAGATTCCCCCCTGCCGCCAGGCGAAAAAAAAGGGCTCAGCACGCTGAACCCCCTCAGGATCATCCATTACGACCCGTTTTAATTCACCGAACTGATAGGTGCACCCTTAAATGGGCCCTTATTCGCTTCCTGTGAGGCTACAGGCGCCAAACTGACGTCAGAGGGGTTCTGCCCCACGTTAACCAGCACCGGCATGCCAGAGCGGCGTACAACCGCGCTATCGAACACGGCCTTGTCAGTCTGTGCATCACCAACAAAAGCCTTCTCGGCTTTGGACAACGTAATCGGCATGGTCTGCGGATCGTCGCTTTCCACTCTCGACAGCGGTTGATGCACTTCTACGTAACGTTTGCCGTCCGGCTCAACGGAGATTTTCACCGGGTCGTTAATGACCTGAACGCGGGTACCACGTGGCACCATGTTGAACAGCGCCTCGATATCCGTTGGACGCAGGCGGATACAGCCGGAGCTGACGCGCATGCCGATACCGAAGTTGGCGTTGGTGCCGTGGATCAGGTACTCACCGTGTCCCATGGCCAGACGCATGGCAAACAGGCCCATAGGGTTCTCTGGCCCCGCCGGCACCACCCCTGGCAGCTTCACGCCTTTCTCCAGATAGCGCTTGCGGATATTGGCCGTCGGAGTCCAGGTCGGGTTCGGGATCTTTTGGCTAACGGAGGTTACCTGCAGCGGAGTGTGCATCCCGGTCTGGCCGATGCCGATAGGATAAACGATGACCTTGTTCTCGCCTTTCGGGTAGTAGTACAGACGCAGTTCAGCCAGGTTGACTACAATCCCCTCGCGCTTGGTGTCCGGCAACAGCATTTGGGTCGGGATGGTCAAGACCGAACCTGTCTTAGGCAGGAAGGGATCGGTGCCCGGGTTGGCCTCAAGCATGCCCAGCAGACCAATTTTATAGTCGGCAGCAATGGCCTCCAGCGGACGCCCATCGTTCGGTACGGTATAAGTGGTGTTCTCGCCAATCAGACGGCTGTCCGGCGGCGGCAGCGGGTATTCGCTCGCACTGGCGGCTTGCGTGCCAGTCAGTACGGTGGCAAATAGCATGCCCATTAAACTCAACGCACGTTTCATTATCATCCCTATTATGCTTATTACGGTTCGGCCACAAGGCTATCTGGCACTTGGCGACCGGTAAATCAGACAAGACCTGATTAATACTAGCTATGCTGACGTCAAAGGCAATAAGTCCTCTAAAAATCAACATGTTATAACGTAATCGCTTTCTCCATTTGTCAGTATAACGTCAAGGGATAAGCTGCTGATATGTCACTGATTTGCGGG
Source organism: Serratia liquefaciens (assembly GCA_012719855.1). GTDB lineage: Bacteria > Pseudomonadota > Gammaproteobacteria > Enterobacterales > Enterobacteriaceae > Serratia > Serratia liquefaciens_A. Next base: position 63,457 of record JAAXZN010000052.1, on the reverse strand, counting down.
GTGAATGGCAGGGCTGGGCGGGTTTTGTAAAGACTCATTGACATAGCAAATACGGGCGCCGTATCAATGAGCCTTGGGAATATCAGAGTTTGGCGGCCTGACTGCGGATAGCGCGGATCATCGCTTCCAGCCCCTGAGAACGCGAAGGCGTCAGGTGCTGACTCAACGCCAGTTCGGCGAAAAACGGCCGCACATCCAGCTCGACAATCTGCTGTGGCGTCATTTGATGATAAAGAATAAACACCACCGCCAGCAGCCCTTTGACGATAGCGGCGTCGCTATCCCCGTGAAACTCGACCTGCCCTTGTGCATCGAGCCGCATCACAATCCATACCTGGCTCTGACAACCGGAAATCAGATTGCCCGCCTGACGTTCGCTATCGTCAAGCGCCGGCAGCTTTGCGCCCAGTTCAATGACATACAGGTACTTGTCTTCCCAGTTCAGGCAACGGGAAAAATTACGCACCAACTTTTCTTTATCCGGCAAGTTCGCCATGAGGTTCCTTTCAATAATTCAGGGGCCGGCATGCCGACCCCATGTCACTGGCCACCGGCGTTCAGCCAATAGCGCCATGCCCGACAGTCTACCCTATCCCAGCAGTTTTTGAATTCGCTGCAGCCCGGCCACCAGCCGGTCAACTTCTTCGCGGGTGTTGTACAACGCCAACGAGGCGCGGCACATGCTCGGCACATTATAGAACGCCATCAGCGGCATCGCGCAATGGTGTCCGGTGCGAATAGCGATGCCGTACTGATCGAGGAAGCTGCCGACGTCATAGGCATGGTGTTCGCCCAGATTAAAGGCGATCACTCCAGCGCGATCCGCCGGGCCATAGATCTTCAGCGTCGGCACCTGCTGCAGCGCTTCCAGCGCATATTGCATCAGCGAATGCTCATAGTCAGCAATCGCCTCCAGCCCCAGCGCGTTCACGTAGTCAATCGCCGCTCCCAGTCCCATCATGCCCGCAGTATTGGGGGAACCGGCTTCAAAACGCCACGGTGGCTCGGCATAGGTGGTGCCGAGGGTCAGGCTCACCTGCTGAATCATCGAGCCGCCCCCTTCCCACGGTGGCATCTGCTGCAACAGCGCCTGACGACCGTAGAGAACGCCAATGCCGGAAGGCCCATACAGCTTGTGGCCGGAGAACACGTAGAAATCGCAATCCAACGCCTTCACATCAACCCGTTGATGCATGACCGCCTGCGCACCGTCAATCAGCACCTTCAGACCGGCAGCTTTAGCCTGCGCCGTAATTTCCTGCACCGGGTTGACCGTACCCAGCACGTTGGAAACCTGGGTCAGCGCCAGCAGTTTGGTAGAGGCGTCGATCAATCCAGGCAGCTGTGCCAAATCCAGCGTGCCATCTTGCTGTAGCGGCCAGACGCGCAGGTTCAGTCCACGCTCTTGCGCCAGCATCTGCCAGGGCACGAGGTTGGCATGGTGCTCCATCTCGGTGATGATGATGCTGTCACCGGGCTGCAGGAAATGACGGCCAAAACTGTTGGCCACCAGATTGATGCCTTCGGTGGTGCCTTTAACGAACACGATCTCTTCCGCCGAGCCGGCATTGATAAACGCCGCCACCTTTTCACGCACCGCTTCCATTTCCTGAGTCGCCTCGGCGCTCATGGTGTGGATGCCGCGATGCACCGCCGCATAACCGTGACGATAAAAATCCAACTCGCGATCGATTACTGCCTGCGGCTTTTGCGCACTGGCCGCGCTGTCGAGGTAAGCCAGAGGCTGGCCGTTGACCTCACGCGACAGGATAGGGAAATCACCGCGCACCCGCTCAATGGGAAAACTCATGCGGCCTCCCCCGGCTCCGGCAAGCGCCGTGCAATGCGCGCCAACACCGATTCACGGATGGTTTCGTTGCCGATCCCCTCAGTCAGCTCAGCGGCAAAGGCAAAAATAATCATCTGCTGCGCCGCGTGCTTGTCGATGCCCCGCGATTGCAGATAGAACAGCTGCTCTTCATCGATACGCCCGACGGTGGCACCATGGCTGCACTTCACGTCATCGGCATAGATTTCGAGCTGCGGTTTGGTATCGACCTCCGCCACCTTGCCCAACAGCAGATTGTGGTTGGTCATCTGCCCATCGGTTTTAATCGCGTGCTTGGCCACTTTGATCATGCCATTGAACACGGCCTTGGCGTGGTCGCTAACCACCACTTTGTGCAGTTGGCGGCTTTCGCAGTAACCCTTGTTGTGCTCCAGATAAGTTCGGGTATCGCACACTTCTTTGCCGACCGGCAGCACCAGGCTGTTGATCACCAAATTAGATCCTTCGCCGTTCAGCTGCGCGCTGGTGTTGTGGCGCGTCAGGCCCGCGCCTAGCAGGAAGCTGTCACTTTTCACCTGCGCGTCGCGGCCAATCACCAAATCGTTATGGGCAAAGTGGTAACTTGGCTGGCTTTCAAACGCCAGTTTGCAGTGATGCAGTTGGGCATTGTCAGCCACGTTGGCGGTCAGGCGTGCGCCGGTGAAATGCGCGGCATCGTTCAAACTGACGTAATGCTCAATCACTTCGGCCTGTGCGCTGCGCCCAATCTCAAGGTGATGACGATGATGCACGGTATTCACTTCGCCCGCAGCACCGCGTCCGCTGCTGATATGCAACAGGTATAAGGGGCGCGCCACGCTTTTGCCGGCCGCCACGCGGATAATGCTGGTTTCCTGCGCCAGACTTTCGGTCAGGTGCAGAAATATCTCGGGCTGAACCGGCTCAGGCAGTGCCTGCGGCGTGCCGTAGGAGGCCACATCAAACTGGTAATCCCCCAGTTCAGTGTCACTCAGCGCCGCACTGAAGCGGCCGTCGATAAACACCAAGCGATAAGCATCGAGGGCCAACGCCAACGCATCGACCTGAGCGGCGCTGATCTGCTCTACAGGCGGTTCCAGGAACTGCTGCTCCAGCAGGCCTTCCAGCGGCGTGTATTTCCAGTTCTCATGCTTGCGGGTCGGCCAGCCCAGGCGCAAAGCCTGCTGCCAGTGCGCCAGCGCATGAGCGGAATGCTCGCCACCGCGCTCTTCGAACAGGCTATAAAGCTGCTGCAGCGCGCGTGAATTATTGTTCGTCGGTAAGCCAGCCATAGCCCTGCTCCTCCAACTGTTTCACCAGGGAGAAATCGCCGGATTTGACGATGCGCCCCTGAGAAAGAACATGGACGTAATCCGGTTTGATGTAATCCAGAATACGCTGGTAGTGCGTGACGATAATGAACGAGCGCTTGCCGTCGCGCAGCGAGTTTACGCCGTTGGCGACGATCTTCAGCGCATCGATATCCAAACCGGAGTCGGTTTCATCCAGAATGCACAGATCCGGCTCCAACGCCGCCATCTGCAGAATATCATTACGCTTTTTCTCCCCACCGGAGAAACCGACGTTGACCGAACGGGTCAACAGATCGGGCGGCATATTCAGCAGTTCAATCTTCTCTTCGATAAAATCAGCGAAATCGAAACGATCGAGCGCTTCCTGCTGGCGGTATTTTCGCACCGCGTTCACCGAAGTCTGCAGGAAGAAGTGGTTGCTGACGCCGGGAATTTCCACCGGATACTGGAACGCCAGAAACACGCCTTCACCGGCACGATCTTCCGGATCCAACTCGAGCAGGTCCTTACCTTTAAAGGTCACCTCGCCCGCAGTGACTTCATATTCTTCGCGCCCTGCGAGGGTCGCCGAAAGCGTGCTTTTGCCCGAGCCGTTCGGCCCCATGATGGCCTGCACTTCACCGGGTTTGATCTCCAAATCCAGACCCTTGAGGATCTCGTTGCCTTCCGCGCTGACTTTTAAATTCTTGATACTTAACATGCAGTGTCCTTAGGTCGCGCTTTCGCGCTGTAAATCCGGCGATTAGCCCACGCTGTGTTCCAGGCTGATGGCCAATAACTTCTGCGCCTCGACGGCGAACTCCAGCGGCAGCTCAGAGAACACGTCCTTACAGAATCCGTTGACGATCATCGAAATGGCATTGTCTTCACTGATGCCGCGTTGCAGGCAGTAGAACAGTTGGTCATCGCCAATTTTTGAGGTAGTGGCTTCATGCTCCAGCTGCGCGCTGTTGTTGCGAGCCTCAACATAGGGGAACGTATGGGCGCCACTGTCCGGTCCGATCAGCATCGAGTCGCACTGGGTAAAGTTACGCGCGTTTTCCGCCCCCGGCAGGATCTTCACCAGGCCGCGATAGGTGTTCTCGCTGTGCCCGGCAGAAATACCCTTGGCGATAATGGTCGAACGGGTGTTCTTGCCGATGTGGATCATCTTGGTACCGGTGTCCGCCTGCTGATGCCCGCTGGTCAGCGCCACAGAGAAGAACTCACCGATAGAGTTGTCGCCCTGCAGGATCACGCTTGGGTATTTCCAGGTGATGGCCGAGCCGGTTTCCGACTGGGTCCAGGACATTTTCGACCCGGCGCCTTCGCACAGTGCGCGCTTGGTCACAAAGTTCAGGATCCCGCCCTTGCTGTCACCGCCGGAGAACCAGTTCTGTACGGTCGAGTATTTCACTTCGGCGTCTTTGTGCAGGATCACTTCTACCACCGCCGCATGCAGCTGATAGCTGTCGCGAACCGGGGCCGAGCAGCCTTCGATGTAGCTGACATAGCTGCCTTCGTCGGCGATCAGGATGGTGCGTTCGAACTGCCCGGTTTTGGCGGCGTTAATACGGAAATAGGTCGACAGCTCCATGGGGCAGCGCACGCCCTTCGGCACATAGACAAAGGTCCCGTCGGAGGCGACCGCGGCGTTCAGCGCGGCGAAAAAGTTGTCGTTTGAGGGCACGACGCGACCGAGGTATTTGCGCACCAGATCCGGGTATTCGTGGATCGCTTCGCCGAACGAACAGAAAATCACTCCGCTCTCGGCCAACTTCTCGCGATAGGTGGTGGAGACCGAAACGGAGTCAAAGATCGCGTCCACCGCCACTTCACTGCCTTCACGCACCGGCACGCCGAGCTGGTTAAACGCCAGTTCAACCTCGCTGGTCAGGTAATTGTTGTCCGTGATCGCCCCGGGTTGCTGTTCTGCGCCGGGCTGCGAACCGCAGGCATCATCACAGCTGCCGCAGGAGGGCGCCGAATAATAGCTGTAGTCCTGGTAATTCAGCCGGTCGTAGTTGGCTTTCAGCCAGTGCGGCTCTTCCATTTGCAGCCAGGCGCGATAAGCCTCCAGGCGGAACTCCAGCATCCACTCAGGTTCGTTACGCTTGGCCGAGATGGCGCGCACCACGTCTTCGTTGATGCCTTTCGCTAACTCGTCGGTAGCCAGTTGGGTAAAAAAGCCTTCTTTATAGCGACCTTCGCTGACCCAAGCCTGCACTTCATTAGGCATTTCTACATTGCTTCGTGTCATGTTGATTGCATCGCTCAAACGCCAAAACTCTCGCCGCACCCGCAGGCATGCTGAGCTTTAGGGTTATTAAATTTGAATATCTGATTCAGCCCTTCACGGACAAAATCCACCGTGGTGCCATCGATAAACGGCATGGCTTTTAACGGCACATACAGTTTGGCGCCATCGCGCTCAAACAGCAGGTCGTCGTCAGCGGGTTCACGGGTGAGATCCAGCACATAGGCAAACCCGGCGCAGCCTGACTGCTTCACCCCGAGCTGCAGCCCCTTCACCTGCGGATCCTGCTGCATTAATTTAGTAATTTGTTGTACGGCATTATCACTGAGCAAAATGCCTTGCCAGACATTTTCGTCCAGAGAAAAGGTGCCGACATTTTCCGTTTGCATATGGCCTACCTCACACTCGTGTTTTTCCACAGCCAATCTGGGTTGCTACTATGTTAGTGATAACAATTATCACTTCAACCGTTTGTTTTGCGGGGGTATCCGCCAAAAACCCGGATTTTCGTTTCGGTATGCGGCAAGCGCGCGGGACAGTCAGCGAGACAATCGCTGCAGGTCGGCAAGGGGATCAATTTATCCCTATGAATTTACAGCACATCCTGTACTACCTTCGCGCTTGCCTATTGGCTCGAACGCTTTACAGATCCGGATTTTTATTTTGCTTTAAACATTCATAGAAAATACCTATTTCTGAATTTTGTCTGTCTTAAAAATGCGTTTATCGACAATTAGGGACTTTTCTCCCCCTTTCGCGCTTCAGTGCAGGCAGACAATTCGCAGGCTCTATGACTAAAGTTTAGTCGCTACTGACCATATTGGGTCGCCGCTCGCTCAATGCATCCCCCTGCCGCGATAAAAATTTCAACAGAATGATTGATCGTAAACGCGCCAGTAAATATGATAATGATTATCATTCAATTACAAATTGAGCGCGGGCAAATGAATATCTCGATGAATGCGTGGCTGCTGGGCAAAATTGATGACTATAAGTTCAGCGTGCGTGACGCCACGGTAGATTTCTATATGGCGGAAGCGTCGCTCAGGCGGCCGGAGTGCAATATCAACCACCTGAAGCGCTACAACAACGTCAGCCTCAACATGGCCAATCTGTGCCTGGAAAACGGCGATGATGAAAGCTATCTGCACGCGTTGAGCAAGCTGCATAACCGACTGATCGTGGAGATCAACAACCCGCAGCGCTGCCAGCTGTTTCGGGTTCAGAGCTACCATTTTGCCCGCCATACTCTGACCCTGATCTGCCAGAAATACGCGATGGAAGGAACCTGGGAGAAGGCCAACGCCTTCCAGAAGGACTTCGTCAAGCGGGTGCCATTTCAGCTGTAACCCCGCCGACTGACAAGAAACCCGCAGGTCGGAATGCCTGCGGGGAAGGAAACTTAATCGATCACTGCGGTGGTTAAACGCGAAGTGCAGCAAAGGCGATCGCGTGAATCGAAAATCTCGATCTGCCAGACCTGATGCCGACGGCCAACGTGCAGCGCACGACAAACCCCGCGCACCTGCCCTTCAAACACCGCCCGCAGGTGGTTGGCATTGATTTCCAGCCCCACCACTTTCTGATCGCCTTCGCTGCACAGGTAACCGGCCATCGATCCCATCGACTCCGCCAGCACCACCGAAGCGCCACCGTGCAACAGGCCAAACGGCTGCCGCGTACGTTGATCTACCGGCATGGTCGCCTCAAGGTAATCCTCTTCCATTCGGGTAAAGTGGATCCCCACATGGCTGACCATACATCCTTCGCCGGCCTGGTTTAATTGTTCCAGCGTCGTTTCTCGTTTCCACAGTTTCACTCAATCATCTCCAGAAGTGCCTGTAATGGGTGCCGTACACCGTTACCCTCAATGCGTTTGACCTGGCTGCGACAGGAATAACCGGTCGCCAGACAACGTTGCCGAGGCAGACGCTGCAATGCCTGGTGCCATGATAGCTCATAAATGCCGAGCGAATTCTGCAGGTTCTTCACTTCGTGCCCGTAAGTGCCCGCCATGCCACAGCAGCCCACGCTGACATTTTCCAGCCTGGCGCCGAAACGAGCAAAGATCGACGTCCAATGCTGGCCGCTGGCCGGCAAGGCGGTGGTTTCAGTACAGTGACCAAACAGATACCAGGCCTCACCGGTGGCAGGCTGTTCAGCCCGCTCGGCCAGCAGTTGCTGCAACCATTCGTGCACCAGTTGCACCTGGAAATCCCCGCGGGTTTCCCCCAGGATCTCGTTATATTCATCGCGATAACACAGCACCAGCGCCGGATCGACCCCCACCAGCGGCATACCGAGTTTTGCCACCCGATTGAGGAAATCGGCGGTTTTGCGCGCGGTACGGGCAAAACGCGTCAGGAAACCTTTAATGTGCTGCGCCTTGCCATTCGGTGAGAACGGCAGCAGCACCGGCCGATAGCCGAGCTTTTCCACCAGCCGCACAAAGTCCGCCACCACTTTGGCATCGTAATAGCTGGTGAAGGGATCCTGCACGATCAAAACGTGCTGCTCGCGTTGTTCGGCATTCAGCGCTTCAAGCTGCTCCAGCGTCATGGTCATGGCGCCATGGCCGGAAAGTTGCTGACGCAGCGTCGGGCTGGAGAGCATCGGCAAATCAACCCTGCCGACAGTATTGCGGCTGAGATCACGCACCCAGGGCTGACGGAAGAAGAAGTTGAACACCTTGGGCGCTTTCGCCATCAGCGGCGTATAGCTTTCTACCCCGGCGACCATATAGTCACGCGCCGGCCGCAGATAACGGGTGTGGTAAAGCTGCAGGAAGCGCGAACGGAAGCCCGGCACGTCAATCTTGATCGGGCATTGGGTGGAACAGGCTTTGCAGGCCAGACAGCCGGACATCGCCTCTTTCACCTCGTGCGAGAAATCATATTCGCCTTTGCCGGCGTACCAGCTGTTACGGGTTTTCTCGATCAGCGCTCGGAAACTGAGCCGCTGCTGCGGCAGCTGTTTTTCCAACGCCACGGGATCGACGCCCTGCTCGGACAACAGACGCAGCCATTCACGCACCAGCGCGGCCCGGCCTTTTGGCGAATGAATACGGTTGCCGGTGATTTTCATCGACGGGCACATCGGACTACGCACGTCAAAATTGAAGCACAGGCCGTTGCCGTTACACTCCATCGCCCCCCGGAACGAAGTACGTACTTCGACAGGAATGCGGCGATCGAGGGTACCGCGCTTGACGGCGTCCACTTTCATCATTGGCGCATCGACGCCCAGCGGCGAACAAATTTTGCCGGGGTTGAGGCGGTTGTTCGGATCGAATGCGGCTTTGATGCGACGCAGTTCCAGATACAGCTGCTCGCCGAAAAACTCCGGGCTGTATTCGGCGCGGAAGCCTTTGCCATGTTCGCCCCACAGCAAGCCGCCGTATTTGGCGGTCAGTGCCACCACCCGATCGGAGAGCTGCTTCATCAGCACTTCCTGCTGGGGATCGCACATGTCGAGCGCGGGGCGCACATGCAGTACGCCGGCATCGACGTGACCAAACATGCCGTAACTGAGGTTGTGGCTGTCCAGCAACTGACGGAATTCGACGATGTAATCGGCCAGATGCTGAGGCGGCACGCAGGTGTCTTCGGCAAAGGGGATCGGTTTGGCCCGCCCCTTGGCGTTACCCAATAATCCGACCGCTTTTTTGCGCATGTTATAAATGCGCTCGATGCCCACCAAATCGCCACAGATTTGATAGCCAATCACGCCGCCCTGCCTCTCGGAAATCAACTCGTCCAATCGCAGGCACAGGCTTTCCATCTGCTGGTCGATCAGGGCCTTGTCGTCACCGGCAAATTCGACGATGTTCAGGCCCAGCATCTCTTTATCCGGCACGTTGGTGATCAGTTCGCTCACCGAATGCCAGACGATATCCTCACGCGCCAGGTTCAACACCTTGGAATCAATGGTTTCTACCGACAGCGCCTTGGCTTCCACCATAAAGGGCGCATTGCGCAGCGCGGAATCAAAGGAGTCGTATTTTACATTTACCAGACGACGAACCTTCGGCAGCGGCGTAATGTCCAACCGCGCTTCGGTAATAAAGGCCAGCGTCCCTTCGGCGCCGGTCAGAATACGCGTCAAATCGAAGGTTTGCAGATCGTCGCTAAACACGTGCCGCAGATCGTAGCCGGTCAGGAAGCGGTTTAGCTTGGGGAATTTTTCCAGGATCAGGGCGCGTTGGTCACGGCAACTGTTGAGTACCGTCCGGTAAATATGTCCCTCGAGGGTTTCCTCGCAGGCAATCGTTTCCGCCAGCGGCGTCGGCATGGCGCGGGTGTCGATCATGTCGCCGCCCAGCAAAACCGCCCGCAGGCCCAGTACGTGATCGGAGGTTTTACCGTACACCAGCGACCCCTGGCCTGAGGCGTCGGTATTGATCATGCCGCCAAGCGTGGCGCGGTTACTGGTGGAAAGCTCCGGCGAGAAGAAATAACCGAAGGGCCGCAGGTACTGGTTAAGCTGGTCTTTGATCACCCCAGCCTCCACCTTAACCCACCCCTGCTCGACGTTGATGTCCAGAATACGGTTCATGTGGCGCGACATGTCCACCACGATGCCGCTGTTAAGCGACTGCCCGTTGGTGCCGGTCCCGCCGCCACGAGGGCTGAAGGTCAGCGCGCTGAAACGTTCTTCTGCCGCCAGGCGTGCAATCAGCGCCACGTCTGCGGTGGAACGGGGAAACACTACCGCGTCGGGCAGCAACTGATAGATACTGTTGTCGGTCGCCATCGTCAGCCGGTCGGCGTAGCTGGTGGCGATATCGCCATTGAATCCGTTTTGCTTTAAGGCTTCCAAAAAGTCGAGCACCCGTTGAACGAGTCCGGGTGCCTGAGAAATCTGTGGGATCATTCGCTTTTTGACCCTGTCTGTCTATTTTTTATGCGCTTATGCACGCTGAATCAGGCCTTTATTCAGACCCACCCTACTTTTTATTAGGCATAAAAACTAACATACTCGTTTAGTGAAGGCATGCACATTATTAGGTCGTCAGGCGACGCGCGATAAAAGGTGCGTCGCATTATGAAAAGTGACGAAAATGCACCATGCTTAAGCTAAACAAAGGAATTAACTTACCAGGATGAGAACCCATTCATGACACTCCCGCAGTCCCGATACGATTTGCCACGGATTATTTTTGGCGTGCTGTTTATCGCCATTATGATCGTCGCCTGTTTTTGGGTCATTCAACCCTTTATTCTCGGCTTTGCCTGGGCCGGCATGGTGGTTATCGCCACCTGGCCGCTGCTGATCAAGCTGCAAAAAATACTCTGGGGTCGGCGCTCGCTGGCCGTGCTGGTCATGACCTTGCTGTTGATCCTGCTGTTCATCCTGCCGATTTCTCTGTTGGTCAGCAGCGTGGTAGACAACAGCGCCCCCGTGGTTGCCTGGGCCAGCACCCCCGGCAAGCTGCATATTCCCGATCTGGCCTGGCTGCAATCAATCCCGATGATCGGCGATAAAATTTATAACAGTTACCATACGTTGGTGAGCGCCGGCGGTACCGCCCTGGTGGCGAAAGTACAACCCTACTTCGGCCAAACCGCCACCTGGTTTGTGGCACAGGCGGCGCATATTGGCCGGCTGCTGCTGCATTGCACGCTGATGCTGCTGTTTAGCGTATTGCTCTATGCCCGTGGAGAGCAGGTTGCTTTGGGCATTCGTCACTTTGCGACCCGCCTTGGCGCCGAACGCGGTGATGCCGCAGTGGTACTGGGCGGTCAGGCGATCCGCGCGGTGGCACTGGGCGTTGTGGTAACGGCGCTGGTGCAATCGGTATTGGGCGGCATTGGCCTGGCGGTGACCGGCATTCCTGCCGCCACCCTGCTGACGGTGCTGATCTTTATCTGCTGCGTCGCACAACTGGGGCCGCTGCTGGTGCTGGTGCCTGCCATTATCTGGCTGTACTGGAGCGGTGACACCACCTGGGGCACCGTGCTGCTGGTCTGGAGCTGCGTAGTGGCTACGCTGGATAACGTGCTAAGGCCGGTGTTGATCCGTATGGGCGCCGATCTGCCGATGTTGCTGATCCTGTCCGGCGTTATCGGTGGTCTACTGGCTTTCGGCATGATTGGCCTGTTTATCGGCCCGGTGGTTTTGGCGGTGTCTTATCGCTTGCTCACCGCCTGGATGAACGAGGCGCCAGAACCGACTGCCGATCTGAAAGAGGTCGCTAAAGACCTGGAACAGCAATAATCCCTATTTCTGCCCGGATCGCCGGGCAGGATCCCCTCTTAATCCATTCTTCTGTACTGGGCCCGATCCTGCTGAAATAAAGTCACCGGGCAACTGGATATTAATTAAACATACCGAATAAATGCATCTTTTTAGCCCGGTGATAAAACTCATTCGGATTAACAATAAATGGGATGCGAGATATTGATTAGGATGATTCTTAATGACTAATGATGTTTAAATATCTAGTATTATTGCCATCTATTGCTTCAAATACCTGATTTAAAGCAAGATTTCCAAACAATGTAATGCCATACATGTGAATTGCTGTGTGTAGTCTTTGCCCGTCTCCTATGATGGGCTTTTTTTTATTCTTTTTTGGCTAATGTTATTCCTGTCGCCTTTTCAATTTACATTCAGAAATAATAAAGCCGTAACCTGAGCTACGGCTTTAGAGTTAATGCGGAATCTTATGCCGAAGAATTACTTTTTCTTCGACAGATTAACCCAGGTTTGCACCACGGTGTCCGGGTTGAGCGACAGGCTGTCAATGCCCTGCTCCATCAACCACTCGGCGAAGTCCTCATGATCGGAAGGCCCCTGCCCGCAAATCCCGACGTATTTACCATGGCGCTTGGCCGCCTGAATCGCCATCGACAGCAGTGCCTTGACCGCCTCGTTGCGTTCGTCAAACAGTTCAGACACCACGCCAGAATCGCGATCCAGGCCCAGCGTCAGCTGAGTCATGTCGTTGGAGCCGATGGAGAAGCCATCGAAATGCTCCAGGAACTGATCGGCCAACAGGGCATTGGACGGGATTTCGCACATCATGATCACTTTCAGGCCGTTTTCGCCACGCTTGAGCCCCTGGCGTGCCAATTCGGCGACCACCGCTTCCGCCTGCGCTACGGTGCGAACGAAAGGCACCATGATTTCGACGTTGGTCAGGCCCATTTCATTACGCACGCGTTTTACCGCGTCGCATTCCATCGCGAAACAATCGCGGAAGCTGTCGGCCACATAACGGCCGGCGCCACGGAAGCCCAACATCGGGTTCTCTTCATGCGGCTCGTATTTCTCACCGCCCACCAGATTGGCATATTCGTTGGACTTGAAGTCAGACAGGCGCACAATCACCCGCTTCGGCCAGAATGCCGCGCCCAGCGTGGCGATCCCTTCCGTCAGGCGGCCCACATAGAACTCGACCGGATGGTCATAGCCCTGCATCAGCGCCTTGATTTCCTGCTGCAGCTCCGGGGTCTGCTGGTCGAACTCCAGCAACGCCCTCGGGTGCACGCCAATCATGCGGTTGATGATAAATTCCAGCCGGGCCAGGCCCACGCCTTCGTTTGGCAAGCGCGCGAAATCAAAAGCACGGTCGGGGTTGCCGACGTTCATCATGATTTTCAATGGCAGCTCAGGCAGCTCGGTCACTTCAGAACTCTGCACGCTAAAGTCGAGCATATCGCTGTACACAAAGCCGGTATCGCCCTCTGCGCAGGAAACGGTCACCTTCTGGCCGGCTTTCAGCAGATCGGTGGCATTACCGCAGCCGACCACGGCAGGAATGCCGAGCTCGCGCGCGATGATCGCCGCGTGGCAGGTACGGCCGCCGCGGTTGGTGACGATCGCCGCCGCTTTTTTCATGATCGGTTCCCAGTCCGGGTCGGTCATGTCCGTCACCAGCACGTCGCCTGGCTCAATAAGATCCATTTCGCTGATGTTGTGGATGACTTTTACCGGGCCTGCGCCAATGCGGTGGCCGATTGCGCGTCCTTCCACCAGCACCGGGCTGTTGCCGTTAAGCTGGTAACGCTCCATCGTCTGTTCGTTGGAACGCACGGTTTCCGGACGGGCCTGCACAATCAGCAGTTTGCCGGTATGACCGTCTTTGGCCCACTCGATATCCATCGGGCGGCCGTAGTGTTTTTCGATCAGCAGTGCCTGATGCGCCAGGCCCTGTACTTCTTCGTCGGTCAGAGAGAAACGATTGCGTTGCTGCTCTGGCACGTCTTCAATTTGTACCTGCTTGCCGTGATCCTGCGAAGGTGCGTAGACCATGCGGATTTTCTTCGAACCGAGATTACGACGCACGATAGCCGGCTTGCCTTTCAGCAGCGTCGGTTTATGCACGTAGAACTCGTCAGGGTTTACCGCGCCCTGCACCACCATTTCACCCAGGCCGAAGGCGGAGGTGATAAACACCACCTGATCAAAACCGGATTCGGTATCGATGGTGAACATCACGCCGGAAGACGCCAGGTCAGAGCGCACCATCCGCTGCACGCCGGCCGACAAGGCCACGCCGCGGTGATCGTAACCCTGATGCACGCGGTAAGAGATGGCACGATCGTTAAACAGTGAGGCATACACGTGCTTGATCGCCACCATCACGGCGTCGATGCCCTGCACGTTGAGGAAGGTTTCCTGCTGGCCGGCAAAGGAGGCGTCCGGCATGTCTTCTGCGGTAGCGGAGGAGCGTACGGCAAAAGAGGCCTCCGGCTCGCCGTCTGCCAGCTGCTGGTAAGCCAGGTTTATTTCGCGTTCAAATTCTGCGTGGAACGGCGTGTCGATAACCCATTGACGGATTTGCGCGCCGGCCTTGGTCAGTTGGGCAATGTCGTCAACGTCAGTTTGATCCAGTAACTGATAGATGCGCTGGTTAACACCGCTTTGCTCGAGGAAATCGTTAAACGCCTGCGCGGTGGTGGCAAAACCGTTTGGCACGGCAACGCCCAAATCGGAAAGATTGGTGATCATTTCACCGAGGGAGGCATTTTTGCCGCCGACACGGTCAACGTCGTGCATGCCGAGATGGTTGTACCAAAGCACATTACGCAAGTCTGGGCCATTGTTGGACATCGAGACAATCCTTATTGCTATCAGTAGGGTATAGACGGATTTAATTCGCTTGCTTTCTCAGCGCCGCTAAAACGGTGCCGAATCAGACTAGCACAATGATCCATAGGAAATGGAAAGGTGAATCGATCAACCCGGCGAAGAAAATGGATTTTAGGAAAACTTCCTGAAATGAAAAATGAGGATGGAATCGTTCCCTGTCGCACTAATAGCTTAAAACTCAACAAATTAAATAATTTTTAAACTTGAGTTTTAAAAACCCTATTTTTCATCATGACTTTGGTGAAAATAACATCGCCCTGGCGAACAATTCCTCAAGAAAAAGAAACATCCATTTTTCATAAAATTTAAAATATCGTTTCAATAAATAACGCTTCGACGAAAGCTTATTCCCTTATCGTCAAAATTAATCGACGACTCTGCCCTCACTATCACATTTTTTTTGCCCGCCCCTTTACCGCTCGATCATCTCAAGCCCATGATAAGAGCAAGCAGGCGCGATAACTGCATCACCGTTTCAGGTAAGGAGCCTCGGGTGGAAAGAAGCGTTTTTTATATTTCGGATGGCACGGCGATCACCGCCGAGGTTTTGGGCCACGCCGTGCTGTCACAATTTCCGGTGAAGGCCACGACCTTTACGCTGCCCTTCGTCGAAACCGAGGCGCGAGCCCGGGGAGTCTGTCAGCAGATTAACGATATCTATCAAGAGACCGGCGTGCGGCCACTGGTGTTTTACTCGATCATTTCGCCGGAAGTGCGCAAAGTCATCACCCAGAGCGAAGGGTTCTGTCAGGATATTGTCCAGGCACTGGTAGGCCCGCTGCAGGGCGAGCTGGAAGTAGAGCCCACCCCGGTCCCGAATCGTACCCACGGCCTGACGGCCAGCAACCTCGGTAAATACGATGCCCGTATCGCGGCTATTGACTACACGTTAGCCCACGATGACGGCATTTCGCTGCGCAATCTCGACCAGGCCCAGGTGATTTTGCTCGGGGTTTCACGCTGTGGCAAAACCCCCACCAGCCTGTACCTGGCGATGCAATTCGGCATCCGCGCCGCCAACTACCCTTTTACCGCCGATGATATGGACAATTTACACCTTCCCGCCGCGCTGAAGCCGTTTCAGCACAAACTTTTCGGCCTGACGATCGACCCGGAGCGTTTGGCCGCCATCCGTGAAGAACGGCGCGAAAACAGCCGTTATGCTTCTATTCGCCAGTGTCGGATGGAGCTTGCCGAGGTGGAAGCGCTGTTCCGTAAGAACCAGATCCGTTATCTCAATACCACCAATTATTCGGTAGAAGAGATCTCGACCAAAATTCTGGACATTCTGGGCATGAGCCGCCGGATGTTCTAGCTTTCACGCGGTGGGCCGGTACCCTGCCGCGTGTTGATTATTTCTCCACTGGCGACGTTTTTTGTGCTTTTTTTAGCGATTCTGATCAACAGAACACAGTTTCTCCGGTTGAATTCATCGGTTTTTACGTTATTGTGATCGCCATCACTTCCCGGCACTCCTGCCGCAGCGAAGAAAAGTCTTTAGAGAAAATCATGCACAAAACAGATGAACTGCGGACCGCGCGCATCGACAGCCTTGTCACGCCGCAAGAACTGGCGGAGAAGTTGCCGATCTCGGCGGAAATCGCGGATAACGTGACGGCCTCCCGGCAACGCATTGAAAAAATCCTGACCGGTGAAGATCGCCGCCTGCTGGTGGTTATCGGCCCATGCTCGATACACGATCTCGACGCCGCCGTAGACTATGCCGGTCGCCTGAACGCGTTGCGCATTCGTTACCAGGATCGCCTGGAAATCGTGATGCGCACCTATTTTGAAAAACCGCGTACCGTGGTGGGCTGGAAAGGCCTGATCTCCGATCCGGCGCTGGATGGCAGCTTCCAGGTAAATCGTGGCATCGAAATGGCGCGTCGGCTGCTGCTGGAAGTGAACCAGCTTGGACTGCCTACCGCTACCGAATTCCTCGATATGGTGGTCGGTCAATACATCGCCGACCTGATCAGTTGGGGCGCGATTGGCGCACGGACCACTGAAAGCCAGATCCACCGTGAGATGGCCTCGGCGCTCTCCTGCCCGGTGGGTTTCAAAAACGGTACCGACGGCAATACCCGCATCGCCATTGACGCTATCCGTGCGGCGCGCGCCGGGCATATGTTCCTGTCCCCGGACAAACACGGCCGGATGACTATCTATCAAACCAGCGGCAATCCTTACGGTCATATCATCATGCGCGGTGGCAAAACACCGAACTACCATGCTACCGATATCGTTGCCGCCTGCGACAGCCTGCGTGAGTTCGACCTGCCGGAACACCTGGTGATCGACTTCAGCCACGGCAACTGTCAGAAACTGCATCGCCGCCAGTTGGAAGTGGCAGAAAATGTTTGCCAGCAAATCCGCGCCGGCTCCGCTGCCGTAACCGGCGTGATGGCGGAAAGCTTCCTGGTGGAAGGCACCCAGAAAATTGTGGCCGGTCAGCCGCTCACCTACGGTCAGTCAATTACCGATCCTTGCCTGAGCTGGGCCGACAGCGAACAGCTGCTGGCCATGCTGGCGGATGCGGTAGATACCCGCTTCTGATGCCAAAGCCGGGGCGCCCGTCCCGGTTTTTTCTCCTGTCACCCGCTCATCTATACTGTTAGCAATGCCCGCATTCCCCTGAAAAGGATTTGGAACCTCGATATGATCCACTCACTGTTATCCATCCCCTGCGTCACCCTGCAAGGGGAACACAAAACGCTGGGGGACTTCCCCGCCCGAGCCTATCTGGTGGTTAACACCGCCAGCAAATGCGGTTTTACGCCGCAGTACCGCGGGCTGGAAAACCTGTGGCAGTATTACCGCGAACGAGGGCTGATGGTGCTGGGCTTTCCCTGTAATCAGTTCGGTTCACAAGAACCCGGCAATCCCCTGGAGATCGCCAACTTCTGCACCCTGAACTACGGCGTCAGTTTCCCGCTGTTCGGTAAGATTGACGTCAATGGCCCGGATGCGCATCCGCTGTTCAACGAATTGAAACGCCTCGCTCCGGGCGTACTGGGCAGCCAGCGAATCAAATGGAACTTCACCAAATTCCTGTTGACCGCCGACGGCCAGAGGGTGAAACGCTTCGCGCCGATCACCAAACCCGAGCGCCTGTTTGACCGCATCGAAACCCTGCTGAAATAACCTTGTTTTAGACGGGCTGAGCCCCTTCAGCCCCTGTCACCTCCCCTTCCTGCAAAAAGGTTCCATCGGTAAGAAAATTTTCCTTGATGTAACCTTTCGTTCACATGATAATGATTCTCACTTTGATATTAATTACTATTTAACGGTCTGTTTTATAAACACATGACGATGGATAATCACAATCACAATGTCCCCGCCAAAGCCGCTAGCCCCGCGGCGAGCGGCCTGACCTCGCCTCCTTGCTACGACAGCGCGCAGCTGCTTGATGCAGACGGCGTGGCGATCATCATCCATCAGGGCCAGCGTTATCAGCTGCGGCAGACCAAAGCCGGGAAATTGATCCTGACCAAATAACACCCATCCCTCAACGCCAGCCACCCCGATCTATGTTGATCCAGGCAGCCAGCAAATCTATTGATATGTTAAAAACATACGGAGAGTTGCGACATGCCTCTGATCCCTTACACCCGGCTGCGTTTATCCGCATTGAGTCTGGCGATTGCCTGCGCTCTGCCGACGGTGACTTTTGCACAAACCAACCACACGGCTTCTTCTTCCAGCGATGTGTCGGCTAAAACGGACAAAGCCAGCGACGAAACCCTGACTGTCGCCGCCACCGGTAACGCACGCAGCAGCTTTGAAGCGCCGATGATGGTCACCGTGATCGAAGGCAATACCCCTGAGAGCCAGACGGCCACCAGCGCCGCCGACATGCTGCGCCGCGTGCCGGGTATTACCGTTAATGGCACCGGGCGTACCAATGGCCAAGATGTTTTCATGCGCGGCTACGGTAAAAACGGCGTACTGACGCTGGTAGACGGCATCCGTCAGGGCACCGACACTGGTCATCTTGGTGCCACTTTCCTGGATCCGGCACTGGTAAAACGCATTGAAGTGGTACGCGGCCCTTCGGCCCTGCTGTACGGCAGCGGCGCACTGGGCGGCGTCATTGCTTATGAAACCGTGGATGCCGCCGATCTGCTGCTGCCGGGTCATGACACCGGGTTCCGGGTTTACGGCACCGCCGGCAGCGGCGATCACAGCCTGGGTATGGGTGCCAGCGCCTACGGCAAGACCGACAACCTCGACGGCCTGCTGTCATTCGGCACCCGCGACGTTGGCGATTTGCGCCAGGGCAATGGTTTTGACGCGCCCAACGACGAGACCATCAGCAATGTGCTGGCCAAAGGCACCTGGAAGATTGATGAAAATCAATCATTAAGTGGTGACCTCCGCTACTACAATAATCGGGCTCAGGAACCGAAAAACCCGCAGGAGTCCGCTAGCAGCAGCGGTAACCTGATGACCGACCGTTCAAGCATCCAGCGTGACGGTCAACTCAGCTACAAACTTAAACCGGTGGGTCAGGATTGGCTCGACGCCGTAGCCAAAGTCTATTATTCCGAAGTGGAGATCAACGCCCACTCCCATGGCAACGAAGACGAGGCGCGCAAACAAACTACCCGTGGCGCGAAGCTGGAGAACCGTACTCGCCTGTTTGCCGACACCTTCGCTTCTCATCTGTTTACCTATGGCAGTGAAGCTTACAAGCAGGAACAGACGCCAGGCGGCGCGACAGAGAGCTTCCCACAAGCGAAAATCAACTTTGCCTCCGGTTGGTTACAAGATGAAATTACCCTCCGAGACCTGCCGGTGACCCTGCTTGCCGGGACTCGTTACGATAACTACAAAGGCTCCAGCGACGGCTATGCGGATGTGGATGCTGACAAGTGGTCGTCCCGTGGCGCTATCAGCGTTACGCCAACTGATTGGCTGATGTTGTTCGGTTCTTACTCGCAGGCATTTCGTGCGCCGACCATGGGTGAAATGTATAACGACTCTAAACACTTTTCTATTCCCATGGGACCTACCACCATCACCAACAATTGGGTACCCAATCCGAATCTGAAACCGGAAACTAATGCCACTCAAGAGTATGGTTTCGGGCTGCGCTTTGACGATCTGCTCTTAGCTGACGATAGTCTGCAATTCAAAGCCAGTTACTTCGACACCAAAGCCCGAGACTACATCACTACCGACGTCACCATGGAGTTGGGACGTGGTCCCCGTGGCCCTTATTGCATCAGTTGCACCACTTTCTCGACCAATATCGATCGTGCGAAGATCTGGGGTTGGGATGCCATGCTGAGCTATAAAACGCCCATTTTTGGCTGGGATTTGGCATACAACCGAACACGTGGAAAAAATGAAACCAGCGGCGAATGGTTAAACAGCATCAATCCTGACACTGTTACCAGCACGCTGGATATCCCGCTGGGTGAAACCGGTCTTTCTACCGGGTGGGTCGCGACGCTGGCCCAACGCGCCAGCCGTGTAGAAACCGGCACGCCGGAGCAAGGCGGCTACGGCGTCAACGATTTCTACCTGAGCTATAAAGGCCGCGATCGTCTGCAGGGCGTCACCACCACCGTGGTGCTGGGCAACGCCTTCGACAAAGAATACTACTCGCCGCAGGGCATTCCGCAGGATGGCCGCAACGCCAAACTGCTGGTCAGCTACCAGTGGTAACGTTTTAAGTCCGGCGGGCAACCCGAATGCCCGCCGATTGAACCTCACACAGGAGAACTATCTATGAGCAATACCCTCTATGAACGCTACCAGCAGGCCAAAATTGATAACCCAGGCAAATATGCGCGCGATCTGGCCGAGCTGCTTGGCGTCAGCGAAGCGGAACTGACCCATGCTCGCGTTGGTCAGGATACCCGTCGCCTGCAGGCCGATGCCCGTACCCTGCTGACCGAGCTGGAGCAGGTTGGCGTCACCAAATCCATCACCCGTAACAGCTATGCGGTGCACGAGCAAATGGGGCGCTACCTCAACCAACACCTGAACGGCCACGCGGGGCTGATCCTCAACCCACGCGAGTTGGATTTGCGGCTGTTCCTCAACCAGTGGGCCAGCGCCTTCGCAATGAGCGAAACCAACAAGCGCGGTGTACGTCACAGCATTCAGTTCTTCGATCATCAGGGTGACGCGTTGCATAAGGTGTACACCACCGACGAAACCGACCTGGCCGCCTGGATGGCACTGGTGGAACGCCATCTGAGTGCAGAAAATCCGGCGTTGGAACTGAAAGCCCCGGACGCCACCGTCAGTAACGCCGCGCCGGACAACGAAAAGATCGACCGCGAATGGCGTGAAATGACCGACGTTCACCAGTTCTTCCAGTTGTTAAGCCGCAATAAGCTGACGCGTCAGCAGGCCTTCAAGGCCGTCGGCAACGATTTGGCCTACCGGGTGGATAACAGTGCCCTGTCCCAGTTGCTCAACGCAGCGTTGGGCCTGCAAAACGAAATCATGATTTTTGTCGGCAACCGTGGTTGCGTGCAGATCTTCACCGGTCAGATCGAGCGTCTGATGCCGCAGGAAGGCTGGATTAACGTGTTTAACCGTCGTTTCACCCTGCACCTGATCGAAGACGCCATTGCCGAAAGCTGGATCACCCGCAAGCCGACCAAAGACGGCTTTGTCACCAGCCTGGAGCTGTTTGCCGCGGACGGCACGCAAATCGCCCAACTTTACGGCCAGCGTACCGAAGGCCAGCCGGAACAAACCCAGTGGCGTGAGCAGGTTGCCGCGCTTGAACCCAAGGACATTGCCGCATGAAACCCTCATTGACCCGTCGCCTGGCGTTGTGCATTGCGCTGGCGTTACCCTTCACCGCTGCGGCGGCGGAACGGATTGTCTCGATAGGCGGTGACGTCACCGAAATTGCCTTCGCACTCGGCGCGGGCGATGAAGTGATTGCGCGAGACAGCACCAGTCTGCAGCCGGAAGCCGTCAAAAAGCTGCCGGATGTCGGCTACATGCGTCAGCTCAATGCCGAAGGTATTCTGGCATTGAAACCCTCTCTGGTGCTGACGACAGAACTGGCCGAACCGGCGCTGGTGCTCACACAGCTGGAAGAAAGCGGCGTTAAGGTCGTGCGTATTCCGGGTGATACCACGTTGCAAAGCGTGCCGGAGAAAATCGAGGTGATTGCCAATGCGTTGCAGCGCACCGAGCAAGGCAAAAAGCTGAGCGAACGGTATCAGCAACAGCTGGCGGCGGTGAAAACCGATGCTCTGCCGGTCAAGGTCCTGTTCGTCATGAGCCACGGGGGCATTACGCCGATGGCCGCCGGGCAGCACACCGCTGCCGACGCAGTCATCACCGCCGCAGGCTTGAAAAATGCGATGCAGGGATTCAGTCGCTATCGTCCGCTGTCGCAGGAAGGCGTGATCGCCAGCGCGCCCGACCTGCTGTTGGTCACCACAGACGGCATAAAAACGCTCGGTGGCCAACAACAATTGTGGAACTTGCCGGGCGTCGCGCTCACGCCAGCGGGGAAAAACCACCGCGTGCTGGTGGTTGACGATATGGCTCTGCTGGGCTTTGGTCTGGAAACGCCGGCGGCGTTGGCCAAACTGCGCCACGCGGCGGAGCAAAAGTAATGCGCAGTCGCACTTCCCCACGCCTGGCGATTGCCAGCCTGCTGGTGTTACTGGCGCTGCTGGCGCTGGGGGCCGCCAATATGGGTGCGCTGACCCTGTCGTTCCGCACCCTGTGGCAACAGCCGTTCAGCGATACCGCCTGGCATATCTGGCTAAACATCCGCCTGCCGCGCGTACTGCTGGCGGTGGTGATCGGGTGTGCATTGGCGGTATCTGGCGCCGTGATGCAAGGGTTGTTTCGCAATCCGTTGGCCGATCCCAGCCTGCTGGGCATCAGCAGCGGCGGCGCGCTGTTTGTCGCGCTGATTATCGTGATGCCACTGGCGTTGCCCCCGGTG
This sequence comes from Serratia liquefaciens, assembly GCA_012719855.1. Taxonomy (GTDB): domain Bacteria; phylum Pseudomonadota; class Gammaproteobacteria; order Enterobacterales; family Enterobacteriaceae; genus Serratia; species Serratia liquefaciens_A. The sequence goes on along the minus strand of JAAXZN010000052.1, from coordinate 41,069 downwards.
ATTGCCCTGTATGGCCATATGCTGGCGGCGTTCCTCGGCAGTATGCTGGTGTCGCTGTTGATCTACGGTATCAGCCGTAGCGGTCACGGCAGCCTGTCGCGCCTGCTGCTGGCGGGGATTGCTATCAACGCCCTGTGCACGGCGGCGATTGGCGTGCTGTCTTATCTCAGCAACGACCAACAGCTGCGTCAGTTTTCCCTGTGGATGATGGGCAGCCTTAGCCAGTCGCAGTGGCCGACGCTGGTGGTTTGCGCCTCCCTGATCCTGCCGGCCACCTTGCTGACCCTGCTACAGGCGCGTCGTCTGAACCTGTTGCAACTGGGGGATGAAGAAGCACATTACCTCGGGGTCAACGTCCAGCGCGCGAAGCTGCAACTGCTGTTGCTTAGCGCCTTGCTGATTGGCGCCTCGGTGGCGATGAGCGGCGTGATTGGCTTTATCGGTCTGGTGGTACCGCACCTGGTGCGTATGCGCCTCGGCGGCGATCACCGCTGGCTGCTGCCCTGCTCCGCGTTGGGCGGTGCCTGCCTGCTGTTGGTCAGCGACACGCTGGCCCGCACCCTGGTGGCGCCGGCAGAAATGCCGGTCGGGTTGATGACCAGCCTGATCGGCGGGCCTTACTTCTTATGGCTGGTCATGCGCCAGCGGGAGCGTGTGGGTGGATAACTCCTCAAGCCTGACGGCGCAGCAATTACGTTACAGCCTGGGTTCACGCCGGCTGATCAACGACGTTTCGCTCAGCATCGCCAGCGGCGAGATGGTGGCGATCATCGGGCCAAACGGCGCAGGCAAGTCTACGCTGCTGCGGCTGTTAACCGGTTATCTGGCGCCGGGCTGTGGCGAATGTCAGTTGCTGGGCCAACCGCTCGAACAGTGGCAACCACAACAGTTGGCGAAGGTACGCGCAGTGATGCGCCAGCACAGTGATTTGGCCTTTCCCTTTACCGTTGAGGAAGTGGTCAGCATGGGACGCGCGCCGCACGGCAAACGCGATGCACGGCAAGCGGTGCAACAGGTGATGGCGCAAACTGACTGCCTTGAGCTGGCCCAACGTGATTATCGCCAACTTTCCGGCGGCGAGCAGCAGCGGGTACAGCTGGCCCGCGTGCTGGCGCAACTTTGGCAACCGCAGCCCACACCTTCCTGGCTGTTCCTTGACGAACCGACTTCGGCACTGGATCTCTACCACCAGCAACATACGCTGAGGTTGCTGCGCACGCTTACGCGCCAACAGCCGATTGCGGTCTGTTGCGTGCTGCATGACCTCAACCTGGCCGCGCTGTATGCCGACCGTATCTTACTGCTGCATCAGGGGCAATTGGTCGCCTCAGGTACGCCGCAGGAGGTATTGCAGGCGGAAATCCTCACCCGCTGGTATCAGGCAGATTTGGGAGTAGTGCATCATCCGGAAGTGGCGTTACCGCAGGTGTATTTGCGCCAGTAGTGGCTGTACCGGGCGCGATCCTCTTCGCGCCCGTCATCCTTTCATCTCATTTAGCTCGAGCAGGATATCTCCAGATGCTTGCCCCAATCCGGCGGCAATGCGGCGAGATCGTCATACTCCGGCGCGTCGGCAAACGGCGTCAACAAGGCCTGATGCAGGCGCGCCAGTTTGCTGACATCATCCCGTTCGGCACTTTCAATCGCCTGCTGTGCCAGATAGTTGCGCAGGATCAGCTTCGGGTTCACCGCCTTCATCGCCTGTTGACGCTCCGCGTCGCTCACCTGTTCTTGCTGCAAGCGCTGGCGGTATTGTTGGTACCAACTGTCGAACGCAGCGCGATCGATAAATTCATCACGCAGCGGCGACTGTGCCTGTTGCTGTTCGGTTTGGCTTAACAAGCGGAAGGTTCGGCTGTAGTCCCGGCCTTCTTGCGCCATCAGGCTCAGCAGACCGGTAAGCAGATCGTTATCCTGCTGCGACGGGGTGAAGAAACCAAGTTTGGCGCGCATCCGTTCCCCGTAAGCCCGCATCAGGGCCGGCTCATAGGCCGCCAGCGCCTGCTGCAGCTGTTCGGTACTCATCAGCCCGGACAGGGTCTGTGCCAACCGATGGAGGTTCCACAGCGCCACCGCCGGTTGGTTATCGAAGGCATAACGCCCCTGATGATCGGAGTGGTTGCAAATATAGTCGGGCTTGTAGTCGTCGAGGAAGCCATAGGGGCCATAGTCGAGGGTAAGACCAAGAATCGACATGTTATCGGTGTTCATTACGCCGTGAGCGAAGCCGACGGTCTGCCAATGGGCGATGAGCCGCGCAGTGCGTTCGACCACGTCGGTAAACCACAGTAAGTAGCCCTCCGCCTGATCTTGCAACTGCGGCCAGTGACGGGCAATGACAAAATCGGCCAGTTGCTGCACCTGTTCCGGCTGCTTACGGTAATAAAAGTGCTCGAAGTGGCCGAAACGCACGTGACTTTCCGCCACGCGTAGCAACATAGCGCCACGCTCAGGTTGTTCACGGTAAACCGGCTCTTCACTGGTCACAATGGTCAACGCACGGGTGGTTGGAATGCCCAGATGGTGCAGTGCCTCGGAGGCGAGGAACTCACGGATCGCCGAGCGCAGCACCGCACGGCCGTCGCCCATGCGTGAATAAGGCGTCAATCCCGCCCCTTTCAGGTGCCAGTCCATGCTGCGACCATCTGCCAGGCGTTGTTCACCCAGCAAAATCCCCCGGCCATCGCCCAGTTGCCCAGCCCAGACGCCGAACTGGTGGCCACTGTAGACCTGTGCCAGCGGTCGCATGCCCGGCAGCAGCGTTTCACCCGCCCAAATCGGGGTTTTGTCCCGGGTAAACCAGCTTTCGTCCAGCCCCAGTTCGCGTGCCAGCGGTTCGCTGTGATACAGCAAACGAGCGCCTTTCAGCGGCGTGGGATTCAATTCGGTATAAAAACCGGCTAACTGATGTTGGTAAGCATTTTCAAACTGCGGCATAGGCCCTCCGTTCCACCTAGTGTAGAGCTTGGACGGGGCGATTAACACAGAGGAAATGCAGGGAGAACGCATCTGCCTGATACCTGGGCAGATGCGGGGATCAGCGTTTATGCCGATACGGTTTGAATGCCTTTTTACGCTGAACGGAAAAATACCCGATCGGCGAGAAAATCATAATGAATAACAGCGCCGGAATCACAACTGACATCATCCAGTCCATTATTGGCTCCGTTGTGTGTAGTACTCTCAATTATTGTTATTGAACTCATCGGGTGTTACCCGTAACGCCGCCAGATTATCCACACCAACGCTGGGCCATAAAAAACCTTGCAGGCCAAAAACCCCGGCGTGTCTGAGCTTATTAAAATATTCCCTTTTTTCTATTCCTCCGACGATTACCCCTTTGCACAGCAGATTGATATTCTTTAATAGCGAGTCAATGACCACGTCATATCCCTGATGGGTAAACAACTGCCAGTAAAAACGCTTGTCGATCTTCACGTAGTCGAACAACCCGTCATACAAGGCGGTCAGGGTCGCCTGACCGGAGCCGAAATCATCCAACCACAGCGAAAATAATTCGCTCAGCCGGAGGATCTTTGGGTTGCTCTTGCCGGCCGAAAGATTCGGGAATCCCTCACTGATTTCAAAGGCAATGAATGACCATTGCCGGATACGATCACAGAGTTGACCGTCAGCGAGAATCAAATCGACCAGGGTTTCTTCAATATTAAGCGTCAACAGAACGTCGTTTTCGACAAACCAGGGTGCATTCTGTTCTGCCAGTTTCAATTGCTCATTAAATAACTCAATCTTTTGCTCAGCGGTCAGTAAATTAATCCCAATGTCAGCCGGCATAGCCAAATCACCGTCCAGACTATTAAAGCGGTTCAAGATTTCCACCGCTAACAGCCTGCCCTCCATTGAGTAAACAGGTTGAAAAACATAGCTACTAATAAAGTCAGCTTCGAATTGTATTTTCATTTCAATGCCACAGGCTGAATGGCGAGCACCTCATCGTATATCAATATATTTTATCGATCAATCCCTCTGAGATTAATCGGAAATATCAATGCAAATAGTGATAACTTATCATTTAATTGATAGATTAAAGCTATGTTGCGTTCACTTGGCGCTGAATCAAAACCAATTTGGCTTAAGGCAAAATTGCCGCAACCTCACTGAATTCAAACTATATTTAGGTTAAGTAATATAGTTACACTGAAAATTTGGCTTATTGCTATTGTTTTCATTAAAGAAATTCTTAAGTAAATCTAAATATCAATTAAGCATGAAATCCACACAAGCGCAAGCCTGTCGCCAACTGATTAAATTTAATAACACATCAATTCCGTACGTTATTCTTTGCATTGAAACAGCAAAAAAATGCACACCTTGATTTATGGGAAATTCATGCTACCCGCTATTGTGGTGGATTTCGGTAGCTGAGAATCAACAACAACAATAAAGCGGAACAAACTTTCGGCATAAAAAAAGGATGACAGCCGTCATCCCTTGATATTTGAAGTGTGGTTATTATTTGATCGTTTCGACCAACCATTGCCGCAGCTCGGCTAACTCGACAGCCTGCTCCGGAAACTTAGCAATCAGCTTGTCGCAGCACTCTGCCAAGGCTTCACTGCGGTAGGCGCAGCCCACCAACATCTCTGCCAAGCGCTGCAACGGCGCCGGACTAAGGCTGTCGCTGAAAATCTGCGACCGGCAGATAAGGCCTTTCTCTACGTCAAAGAAGATATCCACCCCACCCCAAACAAAGCGTTCATTCAGCAAATGGCTAAATGCCGGCGCCTTGCCGAAATTCCATTCCCAACTGCTCTGTTTGGCAAACTGCGCGGCAAAATCCGGCAGGTCGGGATAAACATCCGGTGAGATGATTTCCGCCGTGGCGGTCTCACCATAGTGATCGAAAAAGGCCTGAGTCACCGCATCGCATACCTGCTGGTGAGTGATGTCAGGCTTAAATTCCACCAGGTTGGCCACGCGGGAGCGTACCGAGGTGATGCCTTTGGCCTGCAGCTTTTTGGGATCCGGATTAAGATAATCTGCCAGACGGTTAAGATCGGCATTCAGCAGCAAGGTGCCATGGTGAAATCCGCGATCCTGCGTTTCCCGATAGGCCGAGCCGGAGATTTTACGCACGCCTTCCGGCGTTTCGATCACCAGATCATTACGGCCCGACGCCGTGGCAGAAATACCCAACTGCGCCAACGCCTGCAGAATGATGCCGGTGGAAAGGGTTTTGTCGTAACCCGGTTTGCCCGCCATAAAGGTAAAACAGGTGTTGCCCAAATCGTGAAATACCGCCCCACCGCCGCTGCTGCGACGAGCCAGGCGAATGCCGTCCTGCTCCATTCGCCGGGTGTTGCACTCTTTCCACGGGTTTTGTGATTGGCCTATGACCACCGTTTCGGCATTGCGCCATAAGAACAGGATTTTCTGCGTGGTCATTTCGCGGAAGATGCACTCTTCCACGGCCAGATTAAACCAGGGGTCGTAAGAATCGGAAATCAGTAAGCGTAAGTTATTCATGGCGGTCCCCGTTAAGCACGTGATACCGCCATGATACACCAAATCAACAGCTTAAGATTAAATGCGCCGCGCCTGCCAGTAGGCCTTTTTCCAATACACATTGTCCAGCGAGGAGCGCATCACGCCACGGCTGGTGGAGGCATGAATAAACTGATCGTTGGTATCATAAATGCCAACGTGCAAACCGTTCTCACCGCCGCCGGTTTTGAAAAACACCAGATCGCCCGGCATCAGCTCATCGCGCGAGACTTTGGTTCCCAGCGAGGTTTGTTCCACCGTCGAACGGGGTAATTGCATATCGAAACGGTCGCGGAAGGTGCGATAAACGAAACCGGAGCAGTCGACGCCGCCGCGATCCACCCCACCGTAACGATAAGGTGCGCCGTACCATTGACGCAGTTGCTCATTCAACTGAGCCACCACCACGATAGAGTCCGCCAACCGACCGCTGGGCGGCGGTGCATGGCTGCTGCAACCGGCAAGAATTAAACTGGCTAATAAAAACCAAATACGCATCCGCATAATATCCCTTCATTGAACAGGTTGCCGCAGCATGCCGCCCGGTAAAAGCATACCGCCTGCGAGGCAAAGCCGGCACCCCATAAGGAAAGCGCTATTTGGGGCTAATTTATCCCCCAGTAGGGGAAAAAGGCAAGCGCGGTGAAGGAGATAATCGCATTGGCACCACTTTTTGCGCTATTGAGGCGTTTTTACCTTGGCCTGGCTGTTAATCAACCACACGCCAAACAGGATAAACAGCGTCCCCAACGTTTTCAACAGGGTGGCGGATTCGTTAAACCACGGCAGGATCACCGCGGCCAGGTACACCAGCGCATAGCTCACGCTCAGCAATGGGTAAGCGCGGTTTAGCGGAAGATAGTGCAGTGCGAAGAACCAGCACAGCATGGACAGCGCGTAGCCAAAAATACCGCCGCTAACCGCCAGTAACGGCACCCAGTATTGGGCAAACAGGCTCAGCGTAACGTCGGCAAACGACATTAATGGGATCTGCGCCATGCCCCATTTCATCAGCAGTTGCGCCAACGTGACCAGTAGCACGCTGGCCGCGCCCCAGGCGTAACCCCTCATGGATTGATACTCATCAGCAGGATCCCCAGCATGATCGACGCCACGCCGCACCAATGGCGCGCGGTGGTGGGTTCTTTAAACAACCATCGGGCTGCCAATGTCACCAACACAAAATTCAGGCTGAGCGTCGGATAAGCCAGGCTGAGCGGCAAACGTTGCAGCACGTTGAGCCAAACCGCCATGCCCAACCCCAGCAACAGCACCGCCAGTATCAGCCAGCGCAGTGTCACCCCCCGCCTCACGTCGGGGGGCAATTGCCAGCTTTGGGCCGCTTGTTTCTGGCACAGCTGCCCACCACAGGTGAGCAGACTGACCACCAGCACCAGCAAGTAGCCGACTATCATGGCTGCTGTTGATACCAAAGCAGCGCCAAGCGGTTCATCTCAACCACTTTGTCCGCTGCCGGCAAGTTTTGCGGCACGTGATCTCCTCTCGACAGTTGCAATACCAATGAGACGTCGCCCTGTTTGCGTGCTTGCGCCAACCACTGCGGGAAATCGGCATCGCTGATGAAATGGCTGCGGGAATCCGGATAGGCCAGGCCATATGCCACTTCACCTTTCTCGCTGAACATCAGCACGTCGCTGCGCTTCAACTCCCAGGCCAGCCCTGCCGCGACCCCTGCGCTGTCGGTCAATACATAACGGCTATGGCCTAACTGCGCCATATTCACGCGGATAAAGTTTTGCGGCAGCTTGGAATCAGTGACCTGCTGCGGAATAGCGTAACCCACCAGCAAGCACAGCAGTAGCGGACAAGCCGCCGCCCAGCGCCAACGTTGTGCGTTATTACGCGCCGACACTATGGCAAACAACAGCCAACCGGCGAACATAATAATGCCGATGACGATCTTCGGCCACTCCTGAGCCCCGAACAGCTTCACCTTCGGCAGCAATCCTGAGCCCAGCACCAGCAGCGCCACCACGCAAATCAGGCCAAACAAACCGTTCAGCAATGCGTTGACCTTGAACATTTTACTGCGCAAGGATGCCGCATAGTCCTCGGCGTAAGCGGCCATTAACAGCGCCAACGGTGCCATGCACGGCAAAATATAGGTCGGCAGTTTGCCTTTGGCGATGCTGAAAAAGATCAGCGGCATCATCACCCAACTCAGCAGGAAGAACAGCTCCGGTCGCTGCACGCGCTCACGCCACCCCTTGAGCAAGGATCCCGGTAACAACGCCAGCCATGGCAACACCGCCGCCATCAAAATCGGAATGTAATACCAGAACGGCGCTTTATGCTGGGCATTATCCTCGGCGAAGCGCTGAATATGCTCCACCCAGAAGAAGTAGTTCCAAAAGTCCGGCTCACGTTGAGCAATGGCCAGTGCCCAAGGCAGGCTAAGCAATACCGCGGTCAGGATCGCCAGCGGGCCGTAGATTAACAAATCTTTGATCCGCCGCTGCTGAATGACTATTGGGATCACTGCGATCACCGGCACCGCCAGTGCCAGGAACCCCTTGGTCATAAAGCCCATGCCGCAGGCCAGCCCCAGCAGCACGTAGCCGCCCAGTTTGCCCTTGACCGTGGTGGCTTTCAGCGTCAGGTAATAACTGACCATGGCCGCCGCAAGCCACAGGGAAATCATCGGATCCAGCACGCTGTACGTACCGATACTGAACACCAGCACCATCGACAGGAAAATCAGCGTCGCCAGGCTGGCACGGCGCGCGTTGCGCCACATCAGCATCGCCAGCGCGAACACCAGCACGGCGGTCATGCCGGTACTGAATACCGAGCCAAAACGCACCGCGAAGTTGGTATCGCCAAACAGCCACTGGCTGATGTTGTTGAACCAATATCCGGCAACCGGCTTTTCAAAATAACGCAGCCCAAGCAGATGCGGCACTACCCAGTCGCCGCGTTGCAGCATTTCACGGCTGATCTCGGCGTAGCGAGTTTCGTCCGGTTGCCATAACAGGCGACCATTGAGGGGGATCAGGTAAACCAGAGCAAAAAAAATGGCCAACACAATGGCCCAGGATCCTTTTAGCGCCTTCATGAATCGTCCTTCACATCGGTTTGACAACCCAGCCAACCTTCGCGGCCAGGGAAAGGAGCACGCTCGACGCGGCCCAATGGCAATGACGCCAAATCTTGTGGCAACAAGGCGCTTAACGGACAGAATTCTATGCCCTGCCGTTGCGCCCGCTGCAGTAACTGCTCAAACATCGCCGCCTGTGACATCCCCTCTACTTCGGTATGAATGGTGTACACCGGCACGCCACGGTCGTTTTCAATCGCCTGTAAAATATAATCGTTGAAGTCAGCCATGCTGACCTCGCTGCCAATCACCTCATCAAAGGTTGGTAACGTCACCGGGATCTGCACGGTGCCCACGCGGCCATCGCTTAATACCGGACGGAACGGATGGGTACCGCGACAATCGCTGTTGTAGTGAAAACCGAAGCGCTGCTTCACTTCCAGCACCCGCGTATCCGCACGCCAACCGGCAACGGCCGAGCATTTTACCGGCAGCCCGGTACTGGCGGTCAGCGCATCCACACCCAGCTGCACCTGTTGCGTCAGTTGCGCCTCAGACCAACGGCCGACTTTGGCCTGCCAACCCTGATGATCCCAGGCGTGCAGGCCCACTTCATGCCCTGCCTGCGCCGTGAGTTTCATCAATGGCCCCAGGGCACGGGCGATATTACGCCCCGGCCAGGCGGTGCCGGCCAACAGAATATCCCAGCCGTACAGCGACGCAGCATTCGAGCGCAGCATTTTCCACAGGAACTTCGGACGTAAAAGGCGCCACAGATGGCGCCCCATATTGTCCGGCCCTACGCTGAAGAAGAAACTGGCCTGAATGTTGTACTTGTCGAACAACTCCAGCAACTGCGGTACCCCTTCACGGGTACCGCTGAAAGTATCTACATCAACTCGCAGACCGACTTTCTTCATGCACCGTCACCTTCCTGAACGGTGGTGCGCAAGAAGTAGTCCAGGGTATCGGCAACGGTTTGCTGCATCGCGATGGTCGGCTGCCAATCCAGCAGGCGGCGGGCATTTTTGATGCTTGGCGTACGGTGCTCAACGTCCTGATAACCCTTGCCGTAATAGCTGCTGCTTTCGACATCCTTAAAGCCGGCAAACGGCGGGAAACGGTCGCGCAACGGGTGATTGTTGAAACTTTCGAGCAGCATTTCCGCCAGTTCGCGGATGCTGGCCTCGTTGGTCGGGTTACCGATGTTGACGATTTGGCCATCGCACAGGCCGTCGCGGTTTTCGATGATACGGAACAGCGCTTCGATACCGTCGTTGATATCGGTAAAGCAGCGTTTTTGCGCCCCGCCGTCCATCAGTTTGATCGGCGAACCTTCCACCAGATTGAGGATCAACTGGGTGATGGCGCGGGAAGAACCGATGCGCGCTGCATCCAGGTTATCCAGGCGCGGCCCCATCCAGTTAAACGGACGGAACAGCGTGAACTTCAGCCCTTCCTTGGCACCATAGGCCCAGATCACACGGTCCAGCAACTGTTTGGACACCGAGTAAATCCAGCGTTGTTTGTTGATTGGCCCGACGATCAGGCGGGAATGATCTTCGTCGAACTCCTTATCGTCGCACATGCCGTACACTTCGGAAGTGGACGGGAAGATGATGCGTTTGTTGTATTTCACGCAGTCACGAACGATCTTCAGGTTTTCTTCAAAATCCAACTCGAACACGCGCAGTGGATTGCGGGTGTACTCGATCGGGGTGGCGATGGCCACCAGCGGCAGAACGACATCACATTTTTTGATGTGATATTCGATCCACTCGGAATGGATGCTGATATCCCCTTCCACAAAGTGGAAGCGCGGGTTATCCAGGAAACGGCTAATGGCATCAGAACCGATATCCAAACCGTAAATATCGTAACGGTCGTCACGCAGCAGGCGCTCGGTCAGGTGGTTACCGATAAAGCCGTTAACGCCGAGGATCAGTACGCGGGTACGGCGCTTCATCACTGCGTTGGGCTTGGCGGCCAGACGTACGTCGGTGACGATGCCCATTTCCTGCGCCAGACGGCTACCCTGTACGTACAGGCCAGCATCGTTTTGACCGGCAACGATTTCCAGTGCGCCTTCCCCGCAGGCAATAACCAGTGGCGAAGTGCTGAGCACGGTACCAGGTTGTTTGTCATGCTGTGCATCCAGCACGCGAGCGCGCCAGACAATCAGTTTACGCTGGCCGAGATAGCTGAAAGCGCCAGGGTAAGGCTCGGTCACTGCGCGGATCAGGTTATTGATTTCCTGCGCGGATTTGTGCCACAGGATCTCGCCGTCTGCCGCTGTCCGACGACCAAAATAGCTGGCTTCAGCTTCGTTTTGTGCGGTGAATGAAGCCGTACAGTTTTTCAGCTTCGGCAATTCGTCTTTCAGCAGCGCTTGCGCCGCCTCCAGCACTTTCTTGTGCAACGTCAGCGCAGTATCTTCAGCGGTGATCGCCACTTTACGTTGGCCGACGATGTCACCGGCGTCCGGGCGCTTGATCATTTTGTGCAGCGTAGCGCCGGTTTCTGTTTCGCCGTTCACCAGCGCCCAGTTCACCGGTGCGCGACCACGGTAACGAGGCAGCAGTGAACCGTGCAGGTTGAACCCGCCAAGCCGCGCCAGCGACAGGAGTTCGTCGCTCAGGAGATTACGGTAATAGAAGGAGAAAATGATGTCCGGCTGCAGCTGGCGAATACGCTCGATCCACAGCGGGTGGTTAACGTCCTCCGGCGCATAGACCGGTAACTCCAATTCTGCACCCACACGGGCAACGGAGGAGAAGAAGTTGTTCTCACCAGGATCGTCGGTATGCGTGAATACTGCTTGAACGTCATAGCCTGCGTCAGTCAGCGCTTTCAGACCTGCGCAGCCAATATCATGGTAAGCAAATACAATAGCTTTCATCATTCTTCTTCCTGAGTATTGTGGTTCGGCTGTTCACCGACCACTTTCTGAACAAAATAACGGGGACGAGCGCGCACGTCGGTATAGATGCGACCGATGTACTCTCCCAACAAACCCATGCCGACAAATTGGGCGCCAATAAAGGAAAACAGTACGGCAAACAGGGTAAACACCCCGCCGCCCGCCCATTCAGGGCCCATAATCAAACGCAGCGCGATCAGCAACACCGCCAGCAGAAAACCTGAGAGCGCAATCACACTGCCCACGACGCTCAGCAAACGCAGCGGCGTGGTGGTCAAACAGGTGATCAGGTCATACATCAGATTGATCAGCTTCATCAGGCTGTATTTTGAGTCGCCAAACTCGCGTTCGGCGTGCAGCACGTCGATTTCCGTGGTGCGCCGGGCGAAGGTGTTCGCCAGAATTGGAATAAAGGTGCTGCGCTCGTGGCAGTTCAGCATCGCTTCGATAATATGGCGGCGATAGGCGCGTAACATACAGCCGTAGTCGCCCATCGATTTACCGGTGGCGCGCTGGATCATCATATTGATGACGCGGGAAGCACTTTTGCGGAACCAGGAGTCCTGACGGTTGGCACGCACGGTGCCGACCACGTCGTAGCCCTCTTCCGCCACTCGCACCAGGCGCGGGATCTCTTCCGGCGGGTTTTGCAAATCGGCATCCAGCGTGATCACCAGATCGCCACTCACCTGATTGAAACCGGCCATGATCGCCGAGTGCTGCCCGTAGTTACGGTTCAGCAAGACCGCAATCACACAGCTGCCGGGCTGTTCGGCGGCGGCAGTCAACATATCGGCAGAATTGTCGCTGCTGCCGTCATCGACCAGGATAATTTCATAAGGCTGGGCCAGCTGTTTACAGGCGGCAGTGGTGCGCTCAAGCAAGGCAGGCAAACTTTCCTGCTCGTTGTACACCGGGATCACCACCGAAACTTTTTTTATCGGTTCAACGCGAGACACGTAAAGACTCCACAACAGAAGACAAGGCTTTGACCACGCGATCAACATCGGCGTCGGTCATATCAGGGAATAGCGGCAAGGTGCATAAACGCGCCGAGTTCCATTCGGTATTGGGCAAGGACAATTGCGGATAACGGTCGCGGTAAAACTTCTGAGTATGCGCCGCGCGGAAATGCAGCCCGGTACCAATGCCCACCTCTTTCAGGCGTTCCATCAGTTGGTCGCGATCAATACCGCAACGTTCGGCGTCAACGCGCACCATAAACAGGTGCCAGGCGTGGTCATGCGGATAATCAGGCAACCCCAGCGGCAGGAAAGGTGAACCTTCCAGCGCAGTGATATAACGCTGAGCCAGCTCTTTACGGCGGGCGTTCAACTGCGGCAGACGTGCCAACTGCACGACGGCGATGGCCGCGTGGATATCGGAAAGGTTGTATTTGTAACCCGGCTCCACCACTTCGGCCTGCGGCTTGCGCCCCAGTTGCTGACGGTCGAAAGCGTCAACGGCCAGACCGTGAAACTTCAGACAGCGCAGACGATCCGCCAGTGCATCATCGTCGGTGGCAATCAGTCCACCTTCGGCACAGGTCAGGTTTTTAATCGCGTGGAACGAGAAGATGGCCGTTCCTCGCGCGCCAACCCATTCACCGTTGTAACGGGAACCCACCGCATGAGCGGCGTCTTCAATCAGCGGCAGGTTGTGGCGTTTGGCCACGTCTCGCAATGCGTCCATTTGCAGTGGCGCACCGGCATAATGCACCGGGACAATGGCTTTGGTTTTGGTCGTAATGGCGGCTTCAACATCCCTGGCATTGACCATCAACGTATCGCGGTCAACGTCGATCATTACCGGCGTGGCGCCGAGTAATTCGATCATGTTAAGGGTTGAAACCCAAGTTTGTGAGGGAGTGATGACTTCATCGCCGGGGCCAATGCCCAGCGCCATCAGGGTGATATGCATACCAGCGGTAGCGGAACAGATGGCGATGGCGTGTTTGCAGCCGAAGGTGGCGCAAAACTCACTTTCCAACTGCTGATTTTGCGGTCCGGTGGTGATCCAGCCTGAGCGCAGTACCTTTTCTACCGCCGCGATTTCTTCATCGCCAATCGCCGGGCGAGAGAAAGGTAAAAATTGATCCATAGTTAACCCCAAACGTATCAAATTCTTTTAATGACACTGTAGATCTCTTTTATTTAACGAATATTAAACGCCAGAGAGAATCGTTCCTGGTGGATTAACTGCCAATGTACGGCCGCAAGCTTAACTAAACCTTAAGGCGAGATTAATTATCAGCGGACTATCTGATTTGCGAGGGCCATCATCATAATTTTATATTGATTTAAAAATCAATTAGTTATAGTTATTAATAATTATTTACTTATTTTATTCGAACTCGATCAGCGTAGCACGTCAGCGACGGTTTTCAAGATTTATGAGGTAATTTTTAACAAGGAGGGAAATAAAGCCGATGCTTACTCGGCTATTTATATCAGGTCCGTTTAATTTTCGTTTAAGCTGAATTTTCACTACGGTGACGAGCTAGGCCGTTTTGGTCATAATCCAGCGTTGATCGCCCACCGCCTGCAAATGAAAATCGACGTCATAAATTTGTGAAAGCAGAACCGGCTCCATCACTTCTCGCGTAGTGCCCTGCGTGACCAAACGGCCGGCATGTAGTAGCCAGACCCGGTCGGCCTGCTGCAAAGTGTGGTTAAGATCGTGTGCACAAACCAATGCACTACGCCCACTCTGGCAAAACTCCCGCAATAGCCGATCCAGCGCCACCTTCTGCGCCACGTCCAGGCTGTTGGTCGGTTCGTCCAACAGCAGCAGTTGGCTACCCGGATTGACCGTCGGCCAGACCTGCAGCAGCACCGCGGCCAGACGTACTCGCTGCCATTCCCCGCCGGATAGCTGTGTCAGCATGCGCGGCAGCTTATCCATCAGCTTTAAACGCTGGCACAGATAAAGAATGGTGCTTTCCAGCGCCTCTTCCGACGCTCCCGCCGGTTGATGCAATGCCAGATACTGGAATACCGGCATCAACGCCACCGGTGGTTGCTGTTGACTTAAATAGGCGCGGCGCAGCGCCAGTTCATTGCCCTGAAAACTTTTCAGCGGATGACCGTCCAGCAGGATCTCCCCGATGCCGGGCAAGATACCCGCCAGACAGGCCAGCAGCGTGCTTTTACCGGCGCCGTTAGGGCCGATAAGGTGAAACTGCAACCCAGCATCAACCTGTGCTGAAAACGGGGCCAAGCGCCCTTCTACCCCAACCTGCCTGAGTTGCAGCATGATGTATTACCGCTCCTTCTTTAGTCGGCCAACGCCTGTTTGACGGCGGCCACCAACGCAGGATCTTCCGGCGTCGTATCCGGGGAAAAGCGTTCGATGACCTTGCCATCGCGACCAACCAGGAATTTCTCGAAGTTCCACAGGATATCGCCAGTTTGCTTTGGTGCTCGCCCCTTGCTGCTCATGCGCGCCAGGAATTCACTGCCCTGCGGCGCAACGGCGTGCGGTTTGGCGGCGGTCAACGCCTGATACAGTGGATGACGGTTTTCGCCGTTCACTTCCAGTTTGGCAAACATTGGGAACTGGACGCCAAAGGTGCCCCGGCAAAATGCCAGGATCTCTTCGTTGCTGCCCGGCTCCTGCCCCAGGAATTCGTTGGAGGGGAACCCCAGTACCTCAAAACCTTGATCCCGGTAGGTTTCGTACAGGGCTTCCAGCCCTTCATATTGCTTGGTCAGGCCGCATTCCGACGCCACATTCACCACCAGCAACACGCGGCCTTTATATTGTGCCAACGTGGTGGATTGATTTTCGATGGTGTTCAGGGGAATGTCATAAATAGCTTGAGTCATGAAGCTTATCCTCTTGTTTTACTAGCAGGTGAACAGAGAAACTACCTTACGCTTTTAACCCGGGTCAGCAACCAGATAAACAGCGGAGCCCCCAGTGTGGCCGTCACCACTCCGATAGGCAACTCAGCCGACAGCAGTGTAATACGTGCCACCACGTCGGCCGCCAGCAAGACACCGGCACCGGCCAGTGCGCAACCCGGTAATAAATAACGCTGATTGGTCAGACCGCTAAGACGCAGCATATGCGGTATCACCAGCCCGACAAATCCGATCACCCCCGCCAACGCCACGCTAACGCCCACCAACCAGCCGATTGCCAGCACCAGCAGATTGCGCCACAGATGCAGGGAAAGCCCGAGCTGACGCGCCTGCACCTCGCCCAGTGCCATAAAGTTCAGCGCCTTGCCTTGGCAACACAACCACAGCACCACCGGCACCAGGGCCAGCACCAGCCATTTTTGGCGCCAGTCTACGCCGCCAAAGCCGCCCATCATCCAGTACATTAGCTGGCGCAGATCCAGGCTTGAACTGAAGTACACTGCCCAGGTCATCACTGCGCTACACACAATGCCCAAGGCAACCCCCACCAACAACAGTCGCGCATTGGTCAGGCGCTTGCGGCGCGCAAAGCTCAGCAGCATAAAGGTCATGATCAACGCACCAGCAATGGCGCTCAGGCTCATCAACGCTACCGGTAACAGGCCGTTGCTCAGCAGCACGGTTAGTACCAACGCCACGCCGGCACCGTTCGCCACCCCCAGCAAGCCAGGTTCGGCCAGCGGGTTCTCAAACAGCGCCTGCATCACCGCACCGGCCACCGCCAGACTGGCCCCCACCAACATCACCGCCAGCGCACGCGGCAGGCGTAATTGCCAGACAAACAGCTGCGCCGCTTCACCTGACCACTGTGAAGGCCAGAGCCAGATATCACCCGCACTGAGGCTAAAAACAAAAGCCACGACAACGCCCAGCGCCAACAGCAATAAATGGCGTTTATCGCGATGGCGCTGTTTGTGCAGCAATAAAGTAAAGGTCTGGCTGGTTGACATAGGTGTGGCGATTCCCTGCGGGCCGCGAAAGCGGTCGAATAATTGACGTCTGGGTCAAATATTAGGGGGTTAGCGCCAGAAGGGAAAGCCTTGCTTAAGGATTATGGCAGGAAAACAGCGGCTGATACTGCCCCCCTACGCAGAGGAGCAACATCAGCCGCCGTAAAATCCATTAGCGTCGAGGATCGTTACCGTTTTGCGGGTAGGGTTTGCCGTGGTCATTGTCATTGGCGCGGCCCTTACCGCGATCATTGTCATGACGGTTGCCATCGTTACGGTTATCACGGTCACCATGGAACGGATTGCCGGGCCGATCGGGGCCAGAATGGCCGTTGCCGCGTGGTGGAGAAGCTTGCCAGCGACCACCATCCCAATACATCCCGCGACTGTTACGCTCACCCATGCCACGTCCCTGATGCGCGTGCCACCACTGTGGCGGACGCCAGTCATAACCGTCCCAGTAGTAACCTCGCCGATCCTGATCCCCCAGATGGACCGAGACGCCCGGCACGTTAATATCAATAGAGACATCTGCCTGTGCCACGAGCGGCAACAGCAGCGGTAAACACACCAGCAACAGGATCTTTTTCATTTTGCACTCTCGCTTTATTTTCTTGCTGAGCTGGTTATATCAGCGTGATTATTTTCCGCCTATCGTCTCAATGCCTATTTTCAGATCGTTTTCATCTCCCTTACGTAATCCATACACTCTCATTTTTCAAATTAAATAAAATAGCTGCTAACAACGCTTAACGAATAGCTGACATACCTGATGCCATACCGCTATTTATAATTACGCTGACATTGACCAGAGAGATATTATTATGATTAAACGCATTGGATTGTTGTTCACGGTCGCCGTTCTGACCACGGCGCTCAGCGCCTGCTGCTTCGGGCCCCACGGTGGCGGTCATCGTGGCGCTGGTGGCCCGGGCCACTATTATAACCACGATTAATACTCAGGGGCTTAGGCTCCTGTTTTATTTCAAATAACCTACAACGTACAAATAGCCATAAGACAAGTCCGCAAAACCAATACAAAGAAAATCTCAATGTAATTAATTGGGGATTTTCTTACCGTTCCTCTAAGAATAAACCGAATTTAGCTTCGAAAAAGAAAAAGGCCGCTAATGCGGCCTTTTTTGGTTTCACGTAACTTACTCTTTCGGGCTTGCGTTCTCTACCCGACTTTTCAGTTTTTGCCCTGGACGGAAAGTGACCACGCGGCGCGCCGTAATCGGAATGTCCTCGCCGGTCTTCGGGTTACGCCCCGGACGTTGGTTCTTGTCACGCAAATCAAAATTGCCAAAACCTGACAGTTTCACCTGCTCACCGTTCTCAAGAGCACGACGTACCTCTTCGAAAAACAGTTCTACCAGGTCTTTGGCATCCCGTTTGCTAAGCCCAAGCTTTTCAAACAGGTGTTCTGACATTTCAGCTTTAGTAAGCGCCATAGGTTCAATCCCTCAAGGATGCTTGGAATCGCTGTTTTAGAGCCTCTACACATTTTGCAACGGTAACGGCTATCTCCTCTTCTTCCAGTGTACGAGCGGTATCCTGCAATACCAGACTGATAGCCAGGCTCTTATAACCCTCTGCCACGCCCTTGCCACGGTACACATCAAACAAGTTTACGCCAACTACCTGATTTGCGCCAACTTTCTTACACTCTGCCAAAATATCTTCTGCGGGGACATTTTCAGCCACCACAACGGCGATATCTCGACGGTTTGCCGGGAAGCGAGAAATCTCCCGCGCCTGAGGCACGGCGCGGCTTGCGACCTTGTTCCACTCCAGTTCAAACACCACGGTGCGGCCGTTAAGATCCAGTTTACGTTCAAGTTCCGGATGAACAACACCGATAAAACCGACACGTTCGCCCTGGAAATAAATAGCCGCGCTTTGCCCTGGGTGCAAGGCCGGATTAGCCTCTGCCTTGAACTGAATTTCGGATAATTTACCGGTCAGCTCCAGGACAGACTCCAGATCCCCTTTCAAATCATAGAAGTCGACCGGCTTACGCGCCAGATCCCAATGTTCTTCATGCGTATGACCGGCAATCACGCCTGCCAGCATGACGTCCTGACGGATACCCAGATTTGCCGCAGTATCAGGCACAAAGCGCAGGCCGCTTTCGAACAGGCGCAGACGAGTCTGCTGACGATTCTGGTTATACACCACCGCGGACAGCAAGCCGGTCCACAGCGACAGGCGCATTGCGGACATCTCTACCGAGATTGGGCTTGGCAGGATCAGCATTTCTTCGCCTGGGTGCAGCAAGGCCTGAACCTTGGGATCGACGAAGCTGTAAGTGATCGCTTCCTGGAAGCCGTGATCGACCAGCATGGTTTTCACCCGCTTGAGCGTCAGATCCGCTTCACGATGCTTGGTCATGATCAGATCAGCACGTACAGGAACGTCAGGAATATTGTTGTAGCCGTAAACACGCGCTACTTCTTCCACCAGGTCTTCTTCGATTTCCATATCGAAACGCCAGCTCGGCGCCACTGCCAGCCAGTTGTCACCCTGCTCAGTCACCTGGCAGCCCAGACGACGCAGAATATCGCTGACCTGCTCGCTCGGCACCACGTGGCCGATCAGACGATCCAGCTTTTCGCGACGTAGAGTGATGGTGGCACGCTTGGGCAATTCGGCTTCGTTAGTCACATCGATAACCGGGCCGGCCTGGCCACCACAGATATCAATCAGCAGGCGGGTCGCACGTTCCATCGCTTTGTACTGCAACGCAGGATCAACGCCGCGCTCGTAGCGATGTGAAGCATCAGTGTGCAAGCCATTACGGCGCGCGCGGCCAGTAATGGACAGCGGGCTGAAGAACGCGCATTCCAGCAGCACGTCCTGAGTAGTTTCATTCACGCCGGAATGTTCACCACCGAAGATACCGCCCATTGCCAGAGCTTTCTGGTGATCGGCGATCACTAAGGTATCGGCATTCAGTTTGGCTTCGTTGCCGTCCAGCAGCGTCAGGGTTTCGCCTTCGCTCGCCATACGCACCACGATACCGCCTTCTATGCGGCTCAGATCGAAGGCATGCATTGGCTGGCCCAGTTCCAACAGCACGTAGTTGGTCACGTCAACCACCGCATCAATGGAACGGATACCGCAACGACGCAGCTTCTCGCGCATCCACAGCGGGCTTGCCGCTTTGACGTCGATGCCTTTTACTACGCGGCCCAGGTAACGCGGGCACGCCTGCGGCGCGTCAACGCGGATTGGCAGCGTATCCGCAATAGTGGCCGCTACCGGGCTCATATCCGGTTCGTTCAGGGCAACCTGGTTCAGCACCCCAACGTCGCGCGCCACACCGATAATGCCCAGGCAGTCGGCACGGTTTGGCGTTACGCTGATTTCGATAGTGTTGTCGTCAAGCGACAGGTATTCACGGATATCGGTGCCAATCGGCGCGTCTTCCGGCAGTTCGATGATGCCGTCGTGATCGTCGGTAATGCCCAGCTCGGAGAACGAGCACAGCATGCCTTCGGAAGGCTCACCACGCAGTTTGGCGGCTTTGATCTTGAAGTCGCCCGGCAGTACTGCGCCTACGGTAGCAACCGCCACCTTCAGGCCGGTGCGGCAGTTAGGTGCGCCGCAGACGATGTCCAGCAGACGATCGCCGCCCACGTTGACCTTGGTCACGCGCAATTTGTCTGCGTTCGGGTGTTGGCCGCACTCAACCACATGGCCTACTACCACGCCGTTAAAGGCACCGGCAACCGGTTCCACGCCGTCCACTTCCAGGCCGGCCATGGTAATTTGATCGGATAATGCTTCGCTGCTGATGGCCGGGTTTACCCACTCGCGCAACCAGAGTTCACTGAATTTCATGTGATATTCCCGCCTTACTTAAACTGTTTGAGGAAACGCAGATCGTTTTCGAAGAACGCACGCAGGTCGGTGACGCCGTAACGCAGCATCGTCAGACGCTCCATACCCATACCGAAAGCGAAGCCGGAGTAGATTTCCGGATCGATGCCCACATTGCGCAGAACGTTCGGGTGCACCATGCCGCAACCCAGAACTTCCAGCCACTTGCCGTTTTTACCCATCACGTCCACCTCAGCGGAAGGTTCGGTAAACGGGAAGTAAGACGGACGGAAACGAACCTGTAAATCTTCTTCAAAGAAGTTGTTCAGGAAATCATGCAGTGTGCCCTTCAGATTGGTGAAGCTGATGTCTTTATCGACAATCAGGCCTTCCATCTGATGGAACATCGGGGTGTGCGTTTGGTCGTAGTCATTACGGTACACGCGGCCCGGCGCAATAATGCGGATTGGCGGCTGCTGGTTCTTCATGGTGCGGATTTGCACGCCGGAAGTCTGGGTGCGCAGCAAGCGCGTAGCATCGAACCAGAAGGTGTCGTGATCGGCTCGCGCCGGGTGGTGACCCGGAATGTTCAACGCGTCGAAGTTATGATAGTCGTCTTCAATCTCAGGCCCGGTCTCCACGGAGAAACCCAGTTCGCCGAAGAAAGCTTCGATACGGTCGATGGTACGGGTGACCGGATGCAGCCCACCGTTTTCCATACGACGGCCCGGCAGGGAAACGTCGATGGTTTCTGCGGCCAGTCGCTCGTTCAGTGCAGCCGATTCCAGCGTATTTTTACGCGCGTTCAGCGCATCCTGCACTGCCTGTTTTGCCTGGTTGATTACCGCGCCTGCTGCCGGGCGATCTTCTGCCGGCACGTCACGCAGCGATTGCATCTGCAAGGTAAAATGGCCTTTCTTGCCTAAATATTCGACGCGCACCAAATCCAACGCGGCAACATCCTGGGCATCTTCTACGGCTGCCTTGGCATTGGCAACCAGCTCTGCGAGATGTGGCATTGCTTTCCTCTTCCTCTGGCCGATATGGCTCTAAGTAATTGTTATCTATTATTCGAACACGCCTTTGGCACATCTTCAAAGCATTTAACGCTTTAACCCGGCTCAGAAGACGGCCAAAAACAAAAAAGCCTCCACAGGGGAGGCTTAGGCGCTACTTTTCGTTTCTTTTCTTACGCGCAAAGCCTCCTGAGATCAGGCGCTAAAGTAAAAGAAGAAACGAAAAATAGCAGCGTGCATGATTGCGTTACCTTGTCGATGATTGTCCACCAGTGATATAGCGATGGGCAATAAAAGTCAATATTGTCTCTGAAAGCTAAAGATTAAAAGAGGGAGCAAGCTCCCTCTTCAACTGACTTACGCCAGTGCTGCTTTCGCTTTCTCAACCAGTGCAGAGAATGCCACTTTGTCGAAGACCGCGATGTCAGCCAAGATCTTACGGTCAATTTCAATAGAAGCTTTTTTCAAGCCGTTAATGAATTTGCTGTAAGACATGTCGTTCTGACGTGCAGCTGCGTTGATACGTGCAATCCACAGCTGACGGAACTGACGCTTACGTTGACGACGGTCACGGTAAGCGTACTGACCTGCTTTGATTACTGCCTGGAAGGCAACACGATAAACGCGCGAACGGGCACCGTAGTAACCTTTCGCTTGTTTTAAAATTTTCTTGTGACGTGCGCGTGCAATTACACCACGTTTTACGCGAGCCATATGCTCTCTCCTAAAGTCTTATTCTAGATTCAAAAAAATGGCTTAAGCGTACGGCAGGCACGCGGTAACCAGGACCAGATCGTTTTTAGACACCATGCCTTTCGGACGCAGGTGACGTTTACGCTTGGTTGCTTTTTTGGTCAGAATATGACGCAGGTTAGCATGTTTACGCTTAAAACCACCGCTGCCGGTTTTTTTGAAGCGTTTGGCTGCACCACGTACAGTTTTAATCTTTGGCATTTTAATTAAATCCACTTCGCATTGTTAAACAACGAATCAGTGAGGCGAATAAAACCCACACAACGCAAGCGCTGCGTGGGTTCGATTACTTGGAAGCCTTACTGTCTCTTCTTCGGTGCGAGCACCATGATCATCTGACGGCCTTCGATCCTCGTAGGGAAGGATTCGACAATGGCCAAATCAGAATCTTCACACAGGTCTTTACGGACGCGGTTAAGCACTTCCATACCGATCTGTTGGTGCGCCATCTCACGCCCACGGAAACGCAGGGTGATTTTGGCTTTATCGCCATCTTCCAGAAAGCGAATCAGGTTGCGTAGTTTGACCTGATAGTCGCCATCATCGGTACCAGGACGGAATTTGATTTCCTTGACCTGAATAACTTTTTGCTTCTTCTTCTGTTCTTTTGTCGACTTGCTCTTCTCGTAGAGGAATTTGCCGTAATCCATGATTCGACAAACTGGCGGTTCGGCATTTGGGCTGATTTCTACTAAATCAACACCCGCTTCCTCAGCTTTTTCAAGAGCTTCATTCAGACTGACAATACCAATCTGCTCGCCATCGACGCCGGTTAGGCGAACTTCTTGCGCGCGAATTTCTCTGTTAATGCGATTAGGACGCGCCGGTTGAACTCGTTTTCCGCCTTTAATACTTTATTCCTCCAGTTGATGAAGACTACGGCTGCGAATCTCTTTCAGCAGCTTGTCTACGACTTCGTTTACGTCCAGGCTTCCCAGGTCTTTGCCACGGCGGGTACGAACGGCAACTTTGCCTGATTCGACCTCTTTATCACCGCAGACCAACATGTAAGGAACCCGTCGTAAAGTATGTTCGCGAATTTTAAAGCCAATCTTCTCATTTCTCAAGTCCGCTTTAACGCGAATCCCTGCATCCTGCAGTTTTTTGGTCAATTGCTGGACATAATCAGACTGGCTGTCGGTGATATTCATCACCACCACCTGCACCGGAGCAATCCAGGTTGGGTAGAACCCTGCGTACTCTTCGGTAAGGATACCGATGAAACGCTCCATGGAGCCCAAAATAGCGCGGTGAATCATTACCGGGACCACGCGATCGTTGTTTTCGCCAACATACGATGCGCCTAAACGGCCAGGTAAGAAGAAATCGAGCTGCACGGTACCACATTGCCATGCACGATCCAAACAATCATGCAGAGTAAATTCAATTTTTGGTCCGTAGAAGGCACCCTCACCCGGCTGATATTCAAACGGAATCCCGTTTTCAGTCAGCGCCGCAGCCAGATCCTCTTCCGCACGGGTCCACATATCGTCAGTCCCGATGCGCTTTTCAGGGCGGGTAGACAGTTTTACCGCAATCTTGTCGAAGCCAAAGGTACCGTAAACATCATAGACCATACGGATACATTCGTTCACCTCGGCACGCACTTGCTCTTCAGTACAGAAGATATGGGCGTCATCCTGGGTGAAACCGCGTACGCGCATCAGGCCATGCAGAGAACCCGAAGGCTCGTTACGGTGGCAACTGCCGAACTCACCCATACGCAGCGGCAAATCACGGTAGGATTTCAGGCCTTGGTTGAAGATCTGCACGTGACCCGGGCAGTTCATCGGCTTGATGCAATACTCGCGGTTTTCCGACGAGGTGGTGAACATGGCGTCTTTATAGTTTTCCCAGTGGCCGGTTTTTTCCCACAGCACACGGTCCATCATAAAGGGCCCTTTCACTTCCTGATACTGGTACTCTTTGAGCTTCATGCGCACAAAGGCTTCCAGCTCGCGGAAAATCGTCCAGCCATCGTTGTGCCAGAACACCATGCCCGGCGCTTCTTCCTGCATATGGTACAGGTCGAGCTGCTTGCCGATCTTGCGGTGGTCGCGCTTGGCGGCTTCTTCCAGACGTTGCAAATAGGCATTCAGCTGTTTCTTGTCTGCCCATGCGGTGCCGTAGATACGCTGCAGCATTTTATTTTTGCTGTCGCCACGCCAGTAGGCGCCAGACGTTTTCTGCAGCTTGAAGTGATGGCAGAAACGCATGTTCGGCACGTGCGGACCGCGGCACATATCGACATATTCTTCGTGGTGATACAGGCCAGGACGGTCGTCATGGCTGATGTTCTCATCCAGAATCGCCACCTTGTAGTTTTCACCACGCGCGGCAAAGGTGTCACGGGCTTCTTGCCAGCTCACCTTCTTCTTGATGACGTCATAATCTTTGTCGGCCAACTCATGCATCCGCTTTTCCAGCAGATCCAGGTCTTCCTGCGTCAGGGTACGGTCGATATCAACGTCATAATAGAAACCGTTGTCGATCACTGGGCCGATAGCCATTTTGGTGTCTGGCCACAGCTGCTTGATCGCATGGCCCAACAGGTGCGCACAGGAGTGGCGCATGATTTCCAGGCCTTCGGCATCCTTGATGGTGATGATAGCCAACTGCGCGTCTGATTCGATCAGATCGCCGGCATCAACCAGCTCACCGTTCACACGGCCGGCAATACAGGCTTTCGCCAGGCCAGGGCCGATATCGCGGGCAACATCCAAAGGGGAAACGGGGTGATCGAAATGACGCTGACTTCCGTCAGGAAGAGTAATAACAGGCATTAATAATTCCTTATCTACAGTGGTGACCCACACGACAGATCACATGCAGTACGAAAATTGAGTTTGGGTTTAGTCAGCCAGGTTTCAGATCTCGCCCACAATTGCCAGATTGAAACCTAACTTGGTACACAGAATGGAAAGCATACCTTCACAGCCATATTGGCTAAGCGGATAGTATCACTAAAATTGTTCCGGATAAATAAACTGCAGCACAGGCCCGGCTCTAACGGGACGCCGGGCGATCCTTCAGATAGCCCAACGCGGCAATCAGGCAGAAGGCGTAACCCAACAGCTCGCAGCCCTCTTCCACCATGTTCTTCACCACCCGGTTGTAACCATCCAGCATCAGCATTTGCCACAGGGAATTCATGCCAAACAAGCGTGAAAATACCAGAATGCACAGCAGACCCGCGCACATCATGCCGTAGCTCGGATGCGTCACGAAATGCACCAGGCCCTTGACCGTGGCCGCGACATGGCGTGAGGCATACCATAAGCATCCCAAGGTCACCGCCAAGGCGAACCACAACCAGGAACCATGCCACAGCATATCGAAGGCAAAATCCATCTCGCGGATCAGCATGCACAGGAAGAAACCAGCGGCCAACACCCACGCGGGCCGATAGGCAATTTGTCGGCGTGCAGCCACAAAAAATAAGCCTGAGATGGCGGCCAGCATCACTTCCTGCGCCGATTCGGTTAAAGAGGTTTCGTAGACAAAATTATGCAACCAATGCACATCAATAAACATTAAGCCCATCAGCGCAGCCAAGAATGCGCTGTAAAGCAGAAAGGAGCCTATTTTTCCCAGTAAAATTTGCAGATCGTGTTTCATAGTCATACTCGTTATTATTTAAAGCGCGACTATGGTATTCACCTGCGTAAGGGGATCGTAGCAATTGATGCGGAATAGGCTTACTTCGTACCTGATTTGCCACTAAAGGGCCATAAAAAACAAAAATCCCCGGCAAACTGCCAGGGAGGATGCCAGTCTTTTCTGGCTGTCACTTCACTTTCGTGAAGACCCGGGCCTCTCATCCCGATACTGAGACGCGCAAGTAAGGCCCGGCTTGCTTCTTATCGCCGTTATTCTCTCACCACCACAATGCGACGGTTGGTTTTAACGCCCCACAGACCAGCCAAAGCGCTGATGACTGCGCCAATCAGCAATGCAAAGAATGACCACAGAGCCGCATGAGACAAAGCTTTAGCGGCTTCCGCAGCCTGCTCGCGCGCTTTTTGCTTCAGCTCTGTATATTCCTGCTTAGCCTGATTAATTTTTACTTCCACGTCGTTCAAGCGCTGATTCACCAGCTGCGCCGTTTTGTTTTTCGCATCAACCAGATTTTTGACGGTCTGGTCAACTTCCTGCGGTGTCATATCGGTATTTTCCGACAGCGCTTTCTTGAGCGAATCCTCATCGACATCCTGCGAAATGGCCTCACCATGCTTTTTCAATTTCGCCACCAGATCCTGGATAATCGCATCGCTATTGTCCGGCTGCAGTGCCAATGCTTTCACCGCGTCCCCCACTTCACTCTTGGCCGCGTCCAACTGTTGCTGCATAAACTCCGGCTGCAATGAAGGGATATCGCTTTTTTTCAGTGCCGCCACGACATTGTCTTGTAACTTTTCGGGTTCCAACTGGGTGTCGATCCCCAACTTATCAAACACTTTGCCGCCGGCATCCGCGATACCCGAAACGCCTTTACCAATGGCTGACCCGGCCCCGGAAAGCAGGCTACCGGAAGTCGAGGCAATAGCCCCCAGCGCGTTCCCCGTAGCTTTGACCGCAGAACCCACCAATAAAGCGCCCAACACGGCCGCCACAATCAGCGAGGTCGCCCAAACCAGGAAACCGTGGATTAACCCATCATTTGCCGCCAGACGGCCGGCAATAAAGGCACCGGCAGCCAAGCTCAGGATGATCGAAACTGCAGACCAAACCACCACGGTGGTGCCCGCCCCGTTGACCGGATCGTCAGAAGTCGGGTCAACGATAGAAAACCCAAGGCTGGTGCCCAGGGTAGACAGCAGCAGCGACACCGCCAATACGGTGATAACCCCACCAATCACGCTGCCCCACGATATTTTTTTAACCGTTGCCAATTCGTTTGCCACTTGCATAGTAAAACTCCTTTTAAGCTTTTCGATTAAGTAAAACTGCCCGAAAGCCCTATCAGTATAGAATCCAATAAAAAAACGGGTGGCTTAATGATCAAAAATATAAAATTAACTAATGATACAAACACTATTTGTCCGTGTTTAGCCGGTGTTTTATTCCCTGCACATCGAGTAAATCAGCGATGGCGCACATCTCTGGCTCCCGCTATTCTGATGCCATTAACGGCAGAGTTGAGACAGCACCCCGCATCATGAACCGGTTATTGAAGTTACTCGTTGGCGCCTGCCTGGTGCTGACGGCTCTTTTTGTCCTGCTCCATCTGGGGGCAGACCGTCATCCCCGAGCCATTGCGGTGAATGAGCCGCCGATGGAATGTGAGGATACGCCGGAGATTGCCAATGATTGCGTGAACGACGATGACGCTAATGCCGACACCGTTCCTGAACTGCTCCCTCCGGGCAGTCCGGGCTGACGCCGTGGGCGTTTTTATTAATTCGTTGTATTTTAAGTAAATTATTGCGGCAGCAATTCGCACGTCTTGGCAGGCGTTCAGGTTGCGCTGTCGCGTTTTAACTGAAAACAGGGAGTTCGCTTTATGACAAGTATTTTGCAGTTATTCCAGGCCATAGGACTGGGTTTGGTGCTGCTGTTGCCACTGGCCAACCCGCTGACTACCGTTGCGCTGTTGCTCGGCCTGTCGGGCAATATGACGCGCGAAGAACGCAATCAGCAGTCGCTGATGGCATCCATTTATGTGTTCTTTATCATGACGGTGGCGTTCTACGCCGGCCAAGTGGTCATGAACACCTTCGGCATTTCCATTCCCGGTCTGCGTATCGCCGGTGGGTTGATTGTGGCATTTATCGGTTTCCGCATGCTGTTCCCACAGCAAAGCGCAGAAGAAGCGCCAGAAGTGGAAACCAAGTCAAACGAGCTGCGTAAGAAAACCTCGGCCAATATCGCCTTTGTCCCGTTGGCAATGCCAAGCACCGCTGGCCCCGGGACTATCGCCATGATCATCAGCTCGGCATCGAGCATTCACGAAAATACGCTGGGTTTCGCCCATTGGGTACTGCTGGTGGCCCCGGTGGCGATTTTCTTCTCGGTGGCCTTTATCCTGTGGGTTTGCCTGCGCAGCTCCGGCGCCATTATGCGCCTGGTGGGCAAAAGCGGCATCGAAGCCATTTCGCGTCTGATGGGGTTCTTGCTGGTGTGTATGGGCGTGCAGTTTATTATCAACGGCGTGCTGGAAATCATCTCCACCTACGTGCCTGCGGCCTGACAATAAGGGCGCGGTATCAACCGCGCCCTTCACGATGTTTATTTCCCTGCCGGTGCCTGCGCACCCAAAATCCCCTTGCCTTCCGGCACCTCGGTAAAGCGGCTGAGGATCTCGCTGTAGGTTTTGGCCGGGTCCAATTCCTTGAACTGATTCGGATAGATAAACTTCGCCAGATATTCCAGCCCGACGATATTGTAGGGGTGGTTATAGAAGTTATGGTAAATGCCGTAGAAGCGCCCCTCCTTCACCGCCGTGACCTGGGCAAACCCCGGGCGTTGCTTCATCCGGTTAAAAGCGTCATCAACCTGTTGCTGCGTCACGCCGTAACCAAAGGGCACTGCGGCATTGGTTTTCGACGCCCATTGAGAACCGGAAACGATATAGGCGTCCGGTTTCATGCTGATCACTTTTTCCAGGGAGACGTCGCCGGTAGCGCCAGGCAACAATTCGGAGCCCAGGTTACGTGCCCCCACCGCCTCGATCATCCCGCCCCAACCGACGTGAGAATGGGTGAAGCAACAGGACTCAAGCCCGTTCAGACCGGCTTTCGCCTCGATAAATACCAACGGCTTCGGCTCGACGGCTTTGGTTTTATCCAGGATGTTCTGATAATGCTGCTGATAGAAATCGGTGTACTGCTTTGCTTCGCTTTCTCGGTTCAGGGTCTCACCCAACAGCGTGATGCTTTTCGGGGTGTTTTCCACAGGCTTGAGCATGGTGTCGATGAACAGCACCGGAATGTTGAGCGCTTTCAGCTTATCCAATACGCCGGTCTGGCTCAGTGAGGGCTTGGAACGCAGCTGTGCCACCATCAGATCAGGCTGTTTGGCGATCACGCTTTCCAGGTTGATCTCCCCCTTGTCGCTAAAGCCCATATCGATAATGCCGTTGGCTTCCGGCCACTTGTTACGCAGGATTTTCCAGGTTTCGCCGTCGCTTTTCTTGAGCAGGTTATTCCAGGCCACCAGCCGGGTGAAAGGATCGGCGCGGTCTAGCAAAGCCAGCGTCAGAATATCGCGCCCGTCCTGCACCACAATGCGTTTCGGCTCTTGCTTGATGGTCAGACTCTGACCGGAGGTGTCTGTCAGGGTTAACGGATAAGTGGTCGCCATCGCCTGAGCGGACAAACCGCAGGCGCAGGCCAAAGCCAACAGGGTCATTCGACGGTGCACGTAAAACTCCTTAGCGTAGGAAATCAGTGCGGAAATAATAATGAGAACCGCTCCCATTATCAAAGATAACCCCGGATGCGTTTTCGCTTAATTGAAAAGGGATGTGAACAGGGAAAAAGTAGCGCACCGGAACCGATGCGCTACCGAGGTCAAATCAGGCCGTAAATCAGCGCAGACAGCGCTATCAGGCCCATCACCAGGACAAAGACGTTGCTCAGCGCACGATAGCGGCGCATCGCGGGCACTGCACGCACAGCGTACATCGGCAGAATAAACAAGATAGCCGCAATCAGCGGGCCGCTGATGGTTTCGATAATGTGCAGTGCGCTCGGGTTCCACACCGTCGCCGCCCAGGTCAACAGGAACAGCAACACGGCGGAAATTCGGTGCGTAATCCGTGAGCTCAAGGGTTTACCCACCGCACGCGTCAGGCCATCAATCAGGCTGGTCGCCCCTTCGGTTACGCCCAGAGAGGTGCCCAGATAAGACTTGGCCATTGCCAGCATTGCCATCATCGGGCCAAGGTAGGCGATCAGCGGGTTGGAGAACTTGTTCGCCAGCGTGGTCAGCACGGTGATGTTTTGATCTTTAGCCTGCTGCATATCCTCATGAGACAGGCTCAGTACGCAGCTAAAGACAAAGAACAAAACGGTGACGCAGATCAGCACATAGCTGTAGCGCATGATTCGCGCGCAGCGACGCTCGGCCTTTTCACCGTACAGGCTCTTTTGCGTGGAGGCGAAGGACGAGATAATTGGCGCATGGCTGAAAGAAAACACCATCACCGGCACCGCCAGCCACAGTGAATGCCACAGGTCCGGGCTGCTGAACTGGGTGTTGGCCAGGCCGTTGACAAAGGTCGTCGTTTGCCAGGTCGGTACCAGGTACAGCGAAATGCCCATCAAAAACACCAGCAGCGGGAACACCAACATGCCCATCGCCGAAACGATAGCGTCTTTGCCGCGCAGCAATACCAGGTTCAGAACCACCACCACCGCCAGGCTCAGCCAGACACGTGGCAGCGGAGCCAGATGAAACTGATGGATCAGGAAGCTGTCCAGCGCATTGGTGATCGAGATGCTGTACACCAGCACGATCGGGAAGAACGCCATCAGGTACAGCACCATGATGATTTTGCCGGCCAGCACGCCAAAGTGCTCCACCACCACATCATGGATATTGCCGTCACGGCTGGAGCCGGACAGCACGAAGCGGCTCAATGCGCGGTGCGGTAAATAAGTCAGCGGGAAAGCGAACAACGCCATCAACAACAGGACCAGCGGGCCATTCAGACCTGCATTGATCGGCAGGAACAGGGTTCCTGCGCCGACAGCGGTGGCATAGAGCCCAAACATCCACACGGTATCGGTTTTATTCCATTTGGCTGCCTGGGCAGTTGCCAGCGTGCCTGAATCGGGAGAAATCGTACTCATAAGAAAGCTTACCTTACTCTTCAGCGACAACGATTGCGCTCAACGGGATATCCTTCTCCGCGAATTTTTAATATCAATCAGTGGATTAACGCAGTATTTCACTCTTGTTCCTGCTAAAAGGACGGCAAAGGATAATGAAAAATGCGGCTCGGGTCTATGTTTTATCGGCTGACAGGGTGATTTACGAGCAGAAAATGCTGCCAAAATCAGCACGCCCGGCCAAAAAAAAAGGACCTCGAACGAGGCCCTTCAGACTGCTGACAAACTTTCGAAAAGGCTAAACCGGTAGGGGTCGAACATGTTCGACCCGATTTAACTCATTGATTAAGCTATTGGGCGCAGCATGCAGCGCCCCTACCATTAAACAACAGAGCACTTTGTCAACGGCCTTAAGGGCCTCGCAAGAGGCCCTTTCAGATTTACTTGTTGGCGTCCGGATGTTCCGGCACGGCGGCGCTGCCCATCTCCTTCTCATCGCGGATCATCGAGCGGTCTTTACGCACGCTGGCCACGTCTGAGGCGTCGATTGGCTTGGCACTGTTACCCCAGCTTGAACGGATGAAGTTCACCACATCCGCTACCTGCTGGTCGTTCAGTCGCCAGCCGAACGGCGGCATGGTGATGTTGGAAACCGCCCCTTTCACCGCCGGCGTGGTGTTACCCGTGAGCACAATGTGGATCAGCGAAGTCGCGTCTTCGGTCTGTACCACCGGATTGCCCTTCAGCGCCGGGAAGGCGCGTTTGTAGCCTACGCCATCGGTGCGGTGGCAGGCCGCGCAGTTATCGACGTACAGTGCCGCTCCGGGCTTGCTGTCGTTACCGCGCCACAGATCCTTGGCGACGCTGTCTTCGACCGGTGCCGCCTGCTGCTTGCCGTCTTTCGGTGGCAGCGTTTTCAGGTAGCGCGAGATCGCCGTCAGATCCTCATCGCTGAGATACTGCAGGCTGTGCTCCACCACATCGCTCATGCCACCAAACACGATAGACTTGTCGTTACGTCCGGTTTTCAGGAACTCCGTCAGTTCGGCTTCGCTCCAGGTCCCCAGCCCATCCTTGTTGTCACCGCGCAGGCTGGAAGCCACCCAACCGTCGATCGGCGCATTGCTGCCGGACAGATAGCTGTCGCCGTCGTTATTGCTCAGCGCTTTTTCCTGCATGGTAAGGCTGCGTGGCGTATGGCAGGCACCACAGTGGCCCAGCCCTTCCACCAGATAGCGACCGCGTTCGATCACCGGATCCGCCTTGGCGTCAGCCACAAAGTCGGCCGGCGAAGGCGCAAACATGCCGCGCCAGATGCTCAGCGGCCAACGCATCGACAGCGGCCAGGGGATGTCGGAATCCTTGTTGGCCTGCTCCACCGGCTGTACGCCGTGCATGAAATAGGCGTACATGGCTCGCATGTCCTCCTCTTTCACCAACGCAAACGACGGATACGGCATCGCCGGATACAGGGTGCTGCCGTTTTTGGCGACGCCTTTGCGCACCGCATTGTCGAAGTCTTCGAAGCTGTAGTCACCGATACCGGTTTTCTTGTCCGGCGAAATATTGGTGGAGTAAATGGTGCCGATCGGCGTTTCCATCGCCAGGCCGCCGGCAAACTCTTTACCGCTTTTGCCATTGGTGTGACAGGCCACGCAGTCACCGGCGCGCGCCAAATACTCGCCGCGTTTGATCAGCTCGCTGCTGACCGTGGCGTCCTGCGCCCATACGGAAAAACTCAGTGCACTGAGAACCAGTGCGGGAACAAATGCTTTCATCAGTCGCCGTCCTTATGCCTGCACCAAAGGGCCTGGGTTTTTCAGATACTGCTCGCGAATGGCACGGGCAGACCAGTAAGCCAACGCGGCCACGGTGCCGGTCGGGTTGTAACCCAGCCCTTGAGGGAAGGCCGACGCGCCGATCGAGAACACGTTATGCACGTCCCAACTTTGCAGATAGCGGTTCACCGCGCTGGTTTTCGGATCCTCGCCCATCACCGCCCCGCCGTTCATATGGGTGGTCTGGTAGCTGGTGGTATCAAAGTGGCTATTGGCGTTTTTCGCGCTGCCGGCGATCAGTTTAGGGTTCATGGCCTTGGCGATAGGCGCCATTTTGTCGTACATGAACTGCGACATCTTGACGTCATTTTCCTGCCAGTCGAACGTCATGCGCAGCAAGGGCTGGCCGAAGACGTTCTTGTAGTTGGGATCGAGGTCCAGATAGTTGCTGCGATACGACTGATGAGCACCGTGCGCATCCATCGATACATGGTGGGTATAAGCATCGGCCACTGCCGCTTTCCACTTGCTGCCCCAGGCTGGCGTTCCTGGCGGCGTTGGCAAGCCGGAAATAGGTTTGGTCCCCGCCTGGTTGACCCAGAACGGCGAACCGCCGACGAAGCCTTCTTTGGCATGGTCGAAGTTATCGGCGTTGAAGTCATCGACCCCGACACCGTTACCGCCGGCACCGATGAACGGGTTAGTGAACACGTCCTTGTCGAAGAACGCCTTGATGGTGGTCATGTTCTGATAGGCGAAGTTACGCCCGACCACCCCGTCGCCGGTAACCGGATCGTAAGGTTTGCCGATGCCGGACAGCAGCATCAGGTGTACGTTGTGGAACTGGAACGCTCCGAGGATCACCAACTCCGCCGGTTGTTCGACTTCTCGGCCCTGCGCGTCAATGTAATTCACCCCGGTCGCCCGGGATTTGTCGGCGGTCAGATTCACCTTCAACACGTTGGCGTTAGTGCGCAGCTCAAAGCGTTTTTCCATGCGCAGCGCCGGCAGAATATTGACGTTCGGCGAAGCCTTGGAATACATATAGCAAGCGTAACCACTGCAGAAACCGCAGAAGTTGCACGGCCCCATCTGCGCACCGTACGGATTGGTATACGAATCGGAGGTGTTGGCGGAAGGCAGATTATACGGGTGATAGCCCACCTCCAGCGCCGCCTTCTCGAACAGCTGGGCAGAGAAAGTATTCTTCTGCGCCGGCAGCGGGAAATCGTCCGAACGGTCGCCGGCGAAGGGGTTGCCGCCCTTTTGGCCCACTTTCTGGCCTTTGATGGTCCAGGCGGTGCCGGAAGTGCCAAACACTTTCTCGGCCTTGTCGAAGAACGGCTCCAGCTCGGCGTAGCTCACGCCGAAATCCTGGATGGTCATGTCTTTCGGGATAAAGCTTTTGCCGTAGCGCTCTTCGTAATGGCTGCGCATACGCAACTCGATAGGATCGACCCGGAAATGTACGCCGGACCAGTGCAGGCCTGCGCCACCCACGCCGGTACCCGGCAGGAACGCGGCCAACTGGCGGTAAGGTACCGCAGTCTGGCTGGTATTGTGACGGATGGTCACGGTGCTTTTCGACAGATCCTGGAACAGTTTGCGGCGGATATTATAGGTCAGCTCGTCGATCACCTGCGGATAGGAACCGTCCGGATAGGTATCGCGCATCGGGCCACGCTCCAGCGCCACCACGTTCAGGCCCGCTTCGGTCAGCTCTTTGGCCATAATGGCGCCCACCCAACCGAAACCGACGATCACCGCGTCTACTTTTTTCATTACCGTTGCCATTGTTACCCCCTTTCCCCACGAATCGAGACCGGAGGTAAGGGATAACGTTCCCCTCGCTCAACCCAGTCCATAAAGTCGGCGCGCGCGCCCGGAAAATTAATCAGCTTCCAGCCGACCATGTCTTTGTTGCCGCCATGGATCGGGTCGCTGAAGAAACCTTCGCGGGTGTTTTGCAACAGGTAGGAGAAGAACAGTTTTGCAGGCAACTGCGAAAATTCCGCCTCTCCGGACTCGAACTTCTGCAACAGCGCGTCTTGCTGCGCAGCGTCCAGTTCGGCAAAAGGTTTACCGGCGGTTTTCTTGCAATAGGCATCCGCATCCGCAATGCCCAGGTTATAAATCTGTTTCGGCACCAGCGGCAGTTGATAACCCATTTCTTTCGGTGCATCCGGGTTAAACGGCCCCTGCATGTACCAAATGGAACCGGTGGCGTACGGGGTATTCATCTGACGATCGATAAACTCCGGTACGCCGGCTTCCAGCGCGCCCGGGCCACGCTCGTCAGCCGGGATCAGCCGCGCTACAGCGGCCTTGACGAAGGCCCACTCTTCTGGCGTAAAGAAGGTCGGTTGGTAATCTGACTGTTTTGGGGTGTCTGCTGCCGCCACTGCCGGTAAGGGTGCCGTCAGGGCGCTAACGCCACTGCCGCCAATCACCGCTGCGGGAATTAAAGTCATCGATTTCAACAGGAAATCGCGCCGTGAATTGTTAGTTTTATCGTCCGACATATCACATTCCATCCAAAGATAATCACAACTATTTAACCTCAACCTTGCGGTCGATGCGGGTTTTAAACATAAATTGTTACTTATTTGTATATTTATTGAAGGCCAGAATGTGAGCAAACGCCAGAATGTTACCGGTAACTTATTGAATGAACGTAAAGATTTGATGGTTAATGTAAAATTAACTATTCGTGCGGTTTTTTAGATAACAGGATGGGAAATAACGAGAAATGAGAGATGCGTCGCGATTTTTCGCGCGCCAAAAACAAAACCGGCCGTTTACACGGCCGGTTTGACGAAGCAATCTTACCTAGGGTGACATCGCCTGGTAGGCGGTGGTCACCTTCCATAAATAGCGCGGCGCCTGAGGGGCCGGATGCTTTTTCTGGATGTGCTGATAAAACTCATCCGGGCTCATCTGGTTGATGCGGTTTACCGCCACGCGCTTGTCTGACGAGAAGGTACGTAGCATGGCGCCCGCCCCATTCACGTAAGAAACGATGGTGGCGTAACGCAACGTCTGTGGGTTGTTGATCCCGGCTAGCTGCTGGCTTTGAAGAATATTGATATAGGCCGTTCCCAGATCAATATTGACCGCCGGATCCTTCAACTCACGCGAGCTTGGCTGCCCGCTTCTTCCTTTCAGGCGATAGGCATCACGCCCGGCGGTTGAAGGCTTCAGCTGCATTAATCCCACTGCGTTCGAGGTGCTGACCGCGTTCGGGTTAAACCCAGACTCCACCTGAATAATCGCTTTAATCAGCGTTTCGTCAACGCCATAGCTGCTGGCGGCCTGACGAATGTAATCGTTATAGGCTATCGGTGTCCCCGTGCGGTTAACCGGTGCCTGCGGGGGGGTCTTTAGCCAACCACCACGCGATGTGCCACTGCCTGAATTATTAGTTGCTGTTTGCGGGTCTTTCGCGCACCCCGACAAAAGCAAAATTGCCGTCAGGCAACCTATTTTTGTTTTCACAGAATCCCTCACTCCTTTCAATGAGTTGCGTAGCATATACAACTTGTAAGGACGCCTGTACGGTTTTTTTGGTCTATTCTCAAGCTACTCGTATACCAAGAGGTGATTTATGAGTCAATCTGCAACGACGTGTTTTGTGGTGACTTTTCGCTATCAGGAAGAAGGATTGGCTGATTTAGCCAAGCTGACAGGACAATTAACCCTGCAGGGGTTTGTCACGTCGGTGGCCGACGAAAATGGCGTTCCGCACGAGCTGGGCAGCAACAGTTTTGCGTTAATAACCCCACTGGATCAAGAGGATGTACGGCTACTGGCTCAGAAGCTTGGGCAGGTGGCCTTGGGCAAGGCGCCGGAGGTCGACATCGTCACCTATGAGGACTACGTAAAGCGGTTACATGCTGATACATAAAATGCTATAACTCACTGCAGGGTATTATTTCCCTTCGCTGTGGAAATAACCGGCAGTTTGCCTGCAGGTGACGCTTGACTTTGCTCCAATTGATATTGATAATCATTTTCATTTGAGCCAGGAGATGTCACCATGTTTTTGAAACAACGCGCTTTTCCCCGCCTTTCCCTCATTAAGAGCAGGGCCTGTTTCCGCCCTTTCGCCCTGCTGTGTCTGTTGTTGACCGCCAGCCTAACCAGCCATGCCGCGTTGGCGGAAAAGAAGCTGCGCGTGGTGACCACCTTTACCATTATTCAGGACATCGCCCAGAACGTGGCCGGTGACGCCGCCGTGGTGGAGTCAATCACCAAGCCGGGTGCCGAGATCCATGATTACCAGCCTACGCCGCGCGACATCGTCAAGGCGCAGCACGCTGACCTGATCCTGTGGAACGGCATGAATCTGGAACGCTGGTTCCAACGCTTCTTTGAGAACATTAAGCAGGTACCTGCGGCCGTGGTCACCGAGGGCATCACCCCGCTGCCGATCCGCGAAGGGCCTTATAACGGCAACCCGAACCCGCACGCCTGGATGTCTGCCAGCAATGCGCAGGTGTACATCGAAAATATCCGCAAAGCGCTGGTGCAGCACGACCCGGCCAATGCCGAAACCTACAATCGCAATGCCAAAGCCTACGCCGCCAAAATTGCCGCGCTGGATGCCCCGCTGCGCGAACGCCTGTCTCGTATTCCTGAAGCCCAGCGTTGGCTGGTGACCAGTGAGGGCGCCTTCAGCTATCTGGCTAAAGACTATCAATTGAAAGAAGTCTATCTGTGGCCGATCAACGCCGATGAACAAGGTTCACCGCAGCAGGTTCGCCGCGTGATTGACGCCGTGCGCGCCAACCATATCCCGGTGGTGTTCAGCGAAAGCACCATTTCGGACAAACCGGCCAGGCAGGTGGCGAAAGAAACCGGCGCAAAATACGGCGGCGTACTCTATGTCGACTCCCTGTCCACCCAGGATGGCCCGGTACCGACCTATATCGACCTGCTCAATGTCACCGTACAAACTATTGCCAAAGGATTTGATCAATGAGCAACGAGGTTTTTGTCCGCCCTGAGTTGAGCGTGGACGACGTTACCGTGACCTACAACAACGGCCATACCGCGATCCACAACGCCAGCTTTACCCTGAGCGGCGGTGCCATCTGCGCGCTGGTCGGCGTCAATGGCAGCGGTAAATCGACCTTGTTCAAAAGCATTATGGGCCTGGTGCGCCCCACGACCGGCCGCGTGCAGCTCAACGAGCAGCCGGTCGCGCAGGCGCTGAAGAAAAACATTATTGCCTACGTGCCGCAAACCGAAGACGTCGACTGGAATTTTCCGGTGCTGGTGGAAGACGTGGTGATGATGGGCCGTTACGGCAAGATGAACTTCCTGCGAATTCCTTCAAAGGAAGACAGGCTGCGGGTGGACAAGGCGCTGGAACGCGTTGGGCTGAGTGAGCTGCGCACTCGCCAGATCGGCGAGCTTTCCGGCGGGCAGAAAAAACGCGTCTTTTTGGCGCGTGCGCTGGCACAGCAAGGCAGCGTTCTGCTGCTGGACGAGCCTTTCACCGGGGTCGACGTCAAAACCGAGAACGCCATTATCGACCTGCTGCGCGCACTGCGTGATGAAGGCCACCTGATCCTGGTTTCAACCCATAACCTGGGGAGCGTGCCGGAATTTTGCGATCGGGTGATCCTGATTAACCGCACGGTGCTGGCCGCCGGCCCAACAGAAACCACTTTTACCCAGAGCAATCTGGAACAGGCGTTCGGCGGCGTACTGCGCCATATCAATCTGTCAGGCCCGGACCTGCACGACGACAACGATCCGCGTACGGTAACGGTATTGACCGATGACGAGCGCCCAGCGGTGTTCTATGGCCATACCAAGAGCGATCCGCCGGCGCAAAGCCAGCCGAAGGAGAAACAACCCTGATGCTGGAACTTCTGCTGCAACCCTTCAGTTACAACTACATGGTCAAAGCCATCTGGGTCAGCGCCATCGTCGGCGCCGCCTGCGCGTTCCTTTCTGCCTACCTGATGCTAAAGGGCTGGTCGCTGATGGGTGACGCACTGTCGCATTCGGTGGTGCCCGGCGTTGCCGGGGCCTATGCGCTAGGCCTGCCCTACGCCGCCGGGGCCTTTTTCACCGGCATGCTGGCCGCGCTGGCGATGACCCTGGTGCGCCACGTGACTCGCCTGCGTGAGGATGCCATTATCGGCTTTATCTTTTCCACCTTCTTCGCCGTGGGCCTGTTGATTGTGTCGCTCAACCCGACGTCGGTTAACGTCCAGTCGATTATCTTCGGCAACATCCTCGGCATCGCCGATGAAGACGTATTGCAGGTCGAGATTATCATCGGCGTTTCGCTGCTGATCTTGTGTCTGGTGTGGAAAGACCTGCTGGCGGTGTTCTTTGACGAAAACCACGCTGTGTCTATCGGCCTGTCACCGCTGCGGTTAAAGATCCTGTTCTTCACCCTGCTCAGCGCCTGCACCGTAGCGGCATTGCAAACGGTAGGAGCTATTTTGGTGATCGCCATGGTGATCACGCCGGGGGCTACCGCCTACTTGCTGACCGACCGTTTCAGCCGGTTGGTGATTATCGCCATCGCGATTGGCGCACTGACCAGCGGCCTGGGCGCTTACCTCAGCTTCTTCCTCGACGGCGCTACCGGTGGGGTGATCGTAACCCTGCAAACGCTGGTGTTCCTGGCGGCCTTTTTCTTCGCTCCCAAGCACGGGCTGCTGGCATCCAAACGCCGCGTGGCACGTGAACAAACCGGAGGCCACTGATGGAAACCCTGTATCAACTGCTCAGCGAGCCCTTCGCCTATCCCTTTATGCAGCGGGCAATCCTGGCCGCCATCGTGACCGGCGTGGTGTGTGCGGTGCTCTCTTGCTATCTGGTGCTCAAAGGCTGGTCGCTGATGGGTGACGCCATCTCGCATGCGGTGCTGCCCGGTATCGTGGTGGCGTTCGTGCTCGGCATTCCGGTGGTGATAGGCGCCTTCTTCTCGGGCATTTTCTGTGCGGTCGCCACCGGCTACCTGAAAGAAAACAGTCGGGTCAAAGAAGACACGGTGATGGGTATCGTTTTCTCCGGCATGTTTGCCTTTGGGCTGGTGTTGTTTTCCCGCATCGATACCGATCAGCACCTCAGCCACATTCTGTTCGGCAATATGCTGGGCATTACCGACGCAGAGCTGAAGCAGACGTTGCTGATGGCCGGCATTACGCTGCTGGTGGTGCTGCTGAAACGCAAAGATTTGATGCTCTACTGTTTCGATCCCAACCATGCCAGAGTGATAGGCCTGCCGGTGAAACTGTTGCATTACGGGCTGCTGTGCCTGCTGGCGCTGACCATTGTCGCCTCACTGCAGGCCGTCGGGGTCATTCTGGTGATTGCGATGCTGATCGCCCCGGGCATCATTGCCTTTATGCTGTGCCGCAGCTTCGACCGCATGCTGATGGTCGCCACCGTGGTGTCCGTTTTCTCCTGCGTACTCGGCACCTTAATCAGCTTCCACATTGACGGTGCCACCGGCCCCTGCATTGTCATAGTCCAGGCAATCCTGTTCGTGTTCGCCCTGCTCTACAGCAAATTCAAACCGTTACAACGTCACGAAAGTGGAGTGCTAGACGCGAAACCTTGAAACAGGCGGCGGTGCCTAATAGCACCGCCGCTTCTCATTATGGCTGCCGATAGATATCCGGTCGGACAATGTGCCAGACAAAATCCTCGCGGTTTATCGCTTCATAGCCCACCTTTTGATACAACCATGGCGCAGTACCGGTCACCAGCATAATCCGCCGCAGCTGCTGCAACACCGGATGCTCCAGCGTGCAGTCCATCAGCCAACGAGCTAACCCTTGTCCCTGGTAGTCCGGGGAGACAAACACATCGCACAGATAGCCAAAAGTGGCGTAATCCGTCACCAGACGCGCAAATCCAATCTGCTGGTGTTGATGATACAGGCCAAAACACAGGCTATTGTCGATAGACAGCTGCACCGTCGGCAACGAAATGCCGCTCGCCCAGCTTGAGGTGGTCAAGAATGCATGAGTAAAGGCGAGATTTAATTCACTTTTATCACTGTTGATCCGGTATTCGCCCCGCTGCCACTGCCAGTTTTGCTCCATGGTTTCTCATCTCATTGATAATGATAGTTATCTGAAGACCCTGCCCTTGCCGCAATCGCTGCCGGCCCAATAAACATCGCTCCCGCGTCGCCAAGTTGCAACCGACGCCGTACTTAAATTAATCAATAGCGTATATACTTTGAGCAAACGCGATGGCGAGAAAATCGCCGGTTGTCGGCGCCAGCTGTGCGCCAGGTCGTGTTTTCACAGGGCTAAAGACGCTAACCTAATGAATTCGCAGGCAGCACAGAGGGGGTGTACCATGTGGCAAGCCGTTAGCCGTCTGTTAAGTGAACATCTTGGCAGCGCAGAAATCCGCGAAAGGACTGAACTGCCCGGGGGAGAAATCCATCCGGCGTGGCGCGTGAGTTACGGTGACAACCAGGTGTTTGTCAAATGCGATGCTCGCGAACTGTTGCCCATCTTCACCGCCGAAGCCGACCAACTGGCCTTGCTGGCGCGCAGTAAAACCGTGCGGGTTCCGCAGGT
>JAAXZN010000003.1 GCA_012719855.1 Serratia liquefaciens | reverse complement strand
TGCATGCTGCGCCTAATAGCATAATCAATGAGTTAAATCGGGGCGAACATGGGTACAAACCGGTCACATAGGTAACACTTTTAACCGGTCACATGGGTAACAGTCTCGGTCCAGGGCATAGTGAATTACCTCCGCCATGCCAGTCTATAACTGTTACCCATGTGACCGGTTAAAAGTGTTACCTATGTGACCGGTTTGTACCCATGTTCGCCCCGATTTAACTCATTGATTATGCTATTAGGCGCAGCATGCAGCGCCCCTACCATTAAACAACAGAGCACTTTGTCAATGACACCAGAGCGGTAAAACCGCCCTGGTGAAAACGCCGGGGTTAAAGCTGTTCGCCGTTGCTGGCGATCACGGTGCGGTACCAGTCGAAGCTCTTTTTGCGCGAGCGCTCGAGGGTGCCGGTGCCATCATCGTGTTTGTCGACGTAGATAAAGCCGTAACGCTTGCCGTATTCACCGGTGGTGAAGGACACGCAGTCGATGCAGCCCCACGGGGTGTAACCGATCAGGTCCACGCCGTCTTCGATAACCGCCTTTTTCATCTGCTCGATGTGCGCACGCAGATAGTCGATGCGATAGTCATCGTTGATCTGACCGTCAGCCTCAACCGTGTCGAATGCGCCGAAGCCGTTTTCAACGATAAACAGCGGTTTCTGGTAACGTTCGTAAAGCACGTTCAGCGAGTAACGCAGCCCGACCGGGTCAATTTGCCAGCCCCAGTCGGAGGCTTTGACATGCGGGTTAGGTACGTTACCGGGGAAACTGAACATCTCATTGTCGCTGCTCACCGCATCGGCCTGCAGGGCGTTGCTCATGTAGTAGCTGAAACCGATGTAGTCCGCGCAGCCTTCGCGCAGGGTTTGCTCGTCCTGCGGTTGCATCTCAATCTGGAACCCTTTGCGCTCCCAGTCTCGCAGCAGGTACGACGGATAGTAGCCTCGCACTTGTACGTCGGTGTACAGGTAGCGTGAGTGCATGGCTTCGACGCTGTACATGACGTCGTCCGGTTTGCAGGAGTACGGGTAGAAGGGGACGCAGGCCAGCATGCAGCCAATTTTGAATTCCGGGTTAATCTGGTGACCGAGTTTCACTACCAGGGCGCTGGCGACAAACTGATGGTGCAACACCTGATACAGCGTCTGCTCCGGGTTCTCTTCCTGGGTATACACCACGCCGGAGCAGCAGTAGCCAAACAGCGGATACTGGTAGTTGCTCTGGTTGTTGATCTCGTTAAAGGTCATCCAGTATTTCACTTTGTGCTGATAACGGCGCAGCACCACTTCGCTGAAGCGCACGAAGAAATCGACGACCTGCCGGTTCTTCCAGCCGCCATATTCCTTCACCAGGTGATAAGGCATTTCAAAGTGGGACAGGGTGATTACCGGCTGGATATTGTATTTCAGCAGCTCATCAAACAAATCGTCGTAAAACTGCAGGCCGGCTTCGTTTGGCTCTTGCTCGTCGCCATTCGGGAAGATACGCGTCCAGGCGATAGAGGTACGGAAGCATTTAAAGCCCATTTCGGCGAATAACGCCACGTCCTGCTTGTAACGGCCGTAAAAGTCCACCGCTTCGTGATTAGGGTAACGATAGCCTTCCTGTACCCCGTCGGTCATAACGCGATCCACACCGTGAGAGCCGCCAGACAACACGTCGGCAATGCTTGGGCCTTTACCGCCCTGATCCCAACCGCCTTCAACCTGGTGCGCCGCTACGGCACCGCCCCACAGAAAATCTTTCGGTAACTGTTGTTGTTTCATCGTAGGTTTCTCATCGGATTATTATCAGAAAGCACTGAACTGCCGGAATGAGAATATAGTAGCAAGCTGAAATGGAATGTCACGATATAACAAATTACCGATCAGGTGACGTGTCACATTAAAAAAACAGGCTGTTTTATTTTGCGTAATTAATATGCCCCAGCCGCTTGCCGATGGTCTCGATAATGTAAATGACCGGGATTTGGGTGGTGATATTGTGTTGCCCGGCGATCAACTGCGGGGGAACGTGGTAAGAGAGGTTGAAGTCCGCCATGCGCGCCAGTGAGGAAGTCTCGTTGTTGGTGATGCTGATGATTTTGCAGTGGTGCAGGCTGAACTGGCTGGCGAGGCGCAAAATTTCTTCGGTCTCTCCAGACACCGAAAGTATTATTGCGACCGCGCTTTTATACATGTCGCTATTGATGGGGTAATAAGGATCGTCGATATGGGTGCTGAATTTTCCGACGTTGGAAAAGAAACGCGCACCGTATTTCCCCAATGCTCCGGAGGTGCTGACGCCGACGAAAATAATGCGCTCAGCGGCGGCAATATGCTGTACCGCCTGGTCTATCAGTTGATTAAATTCGTCGTTGTTAATGCTTTTAAAGAAGCTGATGATTTCGCTGGTGCCGAAATCCACCGGCGGTGCTTCAGTCTGCTCAAGATACAGCTTAAAACGGATGCGAAATTCGGAGTAGCCGTCGCAGCCCATTTTCTTGCAAAAGCGCAGTACGGTAGTGGTGGATACCCCGGCGGCCTCGGCCAGTTCGCGGATGGTCATATACATCACCGGGTTCTTGTTTTTGGTGATGTAGTTATAGACCAACAATTCCAGCGCATTGAGTTCGGCGATTGCTTTATGGGTAAACATAGACCTAATCCAGCGAGTAACAACAGACCTTAATCAGCGGGCTAACATAGCAAATTTTGCCGTAGCCCGCTCGTGGTTTTCGTTGTTATTCAGGCCCGTTTGGCGTTGTCCAGCAGCTTGTCGTGCGCCGGTTCGCTGCCGGTCAGGTCACATTCCTTCGGCAAGCGCCAGGCGATGATGCCGGCGATGATCAGTGAGACGGCCAGAGCGCATACCGCCACGTTCTGACCATACAGGTAGATCATCACCCCCACCAGATAAGGCCCGCAGAAGCCGCCCAGGTTGCCGAGGCCGTTAATCACACCGCGCGCGCCGCCGGCGACTTCTGCCGAGGCGATACGCCCCGGCATCGACCAGAACGGGCTGGTGGCGGCTTTGAGGAAGAAGCCGCACACCACCAACGCGATGTAGGCCGCCACCACGTTATGACGCAGCACCACCGAAGCCAGCAGCGCCGCCGCGAAGCAGAAAAGAGAAACCATCACCCACAGGCGGCGCTTGCCGGTTTTGTCGGTCAGCACTGAAATCAGGTAGATCCCCAACAGGGTGGCGACGAACGGCAAAATCGCCAGGAAACCGACCGAGGCCATGTTACCGCCGGTGAGGTTCTTCAAAATGGTGGGCAGCCACAGGGTGTAGCCGTAGTCGCCGGTTTGATAGAAAAAGTTCAGCAGCACCAGCTTCATCAGTCCCTTGTTGCGAAAGACGTCTCTCAATGGCGCCTTGCTGACCGGCTGCAGGCTGCTGCGCGCTTGCCGTTCACGCGTCAGTTCGGCGATCAGATACTCACGCTCACGGGACGGCAACCAGCGTGCTTCCTGCGGACGATCGCTGATCAGCAACCACCAAACGGCCAATACCACCAGCGACAGCAGACCTTCGAGGATAAACAGCCAGCGCCAGTCGAGCTGATTAATGATGGCGCCGGAAATCGGTGCGGTAAGCATGCCGCCCAAAGGGGCAAACATCATGACAAAGGCGTTGGCGCGACCCAGTTCTTTTTCCGGGAACCAGTT
The DNA here is from genome assembly GCA_012719855.1 of Serratia liquefaciens. Classification (GTDB taxonomy): domain Bacteria; phylum Pseudomonadota; class Gammaproteobacteria; order Enterobacterales; family Enterobacteriaceae; genus Serratia; species Serratia liquefaciens_A. The sequence continues at coordinate 340,700 of JAAXZN010000003.1, read as the reverse complement.
GCTGATCATGGTCAGCACCACCGGTAACATGCCGCCCTCGGAAATGCCCAACACGAAGCGCAACACCAACAGTTGATAGTGGTTAGTGACAAAACCGGTCGCCACCGAGACTACCGCCCAGGCGCACAGCGACCAGGCAATAAAACGCTTGCCGCTGCCGTTGACCGCAATGCGCCCTCCGGGAACCTGCAAAAACAGGTAGCCGATAAAGAAGATGCCGCTGGCCAGCCCGGCCATCTGGCTGGTGATGCCCAGATCGCTTTCCATACCGCCGGGCAGTGCGAAACTGATATTAACCCGGTCCATAAAGGAAATAATGCAGGCGATCAGGATCGGGGCAATAACCCGCAGCCAGCGGGTGTTGGGTATTTTATTATCCATGGCGATCTCTCTTTACAGGGCGCAGGGAGAACCTCTCGTTAAAGAGGCTCTGTGGTTCGGCAGTAATAAAATCGAAAAGAAAACGCGTTAATTATTCAATGGCGTGGGGCAGCGGCGCCCGATTGAAGAAAGCTTCAACGTTGCTAAACACGATATCGCTCATCTTTTGCCGGGTTTCCTGGGTGGCGCTGGCGATATGCGGTTGCAGCACCACGTTTTCCATGGCGATCAGTTCGGCAGGCACCTCGGGTTCGTGAGCATAAACGTCCAGCCCGGCACCGGCGATGGCGCCGCTTTGCAGGGCGGCAATCAGGTCGGGTTGGTTAACGATGCTGCCGCGAGCAATGTTAATCACCAGGGCATGCGGCGGCAGGGCGGCGAACACCGCCTTGTCCACCAGGCCGGCGCTGTCTTTACCGCCGGAAATGGCAATGATAAAGAAGTCGCTTTCCCGCGCTAATGCCAGCAGGTCCGGGAAATAGCAATAGGGCAGCGAACTGTCCTGCGTGCGGCTGGCGTATTGGATGCGCATATTGAAACCGGCGGCGCGTTGGGCGATGGCGCGACCGATATTGCCCATGCCGAAAATGCCCAGCCGTTTGCCGCTGACCTGCACCGACAGGCCAGGCGCTTCCTTCAGCCAGCGACCTTCACGCACAAAACGATCGTTGTGGCACAGCTGACGAGCGGTAGCCAGCAACAATCCCAGAGCCATATCCGCCACGTCTTCCGTCAAGGCGCCCGAGGTAATGGTGACGGCAATGCCGTGTTTACGGGTGTAATTCAGATCAATCGCGTCAGTACCTACGCCAAACACCGCAATCAGCCCGAGGTTGGGTAATTGTTCTAGTACCGGTGTGGTTACGCCGATATCACCACGGGTGACTATCGCACGGAAATCGTCGCCTTTTTCAGCCAGAAAAGCGGCTGGGTCAGCCTGCTCATACAGCCGGTGTACCGCATAATTAGCTTCGAGACGGGCCAACAGGTTTTCCATCACTGGGGCAATTAACAGCACTTTATCGGGAGCAGAGTTGGTCATGGTTTCACCTGTCAAAATTAGCGTTGCTGGGTTAATGCTATAAAAGCGGTTTTCGGCAGGCGGTTTTGCGACAGATATCACGCTGAAGAGTGTTAACAAACTGTGTTACCCGTAATGTGATCAACGGGTGAAAACGGGTAACAGCGCGCTGTAACATGACCAGATTAAAGGCAAAGGGATAAGTGAAAAAACAGTTTTTATTAGCGTTAATTTAGCTAAGGCGAACTAGACGCTTTTACTATAAGCCCTAATGAAAAGTTATTTATTGTCACTGAGAAAGGGTAATAGATTGAGGTTAATGAAGGAAAACAACCTTACTGAAAAATAGAGAATATACCGGAGGTGAATATGTCCATATCGCCACATTACACAACGGCGCAGACGTTTATAAACAATCCCAACGCGAATGCGAATAACCCCGGCACGCAAAATGCTGACGTCTTTGAGCGTGACTTGACACCGGAGGCCAGTTGGCAACTGTTCAACAGCGGGTCAGCCGTCTTGGTGGATATCCGCAGTCCGGAAGAGCGAAAGACATTTGGCTATGTTGAACAATCCTCTTTGGTTCCCTGGCTGACCGGTTCGAACAAAATCCGCAATCCGCGTTTTTTCCTTGAATTAAGCAAGGTTGTCGACAAGCAGCACCCGCTGCTCCTGCTGTGCCAAACCGGAAAACGTTCTGCGGACGCGGTGTTAGCCGCCCAGAAAGCCGGTTATACACAGGTTTACGGTGTGCTGGGTGGCTTTGAAGCTGCGCGGCATCTGCCCTGGTTTAAAACGTATTAACGGCGCTTGTCCTTGGTGGGTCATGGGGTGTTATCAGATAAACAGAGGGAATTATGACTCGCTTTTTACCGTTAAAAGAAAATACCAACTGGCAACTGGCCGATATCGTCAACGAGCTGCGTTCAGCGAGATTGCACTGGCGTGAACACAGCGGCCAGGCCTCAGTTTCCGGGCAAAAGGAGCTGCCATCAAAGAGCGCAGTCAACGAAATTGCCGAATCGCTGCGGGCGATATTATTTCCCATGCGCCTGGGCCCGGACGATCTGCGCCATGAAAGTGAAGATTACTTCGTCGGCCATGCATTGGATGCCGTGCTGAATGCTCTATTGATTCAGGTGCGGCTGGCGCTTGGTTTTAGCCGTTCCGAGGGCGAAGACGGCGAACCGGGGGATGCACTGAATACACAGGCGGTGACATTGGTGCGTCAATTCGCCGCCGTGCTGCCCACCATTCGCCGCCGGTTGGACAGCGATATTCTGGCCGCCTATCACGGAGACCCTTCGGCACGCAGTGTGGATGAGGTTTTACTGTGTTTCCCTGGTGTTAACGCCATTATCCATCACCGTTTGGCACACTATTTCTATCGGGCAGGCGTTCCCCTGTTGGCACGCATCATCGCCGAAAAGGCTCACGGAGAAACCGGTATCGATATTCATCCCGGAGCGCAAATTGATGACGGCTTTTTTATCGATCACGGCACCGGCGTCGTGATTGGAGAAACTGCGATTATCGGTAAACGGGTGCGTATCTATCAGGCTGTCACGTTGGGAGCCAAGCGCTTTGTCACCGAAGAGTCCGGCATTCTGCAGAAAGGGCAGCCGCGTCATCCGATTATTGAAGATGATGTGGTGATCTACGCCGGCGCTACGTTGTTGGGCAGGATCACCATTGGGAAAGGGTCTTCCATTGGCGGTAATGTCTGGCTGACGCGCAGCGTCAAACCCGGCAGTAATATTCGCCAGGCAAATATTCAGAGCGACAGTCATGAATTCGGCTCTGGAATTTAATTTGGCGTATTTTATTAACCCTGATTATTTCGCAGTGAGGTCTGCGAAACGAAATCAATAATTCCAGCATCTATTTAACGCGCTATTTAACCGGCAATTAATCATTATTTATCACCAGCCTATTTTTTTCAGGAGAAACAACCATGTCTCAACAAAATGATGCCCGGCTTGCATTAGGGGATAATGCCGCGCGGCAATTGGCTAACGCCACGAAGACCGTCCCGCAATTATCTATTCTCACGCCACGCTGGCTGGTGCATTTGCTGCAGTGGACACCGGTCGAAGCGGGGATATTCCGCCTTAACAAGGTCAAAAATCCATTAAATGTGCAGGTGGCCTGCTCGCAGCGCGACGAGGGGTTATTGCCGCAGACCTACGTCGATTACGAAGAGGCGCCACGTGAATATTTCCTCAATGCCGTAACCACCATTCTGGATGTGCACACCCGGGTGTCGGATTTGTATAGCAGCCCGCACGATCAGATCCGCGAGCAGCTGCGTTTGACGATTGAAACCATTAAAGAACGCCAGGAAAACGAGCTGATCAATAACCCTGAATACGGTTTATTGGCCAGCGTTGATGACGCCCAACGTATCTCTACGCTGACCGGGGCGCCGACGCCGGACGATCTGGATGAATTGATCACCAAAGTATGGAAAGAACCCGGCTTCTTCCTGGCTCATCCATTAGCCATCGCGGCCTTTGGGCGTGAGTGCACGCGCCGTGGCGTACCGCCGCCAACCGTCAGCCTGTTTGGCTCGCAGTTCCTGACCTGGCGCGGCTTGCCGCTGATCCCTTCGGATAAGCTGCCGATCGACGAAGAGGGTAAAACCAAAATTATTCTGCTGCGTACCGGGGAAAAGCGTCAGGGCGTCATTGGTCTGTATCAGCCGGGTGTCGCCGGTGAGCAGAGCCCGGGGTTGTCGGTGCGGTTTATGGGCATTAACCGCAATGCGATCGCTTCCTACCTGATCTCGCTTTACTGCTCATTGGCGGTTCTGACTGAAGATGCCGTTGCCGTTTTAGACGATGTTGATGTGAGCAAATATCATGACTATCCAGACAGCTACAAATAACGCACTGCCTCACCAAGCCGCGCCACCGGCCGGTTTGCCTGACGTTAACGCGTTGGCCACGCTGGCTAATCAGATCTTCAGCACGCTGCCTGGAAAGGAACTGGGCGCCGGGCTGCAACAAGCGGCAGGCAGCGAAAGCGCAACAAGGGTATTACCGCAGACCGCTGCGCCAGTTCTGGAGGCTGCGCTTGCTACTGACGCTCTGGAGGCACAGGCGCCGTCCGGCCGTCAGCTGGGGCAACAGCGTCAGGCTTTTTTGGCACCGCCAACGCTGCCTCAGCCGCGGGTTCCTGAAGCAACGCCCGGGTTCTATTTTCTCAGCGATATCCCGACTCCGCAGCGGCAGGACTCTGCGGATAGCGGGCCGGCGGGGCTGGCAAGTCAGGCGCTGACCGGCCAGCAACACCTGAGCGATCAACCCTTTGCCGGGGCGATAAAGGGCGAACTGGAAGCGGTTATTGGCGCATTGTTTCCCCCAGACTCAGCGCCGGTCAGCGGCGTCGCGCAAGATGCGGCCAGCGGGCAATATTATTTCCTCGAGCAGGGGCACCAATGGCGTGAAGGGGCGCCGCAGCACGGGGCTCGCAACCGCTTTGATGTGCATGCCGTACGCCGGGATTTTCCCATCCTGGCAGAACGGGTCAAGGGTAAACCCCTGGTGTGGCTGGACAATGCGGCGACCACCCATAAGCCGCAGGAGGTTATCGATCGGCTGGCGTATTTCTACGCCCATGAAAACTCAAACATTCATCGCGCGGCGCATGAGCTTGCCGCCAGAGCAACGGATGCCTATGAGGGGGCCAGAAACAGCGTGGCCCGTTTTCTGGGGGCCAAATCACCGGCGGAAATCGTCTTCACCCGTGGCGCAACCGAGGCCATTAACCTGATTGCCAATACCTTTGGTCGTAAATACATCGGCGAGGGAGATGAAATCGTGGTTTCGCAGTTGGAGCACCACGCCAACATTGTGCCCTGGCAGCAGCTTGCGGCCAGCGTGGGAGCCAAGATTCGGGTGATCCCGGTTGATGACAGCGGGCAAATCCTGCTGGACGAGTACCGCAAGTTATTGTCACCGCGCACCCGTTTGGTTTCGATCACTCAGGTCTCCAATGCCTTGGGCACGGTTACGCCAGTGGAGCAGGTGATTGCACTGGCTCATCAGGCTGGCGCCCGGGTTTTGGTCGACGGTGCGCAGGCGGTCTCTCACCTGAAGGTCAACGTGCAGGCGCTGGACGCGGATTTTTACGTGTTCTCCGGCCATAAGGTGTTTGCTCCTACCGGCATTGGTGCGGTGTACGGCAAGGCTGAGCTGCTGGAAACCTTGCCACCGTGGCAAGGGGGCGGCAACATGATTGCCGACGTCACTTTTGAGAAAACGCTGTACCAACCGGCACCGGCCAGATTTGAAGCCGGCACCGGTAACATTGCCGATGCGGTAGGATTGGGGGCGGCGGTGGACTATGTCGAACGTCTGGGGCTGGATAACATCAACCGCTACGAGCATGAGCTGCTGGAATATGCCACCGAGCAGTTGATCCGCATTCCCGGCCTGCGACTGATCGGCACTGCGGCCAATAAGGCCAGCGTGCTGTCATTCGTTTTGAGTGGTTATCGCACCGAAGAGGTGGGGAATGCGCTCAACCGTGAGGGTATTGCGGTGCGATCCGGTCATCATTGCGCTCAACCGATCTTGCGACGCTTCGGCGTAGAAACTACGGTGCGGCCGTCATTGGCGTTTTACAACACCCACGAGGAAGTGGATCTGTTGGCCGCCACCTTGCATAAGCTGGCCAAAGGGCGCTAGCCCCGGCGCGATAAGGCACAACCGGCACGGAGCAATCGGTGCCGGTTTTTTTATGCCGTCAGCAGGTCAGTACCCCAAAAAATAAAAAGCCGCACAGAGGTGCGGCCAAGCGTTCACGACGAACAAAACAAGGACAAAAAATTCCGGTAGACAGGCCCTGAAACAAACCTCAGAGACAGGCAAGAATCATAATCTAAATCTTCCCGGCGGTTAAATGCCGAATATGACTTTGCTAGTCGAATTAATAGATAAATAATCAGTCACTTACTTATCTTCTGACCAGCGTGCACTGCTGACATCCACCTTGACCGGGAGGAGACCGATGGCGGTAAACTTATCCGCCAGTTGCTGCTGTTGCGAGAACACCTCCGGGGTCATGCGCTGGCTGCCAAACGGCATGCGGGCGAGGGCTTTGGCCCAGATAGCCTGATCCAATCCGGTACTCTGCGACAAGATTTTCGCCGCTTCATCCTGATGCGCGTTGGCCCAGGTGCTCAGTTCTCCCAACTGTTCGAGCACCAGCTTGGCGCTGTCAGGGTAGGTTTCGGCAAAGTGACGGCTGGCAAGGTAGAAGGTGTAATGCGGCACCAGGCCTTCGGCGTCTTTAAGCAGGCGAGCGTTGGCATGACTTTGCACTTCGGCGTAATAAGGATCCCAAATCACCCAGGCGTCGACGCTGCCACGCTGGAAGGCGGCGCGAGCGTCGCTGGGCGGCAGATACACCGGGGTAACGTCCTTATAGCTTAATCCGGCCTGTTCCAGCGCGCTGACCAGCAGGTAGTTGACATCGGAACCTTTGTTCAGCGCCACCCGTTTGCCTTTGAGGTCGGCGACGGTTTTGATCGGCGAATCCTGGGGCACCACAATGGCTTCGGTTTTCGGGCTGGCCGGCGAATGCCCCAGATAGATCAGATCCGCCTTGGCCGCCTGAGCGAAGGCCGGCGGTGCATCGCCAGTCGCCGCCAGGTCAATGCTGCCCACGTTCAGTCCCTCCAGCATCTGCGGCCCGGCGGGGAATTCAATCCACCGCAGCTTGATGCCCTGAGGTGCCAGGGCCTTCTCCAGCGAGCCACGGTATTTTAACAGGGCAAAGATATTGGCTTTCTGATAGCCAATGGTGATTTGCTGTGGTGTTTCCTGTGCCGCCGCGTTCGACAGAGCACAAGTGCCCAACAGCAGCGACGCGGCGATCAAAGAGGCTTTCAATTTATTCATCATCAATATCCATTTAACAAAAGGGTTATTGCCGGTGGTTTAATCGGCGCGAAAGCCGATCGCCAAAAAATTGCAGCAGGGTGACCAGAGCCACCAGCACCACGATGACAGTGAGCATGACCTGGGTGTCGAAACGCTGGTAACCATAACGGTAAGCCAAATCACCCAGACCGCCGGCTCCGATAGCCCCGGCCATCGCCGAAGCGTTGATCATGGTGACCAGAGTAATGGTGAAACCGCTGACGATGCCGGGCATGGCTTCCGGCAGCAGCACGTGGCGGATGATGTGCCCACGACGGCATCCCATGGCCTGTGCCGCCTCAATCAGGCCGTGATCCACCTCCCTTAGACTGACTTCGGCGATGCGCGCAAAGAACGGCATGGCGGCGACCGTCAGCGGTACCACCGCTGCCCAGACGCCGTAAGAGGTGCCGACCAGCATGCGGGTGAACGGGATCAAGGCGACCATCAGGATCAAGAAGGGGATCGAGCGAAACAGATTCACCAGCCAGCCGAGTACCCGTTGAACCCCGACTTGTTCATAGAGCCCACCGCGTTCGCTGACCACCAGCACAACCGCCAGCGGCAGCCCCAGCGCCAGTGCCAGCAGAGAGGAAACGCCCACCATCAGCAGCGTATCGAGAAATCCGGCCCACAGCCGGTCAAGCAGCAGTGACATAGCCCAGTACCTCCACGCTGTCGGCCAGCGTTTGTGGAATAGCGGATGCAAACGGTGACGGTGTCACGCTTAACAGCAAGTACCCTATGGCCCGTCCCTGAATATGCTCAATGGCGCTTTCGACCAGTGTCACATTGCCCTGAAAAGCCGCCAGCACCCGATTCAGTTCCAGCGAAGCCCCCAGACCGCGATAACGCAATCGGATTAACAACGGCGAATCCGGCGCCGATGGCGTAGCGGTAATTCGTCCGGCCAGCATCTCGGGCAGGCTGTCGTGCGCCGGGGTCAACAAGATACGCGTAGTTTCCTGCTGCGGATTGCCGTACACCTGCCAGACGGGGCCGTACTCGATAATTTCGCCGCGCTCCAGCACGGCGACCCGGTGGCAAATATCGTGGATCACCTCCATTTCGTGGGTGATCAGCACGATGGTGATGTTGAACTCTCGGTTGATGCGTTGCAGCAAGGCCAAAATGGCGCGGGTGGTTTCCGGATCGAGTGCCGAGGTGGCCTCGTCGCACAGCAACAGTTCAGGGTTGTGCACCAGTGCCCTGGCGATACCGACCCGCTGTTTCTGCCCGCCGGAAAGCTGTGCCGGGTAGGCGTCCGGGTAGTCGCGTAGCCCGACCAGCTCCAGCAGCGCATCCACTCGGCTGCGCCGTTCTGCGGGGGGCACGCCCGCCACACGCAGGGGCAGCTCGATATTCTGCCGAACGGTTTTGGCCGACAGCAGGTTGAAATGCTGAAAAATCATGCCGGTACGCCGTCGGAAGGCCACCAATTGATCTTCATTCAGACGATCAATATCGACGCCATCGACCTCGACGCTGCCGCCACTGGGGCGTTCCAATCGGTTGATGGTGCGGATCAACGAGGATTTCCCCGCGCCGCTACGGCCGATGATGCCGAAAATTTCCCCTCGGCGAATGCTGAGGTTAATTTCCTTTAGCGCATCGGTCAGTTGGCCGGGATAACGCTTGCTGAGCCGGGTAAAGCGCAGATGAGTATCATCCAGGTGGCGAACCGGCTCATCGGCAACCAGGGCCTCCGGGGGAGTCAGGACCAGGCTGGACATAACTTATTGACTCCAGCCTGGCTGATACAGTTTGCCGTAGAAACTGTCCAGCTTCGCGCGTACCACCGGGGAATGCTGATACACGTCGACAAACTTGCGCAGTCGCGGATCGTCCTGATGACCGTCGCGGATCACGAATTGGATCACGTACTCCGGGTTCTCCAGGCCGTCAAACAGCAGGGCGCTGTTGGGATCGACGGTGCCGGAAAGCCGCAGGTAGTGGGGATAGCCCTGCGCCAGATCCACTTCTTCCAGGGTGCGCGCCAGTTGCACCGCTTCTACCTCGATAATCTTGATGTGTTTGGGGTTACTGACAATATCGGCCTGGGTCGCCTGGATACCCGCACCGGGTTTGAGCTTAATCAGCCCGGCCTTTTGTAACAGCAACAGACCGCGCCCGCCGTTAATCACGTCATTGGCAATCGCCACGCTGGCACCGTCCGGCAGTTCGGCAATGCTTTTATGTTTCTTGGAATACAACCCTACGTTATTGATGATCGCCGGGGCGTAGGCCACCAGGTGGAAATTGCCTTCTTTGTTGGCGTTGTGCAGGAACGGCAGGTGCTGGAACAGGTTGACGTCGATATCGCCGTTTTCCAGGCTGACGTTAGGAGCGGTCCAGTCGCTGAATTCGATAATGTCCACCTTCAGCCCTTGTTTGCGAGCCTCTTCCGCCGCCACTTCCAACGGCGGCGCGAAGGCGGCGGTGGTGCCGACCTTCAGGGCGCCACTGTAGTCATTGGCCGCCGCCACCGAGCCTGAGAGGGCCAGCAGCGCCGGGAACAGTATTTTTAGTGCCAGATTGGCTATGGTCATGATGTTGTCCCTTTAAAAGAAAAGTAAGTGGTTCAAACCGTTAATGGAGCGCCCAGACGCCAGCGGGCTGCCGGGTGACTTGGGGGTAATCGGTCTTGTTGTTGGAACAGTTTTTGCCGCAGGCTGCCGGCACGGTAGGCGGTCTTGTATCGCCCGCGCGATTGCAATTCCGGCACCACCAAATCAATAAAATCGCGGTAGCTGCCTGGGTTAACGATTCGCGTCAGGTTAAAACCGTCGATATCGGCCTGGTCAATCCACTGCAGCAAGGCATCGGCCACCTGCTGGGGATCGCCCACCACCAGTGGGTAGCGGCCGCCCATAGCGTGCTGTTCCAGCAGTTGGCGCCGGGTCCAGCCGCGGTAGGTTTGGGTCACGGATTGAATGGCCTGGGTCGGCCCGGTCTGGATCGGATCGTCGAGCCCGAAACGCGAGAGGTCGATGCCGGTAGAACTGGAGAAATGCGCCAGGCCGGCTTCCGGACTGGCATAGCGCAGATATTCGCGATATTTGTCCTGAGCTTCCGCGGCTGTGGGGGCGACGATAACGCCGACCCCCATAAAGACTTTCAAATCCTGACGCTGGCGTCCGGCGGCCACTGCGGCGTTGCGCAACTTGTCCACCTGGGCTTTCATCACCGTTGGCGTGGCGTGATTCACGAAGGTGCATTCCGCATGGCGAGCGGCGAATTGGATGCCACGTGACGAACTGCCCGCCTGGAACAGCAGTGGGGTACGCTGTGGTGAAGGCGACGACAGGTGATAACCCTCCACCTGGTAGAACTCTCCCCGATGGATCACCTTATGGATCTTCTGCGCATCGGCGTAGATTCGCCGTTGTCGGTCAGCCAATACGGCCCCGTCTTCCCAACTGCCTTCCCACAGCTGATAGGCCACGTCGAGAAACTCATCGGCCTGGTCGTAGCGGCGATCGTGAGGTACCTGCTCGGTCAGCCCCATGGCGCGGGCGGCGCTGTCGAGATAACCGGTAACGATATTCCAACCGATACGTCCCTGGGTCAGATGATCCAGCGTCGACAGCCGTCGGGCAAAGGGATAGGGGGCTTCATAGCTGAGGTTGGCGGTGATGCCGAACCCCAGATGGCGAGTGACCGCCGCCATGGCCGACACCAGCAGCAGCGGGTCGTTGACCGGCAGCTGTATCGACTCGCGGGCGGTCAGGGCAATATTCTGCTGGTAAACATCATAAACGCCGAGAATATCGGCGATAAACAGTCCGTCGAACAGGCCTCGCTCCAGCAGCTGCGCCAATTCGGTCCAGTAGCCCAGTTGGTTGAATTCGGTGGAGCGGTCTTGCGGATGAGTCCACATGCCGTGATGAATATGGCCGACGCAGTTCATGTTGAAGGCGTTCAGCAGAACTTCTTTGGCAATAGCGCTCATTACAAGGTCCCCCGACGCGGTGGCAACACCCCGTTTAAAACGTAATTGCCGATTGCCGGGTATTTCCAGCGCACCGGATCGTGCAGGGTATGAGTGCGGGCATTGCGCCAGTGGCGGTCAAGGTTGTACTCCTGCACAGTGGCGCGGCTACCGGCCAACTCAAACAGCAGATTGCCGGCGGCCAGCGAGACTTCGGTGGTCCAGGCGCGCGCTCTGGCAACGTCAATCGAGGCTTCCGCCACCGACTGTGCATCGCTGTGGCGCTGTGCGGCGTCGACCGCTTCGCCCGCCACTTCCAGCAAGGCGTCGCCGGCCTGAATTCGAGCGGAGATTTTGCCTATGCGATCCAGCGTTAGCGGGTCGTCGCTGGCCTGTTCGACCCCAGAGTCAATCCACGGACGGGAACGAGTACGGACAAACTGCAACATGTCTTGCCAGGCCGCTTTGGCAATGCCCTGATCGATGGCGGCGTGCATAATCTGCGCCAGCGGGCCCACCGGCGTAGGCCGTTCAAACGCAGTCTGGAAAGGCACGATATCCTCTTCATCGACCGGGCAATGGTTTAACGCCACGCTGCCGCTGCCGGTGGTGCGTTGGCCAAAGCCCGACCAGTCGTCAGTAATGGTCAAACCCGGCGTATTGCGCGGTAAAAACACCAATTGCTCTTTACCGTCCTCACCCAGCGCGGCGGTTGGGATGCGCCCGGCATAGAGTGCGCCGGTGGCGTAAAATTTTTGGCCGGACAGGCGCCATTGCCCCTGATGCCGGGATAGCGCGGTACTCCGCTGGTGAGCGGCTTTGCTGGTGAATTCCGCCAGCGCATTGCCAAAATGCACCCCGGCCAGCGCTTCCTGATACAAACGTTGCTGCTGACGCTTTGAACCGTTGATCCGCAGCACTTCCAGTGCGTAATAGTGATTTTGCGGCACCTGACCGATCGAGGCATCGGCCTGGCTGAGAATGACGATGACCTGCGCCAGAACGCAATTTGACAGCGCCGGGCCGCCAAATTCACGCGGGACGGTGATCCCGCCAAGCCCGGAGGCGAACAATTCGGCCAGTTCTGTAACCGGCAGCCGTCGTTGGCTGTCACGTTCGGCGGCACCGGGACTGAATTCTGTCGCCAGCCGATGGGCGGTCTCCAGCGCCTGTCCGGCATCGGTAATACTCTGCGCGGTACGTTGAGGGACTGTCTGGCTTGTCATGTTCGGTTCCTTTAAATCCACGAATGGCGCGCGGGAAAACGGCCGTTGAGGTAGTAATCGCCGATGGCGTGGTATTTCCAGCGTACCGGGTCGTGCAGGGTGTGAGTGCGGGCGTTGCGCCAGTGACGGTCGAGGCCATGTTCTGCCAATGTGGCGCGGCTGCCGCTCCACTCGAGCAGTTTTTCGCTGGCCAACAGCGCGACCTCGGTGGTCAGTACCTTGGCCTCGGCCACCGCAATCGACGCGGCCGCGGCGCTTTCGGCCGTGATCGGGTGGCGATCGACTTCATCCAGCGTGAGTGCCGCCTTTCTCAACAGGGCATTTGCCGCGCACAGCTCGACGCTAACTCGACCGACGTCGGCCAGAATGTAGGGATCGTCGGCGTTGCGTTCGACCCCTGCATCGACCCAAGGGCGAGAGCGCTCGCGAATAAACTGCGTGGCCTCATCCAGTGCGCCCTGGGCAATACCGGCATCGATAGCCGCCTGGATCAGTTGAGAAACCGCGCCTTGAATGGTGGCTTTTTCTGCCAGCGGCAGCAGCGGGATGACGTTGATCGGGTCAACCGCCACGTTACGCAACCGCAGGGTGCCGCTGGCCGTGGTGCGTTGGCCGATACCTGACCAATCGTCGACAATCTCCAGGCCGACCGTGGGCCCTGGCAGCAGGGTCAGTACCGGCTGCAGCCGATCGTCGAGGGCTTTGACGGCGACGATTTGTGCGAACAGCGCGCCGGTAGAGTAAAACTTGTCCCCATTGAGACGCAGGCCATCAGGCGTTTGCTGCAGGCGGGTATGCATGTCCAGCGTGTGTTTGCTGTTTTTTTCCGGGCCACCGTTACCGATGCGTCGGCCCGCCAGCACTTCGCTGAAAATACGCCGTTGCTGAGCTTCGCTGGCCGCATCGCGCAGCAGTTGGATCAGACCAAAGTGGTTTTGCGGGATCTGGCCCAGTGCCGGATCGACGGCGGAAATCAGGCGAAAGACCTCTGCCACCGTGGCGAAGGATAGCCCTGGCCCGCCGTATTGACGCGGAATCGAAATGCCGCCCAGGCCGGACTGGCTAAACAGCGCCAGCTCTTCCAGCGGATACTGCCGATGGCGGTCACGCAGCATGGCACGGGGAGCTGCGGCGTTGGCCACCTGACGAGCCGCATCCAGCGCCTGACGGTCGTCAGTGAGGTAACGAGCCGGCTCATCGGCTGGGGGGGCGGTGGGTGCATCCGGTGCAGGCGAAACAGAAACAACCATAACGATGTCCTCAATACGGTAGGCAGCAGTAAAGAGCGCGCCGCTCTGTGCGTAGCGCAATAAAATATAATTAAAATTCAAGTCGGTTCTGCGGCGGGAACGTAATGATAATAATAAGTTGCGCGCGAGGGTGTAAAGCGGCGGCTTATTATAAATAGTCCCTTGCTTAGCGATTAATTAGCTAAAGGGAATGCCGCAGCCCAAGCGGCGTGGCAGAGGGGAAGGCCGCACACCACGGCGCTGTCGGCCTGGAGGGAATATAATAAACTCGGACCTCATATTAGCCTGTGGAAATAAAAAAGATTACCGAAGAAAATAAAGCTTCAAGATATATCTCCTGCTTAATAACGCTTAATTCACTGAAATAAAATATATCAATGCTTCTGACGGCGGTTTCACGCAGGAAAAAAGTATGCTCGTTTTTTGTTCAACGTCAGCGACCTGAGCTGCCGTTATTTTCGCCAGTCATCGGCAATCGATAATAAATACCCACTTTTCGTTAAAGCAATTGCCGCTACATACCCTTAACATTAGCAAGTCTTTCAATGATTATAATTAGCATGCTGTGAGTTATTCATCACAGTGATATTACGGAGAAATCCGTTTGGTTAAGGATATGCATTCACCATGGAAATAAAAATAAACGGCCGGATGGTCGCACTGGGCGCCATTTCACCCGAAACGCCGCTACTCTACGTGTTACGCAACGATCTGGGCCTTAACGGCCCTAAATACGGCTGTGGCCTCGGGGAGTGCGGTGCTTGCACGGTACTGATCGACGGCGTAGCCGCCCGCTCCTGTTCCCTCCCGCTGAGCGGTGCCCTCAACAAATCCATTACCACGCTGGAAGGCCTTGGCGAGGCGGGGCAACTGCATCCGGTTCAACAAGGTTTTATTGATGAGCAGGCCGCGCAGTGCGGTTATTGCACCAACGGCATGATCATGACGCTGGTGGCTCTGTTTGAACGCAACCCTCAGGCAGATGAACAAGAAATCAAAAATGAGCTGGCTTATAACCTGTGCCGATGCGGCACCCATATTGAAATCTTGCGTGCAGCCGCCAAAGCCCGCCAGCTGTTGGCGGAAAGGGGGCCGGCATGAGCCGCCTGGAAATCACGCGCCGTCGCCTGTTGCAGGCCGGTGGCCTGTTGCAGGCCGGTGGCCTGGTGATGGTCAGCAGCCTGCTGCCCGTTTCACTTAATGCCTTCGCCGCTGAGCCAGCGGCGGTCGGCGATCTGCCGCTCGATCGCGTGGACAGCTTTATCGGCCTGACCGCCGATGGCCGCGTCACCGCATTTAACGGCCATGTGGATCTCGGCACCGGCATTCGCACCGCATTGGCACAGATTGTTGCCGATGAAATCGGCGTACCTTTCGAGCACGTTACGGTGATTTTGGGTGACACCCAGCGCACTCCGGATCAGGGGCCTACCATCGCCAGCGCCACTATCCAGGTGACTTCGCTACCGCTGCGCCAGGCTGCCGCGCAGGTGCGGCAATTGCTGCTGGCGCTGGCCGCAAAGGCCTTTGCGTTACCGGTGGAACGCCTGCAGGCTGAAAATGGCCGGGTATTTGCGATAGATAAACCCAACGTCAGCCTGAGCTATGGTGAACTGGCCCGCGGGCAGAATTTACAGGTGGCACTGGATAAAACCATCAGGCTGAAGAGCGTGGCGGAAAGTCGTTACGTGGGCAAGGCGGTGCCGCGCGTGGATATCCCGGCCAAGGTGACCGGCCAACTGACCTATGTGCATGATCTCCGCCTGCCGGGCATGCTGCATGGCAGAGTGGTGCGTCCGCCGTATATCGGCGCCGACAGCAGCGCCCCCTTGGGTAGCGGCCTGCTGTCGGTAGACTCTGACTCCATCGCCCATCTGCCCGGCATCGTAAAACTGGTGGTGATTAACGACTTCATCGGCATCGTCGCCGAACGTGAAGAGCAGGCGATTGCCGCGATGCGACAACTGAAGACCGTCTGGCGCCCCTGGTCCGGTTTACCCGATCTTTCGCTCACAGGATTGCATCAGGCCCTGGTGGAAAACCCCAAGACCGATCGCGTGCTGCGTGATGATGCCGGGGTAGATGCCGCTTTGGCGTCGTTGCATACCGAGGTCAATGCCGATTACGTCTGGCCTTATCATCAACACGCGTCAATTGGTCCGTCCTGTGCGGTGGCCGACGTCGGTCGCGATCGCGCCGAAGTCTGCTCAGGCACGCAGAATCCTCACGATTTGCGTAAGGACATCGCTCATTTGCTCGACTGGCGGCCAGAGCAGGTTCATATCAATCGTATGGAAGCCTCCGGCTGCTATGGTCGCAACTGCGCCGATGACGTCTCTGCTGATGCTGTGCTGTTATCGCAGGCCACCGGCAAGCCGGTCAGGGTACAGTTGATGCGTGAACAAGAGGCTGGCTGGGAGCCCAAGGGCACCGGGCAACTGATGCGAGTTCGCGGCGGGTTGGACCAACACAATCAGGTGGCGGCTTACGAACTGAAAACCAGCTATCCTTCCAACAACGCAGTGACACTGTCACTGGTGCTGACCGGTAAAGTGCCCAATCGGGCAGACGTCCAGCAGATGGGCGACAGAACCGCCATTCCACAATATGAATATCCCAACATGCGGGTGGTGTGCCAGGACGCGGCGCCGATAGTACGGGCTTCGTGGATGCGTGGGGTCTCGGCGTTACCCAATGTGTTCGCCCACGAATCATGGATTGACGAACTGGCGTGGCGAGCCGGGCAGGATCCGATCGCATTCCGCCTGCAATATCTGAAAGACCCGCGTGCCGTGGCGCTGATTCAAGCGTTGAAAAAGCAGGCCAATTGGCAGGATGGCCCGGCTCACCGCAACCCGGTGTCCGGCGATCCTGAATGGGTGACAGGGCGCGGCTTTGCCTATGCGCGTTATTTTCACAGTAAATTCCCCGGATTTGGTGCCGCCTGGGCGGCCTGGGTGTGCGATCTCAGCGTTAATCGCCACAGCGGTCAGATCAAGCTGGATAAAATCTTCGTTGCCCACGACTGCGGCCGCATCATCAACCCGGCCGGGGTTCGTCACCAGGTGCACGGCAATATCGTTCAGTCCGCCAGCCGGGTGCTGAAAGAGTTCGTCACCTTTGACACCGCGGCCGTGACGTCACTGGATTGGGGCGGTTACCCGATCCTGCGGTTTGACGAGCTGCCGCAGGTTGATATTCAACTGCTGGACTATCCGGATGAACCCTCGATGGGGGCGGGAGAATCTGCCTCTGTGCCGAGCGCGGCGGCGATCGCCAATGCGTTGTTCGATGCGCTGGGCGTGCGTATGCGGGAAGTGCCGTTCACCCCTGAGCGGGTGGTGAAGGCGTTAAAACAGCAGGCTTCCGGCAACGCAAAAGGGGATACATCACTATGATCAGCATAAAAAAAGTTGCCGGATGGGGCAGTCTGACGGTGGTTGCCGCCGTGGTCATTGGGGCGATAGCCAGTTGGCAACCGGAAATCGCGCCGCTGGAGGAAAATGATCATCACGTTTTCAGTCAGCAACAGATAGCCAAAGGGAAAGTGCTGGCCGATCTCGGCGATTGCGCGGTGTGCCATACCCGGCCCGGCGGCGAGCGCAATACCGGCGGCTTGGCGATGGAAATTTCGTTCGGCACCATTTACAGCACCAACATTACGCCGGATAACGAAACCGGCATTGGCCAATGGTCGTATGCCGCTTTTGAGCGAGCGATGCGCCATGGGGTTGACCGTGAAGGGCACTATCTCTATCCGGCCTTTCCCTACACGGCGTTTACCCGCACCAGCGATGAAGATCTGCAGGCATTGTACGCCTATCTGATGTCGCAACCGGCCGTGAAATATCAGCCGCCGGCCACCGAGTTGAGTTTTCCGTTTAACATTCGCCAGGGTATCGTCACCTGGAACTGGCTGTTCCTGACGCCTGGCGCGATGAAAGCCGATCCGGCACAAAGCGCCGAATGGAATCGCGGGGCCTATCTGACCGAAGGCCTTGGCCACTGCAGCGCCTGTCACTCGCCGCGCAACCTGATGTTTGGCGAGAAAGACGGCGCCAAGCACCTGACCGGCGGCGTGGCGGAAGACTGGACGGCCCCGTCGCTAACCGGCAGCTCCTTGGCTCCGCTGGAGTGGAAACGCGAGGATTTGCTCAGCTTTATGCGCACGGGCTATTCGGCGGATCACGGCGTGGCAGCCGGGCCAATGGCGCCGGTGATTGAAGAGGGGCTTTCGCGCTTGCCAGAGCAAGACTTGCAGGCCATAGCCACCTATCTGCGCACTTTTCATCCGACCGAGCCCAAGGTGACGGAGGCCAAACGCTTGAATCAGTGGGCCGAGTCACGCACCGAGCCGTTAACCACGGAGGGCGCACGTATTTTCTCCGGTGCCTGTATGGCATGCCATGCTCAGGAAAAGGGCGCTCAGATGATCGGCGTTCGACCTTCGCTGGCGTTGAACACCAACCTGTATGCCGATAAGCCGGACAATGCCATTCGGGTGGTGCTGGACGGTATTCAGCGGCCGGCCAATAGCAGCCTGGGCTATATGCCGGCATTTCGCCATAATCTGAACGACCGCCAGATTGCCGAATTGCTTAACTATCTGCGACAAAGTTATGCGGGGAAAGCGCCGTGGCCCGAGCTGCAAGCGCAGGTCAGCCGCTTGCGCGCTCAAACGGCGGAGAAATAGCCTAATTAGCATGGAGCCAGGGGCCGCAAAGGTCTCCTGGTTTGTTAAAGGGCAGGTGAGCTGGATGCTGCGTCCGATAGGGCATATAAGTTCGAAGCCTGTCGGGCATGTTTATCAGCAGGTTGAGGGGCCAAGGCCCCTTTATCGTAGGTAACGCACAGCTCATTCCAGTAACTGAAACGGATGCTCTGTTTCAGTCGGTCATTCCACACGTAGCGTGCCATCGTTAACTCCTCCCGTGTCTGGTTAAATAAATAACAGCTCTTGCCGGCCAGGGCGAATACGTTAATTCGCTGAGCTTTTGATATTTTTGGGATAGGCGTTTCGCTTATTATTCGGCAATATTCGGGGTTTAGAAGGCGTCTCACGGTGGAAAAAGTCAATTTAGACCAGCTCAACACTTTTGCTCTGGTGGTCAGGCAAGGGAGTTTTTCTGCGGCGGGAGATTTGCTGGGGTTGACCCAGCCTGCCGTTAGCCTGCAGATACGCCAGTTGGAACAGCGTCTGCAGGTGCGGCTGTTAGAGCGGGTTGCCAAACGCGTGCGGCCCACGTCCGCCGGTGAAGTGTTACTTGAACACATCGCTCGTATCAATACGGCAGTGGACAATGCACTAGGTGCGATGGCCGATCATGCACAGGAGATTGCCGGCGTCATCACCGTCGGAACCGGGGCTACCGCCTGCATTCATCTGCTGCCTTCGCTGCTGCGTGAACTTAAACAGAATTATCCACGCTTAAACATCGGCGTACGTACCGGCAACACCGATAACATGGTGAAAGCGGTGGAGGAAAACCGGCTCGATATTGCTTTGGTGACCTTGCCGGCCAGCGGACGCAATGTGCAGTTAACCCCATTGTTGCAAGATGAATTCGTGGCTATTTTCCCTGCGGATGGCACGAACGTGCCCGTCGAATTCACGCCGCAGGGGCTGGGCGCGCTGCCGTGGGTCGCCTTCGAGGCCGGCAGCAGCACCCGCAGGCTGATTGACAACTGGTTCCTGAGTGCCGGGGTGAAACCGATGCCGGTGATGGAGCTGGGCAGCATTGAGGCGATCAAAGAGATGGTTGCCGCCGGGCTGGGTTACAGCATTATTCCCCGCATGGCGCTAACCGACTTACGAGGGAGATCCCTGACGCCGATGCTTGAGCGTACGTTGGCCATCGCGTTACGTCAGGACAAACCGCTCAACCGGGCTCTGCAAAAGGTGATTGCCGGGTTGAACGGGTTGAAACAGCAGCCTTGAGTCCTACAGGGTGCAGTAAGGCTTGCCGGGTCAGTTTTTGACGTCGTAGGCAATAGGCGCAATCAGCTCGACGACGCCGTTACGCAGCAATTCTGCCGGCGGCGGTGGCAGAGGTTGTGCCCGGGCGATCAGCCGCATAGCTTCCCGATCCAGTATTCGCTCACCGGAGCTGGACAACAGTTCCGCCGCAATGACATTTCCCGCGGACGTGACCTTAAAGCGAACGTGGCTCACGCCTTGCAGACGATAGCGCAAGGCTTCCCGGGGGTAGCGTTTATAGCGCGCAAGGTGTGCCAGAACGTCGCTGTTCCAGTTGACCTGCCCGCTGACAGCGGCGGCCGAAGGGCTGGTGAAAGACGCGGAGTTTTTCTGTGACTGTCCCGGTAAAGGGGCGCTGGTCGTGGGGGCGCTGTTGCGGGCCACCACCGGCAAGGGAAGGTCGTTCCGCTCAGGCGTCGGCTTGGCTTTCTTGACCTGCAATTCGGTACGAATAGCCTGCGTTCCCTGTGCCGCGCGCGTCAACTTGGGCAAGTCTTCGGATTTTTTTTCGGGTTGTTTAACCCTTTCCGGAGCCGCCATGTTTTGCTCCGGCCCGGGGGGAACATCGGCGGCAGGGGTCGCCATCTGCTGATACATCGCCAGATCCATAATCACGGCCGGCGGCAACATGCCTTGTGGCGTGACGTGATGCACCCAGCCGATCAACATCAGGGCCGCCAACAGGTGTACGGCGATGCCAAGCAGCAGGCTGAACGTCCAACGAGGGGCAGGAATTAGCGGCGATTTGAATTTCACCAAAGAGACGGCCGAGCCGCCGGTGGCCACCTGTCGAAATGATTTCATTACCCACTCCATGCCTTTCCATGTCCCATTCAACATATCGATCAGCGTAGCGAAAGGGGGATAACGCCCCCCTGGATCCGCGAATATATCGAATTTAATGCTGCGGATTATACTCAATGATAATCACTTTGATAGTGGTAGTGATTATTATTTGCATTTGATCCGTGCTTTGCTTATAACCCTCAGCCTTATAAGAGTGAACGCCATTGTATTCACCTTCAGAGTCGCCCCTGTTTTGCAAAATATTGCTGCCTGCAGCGTGAGTAACCGACTCAATGTTTCCGAATTCTGCGGCAGCCTGGCCTGCCAATTCGTTCGGGACAGTGCGATCTTTACGGATATCGTCATGAATAAACCGTCATCAAAAAAGGTAAGTCTGGCCTACCAGAATACCTACGGTCAGTTGGTGAGCTTCTTTCGCAAACGGCTGGATAATGCCCACGACGCGACAGACCTTTCGCAAGATGTCTTTGCCTTATGGCTAAAACGTGCGAAACAGACGCCGGTTGAGCATACCCGCGCCTTTCTGTTCAAAATCGCTCATCGGGTTTTGATTGATTATTGGCGCAGCGCCGGCAAGCGGCGTCTTTTGTTGGCGGAAGATCAGGAAGAAGAGATTTATCGACAGGATGTCGCGCCCTTTGAAACCGATCCTCACCAAAGACTCGAACATCAGCAGCGCTTGAACCATTTGGAGGCCGCAATCAACAGTCTGCCGCCGCGGCGACGTCAGGCTTTTGTACTGCACCGTTTCGATGGCCTGTCGCAAGTGGAGGTCGCGGAAAGAATGGGCATTTCCGTCAGCATGGTGGAAAAGCATATTGCCGGCGCCTTAGTGCACTGCAAGCGTTATCTTGCCGGGCAGGAGAGTGTGCAACATGATGAATGAAAATCATTTGCTGAAAAGCGAGATTGATGAACAGGCCGCGTGGTGGTTTAGTCGCAGCCAGGCGCGCCGTTTAACCCGTGACGAGCAGCGGCAGCTGGCCGACTGGCGAGCTGCTTCTTCGTTGCATGAGGCGGCCTTTCAGGAAATCCAGCAAATTTGGGGCGATTGCCTGCAAATAGCGCGACCTGCCGATAGGGTTCGTCGCCAAACTACCGGCTGGCTACGGCCACTGCGCCGTTGCGGCACTGGGCTGTTTTTTGCCCTGGCGCTGCTGTTGCCGACCAGCCAGCTACCGCTGTTGCTGACCAACAACCTTAGCGTGCAGACCGCCGACAGCCCCCGGGATGTGGTGCTGACGGACGGCAGTCGGGTTTACCTGAACCGCCAAACAAAAATACGCGTGCAGTATGGTCAACAGCAGCGACAGCTTTGGCTGGAACAAGGTGAAGTCTATCTCAGCGTCGCAGCTAACAAGGAAAAACCCTTTACGCTGTATGCGGGGGAAAGCCAGGTGCGAGTGGTGGGTACCGAATTTGACGTGCGCTTTGATGGCGCCAGCGTAGCCGTCGCGGTGCGCAAAGGGATTGTTGCCATGATGGGGCGGCCTCACACAACCCCGGTATTGTTGCACGCCGGCGATCTGGCTCGTCAGGAACCAACCGCTGGGGAGCTGCAGCGTGGGCGCAGATCGTTGGAAGAAATAGGCGACTGGCGTCAGGGCCAATTGCTGTTCCGCAACCGTCCATTGGGCGACCTGGCAGCAGAGCTTAACCGCTATCGGGCCGGCCACATCAGTTTGGCCAGCCCGGATCTTGCCGAAATGCCGGTGTCAGGCACCTTGGATTTGGCCGATCCTGATGCTTTCCTGACGGCGCTGCCGCTGTTGTTGAACGTGAGCGTGGTGCGTGATGCAAATGGCAATGCATTGATAATAAAGGCCAAATAAAAAAGTTAAAAAATATTTCATTTTTTAGGTGAGGATAATTCTCATTATCACGTCTTCCCAGGTGCTGTGCCGATGGGCACGGCACTTTCATTTTCTAGGGAAGAACACTCAACATGACGCAAAAAAACAATAAACGCTCTGGGATGCCGGCACTGACCGCGATAGCGCTGGCGACGCTACTGTCCAGCCCACTGGCTGGTGCCGCAGCACTGCAACTTGATATGGCTGAACAACCTCTGGCTAATGCCATTGCGCAGATCGCGCGACAGGGGCAACTGCAGGTGTTGTTCAATGAGGCAGACTTGCAGCACTTGCGTGCTCCGGCGCTCAACGGCAGCTACAGTCCGCAGACCGCCTTGCAGCAGCTCCTGGTCGGCAGCGGCCTGACGTTGGTCGACAGCGGCAATGGCTATGTGATCCGTCCGCCGGCCGCACTGGGCAATACCAAGGGCATGGTGTTGCCAACTACGTCGGTGATGGGAGAGGCCGGCGGGCGCAGCGCGGACAATGTGATGTCGGCGCCGCAGGTCATCACTTCCGAAGAGATTCGCCAACGCTCAACCGGTAACGGCAACGTCACCGAACTGTTGAAATCCAACCCGGCGGTGCAGTTTTCCAATGCCGGGAATACTGGCCTGATGCAGGGTGAAATCAAACCTGAGGCGATATCCATTCATGGTTCGTCGAGCTATCAGAATGCTTATAAGTTAGACGGCGTCAGTTTCAACAACGACGTTGACCGTGCCAGTGACGGTAACGGCGAAACCATCACCCGTATCGACAGCAGCGAGCAGGGCATGTATATCGATAGCCGCCTGATCGACAGCGTAACGGTGTTCGATAATAACATCCCGGTTGAATACGGCGGCTTCACCGGCGGCACGTTGGACGTCACCAGCCGCCGCTGGCGCGGTGAAAACAGTGCGCATGCGTATTTTCGTGAAACGCGTTCCTCGTGGAACAAAGTGTTCACCGATCCTGATATGGATTTTGACAGCGCCAAAAACGACACCAGTCGCCCTGGGCGCTATCAACCCAAATACACCAAACAGAACTTTGGCGGCTGGTTTGAGGCAGGGATTGCCGATAACCTCGGCATCGTGGTTTCCGCCTCGCACCGTATCTCCGATTTGCCTACCTACACCACCGGTGGCAGCGGCCTGCAGTTAGGGCCGGACAATGCCCTGGAAATTGTGTCTACCGAGCCGGGTTACCGTAATCAAAAGCGTGTTTCCGACAACTATTTCGCCAAGCTGTCATGGGATGCCAATGAGCGTACCACCGCGCACCTTTCCGCTAATTACTCGGCTTACACCAGCAAGCTGTTTTCCAGTAGCGTGCTCAATTCAGGCTATGACAATGACCACAATGGCCTGAGCACCACGTTGCAACTGGAGCACCGTTTTGACGTTGCGAGTCTGGATCTCACCGCCAATTACCAACAGTTAAAAGATCAGCGAACCAACGATCTGAAGGATTATTACACGCTGGAGGATTACTCTGACTGGCGCAACCCGCAGTACTACAACAATGGCGGTCAGGGGGATTTGACGACGCGGCAAAACAGCGGTGCGGTGAAAGGCGTGCTGAGGTTTACCCCTTTCCAGGCCCTGGGGCTGCGTCATTCGCCGAACATGGGGTTTGAAGTCAACAAAACCAGCGCCCGTTACCTGCGCGATCGGGATTACTACCGTTACAAGTTCAGCGGTACCCCGGAAGATCTGGAGTACATGAACAATGCCAGTTATGTCACTCGCTTCCGGGCAGGCAATTATCAGGCAGGTTATACCAACTATGCATTGTTCCTTGACGACAGCATGCAATACGGGCGTCTTACCGTACGGCCGGGCATTCGCCTGGACCGAGACGATTTCGTCGAAAAAACCAACCTGGCCCCGCGACTGACCAGCAGTTTCGATGTATTCGGTACCGGATCAACCGTTCTGATTGCCGGCGCGAACCGCTACTACGGTCGTTCAATGCTGACCTACGCGTTGTATGAGGCGCAGAATGCCGGCATGGAACACTGTTACTATTTCTGCTCTTTGGATCCGGCGGAAAACGACTGGGATGGCGTGAAAGATTTTGAAGGCGTCGACAGCCTGTCCACTCCCTATAACGATGAACTCAGCTTTGCCGTTGAACAACAGGTGATGCAAAGCCTGTGGCGCTTGCAATACGTGCACCGCGAAGGGCATGACGAAGTTCGCAGCCGCACCAAATATGCCGACAGCGCCAACGCCATGAAATCGCGGATCCGTACTTTCGATAACGGTGGCCGCAGTAGCCACGACACCTTGTCGTTGGCGGTCAGCAACAGCAAACCCTGGGAGCTGGGTGCGGTAACGCATGCGTTGTCGGGATCCATAAGCTGGCAGCAGAGCAAAAGCAACACGCCAAAAGACCAGGGATATGCGTTTTTCGATCCCAACACCAAGCTGGATTCCGACAAGGTGTGGTATGACGGCCGGGTGATAAACGCCGCTGACCTGCCTGCCACTGACTTCAATTCGCCGTGGCGCTTTAACCTGGAGCTGACCAGCGACTGGCAGGAATACAACCTGACGTTTTATAACCGCTTACAGTGGCGCAGCGCACGCAATCAGGCCGTTCGTTACGGGAATGAATATTACCTCGATCCCGACAGCGGCAAGCAAATGCTCAAATACGACAAAACCCACTTCGCCAGCAATTTCCGCTGGGATACCAAAGTGACGTGGCAGCCGGCCTTTGCCTATGGCGTCGGCATTTCGGTTGAGGTCAATAACCTGCTCAACAAACGCAACGTTGCCGACACCTTTGTTTATGGCGATCGGGTCTTGCACTCCTACGAGCCGGGGCGTCAGTTCTGGCTTCAGCTGAATTACGATCTCTGATCCCTTTTGATGAACTTGACCCCGGGCAATAAGGCCCGGCGGTCAGGCATGGGAATTTCTCAACCTGGGTTAGCGGTTCACTAATGAAAACTTTGAAGCAATTTTGTTATCTTGCCGCCCCTTTCTGGGGGCGGCGTGCGGCGCTGTGGTCATGGCTGCTGCTTTTGGTGGTGTTGGCAATGAGCCTGTCATCGGTCTGGTTCAACGTGCGTCTCAACCAATGGAACGGCGAGTTCTATAATGCGCTGCAACAGCTCAACAGCCAGTCGCTGTATCGTTTGCTGCAGGACTTCTTGCTGATTATCACCGCGTTGATCCTGGTGGTGGTCTTTGCTGACTACCTCAAGCAGCGGTTGATCATGCGATGGCGTATCGGTATGACCCAGCATGTTCTGGCGCGCTGGCTGTCGGCGGACGGTCGCCACTACGATCTGAAAATCAATGCGCTGGTGCCAGATAACCCGGACCAACGCATCGCGGAAGACGTGCGGTTGCTGATTGAGTCCAGCTTGCGGTTGCTGATCACCTTTCTGCATTCGATGCTGACCCTGATTTCATTCGCCACTATTCTCTGGCAACTGTCAGGCAGCCTTAATTTTGAGCTGATGCAACGCAGTTGGCGTCTGCCTGGCTACATGTTCTGGGTCTGTATTGTCTACACCTTGCTGGCTATTGGATTGACGCATTGGATTGGCTATCCACTGCGCCGGCTCAATATGGAAAAACAGCGGCGCGAGGCGGACTATCGCAGTGGGCTGATTGCCCGCCGCGAGGCCAGCGACGCGATAGCCGGTCAAAGAGGCGAGCGGCATGAACAAGCGGCGCTGCTTTCCCGTTTCGCCGCCGTGGCGGAAAACTGGTACCAACTGATCCGTTACGAAAAAAACCTTTCATTCTTCACCGTCGGTTATCAGCAATTGAGTGCGCTGGCGCCGATCTTCTTTGCATTGCCCAAGTTTCTCGCCGGCGAATTGCTGCTGGGCGGGCTGATGCAGATCCGTCAATCCTTTGCGCAAGTGGCTGGAGCCTTGGGGTGGTTTATTTTCTCTTATCGGGAAATTGCCGCCTGGCAGGCTACCGTGACCCGTCTTTACAACTTTGTCGTACTGCTGGATGCCCCGGCCACTGACCCGACGGACAATGCGGCGGGTCTGGCCACGCCGTTGCAAGCGACGTTGGACGTCAAGACGGCAGAGGGGCGCACGCTGTTGGAGAACGTTGCCATTACCGCCACAGCCGGTAGTTTGTCGTTGATTCAGGGCCGTTCCGGCATAGGAAAGTCTACGTTGTTGCGGACGCTGAGCGGACATTGGCCGCATTTTCAAGGGCAGGTCCACCGTAGCGACAGGGTGTGCTGGATCCCTCAGCGTCTCTATCTGCCGGTTGAACGGCTGGATGACCTGCTGGCGTACCCGCTGTCCCGCGGCAATTTCAGCGAGGCACGCTATCGCCAGGTATTGACGCAGGTAGGCCTGCCTCAGTTGGTTGCGCAACTGGCGCTATCGACCGACTGGCAGCAGCGCTTATCCGGAGGGGAACAGCAACGCGTGATGTTCGCCAGGCTGCTGCTTAACCGTCCTGCATTGGTCTTATTGGACGAAACCACCTCCGCGTTGGACAAATCCAGCGCCCGTCATCTTCTGCTGTTGCTGAAACAACAACTGCCGCAAAGCGCGGTGTTATTGGTCAGCCACCAGGCCTTCCTGGCCGATATCGCCGAGCGCTGCTATGCGCTTGATGAGGCCTCGGTGAATAATCACGGAGTTACACCACCATGTTGAACCGGCTCGTCATGATCCCTCTGTTGGTCCTGCTGCTGGGCTGTGCGCCATCCCAAAAAGCCGCCGGCCCTCAACCCCTGCCGTTGCGGGCTGATTTACACCACTTCAAGCTGGATAACGGCATTCAGGTCTATCTGTTGCCGCGATCGCAACCCGGCGCCGAATTACGGCTGATCGTGAACAGCGGATCGCTGCAGGAAACCGAACGGCAGCGCGGACTGGCCCATTTTGTCGAGCATATGGCCTTTAAGGGAACTCGTCATTTCCCCGGTGCCAGCAGTTTTAAATCTCTGGAAAAGCAGGGCATTACGCTGGGCAGTCACGTGAACGCGGCCACCAGTCTCAACGCCACCACCTACAAGCTTTCGTTGCCGAAGGCCGACGAACAGCAAGTGCAGCTGGGTCTGCGCATTTTGGCGGACTGGGCGGGGGGGATCAGTTTCGAGCCGGATGCTTTCCAAAAGGAACGCCAGGTGATTATTGAAGAGTGGCGTTTGCGCCAAGGGGTGGGGTCTCGTATCAACCAGTCGCTGCAAGATTTGCGCTATCAGGGCAGCCGCTATGCGGAGCGTGATCCTATTGGCCTGCTGGACGTCGTGGAACAAGCGCCCGTTGCCGATGCGATGGGCTATTATCTTCAATGGTACCAGCCACAGCGCATGGCGTTGGTGGTGGTCGGCGCATTCGACCCCGACAGGGTGCGTCAACAGCTGAGCAGCTTGTTTGCGATGCCGAAACCGGCCCATCCCGCGCAAGACAATCCCGATTGGAAAAGGTTTGCGCCACAGTCTGGATTATTGACCACCACAATACTGGACCCTGAGCAGGGAACACGGATTATCCAGTTGAGCATTCAGCGCGATCTGCCGCAGGCATTGAATACCGACAATGGTCAATGGCGCGATTTGCTGGATACCTTATGGCTCAACATACTTAACCGGCGACTCTCGCTGCTGGTCGATAACGAAATGCTACCGATGGCCAGCATCAATCAACAGGGCGCGCTATTGGATAACCAACGCATTCAGCATTTGCTGATCGCCCGTCCTAAAGACGACGACTATGCTGGAGCGCTACGCTTACTGTTCGTCGAGTTGCAACGCCTGGCCAGCGCAGAGGTCAGCAAGCAAGAACTGGACGCTGCGCGCCAACAGGTCTTGACCAAATTACGCCAACAGGCTGCGGCAGAAGGGCGCTATCAGCATGATTATCTGGCGGATAACCTGACGACCGCCATCGAGTTTGATCTGCCGATGCTTAACAAACAGCAGCAGTTGGCGATGACGCAGGCCTGGCTCGATGCCATCACGGTGAAACATATTCAGGCGCAGGTGGCTGAATTGCTGACGGTGGGATCACCGCGCCTGGCGCTTATTGGCCCCGACAGCGATAAAAACAAGCTGGACACGCGGCAATTGGCGGCGCTCTGGGAAAGCATTCGCCATTCTCAGCCCGGCCCCTTCACGTTAACGGCAAAACCGGTGACGTTGTCACTGAATTCGCCAGCGGCGGGCACAATCATCGCCCGGCAGAAGCTGCCGGTGGCCGGAAGTGAGCAATGGACCCTGAGTAACGGATTGCGGGTGATCGTTAAAGCGGACAATAGCCTGAAAGACGACATTCAACTGTCATTGCGTATTCCAGGAGGACGCTCGTTAGAAGCGACCAACGGCGTCGGTGAAGTCAACTGGGCCATGCGTTTGCCAGAAGCCAGTGGCTACGGCCAGTACAGTGCCCGTCAGTTTGCCAGGCTGAACAAGCAGAACGACATTAGCCTCACGCCCTATGATGAAATGCTTTATCACGGGCTGCGGGGTTCGGCACCGCCGGAACAGTTGGAAACGTTGTTACAGCTGTTATATCTGAAAATCACCGCGCCGCAGTTCGATGCCAACAAACTGGAACAGCAAAAACAGGCCTTTGCCCTCAGTCTGGCAAAACAACCGGTCGAACGGCAGTTTCTGGACCATCTGACCCGGGCAGCCTACCAAAATGGCGATCGGTTATTGATGACGCCAGAGGGCGCGTGGCGCGATTTCAGCGTCGAAAGTTTGTCCCGGCGACATCAGCAACTGTTTGCTGCGACTCAGGACATGACGTTAACCCTCAGCGGGGCGATAGACCTGCGTCGCTTGCAAACATGGGTGGAACGTTGGCCGGGCGCATTGCCGGCGTCAACGCAGCGTTCCCAGTGGCGGGATCTTGGCATTGTGCCAATACACCGTAGCCTCAACGCCGATTATCCGCTGGCCAGCAGCCCTAAAACCATGGTCAGCATGCAATTCTCGGCCGACGCGGCATGGTCGCAATCGAACCAGCTCGGTTTACAACTGCTGGATAAAATTGTCAGCCTGCGCCTGCGTTATGCCCTGCGAGAACAGGCCAGTGGGGTTTATACGTTGGGGTTCTCACAGTTGCTGGCCAAGTTACCGCAACCTTACTATCTGGCACGTCTCAATTTTACCGTTGCGCCACAACGCGCCAAAGAGCTGAGCGACATAGCCCTGAAAGTTTTGCATCAGACCGCGCGCGAAGGCGTCAGCCAGCAAGAGTTGATTAAGGCGAAGAAGGCCTGGCGGATCGAACAACAGGCCAGCCAAAACAGCGCCAGCTATTGGACAGACACCTTGGCGCAGGTGGCGGCTGATGACGGAAACTTTGCGTCGTTGGCTCAGGAAGACGCTTTGCTGGATGCCGTAACCGTTGAACAACTCAACGGACTGGCGGCGCAGTGGATAGGCAAAAATCCAAAAATCTTTACGCTAAGTCCGGCAAAAAATGCGCAGTAATGTCAGGCAACGCTAAAATTCGGCGGGAGCCACAGTCGGCATCCCGCCGGTTTTATGCCGCGTTATCGGATGAAGGGCGGTTAGCCCGATTTTTCCGCACCAGTCGCCAGCCAAAATTCATGCCCGCCGCCGCAAGCAAGATGGCGGCGGCGCCCGACAGTTGCATCAGGCTAAGGCGGTGTCCGAATACCGCCCAGTCGACGATAATCGC
The DNA here is from genome assembly GCA_012719855.1 of Serratia liquefaciens. Lineage (GTDB taxonomy): Bacteria > Pseudomonadota > Gammaproteobacteria > Enterobacterales > Enterobacteriaceae > Serratia > Serratia liquefaciens_A. The sequence goes on along the minus strand of JAAXZN010000003.1, from coordinate 310,688 downwards.
CACCAACGGATAGATGAAAGACAACGCGCCTACCAGGGCGGTGGGGATTTTCTGGATTGCGCTGTACAGCAGCGAAGACATCAGCCCGGTGTGCACCAGGCCCAGGGTCGCCAGCAGCAACCAGCCGTTGGCCGTTGACGGCAGTTGGGCCCAGCCGGCGAACGGTGCCAGCAGCACGACGCCCAGGGTGAGCTGGATCAGCACGATCAGGTGCGGTGGTACCTCTTTCAAACGCTTGACGATCGCCGCCGCTACCGCATACATAAAGGCTGCGCCCAGCGCCAATAACACGCCAGTAAAGTAATCGGCACTGGCATCGCCGCCATCTTGTTTACCGCTAATGATCAGCAGCATGCCGACGAAGGCCAGTACCAGCCAGCCAAACTTGGTCGCCGTCATTTTTTCGCCGAAAAACAGCACTCCGAGCCCAACCAGCATAAAGGGCTGGACGTGGTAGGTGACGGTCGCCACCGCAATAGAGGCATGGGTGTAAGCGCCAAACAACATTACCCAGTTCAGCACCAGGGCGATGCCGCCCAGCACCGCAATGGCAGCCTGACGTCGGGTCAGCATGCCTTTTTTAAGCAGGCCAAGCAGGGCGCAGGCGATCAGCATCGCTAGCGCGCCAAACGCGCAGCGCCAGAAAACCACCGTGGCGGGCGGCTGCCCCAGCAGCACCACCGGCCAGCCCACGGTACCGGAAATGACCATGGCGAGGGTCATCTGCAACACGCCACCGGTTTTTATCTTCATTTGCTTTCTCCCTGCTAGCGCGCTGCGCTTGCCGCCGTAGGCGGTTATCATTAAAATGAACAACTGAACATTATGATGAACACCCGATGGGTGTTCGTCAAGTCGAACGAATGAACGATATGGTGAACAATGAGCGACTTTGTCAGCAATAACGCTACGCCCATCGGCCTGCTTTCGGCCGCCATTCGCCGTGAACGCGAGCGATTGGGCCTCTCAGTGACCGAATTGGCTCGCCGAGCCGGCATTGCAAAATCGACGCTTTCGCAGTTGGAAACCGGCAGCGGCAACCCCAGTCTGGAAACTTTATGGGCGTTGGCAATGGCGCTGGATGTGCCGGTCAGCCGGTTGATTTCTCAGCCACGCCAACACGTTCAGGTGATCCGCGCCCATGAAGGGGTAACCACGGTTTCCGAACAGGCCAACTACGCCGCCACCTTGTTGGCGACCTGTCCGCCAGGGGCACAGCGCGATATTTACCGTCTACAGGTTCAACCGGGCGAAGCCCGCATTTCGCGGCCGCATATGCCGGGCACCATTGAGCATGTGATTATCAGCAACGGCAGGGCGTTAGTCGGGCCGACGGACCAGCCGGTAGAATTGAATGCAGGGGATTACATCAGTTACTCCGCCGACCGCGAGCATATTTTTGATGCTTTGGAGAGCGATACCACAGCTGTCATGTTGATAGAGCAAGGTTAGGTCAGGCACGCCGGGCTGAACCGGTATTTTATTGAAAACGATTCTCAATTGTATTAGTGTGCCGCTCTTACGCCAGTGGTCAGTACTTTATCAATGTCACTGTTATCGTTTAAAAAACTTCAAGGAACGAAGATGAAAATTATCATCCCTTCTCTCATGTTGGCCGCTGGACTGGCGGCAACGCACCCGGCAACGCTGTTGGCCGTGGAGGTCCCCGCGGTTGCCGCCAAGGATGCCGCCGTTAGCAATGATTTCAGTTTTGTGCGTTACCGCGCGGATTACCAAGTCAATGCCAATGCCAGCAACACCAAGACCGAGAGTTACGAGGTGCTGCTCAAAACCAAGGCGGCGGTGGAGAAGTTCAGCCAGATCCGCCTGAGCTACAGCGAAAAAATGGAAACGCTGAAGGTGGTTTCAGCCTATACGCTGACGGCCGATGGACAGCGCCATGATGTCGCGCCCGATCGCATTTATACCCAGGAAAGCTACTCCAGCGCCTCTGCGCCGCTGTATGCCGATCGCAAGGTAAGGGTGATCGTCTTCTCCAACCTGGCGCCGGGTTCTCGCGTGGTGTATCAGGTGTTGCGCACGCAAAATACTCCGTACTTCCCGGACTACTTCGGCCTGTGGGAGACCTTCAGCGTCTTCGACCAGTTTGATGACGCCGAGGTCAATTTGCAGGCGCCGGCCAATGTGCCGATGCATGTCTTTACCCGAGGCGTAGAGGGCGCAGATAAGCCGCAGATCCGTGACGGTCAGGCCCACTGGCGCTGGCACTACCGGCGCAGTGAACCGCTGGAAGCGCAAAACTGGTCGGCGAACAGCTGGACATTCAGCCCAACCATCATGGCCAGTACCTACCGCGAATGGCCACAGCTGGCCAAAGCCTATCAACAGAAAGCCAGTCAGGCGGCCAAAGTGACCCCCGCGATCCAGGCGTTGGCGGATAAAATTACCGACGGCATCAGCGACCGTCGTGAGCAGACGGCGGCGATTTATCGCTGGGTGGCACAGAATATTCGTTACGTTGCGGTCTATTTGGGCAACGGCGGGCTGGAGCCGAATTCGGCGCAGAGCATCCTGGATAACCACTATGGCGACTGCAAGGATCATGTGGTGATGCTCGAGGCGTTGCTGGCCGCCAAGGGCATTGTCAGTTCACCGGTGCTGATCGGCATGGATCAAGGGCCGATATTGCCGACGGTGCCGCTGCTGGGCCGGTTTAACCACGCGATTACCTACGTGCCGGAGTTCAATCTGTATCTGGATTCGACCAGCCCGTGGGCGCGCTTTGGCCAACTGCCGGGGGCCGATCTTGGGGCGCAGGTGCTGCTGACGCGCGAAGCCAAACTGGCGCGTACCCCGGATAACGACGAACAGCGCAACAATACGTCGCTCAGCGTGGACTTCTACTTCGATAAAACGGGCAATATGCGCGGCCAAACCGAACGCAAGCTGGGTGAGGTTGATGAGATCAACCTGAGAGGCTATTTCTCGCAAATCAATCAGCAGAACCGGGCGCGAGTCGAAGAGAACATCATGGCGTCCTCAGGCATTGATGGCCGTGGCGTTATCGTGAAGCAAGGCGATGCGTTCGATCTCAAAAAGCCGTTTGCCTACAGTTACAAATTCAAAGCCGAGGATTATGTCGATTTCAGCGTAGTGGGCGGAATGGCCGTACCGACGCCGCCCGGCGGCAAGTCTTTCCGTACGCTTTACTCGACAACGTCTGCTCCGGCTAACGAAACGCCGTTCTTCTGCACCGCGCAGCAGTACGACGAGACCTATCGTCTGCACCTGCCCGCCGGCGTGCCGATTATCGCCATTCCCAAAAACCAGCAGTTCAGCAACGCGGCCGGTAAATACCAGGTTGAATGGCAGCTCGAAGGGCAACAGGTGGTGGTCAACCATCGGCTACAGCTGAATGCCGTGCGTGGTAAGGACGCACTCTGCCAGGCGCAGGATTATCCGGCCTTCCGCGCGTTGTTCCAACAGGTGCGGCGCGGCTTCCGTGGTCAGGTCGTGTATGGCGAGTTGGCGAATACCGGTGCTACGCCTGCCGTCGCCAAGCAGTAGAAACCCAAAAAAACGGGCGTACCTTTCACTGGTGCGCCCGGTTTTTTTTATCGTTATTTCTTCACTACCAATCCCACACCACGGCCACGCGGATCGGAGGCGGTTTCCGGCGTGTCACCATTGATGCGGATCGCCTGTATATCCCCCATGTACCAGCCCTGATCTTCCAGTGTGTATCCCATGGCTTTCAGCTGGTCGGCCACGTTGCCGGTCAGTGGGGCAAAAGCGTCGTAGAAGATAGTGTCTTTCGGCAACAGTTGGTGATGGACGCGCTGAGCGGCCACCGCTTGCTCCAGCGGTAACCGGTAGTCATAGAGATTGTTTATCACCTGGAAAATCGAGGTGAAAATGCGGGAACCGCCAGGGGTACCGATCACCAGGCTAACGTTCCCGTCGCGGGTGATAATGGTCGGGCTCATGGACGAAAGCATGCGTTTGCCCGGCTCAATGGCGTTGGCGTCGCTACCGACCACGCCAAAGGCATTGGCCACGCCCGGTTTGGCGCTGAAGTCGTCCATTTCGTCATTCAACAGGAAGCCTGCGCCTTTCACCACGACACCGCTGCCGAAGTCCCAGTTCAGCGTATAGGTATTGCTGACCGCGTTACCCTGAGCGTCAACAATCGAGAAATGCGTGGTTTGATGGGGCTCTAACCCTGGGCGCACCTTTTCGGTCGGTGAAATGGCGGTCGGGTTGATCTCCGCAGCCCGCTTTTGCAAATAATCCGGGGCGACCAACTGGGCAACCGGCACCTTGGCAAAGTCAGGATCGCCAAGGTAATCGGCGCGATCGGCAAAGACGCGCTTTTCGATTTCCGACAGTAAGTGAATATAGCGGGCGGAATTAAGCGCTACGCCTTTGAAATCGGCAGCTCGGTCTTCTTTTATGCCCAGTAACTGCGCCAGCGCGATGCCACCTGAGCTGGGCAGCGGGGCGGTATAAAGGGTATTGCCGCGCCAGGCGATTTTCATCGGTTCGCGCCACTTCACCCGATAGTCAGTCAAATCCTGCTGGGTGATCAGGCCGCCATCGTGCTGCATCTGGGCGATCAACAGTTTGGCGGTTTCCCCCTGATAGAAGTCCTCTGCACCCCGGTTGGCGATGCGCTCCAGCGTTTTGGCCAGCTCCGGCTGTTTAAACACCGCGCCGGGTTTCATGCTGCCAAAGTAATCGCCGAAGTTGGTTTTTTCAGCGAACAGCTTGTTGGCATCCTCGCGGTATTGGTATTGCTGATCGGCCACCTTAAAGCCTTGTTGCGCATAGCCGATAGCCGGGGTCAGCAGCTCTGCCCAGGGCAACTTGCCGAAGCGTTTATGCGCCTCCCACAGTCCGAGTACCGTGCCGGGTACGCCGGCGGCCTTGGTGCCCACCAGGCTGAGGTTTTCGATCACTTCGCCTTTTTCGTTAAGGTACATGGTTTTGGTGGCCGCTTTGGGCGCGACTTCCCGGTAGTCGAGGAAGTAGGGCTTGCCGTCGACGTACAGGGTCATAAAACCGCCGCCGCCGATGTTGCCAGCCTCCGGGTAGGTCACCGCCAGCGTAAAGGCGGTCGCGACCGCAGCATCGACAGCATTACCGCCGGCCTGCAAAATTTGTGCGGCCACTTTGGCACCGTATTGATCCGGTGCCGCCACGGCACCGGCGTTCAGATTAGCGGCGAATACCGAAGGGCTGAGCGTGGCTAACGCCACGCCAAGTGCTAATGTTTTTAATAAACCAGAATGCATAGCCTTTCCTTTTCGAATTGAACGATGACAGGTGAATTCAATCTCAACAACCACTTAGCGCCATTGTTTAAGCTTGTTCGGGCGCTTGATTGAAAGTAGCACTGCTCAATCCGTCGCGCTTTATCCTGCGTTTGGAAGCGTGAGGTAGAACGTTAAATCGCCGCCGGTAATTGAGTTAGTAACCACTCACAGAAATGCTGAGTGAGGGGATTATTCTCGCTGTCGCGATGAATCAGCCATGCCCAATGGGGGCCGCGCACGCTTTGTTCCGTCAGTGGCTGCAGCAGGCCTTTGGCCTGTGCCTGCTGTGCCAGCAGTTGGCTGACCAGAGCGATGCCCAGGCCGTCGCAGGCCGCATCCAACAGCAGGCCGGGATCGGAGAAGTTCAGGCCGTGGCTGCTTTGCCCGACGTTGGCGCCGCCCTGAACCGCCCAATGGCTCCAGTCCATCTCACGTTCGCCGTGCAAGGTGGTGCGTTGTGCCTTATCCCGCTTCAGCAGCTCAGGATGGCAAGCCGGATAGAGCCGATCCTGATGCAGCATTTTGAGGCTACATTCAATTTGCGCGCTGAGATCGTCGCGGATCGCCAGATCGACGGTTTCGGTCGCCATATCCGGTGGATCGAAGGTGGTGAACAGCCACAGGTCGATATCCGGGTGCTGCCGGTGGAAGCTTTTAAGACGTGGAATCAGCCAGTGGCGGGCGAACGCCGGCGTGGTGTTGACGATCAGTTGGTTGGGTTTGCGGTACTGCTCCAGACGGCGGATGCCAACGGCCAACTGTTGCAGCATCACCTGGGCAGTGCTGTAGAGATCCTGACCGGCATCGGTCAGGCTGACGCTGCGGCCGCTACGGAAAAACAGCGGTTGCTCCAGGAAGGCTTCCAGGCTGCGAATTTGTTGGCTAATCGCCGACTGAGTGAGGTGCAGCTCATCGGCGGCCTGGTGGAAACTGCCCAGCCGGGCGGCGGCTTCAAAACCGCGCAGGGCGTTCATCGGGGGCCAGTGTTTTAGCATTATTGATAAGCCTATCTAATCAGGTGTCCGCTAAATGTATCCTTTGTTTTACCTGGATTAAAGGGCTTAACATAGCCGTTATCGACATCATGCCGTCTTTTGCTGAATAGATTAGCTAATTGTTTGGCCGGCAATACAGGAGCAAACCATGTCAACACGTCGTGAATTTATCAAACAGGCTTCCCTGATTGCCGGCATTAGCCTGACGGCCTCGATGGGGTTGGCGTCATTGTCCAGCCACGCGGCTCAGAAAACGGCTGGCGGAAGCTGGCGCATGCCCGATGAGGGCGAGCCTCAGCAATGTGCATTTATCGCTTTTGGCGCACAGCGGGCGATTTGGGGTGAGTTCACGACGGACGTGCAAGATGCCCTGGGCCGCATTGCCCGTGCTATCGCGGTTTACCAGCCGCTGACGGTATTTTGCCGTGAACGCGAACGAGAGTTGGCAGAGAAAAAATGCGGCAGCCACAATGTGACCTTTGTCATTACCGAACTCGATGATATTTGGATGCGCGATATCGGTGCCAACTTCGTTACCAACCACGCGGGGGAATTGGCGGCGGTGGACTTCAATTTTAACGGTTGGGGCAATAAGCAACGGCACGGTAAGGATGCTCAGTTGGCCGCTTTCCAGGCCAGGCATTTCGGGGTTAATCCACTGCGCCGCAGTGCGCTGGTAGGGGAAGGCGGTGGCATCGAAGTGGATGGCCATGGCACCGGCATCATGACCGAGAGCAGCTGGGTCAATCGCAACCGCAACCCTGGCTGGAGCCGCGATCGGGTAGAGCAAGAGCTCAAAGCGATGCTGGGCCTGCGAAAAATCATCTGGCTGCCGGGGATTAAGGGCAAAGACATTACCGACGCTCACGTCGATTTTTATGCCCGTTTCGTCAGCCCAGGCGTGGTGATCGCCAATTTGGACAGCGATCCGGAGTCCTACGACCATCAGGCCACGCTGGATCACTTGGCGATCCTCAAACAGGCCACGGATGCCGATGGGCGTAAGATACAGGTGCATACGGTATCGCCACCGCTGGACCCACGACGTAGCCGCTTCAGCAAGGGCAATGCCGATTTTGCCGCCGGCTACATCAATTACTTTGTCATCAACGGCGCGATTATCGCCCCGGAGTTTGGCGATGCCGAAGCGGATGCCGCAGCCTTGGAATTATTGACGGCGCTTTATCCGCAGCGTGAAGTGGTGCAGTTGAATATCGATGCTATCGCCGCCGGTGGCGGGGGGATCCACTGTGTAACCAGCCAACTACCGGCCGTTTAAGTAAATAAACAGGGGGTACGTAGCGCCAAAATGGATCTCCCTTTAGCGCTGCGGCCCCAGGCCGTGACTTAACAGCGCAATGGCGTGGCGCGCGATAACTTCAGCGCTCTGCGGGCCGTGGCTGTTGTTGTCACGGTGCCATTTCGGCGCGGTGGCCAGCGGCAGCAGCGTCATGCCAAACAGGGTGATAAACAGCAAAGAGGGTTCCAGATCGGCATTCAGCTTGCCCTCTGCCTGCCAGCGCATAATCGACTTCAGGGCCGCTTTGCGCTGTGCGTCGCCAAAACGCTCGTCCATCCGCTGCTTCAGTACGCCGTTATCACTCATCACTTCTCGCAACCACAGCGGGGCGAACCAGGGGTGCGCGGTGGAGATATCGATAAACCTTTGGGCCAGTTGGGTGAAGGCGGCGATAGGGTCGTCCGCATTGGCGTCAAAAACGCTGCCGGCGGCCAGCCGTACCGGCAGGAAACGCTCTTCGATCAGCACGTCTAAAAGTTGTTCACGGTTGTGAAAATAGTAGTGGAGCATGGCGGGGGTGACGCCGGCTTCACGGGCAATGGCATTGAGCGAAGTATCGGCAATACCCTGACGGGCAAACAAATTAAGCGCCGTATCCAGCAGGTGCTCGCGTTTTTCTGTACCCTTGGTGCCACCACTCGGCCGACCAGGGCGGCGCGGGGCTTGAACGTTTTGTGCTGTCATCGCGGTGAGATCCATTGACCGGAGAAAAGAATCACTCATATATTAATTACCCGATTAATTAATTACAAGTGAGCTCACCTTAATGGGTATCAGTCATCTGGCAGGCAGCGAAGACAGCAGCGGGGCGTCTGGGCAGGCGCCCTCGATCCGGTTGTTGTTCTCTGCGTTGCTGCTGGTCATGTTGCTGGCGGCGCTCGATCAAACCATTGTGTCCACTGCATTACCGACCATTGTCGGCGAATTCGGGGGGCTGGAAAATCTGTCGTGGGTAGTCACCGCCTATTTGCTGGCATCGACGATAGTGGTGCCGCTGTATGGCAAGTTCGGCGATCTGTTCGGCCGTAAAATCGTGCTGCAGATTGCCATTGTGGTGTTCCTGCTCGGTTCGGTGCTGTGCGGGTTGGCGCAAAACATGACTCAGCTTATCCTGATGCGTGCCTTGCAGGGGCTGGGCGGTGGCGGGTTGCTGGTCGTCACCATGGCGGTGGTCGGCGATGTGATCCCGCCGGCCGAACGCGGACGTTATCAGGGGCTGTTTGGCGGCGTATTTGGTCTGGCGACGGTGGTGGGCCCGTTGATTGGCGGGGTGCTGGTGCAGCATTTCTCATGGCGGTGGATTTTCTATATCAACCTGCCGCTGGGGATTTTCGCACTGTTGGTGATTGGCGCGGTGTTCCAATCCAGGGTCAACCGCGTGAAGCATGAAATCGATTTTCTGGGGGCCGGCTACCTTGCCGCAGCCCTGACCTGCATTATCCTGTTTACCAGCCAGGGCGGCACGGTAATGGCCTGGTCGGACGGCCAATTGTGGTGCATTCTGGCCTTTGGCCTGGTGTCGTTGGGCGGTTTTATCTACGAAGAACGGCTGGCGAGCGAGCCTATCATTCCGCTCGGCTTGTTCCGCAACCGGACCTTTTTGCTGTGCGCATTGGTCGGCTTTATCGTCGGGATGTCGCTGTTTGGTTCGGTGACTTTCCTGCCGCTGTATTTGCAGGTGGTGAAGAATTCCACGCCGACCCAGGCCGGGATGCAACTGCTGCCGCTGATGGGGGGGATTATGATCAGCTCCATCGTCAGCGGTCGGTTAATCAGCAAGCGCGGCAAATACCGCATTTTTCCGATTATAGGCACCTGCTGCGCCCTGGCCGGGATGATACTGCTGGGGACGCTGAAAAACTCGACGCCGGTGCACCTGCTGTATCTCTACATCAGCCTGCTGGGGTTGGGATTGGGTATGGTGATGCAGGTGATGATCCTGGCGGCGCAAAACAGCGTCGAGCCAAAACACATGGGCGTTGCCACTTCGAGCGCTACGCTGTTTCGCTCTATCGGCGGGTCCATCGGGGTCGCCGTGTTTGGCGCGATTTTTACCAATGTGCTGCACAGCAGGTTGGCCAGCCTGCTGCCTGAAGGGACGGCGTTACCCCGTTCTTCGGGCGCGGCGGCGGTGCATCATCTGCCGTTGACGTTGCAGAACGACTATTTGCAAGCCTTTGGCGGGGCCATTCACTCGGTGTATCAGATTGCCGCCGGGGTTATGGCGCTGGCCTTCGCATTGACCTGGTTCTTGAAAGACGTCCCCCTTCGTCATAAGTAAAACCCCCAACCGGTGCGTAAAATGGGCGCGCACCGGTTCTCCTCACGCTCTGCGATGCAATTTTACGCAATCCTTACGCAACCCTGTCAGACTAAAAACAGCGCTTTCTATATATTGAGAATAAACGTTCTCAATAGGATAGATAGTCGATGCAGAGGAAAAAGGTTTTACTTGTCAGCCTGTCGTTATTGCTGGCCGCTTGTGATGGCCAGAGCGGTGGAGCACCCGCCGGCGCCGGTGGCGTGCAGGAGGTGGGTGTCGCGACGCTGCAGGCTCAACCGGTAACGCTAAGCAGCGATTTGACCGGCCGCGTGAACGCCACCATGACCTCGTACGTTCGCCCCCAGGTGGACGGCATTATCAAAAAACGTCTGTTTACCGAAGGGGCCGAGGTCAAGGCTGGGCAGGTGCTGTATCAGATCGATCCCGCAACCTACCAGGCCAGCTACGATCAGGCTGCCGCTCAGTTGAAAAGCGCTGAAGCCACGGTGAAGTCCAGCCGCCTGAAAGCCCAGCGCTATGCGGCGCTGGTTAAAGAAAATGGCGTTTCCAAACAGGATGCGGATGATGCCATGGCGACCTATCTGGAAGCGGTTGCCGCCGTTGCGCAATACCAGGCAGCGCTGGAAACCGCAACAATCAATCTTGCCTATACCCAGGTTCGTGCACCGATTTCCGGTCGTATCGGCATTTCCTCCGTGACGCCGGGAGCCTTGGTGACCGCCAGTCAGACCGACGCCCTGGCGACCATTCGCGCACTCGATCCGATTTATGTCGATCTCACTCAGTCCAGCAGTCAATTGCTCAAACTGCGTAAACAGCAGGCATCGCTGCAACGTGACGATGTCACGCCGGTGGCGATCAAACTTGAGGACGGTACGCCCTATACCCACCCCGGCAAACTGGAGCTGACGGAAGTGGCGGTAGACGAGTCGACCGGCTCCGTTACCCTGCGTGCGGTGTTCCCTAATCCCGAGCACGAATTGCTGCCCGGTATGTATGTGCACGCCACGGTCGACAACGGCGTCGACCCCAAAGGGATTTTGGCGCCTCAACAGGGGATCACCCGTAACGCCAAGGGGGAAGCCACGGCGCTGGTCGTCAACGCGGAAAACAAAGTGGAGCAACGCACGGTTATTACCGAGCAGGTTATCGGCAGCAATTGGCTGGTCAGCAAGGGCCTGAATGCCGGCGATCGTCTGATCGTTGAAGGCACCAATAAGGTGGCTGCGGGCGTTGAGGTCAAAGCGGTTGATGTGAAACAACCGACGGCTAACGGCGGGGAGCAGTAACCATGGCGCAGTTCTTTATTCGGCGACCGGTTTTCGCCTGGGTGATTGCGATCATCATCATGCTGTGCGGGCTGATGTCGATCAACTCGCTGCCCATTTCGCAATATCCTGACGTCTCCCCGCCACAGATATCCATCTCCGCCACCTATCCGGGCGCCGATGCCGAGACGCTGGAAAACAGCGTGACACAGGTCATCGAACAACAACTTACCGGGCTGGACGGGCTGCTTTACTTTTCAGCCACCAGCAGCTCCGACGGCTCTGTGAGCATTAACGTGACCTTCGACCAGGGTACCGATCCGGATATCGCGCAGGTGCAGGTGCAAAACAAGGTGCAGCAGGCGGAAAGCCGTTTGCCTACCGAGGTCACCGCGCAAGGGGTTACGGTCAAAAAATCTCAGAGCAGCTTTTTGCTGATCGTCGGTCTGTATGACGAAACCGACAAGGCCAGCATGGCGGACATTTCCGACTATCTGGTGAGTAACATTCAGGATCCGCTGTCGCGCATTGAAGGGGTTGGCGATGTGCAGGTATTCGGATCGGAATACGCCATGCGCATCTGGCTTGACCCGACCAAGCTGGCGTCCTTTTCACTGATGCCTTCCGACGTGTCGACGGCGATAGAAGCGCAAAACACCCAGGTTTCCGCCGGTAAGGTCGGCGACTTGCCGTCCGGTGCCGATCAGCAACTGACCGCAACGGTAAAGGCGCAGTCTCGCCTGCAAACGCCGGAGCAGTTCCGCAACATCATTCTCAAGAGTGACAGCAGCGGCGCACTGGTGCGCCTGGGCGACGTCGCACGGGTGGAATTGGGTAACGAGGACTACTCCTCCAGCGCCCGTTTGAATGGGCATCCAGCCTCAGGCATCGCGGTAAAACTGGCCGCCGGTGCCAATGCGCTCAATACCGCCAAGCTGGTCAAAGCCAAGGTGGCGGAATACCAGACTTCGATGCCCGACGGTTACAAGGTCGCCTACCCGAAAGACAGCACCGATTTTATTAATATTTCGATCGAAGAGGTGGTGAAAACGCTGATCGAGGCGGTGGTGTTGGTGGTGATCGTGATGTTTGTGTTCCTGCAAAACCTCCGTACTACGCTGATCCCGACCATCACCGTGCCGGTGGTGCTGTTGGGCACCTTTGGCGTACTCGCCGCCTTCGGCTATTCGATCAACACCCTGACGCTGTTTGGCATGGTGCTGGCGATTGGACTGTTGGTGGATGACGCCATTGTGGTGGTAGAGAACGTCGAGCGCGTGATGCGGGAAGAGAAGCTGTCGCCGCGCCAGGCGACGGAAAAATCGATGAAGGAGATCACCGGCGCACTGGTCGGCATCGCCATGGTGCTGTCGGCGGTGTTCCTGCCGATGGCCTTCTTTGGTGGTTCCACCGGGGTTATCTACCGTCAGTTCTCCGTTACCATCGTGGCGTCGATGGTGCTGTCAGTGATCCTGGCGCTGACGTTGGCGCCGGCGTTGTGTGCCACCTTGCTGAAACCGGCTCATGACGATCTGACCGACAAAGGCCTGCTGGGCAAATTTAACCGCGGCTATAACCGCCTGCAGGAGAAATACGCCGATAAGGTGGCTCGGGTGATCCACAGTCCGATGCGCTATCTGCTGCTGTACGGACTGCTGCTGATCGCCGTCGTCGTGATGTATATGCGGCTGCCGACCGGTTTTTTGCCCAATGAAGATCAGGGCGTGGTGATGGTGCAATATACGCTGCCTGCCGGCGCGACCAATGCCCGGACTTCGGCGGTCAGCGATGTGGTGAAAGACTATTTCCTCATCGATGAGAAGGCTAACGTCAGCACCATTTTCACCATCAACGGTTTTGGTTTCAGCGGCAGCGGGCAAAATGCCGGTATGGCCTTCGTCAGTCTGAAAGACTGGAGCCAGCGCCCCGGCAGTGCCAATACCGCCGATGCGATTGCCAAACGCGCAATGGCGCACTTTGCCACGATCCGCGATGCCCAGGTGTTCTCGATGAGCCCGCCGGCGATTGACGGCTTCGGCCAGTCCGACGGTTTCACCTTCGAACTGCAGGCTAAAGGGGCGACCACCCGTGCGGAGTTGCAGCTGATGCGTGACCAGATCATCGCCGCCGCCGGGAAAAACCCAAATCTGAGTGCGGTTCGCGCCAACACCTTGCCGGATACGCCACAGCTGCAGGTAGAAATCGACAACGACAAACTGCAGGCGCTGGGCCTGAGCGCCGGCGACGTCAGCAGTACGCTCACCAGCGCGTTCGGCAGCACCTACATCAACGACTTTATCGACCGCAACCGGGTGAAAAAGGTCTATATGCAAGGTGACGTCGAGTATCGGTCAAAGCCGGAGGATCTCGACAAGTGGTTTGTTCGCGGCACCTCCAGCAGCAGTACCACCAGCATGACGCCGTTCTCTGCCTTTGCCTCTTCACATTGGATTTACGGGCCGGAAAATCTGTCGCGTTACAACGGACTGTCGTCGTTTGAGATCACCGGTGAGGGCGCAGCCGGTGCCAGTTCCGGTACGGCAATGGACGAGATGGAAAAACTGGCGGCGCAGTTCTCCTCGGCCAGCAGCTTCTCGTGGAGCGGGCTGTCTTATCAGGAACGACTGACCAGCGGGCAGGCAGCATCTTTGTATGCCATTTCGTTGGTGGTGGTGTTCCTGTGCCTGGCCGCGCTGTACGAGAGCTGGTCAATCCCGTTCGCCGTGATGATGGTCGTTCCTATGGGCCTGGTGGGGTCGCTGCTGGCGATCACGCTGCGTGGGCTGGAAAACGACATTTACTTCCAGGTGGCGTTATTAACCATTATCGGCCTGTCGGCCAAGAACGCCATTCTGATCGTCGAATTCGCCGAAGAGAATTACCAGCGCGGCGAAGCCTTGATCGCCGCCGCCGTGGAGGCTTCCCGTATGCGCTTGCGTCCCATTTTGATGACCTCTCTGGCGTTTAGCGCCGGCGTATTGCCCTTGGCGGTTTCCAGCGGCGCCGGGGCCAACAGCCGGATCGCCATAGGTACCGGGATCATCGGCGGCACCATTACGGCGACATTACTGGCCATCTTCTTCGTCCCCTTGTTCTACGTATTGGTTAGACGGATGTTTTCACGCAAAACAACCTCCGCCAAACCAACAGAAAACACTGCGCCGCAGGCAGGAGAATAACGTGCTGCAACGTTTAATCACTTTGACCTTTCCGCTGGTGCTGGCGGGGTGTATCTCACTGGATCCGGACTATCAGCGCCCGCAGGCACCGGTGCCCTCAACGCTGCCGCAAGGGGCGGCTTATACCGCGCCCTCCGGTAAATTGTCATTAAGCTACCCGGACATCCCATGGCGCGACTATGTGGTCGATAGCCGGTTACGGCAGGTGGTGGAGATGGGGCTGAGCAGCAGTCGCGATTTGCGCGAGGCCATTGCCAACATCGAATCTGCCAGGGCGCTCTACGGTGAGCAGCGTGCCGATCTGTTTCCTACCATCAATGCCGGTCTGGAAGGAACGCGTTCACGCGCTCTGACCGGTGGGGCAAACAACGCCACTGCGATTAGCCAAAGCTACGAGGCTAACGCCAGCACCAGCGCCTTCGAGCTGGATCTGTTTGGCAAAAATCGCAGCCTGACTCGCTCTAAATTCGAGAGCTATTTGGCGGAGTCCGAAGCGGCTAAAAGTACCCGTTTGGCGCTGATTGCCGATATCGTGACCGACTGGGTGAACGTGGCGGCAGAACGCAGCAATCTGGCCGCGGCCAAAGGCACCATGGAAAGTGCCAAACAGTCGTTGGCGGTAACGCGCAAGAACCAGCAAAACGGCATTTTGTCGATGGTTGACGTGGCGTCGGCGGAGACGGTGTATCAGCAGGCGCGTTCGGACGTAGCCAGCTACACCACCAGCGCGGCGCAGGCGAAAAATGCGCTGGATCTGGTGGTCGGAAAAAGCGTGCCGGAAAGCCTGTTGCCTGATGGGATCGAAGCGTTGTCTGGCATCATGAAAGACCTGCCGGCCAATGTGTCGTCGCAGGTGCTGCTGAACCGTCCGGACGTGCTGGAAGCCGAGCATAATCTGAAGGCCGCCAATGCCAATATCGGTTCTGCCCGCGCGGCGTTCTTCCCGTCTATCAGCCTGACCGCCAGCGGCGGGGTGGGTAGTGGAGAACTGTCATCGCTGTTCAGTCAGGGGGCGGGCGTTTGGTCGTTTGCACCGAGCATCAGCTTGCCGATCTTTACCGGCGGCTATAATACGGCGCAGTTGAATTACACCAAGGCGCAGAAAGATCTCTACGTCGCCACCTATGAGAAAGCGGTGCAGACGGCATTCCAGGAAACGGCCGATGCGTTGGCACGCAAGGGCACAATCCAGGAACAGTTAGCGGCACAAACCGGCTATGTGGTGGCCTCGCAGGAATATTATCGCTTGGCGGAGCTGCGTTACCGCCACGGAGTAGATACCTATCTGGTTATGCTGGACGCACAGCGCACGCTGTATACCGCCCAGCAGTCGCTGATTGCGGCTCGCCAAACCGAATATCAGAACCTGATTACTCTGTATAAAGTCCTGGGCGGGGGCATCGCGGCAGAAAAGCAGGGCGATGGCGTGGTTGCCAATAATAGATCTTTAACCCAATAAGATTTAAGCCTGGGCAATAATTAAATTACGCAGTGTGGTGATAGCACGCTGCGTTTTTTTATATTCATTCTGTGGTGGAAGTGTAAAGAAAGGGAAAATGACCAGACGATTGAGAACTCGCCACCATCAGCAGGGTCTGAATGATATCGCATCATTCTCGCGGCCAAATATATTGAGGTTGAAATGGAAAGTGATATTCAGCAACAGGTCATTTCAGTGATTGATCGCTATAATTCGCCCAGCCTGCTTAAAAAGGGGGTTGCCGTTACGCTCAATACGGAAATAAACAAAGAACTGCACCTGTCCTTGCCAATGTCGGAAACGCTAATGCGTGGCTATTTCGACGCCTTTCTCATCGACAGCAGCAATTACAATCATGAGCTGTATTTTCGTCAGGAGTCAAAGTCGGCGTTATTGTTCTCCTCATCAAATCGTCGAGCGAATCACTGGGATCTTGAAATGGAAAGGATCCGGCCATTGTATGTTTATATGTTGGTGCGATCCGCACGGGCCAAACGCTGGCTTTATGACATTCACTTTCTGATTGAACAATTAAAGTGATCCAATATTGGATGAGTTAACTCATCGCGCCGAATGCAGTTTCAGGCCCGCAAAGAAATTGCGGGCCTTTTAACGGAGTTATTGTGCGAGCAGCTCGGCAAATTTTGCCAGCCATTGCGGGTGCGCCGGCCAGGCAGGGGCGGTCACCAGATTGCCGTCAACATGGGCCTGATCGATACCGATATCCGCATAGTGGCCTCCGGCCAACTGCACTTCCGGGGCGCAGGCCGGATAGGCGCTACAGGTTCTGCCTTTAAGCACCCCAGCGGCGGCCAACAGCTGCGGGCCGTGACACACGGCGGCGATGGGTTTGCGTGCGGCATCAAAAGCCTGCACCAGCTTGATAACCTGCGGGTTCAGGCGCAGATACTCGGGCGCTCTGCCGCCGGGGATCAACAGCGCGTCGTAGTCTTCTTCTTTTGCAGCAGAAAAGTCGGCATTCAGGGTGAAACGGTGGCCAGGTTTTTCACTGTAAGTCTGCGCGCCGTCGAAATCATGGATTGCCGTCATGATGTAATCGCCTTTGGCCTTGTCCGGGCAGACGGCATCCACCTGATGGCCAATCATCTGCAATGCCTGAAAGGGCACCATGGTTTCATAATCTTCAGCGTAATCACCAACCAGCATCAGGATCTTTTTCTTGCTCATACGGGGATCTCCGGGAGGAATAATCCCTAACATATAGCCTACCGCTGGGTGGAACGCGAACCTGCTCCTGGCGTGGATGCATCTATACTGATTTTACCGCCGGAGGCGGTTCAGGGAGATCAACCTCAATGAGGTGGCGCAGTATCTCAATTATTGACTCACCGGGCTTCCCGGTTTCTGCTCATGAGACCCTCACATGCTTAATTTGGCCACATTGCTTGAAGAGAGTGCGCGTACTTTCCCCGACCGTCTGGCACTGGTTCAGGACGAAGTCCAGCTTAGCTATGTCGAACTCGATCAATTTGCCAACCAGGTCGCCCATCTGCTGAGGGGGCGGGGCGTGAAACCGGGAGAGCGGGTGGCGCTGGCCTGCCCCAACCGTTGGGAGTTTCCGGCGATTTATTTCGGCATTCTCAAAGCGGGTGCGGTGGTGGTGCCGTTAAATACCTTGCTGAAAGCGGGGGAGTTTGAATACTACCTGCAGGATTCGCAGGCGGTGGCCTTTTTTTGCTTTGAAGGGGGCCAGGGATTGACGTTGGGGGAAGAGGCAAAAATCGCGTTCGATTCCGCTCAACAGTGCCGCGATTTCATTATTATCGGTGACAGCCTGGCGCTGAGCGGCGACCGCTTCAGCCAGGCCATCCGCCAGCAACCTGCCGATTTTGACAGTGCCAGCACCCTGGAGTCCGATACCGCAGTGATCCTCTACACCAGCGGAACCACCGGTCGTGCCAAAGGCGCGGAGTTGACCCATTCCAACCTGGTATTGAATGCGCTGGGTTCGGTACAGTTATTCAACAGCTCGGTAGAACGCCCCGATCGTCATTTGGTGACGCTGCCGCTGTTCCATACTTTCGGCTCCACCGTCCAGATGAATGCCGGCTTTGCCTTGGGGGCGACGCTGGTGCTGGTTCCGCGTTTTGATGCAAAGTTGGCTATCTCGCTGATGCAAAAATACGCCATCACTTTTTTCGCCGGCGTACCTACCATGTACTGGGCATTGCTGAACGCGCTGGACGACAGCGTAGATCTGGCGCTGTTGCGCAAAAATCTGCGCATGGCGGTCTCCGGCGGGGCCAGTTTGCCGGTGCAGATCATTGAAGATTTTGCCCGTCGTTTCGGCGTTAACATTCTGGAGGGGTACGGACTGTCGGAAACCAGTCCGGTCGCTACCTTCAATCACCCAGGACGCGTTAACAAAGTGGGATCTATCGGCCAACCGATCTGGGGCGTTGAGGTCCGCCTGGTTGATGTCACCGGCAAAACAATCACGGACATCGATCAGGTCGGTGAGTTAGCGGTACGCGGTCACAACGTGATGAAAGGTTACCTTAACCGACCGGAGGCCACGGCCGAAGTTCTGGAAAACGGCTGGTTTAGAACCGGCGATCTGGCGCGACGCGACGCCGATGGCTTTTACTTTATTGTCGACAGGTCGAAAGACGTGATTATCCGCGGGGGATTCAACGTTTATCCGCGCGAAGTGGAGGAACTGATGATTCGCCATCCGGCCGTTTCCTTCGTGGCGGTGATCGGGGTGCCGCATCCATCGCTGGGAGAGGAAATTAAAGCGGTAGTGGTGTTGAAGGACCTAGATGACCCGGTAACGGAGGGGGCGCTGATCGCCTGGACCAAAGAGCGACTGGCGGCGTTTAAATATCCGCGTATCGTAGAGTTTGTCGAACGGCTACCGATGACCAGCACCGGAAAGGTGTTGAAAAGGTTACTGCGCTGAGGGGCTCTGTTTGGAAATAATCCCGGCCTGCAAAGCAAGCCGGGAGGGATAACGCATTAACCTGGGTAAATGCCACGCTCTTTACGTGCGGTCAGGATACGCTCACAGGCGACGATATAAGCCGCGGTGCGCAGGCTGCATTCTTTCTCTTCGGACTTGTTCCAAACGTGAATCATAGCGTCGGTCATGATCTTGTCCATACGCTCGTTGATTTCGCTTTCGCTCCAGAAGTAGCTGGCCATGTCCTGCACCCACTCGAAGTAACTGACGGTCACGCCGCCGGCGTTACAGATAACGTCAGGCACTACGGTGATGTTGCGTGAACGCAGAACGTCGTCCGCATCTGGATAGGTTGGGCCGTTCGCCCCTTCCAGTACCAGCTTGGCGCTGAGGATTTCTGCACGTTGACGGGTGATCTGACCTTCCAGGGCGGCTGGGATCAGGATATCCATGTCTACGGACCAGAAAGCTTCGCTTTCGATTTCTTTGGCGCCAGGGAAGCCGGCGATCTGCTTGTTCTTGGCTTGCCATTCGGTCAGCGCGCTCAGGTCGATGCCGTCCGGATTGAACAGGGTAGCTGAGTGGTCCTGGATCACCACTACGCGTGCGCCGATGCCGACGAACAGACGAGCCGCTTCGCTGCCCACGTTACCAAAGCCCTGTACTGCCACTTTGGCACCTTCGAGCTGCACGCCCAAACGTTTGGCCACTTCACAACCGGTAACGAACACGCCACGGCCGGTCGCTTTTTCACGGCCCAGAGAGCCGCCCAGGTGGATAGGCTTGCCGGTGACGACGCCGGTGATGGTAGTGCCGTGGTTCATGGAGTAGGTATCCATCATCCAGGCCATCACTTTGGAGTTGGTGCCGACGTCCGGTGCAGGAATGTCTTTCTGTGGCCCGATGATAAAGCCGATTTCGCTGGTGTAGCGGCGGGTCAATCTTTCCAGCTCGCCTTCAGACAGTTTGAAAGGATCGACGCGGATCCCCCCCTTGGCGCCACCGTAAGGCAGGTTAACTGCCGCACATTTGATGGTCATCCAGGCTGACAACGCCATAACCTCATCGAGATCAACATCTGGATGGTAACGGATGCCGCCTTTACCCGGGCCGCGCGACAGGTTGTGCTGAACGCGGAAACCTTCGAAGTGGCGGATTGAACCGTCGTCCATTTGCAGAGGAATATCAACGATCAGCGCACGCTTAGGGTGACGCAGGGTATCAACCCAACGCGACAGCTCACCGAGATAAGGTGCAACGCGGTCAATTTGTTGCAGATAGGTGGCCCAGGCCGTTGTGCTGCTTTCTGAAGCGTAGGATAGCTTTTCCATAACCAACCTTTTTATATATAGGTATTTATTTTGTTTAACCGTGGATTACTAAGTGCATAACACTTTTGCGACGCTAAATTTACCATTAAAAACGCGGCTTGTTAGCCCCCACTCATCGGGCCACAGGCCGGTTTCAAGCCGGTTTGGCGACGCAAAAATGAATAGTTAATTACTTTTGTACGGTTGTCGCGGGGGGTACTCATGCTTTATGCATAAAAAATGCATAAAACCCGTTTTTATCTATTTTTCAGAAGCTTGAATGTGATCAAAAAGTTTCATTTTATTTAAGTGTCGTGTTGACAATGCCGTTTCCTGACGCCGGAGTTAAATTCATGTTAAATCGGCGTTGTCAGCGTTTTATTCTTGAACAAAAATAATCACAACTGACTGATAATAAATGAATCATCCTCCAAGCTCATGCTTCGCATGCTAAATGAGCGCTATCGCGCAGTTCGAACAGCCATTTTCAGATGCGAACAGTTTTTAACTTCCCCTTAACAAAGGGCCGGTATCGATTTGCCGGTATCCCCCAGCAGGGGGGCCTGAAAGTATCCGTCACACAAATTTGGGTATTCCAGAATTTCTTCACCTCACGTTAGAATATGTGGAAAAGATTCCATCTCAGAATTCCTGATTATGGAATTAACTCAATCAACGGTTCAGGTCTGCCATGCAAAATAAACTGGAAATGTTGCGCATCTTTTGTACCGTCGCAGAGTCAAGAAACTTCAAAGATGCTGCAATACTTCTGGGCATTTCACCTCAGGCAGTGACCCGTGCGGTGAAAGAACTCGAACAGCAGCGTGGTGAAATTTTGTTTTACCGAAGCACCCGGCAGATGAAAATAACGGCCGATGGTGAGCGCCTCGCGCAATATGCCCGGCAGGCTGTTAACGCTGTCGATACCTTGTTGACGGTAAAACCGCAGCCAAAGTCAGATGAGATGCGGGGAACCATTCGGCTGACGGTATCTTCCGTGTTTGGCCGCAAGTTTATTATTCCGGCATTAACGCAATTTTCCCTGCGTTACCCGGATATTGTTGTGGACTGTATTTTGACAGATACACACAGTGATGTGATTGATGAGCGGATAGACATTGGTATTCGCTTCGGTTTTTTACCTGATAACCGTTATGTGGCACGTGAGCTGGCTAAAATCCATTTCTTTGCCGTCGGTACACCAGAATTGATTAATCAGACAGGAATGCCCAAGCGTGTTGATGAGCTGGACTTGTTCCCGCTGACAGCATTGATTGATCATAAAACCGGGCGTTGCTGGCCTTGGAGTTTCAAGAACACGCGAAGTTTTACGCCGTCGAATCCACGTTTTATTACCGATGATCTGGAAGCTGAGTTTCAGGCCGTGCTCGATGGCGTCGGTTTTGGACATATGCCCGGATTTCTGGCACTGCCTTATTTAAAAAGTGGGCACCTGATTCAGATCCTGGAAAACAATGCTTTCGCAAGCTGGGGGCTCTATCTTTATCGGCCACAGCGTGGGCCAACATCGTTGCGAATTAGGACGTTATTTGATTATCTGGCTGATATTTTAGCGGATATTGAAACCTGACCTTATACAGAAAAGCTATTTATCTGGCGATCAGGGATGTGTCAAACAAATGGAGTATGCCAATCCAGAACTGACGGCGGAGGATGAGCCGTTTTATTATCGAGTTTGGCGATCGCCAGAGCGATCACCTTTAACCAGTGGGCAGTTACGCAGAATTATTTACAGGTTCGTTCGACCCCAATAGCGGCTTATTCAATATCAATAACTACCTTGATAGATGCCGAACCGTCCTGCACTGCGTGGTGCGCGTCGAGAGCCTGATCGAGATTGAAATGACGGATGTCGACAACCGGATGAATTTTACCCTCTTCAATCAGGCGGGTAGCGGCTTCCAGTATTTCACCATGATGAGCACGAGCTTCTCCAGATAGCATGGGCATCAGGACAAACACGCCAGACAGCGTGGCACAACGTAACGAAGATACCGCCAGATTATGCTCACCGAACGCGGCACAACTGGTGATATGTCCGTAATGTCGGGTCATGCCCAGCGAATCTTGCAGAACCTGGCCTCCCACAGTGTCATAAACAATGTCAAAGCCCTGGCCTGAGGTGCAGTTGTTCACGATCTCTTGCGCAGATAGCGCGGTGTAATCCAGTGGTGTTGCACCTAACTGAGCGATCAGTGATTGCTTAGCCGTTGAGCCTGTGGCCCAGACATTGGCACCCATGGCCTTTGCCAGTTGCACAACCATGTGACCAACGCCACCGGCGCCGCCCTGGACCAGCACATTCTGCCCCGGTTTTACCTTCGCATTATCGACCAGGCCTTCCCAGGCCGTTAATAAGGTCAACGGAATGGCAGCGGCTTCACGCATGGATAAATTACGGGGTTTCAGTGCCAGTAAGTCGACATCAACCGCAGCATATTGCGCAAGAGAACCCTGAAGTCCACGAACGCCACCGGTCAGGCCATAAACTTCATCACCGACATTGAATCGTTCGACGCCATCACCAACGGCAACGATAACCCCCGCCATATCAGTCCCCAGCACCGCCAGTAGCTCTGGCATTGCGTAGGGCGCTTCGCCGAGGCGAATTTTATAATCAATAGGGTTAACGCCACTCGCGTGTATCCGTACCAGCACTTGGCCCGCTCCAGCTGTTGGTACAGGGTATTGAACTTGGCTAAATTGCTCGTCGGCAAAATTTTCCAGCACCAGCGCAGTCATCATCGTATTCATAAATTTAATCTCCGAAATAGAAGTATGGGAGTAAATATACCAGTACAGGTGATGGCAGATAATGAAACCATCTGGATTTTATAATTCCATAAAGTGGCATTAATGGGTTGATGTAGTGATCCATGAACAACTAACACCGCCCTGACCGTTGATTGCTAAAACAGTAGGTCCGGTGCGGGAGGGTGGTAAGCCGTTCCCCCGCTCGGCATTGCGGGGCAACTGAGGTATGCTAAGCGGCTGACCCAATGATGAAAACTGGCCAATATCATCATGCCTTATCGCTATGGAGTAATAGCAAAGTGCTGAAAACCACGTCCCAATTAGAATTACTGCAGTCGGTCGCCGACGGCATTGCAGCGCTGTTTTTTCCCAATGTGGAAGTGGTGATACACGATCTCTCTACCAATAAGGTGGCCTACCTCGCCAATAATCTGTCGAAACGCAAACCGGGTGACGATGCCGGTTTGGAGGATTTTGACATCGACAGCGAAGGCCAGGTGACCGGCCCTTATGAAAAGCTCAACTGGGACGGCAAGAAAATGCGATCGGTGAGCATTGCCGCAAAAGACGAACAGGGCGTTCCCCGCTACCTGCTGTGCATTAATTTGAGCACCGCGACATTTGAAGACGCCAGAAATGCGTTGGATATGTTCCTGTCGGTCACCCGTTTGCAGCCTCAGCCACAGCAGTTATTCAAAGATGACTGGCAGGAGAAGATCAACACCTTCCTGCACGAGTGGATCCGCCGGCAAAATGCCTCATTGGGTTCATTGAGTCGCGAACAGAAAAAGCAGTTGGTGATTGACCTGTATAACGAAGGTGCGTTCAAAGCCAAAAGCGCCGCTGATTATATCGCCAACGTGTTATCCCTCGGCCGCGCCACGGTTTACAAATACCTGAAAGAGTTAAAAAAGGGCGAGGGTGCTGCCTAAAAACCTGAGCAAGCCTGATGACGGGCAGCTGTCCTCTAGGATCCGTGCCCCTTTGCACTGCTGAATAACTCTGATATGGTTGCACAATACAACCATATCAGAGCCGCGATCATGTCAATCCTCCAACCAAGTCCGTATTTACACCCGATCAGGGATGCGTCGCGCCATTTGGTGCGTGAGCTGGGATTTATGGGCAATACCCTGGCAGGCACCGACCTGCCGCCATCGGCGGTGCATGCGTTGATTGAAATAGGCGATCGGCACGTTGATACCGCCGCCGAGCTTTGCAGCGTGCTGAACCTGGAGAAATCCAGCGTCAGCCGCATGCTGAACAAGCTGATCAAAGCCGGGGAGCTGGCAACGCAGGCCAGCCCGCGAGATGCCAGAGAGAAGATCCTGCGGCTGACGGCGCAAGGGCGAGAAACCCTGGCGGGCATCAATCGTTTTGCCGATCGTCAGGTGCTTACCGCTCTGGCGCAGTTGCCGGCCGACGCCAGCGTCGGCATCGCCGATGGGCTGCATAGCTATGCCACAGCGTTGCGAGCACATCGCTTGGGGGAAACGCCGGTTTCTGCAGCGCCCATCGAGATTGTCAGCGGTTATCTGCCGGGCTTCACCGCCAGAACGCTGGAAATGCACATGCAATACTATTCCCGCACCGTGGGGTTCGGCGCCTTCTTTGAAGCTGCGGTGGGCTCAGCATTGGCCGATCTGGCCGGGCGTTTGTCGAATCCATTAAACCAGACCTGGTCCGCCCTGAAGGGCGATCGCATTGTCGGCTCGGTTTCGATTGATGGCGAAACCTTGGGGGGCAACCGCGCTCACTTGCGCGCATTTATCATCGATGACAGCTTACGTGGCGGCGGCATTGGCCGCCAGTTGCTGAATCGGGCAGTCAGTTTTTGCGATGAAAATGCCTTTGACGAAATCCATCTGTGGACCTTCAAAGGGCTGGATGCGGCCCGGCATCTTTATGAAAGCGTCGGTTTCGTGCTTGCAGAAGAGCAGCCGGGCACGCAGTGGGGGCAATTGATGACCGAACAGCTATTTATTCGCCGCCCAGTTGCCCCAAATTGACATACTGGGTTTCGAGATATTCCTCGAGTCCCACATCCGCGCCCTCACGGCCCAGGCCAGACTCTTTGACGCCGCCAAAGGGCGCCACCTCGGTCGAGATAATGCCTTCATTGATGCCCACCATACCGCTTTCCAGCTGGCGCGAGACACGGAACGCACGCGCCAGGTCGCGAGTGTAGAGATAGGCGGCCAATCCGAAAGGCGTGTCGTTAGCCCTGCGGATCACTTCTTCTTCGGTATGGAAACGGAAGCAGGCTGCCAGCGGCCCGAAAGTTTCTTCATGCGCCAACCGCATCTGTTCGTTGGCGTCGGCCAATACCGTGGGTTGGAAGAAGGTTCCCCCGAGCGGGTGGCGCTCGCCCCCGCACATCAGTCGTGCACCCTGACTTAATGCATCCTGAAGGTGAGCCTCCACTTTTTCTACCGCTTTCAGATGGATTAACGGCCCTTGCTGGGCTCCGGGCGTCATGCCGGGAGCCACTTTCAACGCCCGGGTGGCCTCGGCCAATAACTGGATAAAACGATCGTAAACGCCGTCCTGAATATAGAAGCGATTCACGCACACGCAGGTTTGACCACTGTTGCGGAATTTGGCCGCCATCGCGCCCGCCACCGCCGCATTCAGGTCCGCATCGTCAAACACGATAAAGGGGGCGTTCCCTCCCAGTTCCAGCGACAGTTTTTTCACCGTATCCGCCGCCTGACGCATCAGCAGTTTTCCCACCGGTGTCGAACCGGTAAAGGAGACCTTGCGCACCTGTGAACTTGCCATCAGTGACGTACCAATCGCCGGGGTATCGCCGGAGACGGCGTTAATCACCCCGGGGGGAACGCCGGCCTGTTCCGCCAGCACGATCAGCGCAAAGGCGGAAAGTGGGGTCTCATTGGCCGGTTTGATCACGGCGGTACACCCGGCTGCCAGCGCGGGGCCGAGCTTGCGCGTCAGCATGGCCAAGGGGAAATTCCACGGCGTGATCGCGGCAATGACGCCAACCGGCTGTTTAAAGGTCAGGATTTGGTTGCCGGCTTTGGTGGAAGGAATGGTGTGACCGTAGGCGCGCTTGGCCTGCTCGGCAAACCATTCAATAAAGCTGGCGGCATAAAGCACTTCCCCCTGGGCTTCGCTCAATACCTTGCCTTGTTCTGCCACCATCAGCTCCGCCAACGGGGCCTGATGCGCCACGATCAGTTGAAACCAGCGTTGCAGGATCTGTGAGCGTGCCTTTGCCGGCAAGGCGCGCCAGGCAGGCAGTGCGGCCGAGGCTGCCGCAATTGCCGCTTCGGTTTCTGCGGCGCCGGCAAGGGCGACTTCCGCCAGTTTCTCGCCGGTGGCGGGGTTGTTTACGGGATAGTGCCGAGGTGCGCTGCGCCATTGGCCGTCGCAATACCAGCCGTTGCGTAGCAGGGAAGAATAGGAGGTCATGCAATGTTCCTTGTGTCGGTATTGTCCAGGGTAAAACCGCGAGTTGGGCGGCTCTCACGCGCAATGCGTTTGCCTGCGGTGTAATCGTTAATCACATCGCAGGGGGTGTAGTGGCGTTCCAGCTCATAGCGTTCGTCGTCACTGAGCGGAGTCGATAAGGCACTGACGGCGCTGTCTATCTGTTGCACCGTGTCGGCGCCGACCAGCATGCAGTCCACTCCCCGGTGACCGAGCACCCAGGCCTGAGCAATTTGCGCCGGCGGGAGACCGCGCAGCGTCGCCACCTGGCTGACCGAGTGTGCGACGTTGCGCGAAGCCGTATCGGCATACATCTCCTGAGTGAAGAAATCCGTTTGGTTTCGCACCGAGTTGAAATCGCAGCTTAATAACCCCCGAGCCAGGGGGCTGAACACCGAAATGCCCAAACCTTGATCGCGGCACAAGGGGATCATCTCGCGCTCTTCTTCGCGGTAGGCGCAGTTGAGCTGCAATTGCATGTTGATGGGCTTGACGAACCCCTGCCGCTCGCACATCCACAGGATTTTCGCCAATTGCCAGGCATACATGGTCGAGACACCGACATACCGCGCCTTGCCTGCTCGGACGATATCGTTCATCGCCGACCAGGTTTCTTCGACGGGGGTGTTCACGTCAAAGTAGTGCAGCATGTAAATATCGACATAATCGGTGCCCAGGCGACGCAGGCTGGCGTCAATACTGGTCATGATGTGCTTGCGTGAATGCCCCTGATTATTGCTGCCGCCACCCAGCGGGTAGCCGACTTTGGTGGTCAACACCAGCTCGTCGCGCTGGGCCACGCGCGCAATGATGCGGCCAACCACTTCCTCGCCTGCGCCGCTGGAGTAAAAATCCGCCAGGTCAATGAAGTTGATCCCGCACTCGAGCGCGTGGCGTATCAGCGGCTCGCTTTGCTGTTCGTCAAAAATCCAGGGTTTCCACTGTTTGCTGCCCATGTTCATGGTGCCGAGGCACAAGCGGGAAACTTTCAGTCCGCACTGACCAAGATTGATGTAATCCATGGCGTTCTCCTCAGGCACGCGGGGTATAAAAAGGATTAGTCAGCTGCGGCAGAGCCTGGGCGAGCTGGCTACGGTTGGGCAACTGATTCATCGCTGCATGGATCGCCTGGCTGCAGGCGCGGTAGTTATTCCGATACACCTCGTCCAGATCATCACAGGCCGGATTCACCCAGTTGGCGGTCACGATGCACCACTGGTCTTCGGCTTCTGGCGGCAGGACTCCCTCCAGCAGGGCTTCCGCCACCGCTTTGGCGATGGCCGCCTGGGAGGCACCCCAAGTGGCGTTGCCATGCAATTCACCGCTGATTTCGGCCTTGTTGACATACAGCGTCATAGGTTTGGTCGGCACATTGGGTTTCACTACCACCATAAAGGGGCAGTGTCCCTGGCTGGGGGAAGCCAGACTGGATGAAAACGCCTGACCAACCGCACCCTGACGCGGGCCGATCAAAACATTGATGTGCGAGGCGTTAACGCCATTACCCTCAAACCCTTCACCGATATACATTTCCACGTCATTGCTCCTGTTTTCAGTCAGATGGTGCTATTTAATCGTCGCGGCCAACGCACTGTCTGCGCGCTGCCCCGGATCCTGGCTGGCGTCCACCAGGGTTAATCCTTTGGTTTCTGGCGCCCAGGCGATGGAGACCAACGCGCCGATAATCAAGATCACGGCCAGAATGCCGGTGGTGGCGGGCATGCCGTAGTGGACAATCGCCAGTGGCAACAGGCCGGTGCCGATGGCAGAACCCAGACGGCTCATTGACGTGGCGAACCCGACGCCCATTGAGCGGACTTCCGTAGGGAAACTTTCAGCGGGAAAAACGCCGACCAGGTTGCTGACCGCCGACATCACCAGCGTGAAAGCTGCAAACAGCGCGATCAGCCACGCCGACTGGCTGGCGGGGATCAGGCTAAGCAATACCAGGCAGGCCGCGAGGAACACGAAGGAACCGATCAGGAAGCCTCGTCGTGAACAGAACATGGTCAGCAAAATACCGAGCAGCGCCCCGACGATCAGCAGGCCGTTGAGCAACAGGTCGGTGGCGAAATTTTGATCCAGGCCCATGACCTGCAGAATGGACGGCAAGAAGGTATAAATCGCAAAGTAGGGGATCACCAGACAGACAAAGAACAGGCTGTTGAACGCGGTGCGCCGACGATATACCGGGCCGAACAGCGAGAAAAAGCGCTGTTTACTTAGGGTGGGTGCCTCATCAACCAGCATGACGTTAGGGCCAAAATAGCGGTGTACGATGGCCATGGCCTGTTCGCGACGCCCTTTTCCCATCAGCCAGCGGGGAGATTCCGGCGTGCCTATGCGCATGAGCAATATGATGACGGCCGGCACGGCGGATGAAGAGAGCAGCCAGCGCCAGGCATCCGGTCCCATCGCCGTCAGGAAGTGACCGGCAAACCCGGCGGCTACGTAGCCAAAAGTCCAGATCACGCTGAAGGATCCCAGCAGTACGCCCCGGTGTTTGCGGGGAGAGAATTCGGCCAGCATGGTGTGACCGACGGAGAAGTCGCCGCCTAATCCGATGCCGACCAGCACCCGCAGCAAGAAGAGCTGTTCCGGCGTGGTGGCGAAAAATTGCAGCGCCGAGGCCAGGGTGATCACCACAAAGCTAAAGCAGAATATTTTTTGTCGACCGATGTAATCGGCAACCCAGCCGAGCACCAAACTGCCGATAAACAGGCCGATCAGCGCTGAACTGCCCAACATGCCTTCCCAAAAGGCGGAGATCCCCATTTGCGGTTTGATTTGCGCCAGGGCGAAGCCTATGACGCCCAGCACATAGCCGTCGGTGAAGTGGGCGCCGAAAGTCAGCCCGGCGATTTTGAGATGGAATCGGTTTAAGGGGACGTCATCCATACGTATTTGTTGAGATGTCAGATGTTGCATTGCCCTGTCCTCCAGTTGGAGTGGTGTGGGGTTATTGTTGGTTTTTTGTTTTGAATGCGTAAACAATGTGGCAGTAGACCCGCGCTTCGGCGAGTGCGTTTTAGTCATACCCTCAGGTGGAAAACGCATGTGATCGGCTTCTGGTTTTACAGAAATAAAGGGGGTGCAGACTGGCGAATCACTGCAAATTAGAAACATATGGTTAACATGTTGTTTTATGCACAGAGGCTTCGCGTATCGTGAGAAAACTTCCTTCACTCAGTATGTTGCGCGTATTCGAGGAAACCTGCCGAACGCTGAGTTTCAGCAAAGCGGCAGAGGCGTTATTTATTACTCAAAGTGCCGCCAGCCGACAGATCAAGCAGCTTGAAGCTTTCCTGGGCAAGCTGCTGTTTGTCCGTAGCCACAGTGGCCTGGCGTTGACGCAGGACGCGATCTCGTTACTGCCAAGAGTGCGGCAGTCGCTGGATATCCTGGAGGAGGGGATCCAGCATGTACAACTGCACAATCCGTTACAGCACCTGCGTCTGCAGGTGGCACCGACCTTCGCCACCCGTTGGCTGGCTCCCCGCTTAGTGGCGTTGCGCAGCCGTAACAGCCAGTTGCAGATCGCCCTGATCAGTGAAACCCGGCAAAAATATTGCGATTTCGACTGCGCCATCCGCTTTGGCGATGCGGATGACTGCGCCGCCCGGGGCGAATGGTTATGCCATGAACGACTGGTGTTGGTCGGCAGCCCTTTACTGATGGTCAATGGCGGCTTCCCGCCGCTGCATACCCAGCCTCAGTTGCACATCCTCAATGGCGATATCCGCCTGGACAACTGGCCCTGCTGGCTGACGACGGCGGGACAGGCTATTGCCGGCCAGCAAAGCGGGCTGGAGTTCAGTACGCAGGACCAGGTGATTAACGCCTGCATTACTGGCGCAGGCTACGCCGTGTTGGATCGGATGATGATCCGCAATGAGTTGCAAAGCGGTCTGCTGGTGCTGCTGTCGCCGGTTGAGTTGAAAAGCCGCAACGGTTACTGGTTGGAAATTCCCGCAGGCAAGCGCGATATGCCCCGGGTGGGGTATTTTCACGATTGGCTACAGCAGGAAATCCGGCAGCGGTCAGGGCATCCTGAGCCGTTGCCGGGCATGATCGCCGCGCTGTGAGTGGACGTGGAGATACCGGTGTAGGGGTGTGTTACCTTGTTGTTAATGAGCATTGCCCGCCGTTGTTGCTGCGGGCCTACCAGGGGAATAACGTGTCTTCAATTGTTGAGTTGTTAAAACTGCACCCGGTGATTGCCGCCGTAAAAGATAATGAAAGCCTGCAGGCAGCGGTGAAGTCAGACTGCCGGATTATTTCGGTGCTCTACGGCAATATCTGCAACATCGGACGTATCGTGCAGCAGATTAAAGAGGCCGGAAAATACGCCTTTGTACACGTCGATCTGTTGGAGGGAAGTTCCAACAAAGAAATCGTGATTAACTTTCTGAAGATCGTGACCGCCGCCGACGGCATCATCAGTACCAAAACCTCAATGGTCAAAGCTGCGCGTCAGCAGGGGTTCTATGCCATTCACCGGCTGTTTATCCTCGATTCCATCTCCTTCCATAACGTCGACAAGCAGGTAGCGCAGTCCACGCCGGACTGCATCGAAATCCTGCCGGGCTGCATGCCGAAAGTGTTAGGT
This sequence comes from Serratia liquefaciens, assembly GCA_012719855.1. Lineage (GTDB taxonomy): Bacteria > Pseudomonadota > Gammaproteobacteria > Enterobacterales > Enterobacteriaceae > Serratia > Serratia liquefaciens_A. Next base: position 279,839 of record JAAXZN010000003.1, on the reverse strand, counting down.
TGGGTGGCGGATAAAATCGATTTGCCGATCATCGCCGGCGGCCTGGTGTGTGATGAAGACGACGCCCAGACGGCGTTAAAAGCCGGAGCAATTGCCGTCTCCACCACCAACCATGACGTGTGGAAGTTGGCGTTATAGCTAATCCACCAGAGGGCTGAGCGCACGCAATAGCGGATCGAGGTGTGCGTTCACCTGTTGGTAAACCCGCTCATTGAGTTGCTGATAAAAAAGATGATTAGGGTTGTCCGGCATAAAGCGGTCGCCGATTTTCACCAGCCTTTCGGTGGCCTGCTGATAGCTGTCGAACGCGCCAATCGCCATGCCGGCATTGATGGCGCATCCCACCGCAGCAGAGCCGCTCATCAGGTTCCGACGCGTCGGGATCCCGAATACGTCGGCGAAAATTTGCATAAACAAATCGCTGTTGGCGCCGCCGCCGGAGATGACCAGGCTGCTGAAGGGCGTATTCAGCTCTTGCGCCATTTTATCCATGTGGTTTTTCATGGTGAAGGCGATACCTTCCAGCATAGAGCGGTACATGTGCGCCCGGGTATGACGGCCATCGAAGCCAATCATCGCACCTTTGCGGTACTCGGCTTCTGAGGGAGGTGCCCAGTCATGGACAGTAATCAAACCTTCGCAGCCCGCCGGTACCCGTTCGGCCTCGTGGTTCAACAGTTCTTCGATGCTAACCCCCGCGTCATGGGCCGCAGACAATGCCGCCGCGCCAAACTGGTCGCGAAACCAGCTGATGGTCCACATACCGCGACGCACGCCCATGCATTCATACAAATAACGGCCAGGGATCGAAGCCTGGAAAGGCCAGAAATGCCGTGCGTTTTTCACGTTGGCATGGCCATGCACCATGGCGCCGATATAGGTGCCAAGGGAAATAAGCGCGACCCCCTCGTCCAGTGAACCTGCCCCCAGGGCTTCTACCGCTTTATCGTGCGCAGTCGCGACCACAGGGAGACCTGCCGGTAAACCGATTTGCTGTGCCGCCCGTTCGCTGAGATAACCGAGGATTTCCCCCGGTTTCACCACGTCCAGTACCCGATCTCGCGTCAGATTGCAGCTTTGCCAGACCGCCGGATCCGTGCTCCAGTCCAGGCTATCATTATCCATCGGCCACCAACCGATGTAATTGGCGCAGGTGTCTTTGAACTCGCCGGTCAGCCTATGAGTGATATACCCCGAGGTGGTGGTGATATAACGCACCTCCCGGTAGGCATCTATATACTCATAGGGCTTGTTGAGGCGCTTATCCATCCAGTTGATCACCGGGTAGGCCAGCTCACCGTTTTCTTTCAGCAGCGCACGGCAGCAGCGAACGATGCAAATCCCCATCGACAGAATGTCCTGCTGCTGACCACCGGCTTCAGCAAAACGCTGCATGACGCGACGAAACGCCACTTTGAGGGCGTCCCAGAGATCGTCATCAGGATGCTCCGCCAGCAGCGGCGCGGGGATCTCCAGCTTGCGCAGTTGCTGTTTCCCTTCGCAAATGACGTTGCCGTCCAAATCAAAAATCACCACTTTTGCGCTTTGGGTGCCAACGTCCACCCCCATTAAATACTGCTTTTTCATGCGTTCGCTCCTCAAGGAAAATCCATTAGCCGACCAGGGGTTTTATGGTTGTAGTTTTTGCGTCGGCAGTTTTGATCTTGTTGAACAACAGGTAGGTAAACACCACCACCAAAGCGGTGGCGGCCATCCCCATCAGCCACATATTGCGATAGGCTTCGGCTGCAGGCAGGGTGTCTTGCCAATGCCCCACCAGCGGGTAGACAAATACATCCGGCAGAAAACCGATCACCGAGCAGATACCCACCGTAGTGCCCATAATGAATTTGGGCGTACGGACTTCACCAATACAGGCGAAATACAGCCCGCGCTAGGCATAGCAGGCAAAAGCCAATAGCAAGATCAAACCGATACCCACGGCGACCGAGCCCGGTTGTTGATTGGTGACTAACAAGGCGCCCAGCGTGATCAGGCTGACCAGCGCCAGCAGTTGAATCACCCGGGTCGGCGATTTCAGGCGACTGTGGCTGGTGATCAATCCCCCGAGCGGGCCACAGATGGCGCGGAATATCTTGTTAATCACGATGCCCATGTAGCTGGCGGCAACCAGCGTCATGCCATACATCTCGGTCAGGTAATTGGTCGAGTAACTCAGAATGGCGTAAATGGTGTAGACACCGAAGATGATCATGCTGCAATACCAGGTACTGCTGACCTTGAGCACTCTAAGGATGTCACTGAGGCTAAAGGGGGGTGAGGGCTCGGTACTGCTGCTTGCGGTCTGGGTAGAGCCCTCGCTGACGAAGAACCAGCAAAGCACGCCGAGCAGAATATACACGCCGCTGTAAATCAGGATCACCGCTTTGAGGCTGTTGGGATCCTCGGCTGCGAATAAAGAGAAGATCCACATGGTGAAGACCGCCAGCGCCATTACGCCGACGCCCCGTAGCCCCTCCATCCAGCCCATAATTTTTCCCTGTTCCTCATGGTCGCCCAGCAGTGACGCCGCCTTGATGGAGACTGACCACAGTAACAGTATGGTGGTAATGGCGAATGCTACCTGTATCAGGATCATCACCCAGAAAGGCGGGTAAAACGCCATCAGCCCCCCTAGCAAACCGGTCGCGATCATGGCGAAAGTCATGACCTTACGGTGGGAGAATTTATCGGCGACAATGCCGCTGGGGGCATAAAGAATAATGGCGGCAATACCGAAAGTGCTCATAATCAACCCTATTTCGGTATTGGAAAAACCCATAAACTTCGCCATGGGGATTTGATAGATATAGCGTAAATAGGCCAGATCAAAACTAACGCCGCCGCTTATACTTATTATTGCCAGGGTTAACCAACGGCGGAAATTTGATTTCTTCATGCGGCATTCCCATTAAATAGTCAAACAAAAAAAGAGAAAAGCAAGCTCCCCGCATAACGGGAAGTTACTTTTCTCTTGGGCTCATTCAGTAACTGCACTAACAAATAGCACGACGCCGGGAATAATATCCGTGATTGTTATCACAAAAGCCTAAAATGAAAATTGGCGTAGACTTGTCGTGGATTAATTATTCAGTGAGGCAGATGATTTTTATTATCACGCTGTTTTTAGCATAAAATGATTTTGTGAAGTCAATCACGGAAGCGAACGGGGCGGGCATGTTAGCTTGCTTCTCAGTTACTAGAGCCGATGAGAAAAGTAACTTCTTTGCCCAGCGCAGAGGAGCTTACTTTTCTCATTTTTTTTGCTTTTTTTCCAGGCTAAGGAGTCAGGACATGTCACTAGATGCGTTGAATGCGTTCTCACTGGATTTTTTTTCGCTGAAGGGGAAGACGGCGATTGTCACCGGCGGCAACAGTGGGCTGGGACAGGCGTTTGCCGTGGCGTTGGCCAAGGCCGGGGCGAATCTGTTTATTCCCAGCTTTGTGATGGATCAGGGGCAAACCCGTGAAATCATTGAACAACAGGGCGTGCGCGTAGCCTTTATGCAGGTGGACATCACCGAGAAAGGCGCACCGGCCAGGGTCATCGCCGAATGCCTGGCGCATTTCGGGTCCGTGGATATTCTGGTCAACAATGCGGGCATCTGCAAACTGAACAAGGTGCAGGATTTTGGCCGTGCCGACTGGGATCCGATGATCGACATCAATCTGACGGCCGCCTTTGAAATGAGCTACGAAGCCGCCAAAGTGATGATCCCCAACCAGCAGGGTAAGATCATCAATATTTGCTCGCTCTTTTCTTATCTTGGCGGTCAATGGTCCCCGGCTTATTCTGCTACTAAACATGCCCTGGCCGGTTTTACCAAGGCTTATTGTGATGAACTGGGACAATATAATATTCAGGTCAACGGTATTGCACCGGGTTATTACGCTACTGACATTACCGCAGAAACCCGAAGTAATCCGGAAACCAACAGGCGTGTATTGGAGCATATTCCTGCCAACCGCTGGGGTGACACGCAAGATTTAATGGGGGCAATGGTATTTTTAGCCAGCAGGGCATCAAATTACGTTAATGGCCATTTGCTGGTGGTCGATGGAGGTTATTTGGTTCGTTAAATAGCGGGGCGATTTCCGTTTTATCTCAATTACATTTTTATATTCTTATTATCAGGAAGGAGTAACCATGTCTCTGACTCGTGAAGCTATTGTCACTCATTTAAAAGAAATCGTGGGCCCAGAGCGGGTCATTACCGACGAAGAAACGCTGAAGAAAAACAGCGTGGACCGTTTCCGCAAATATGCCGATATTCATGGCGTCTTCACTCTTCCGTTGCCGGCAGCCGTGGTTAAGCTGGGAAATAGCCAGCAGGTGGCGGATGTGCTGAAATTTATGAACGAAAATCGCATCAACTGTGTGCCACGTACCGGCGCATCCGCCACCGAGGGCGGGCTGGAAACGGTGGTCAAAAACTCGGTGGTGCTGGATGGCTCGGGATTGGACCAGATCGTCAGCATCGATATTCGCAACATGCAGGCCACGGCCCAGTGTGGCGTCTCGCTGGAAGTGCTGGAAAATCAACTGCGTGCCCAGGGTTACACTACCGGACATTCGCCGCAGTCCAAGCCGCTGGCACAGATGGGCGGCCTGGTCGCGACGCGCAGTATCGGTCAACTTTCTACGCTGTACGGCGCGATTGAAGATATGGTGGTCGGGTTGGAAGCCGTCTTCCCGAACGGCACGATTACGCGCATCAAAAATGTGCCACGTCGTGCCGCCGGGCCTGATATTCGCCACGTGATCATCGGCAATGAAGGGGCACTGTGCTTCATTACCGAAGTGACGGTGAAAATCTTCAAGTACACACCGGAAAACAACCTGTTCTACGGTTACACCCTCGACAATATGCAGACCGGCTTTGATATCCTGCGGGAAGTCATGGTCGATGGCTATCGGCCGTCAATCGCCCGTCTGTATGACGTCGAGGATGGTACCCAACACTTTACCCATTTTGCCGCAGGCAAATGCGTGCTGATCTTTATGGCTGAAGGAGCAAAAGGCATTGCGCAGGCAACAGGGGCAGGCATTGAGGCCATTGTGCAACGCCACGCCGAATGCTACAAAGTGGACAGCAAGCTGATTGAGCAGTGGTTCAATAACCTGAACTGGGGACCGGAGAAGGTGGAGGCAGAACGTCTGCAGATCATGAAAACCAACAATATGGGGTTCACCACCGAAGTTTCCAGCGACTGGGCCAGCATCCATACCATCTATGAAAATGTGATCCGCAGAATACGCGCGGAATTCCCGCATGCCGATGACATCACCATGCTGGGCGGCCACTCTTCACACAGTTACATCAATGGCACCAACATGTACTTCGTTTACGATTACAACGTGGTGGATTGCAAACCGGAAGAGGAGATCGACAAGTACCACAATCCGTTGAACAAGATTATCGTCGAAGAAACCCTAAAACAGGGCGGTTCTATGGTGCACCACCACGGCATCGGCAAACATCGTACACATTGGACCAAAGACGAACACGGCAGCGCCTATTACATCCTGAAGGCGTTGAAAGAAGTCTACGATCCCAACGGCATCATGAACGCCGGCACCATTTATCCTCTGGAAAAATAAGCTTGCCTATAGCCCGGCTCGCCGGGCTATAGGCCTTATTCTCCGCGCTGGGATTACCTCAGAGTTCCTTAACTATTCAATATGCGCGCTAAAACCCTTACGCCCGGGAGCAATGTCGGATTTCAGCGTCAATGCCGGGATATCATATTCGCCTGCATTCTGACGGCGGAAGGGGATCGGCGAGGTCTGCTCCAGATTGTCCAGACGCTGCCCCAGGGCGTGGCAGGCTTCGGCATAACGCGCTTCACCAACCCGGCCGGTACGATAAAGGACAAAAGGTGGCAGCACTGCGAAACCGGGATAATGCAGGATGCCATGTTGGATAGGGAACAGAATGTCATCTATCGGGCCATTGATGCCGCGTGCTGCATAGTGCGATTCCCATCCGCCGGTAGTGACAATCAGCATCGCGCGTTTACCGGCAAGGGTGCCTTCGCCATAACGATCCCCCCAACGAGCGTCAGAGTGCTCGCCGACGCCATAGGCAAATCCGTAGGCATAGACGCGTTCAACCCAGCCTTTAAGGATTGCCGGCATCGAAAACCACCACAGCGGGAACTGCAAGATCACCGTATCGGCCCACAGCAGCTTTTCCTGCTCGAGTGCAATATCCTGGCTCTGTAAACCCTGTGAAAAAGCCTGCTGGGAAGCGAGCGACGGATTGAAACGGTCACCGGGCTGGGCCGTGCTGTCATTGGCGTCGAGCGTCGCTTTCCATTGCATGGCATACAGATCGGAGACTTGCACCGCATGGCCGGCAGCTTCGAGCCGCTGCACTGAAAAATCTTTGAGCGAACCATTTAATGACTGCGGTTCAGGGTGGGCGTAGACCAGTAATACGTTCATTGTAGAACCTCCATTGATTGATGAAGGCAGGTTAGGCGGTCGTCAGGTATATTAGAAATGAATTTCTAATATTACAGGTATTAGCATGAATAATATCAGACGCCTGGATCTCAACCTGCTGGTCACGCTGGACGCCTTGCTTTCAGAGCATAACGTTACCCGGGCGGCACAACGTTTAAACTTCTCACAACCTTCGGTCAGTGTGCATCTGGCCAAGCTCAGAGACATCTTTAACGATCCGTTGCTGTTGCCGGGGCCACGAGGAATGCGGCCCACCGCGCGCGGCGATGAGTTACGTGAACCACTGAGGCAGGCACTTGAAGCACTGGAACGTGCAGTGTCACCGTCAGACCCCTTTGATCCCAAAGTGGCCGAAAATACCTGGCGCGTTGCCGCTTTCGACTATGGCGAGTCAACCATTGTTCAGCCGGCGTTGATGGGGTTGCGGGCTGCGGCACCGAACAGCAGACTGGCGGTAATTGAGACCGTACCTTCACGCATCGCCAGGCAGGCGGAGCTGGGTGAGATAGATTTGGCCTTTCATACGCGTGAAGGGGCTCCCGCCCATTTGCGACAACGTATTTTGTTCAGCGAACGCTACGTGCTGGTGGGACGAGCCGGGCACCCTGGCTTGAAAAAGCCACCTTCACTGGCTCAGTTCTGCGATCTTGAACATGTAATGGTTTCGCCGGACGGCGGGGGCTTCTTCGGTATCACCGACAAAGTGCTGGCGGAAGCCGGTTTAAGCCGGCGAGTGGTGCTTTCCGTGCCGCATTTTCTGTTTGTGATGTCGGTGTTGGCAACCTCAGAGCTGGTGGCCATGCTGCCTTCACGTCTGGTCCGCAATAATAACGCGTTGCAGGTGGTGGAACCGCCCGTCGAGTTGCCGGGGTTCGAGATGACCATGCTATGGCATGAGCGTGCCCATCGCGATCCGGCGCATCAATGGCTACGAGAACACATTGTCTCGTCGGTTGCATAAATACATCTGCACGGTTTCAGGCATGCGGTTGGCTGTATTTCAGCAACTTGCCCGTGAATAACAAAATCAGCGTGCGGAGCAATAACAAGCCAATCAGGGCATTGCTGAAGACAAAAAGCGGCAATGCTAGCGCAGAAAGCACGCCCTCGTGGCTTTCATGGCCGAGATGCAGGGCGGTGGTAGCGAGGGCGGATAACCCGAACGAAAAGCTCCAGAATGAGACATTGAAAGGGCCTTTCAGATACCAGGGAAGCAAGCGAATGATAAATAAGAGCTGCAGGAGACCATAGCCAAAAAGCATCTTGGCCAGGACGTCCGCCTGGCCGCCATTGATTGCCAACCATGCGCTGCAAGCCACCAGAGCCGGCGCCAGCTGGATCCCGAGGGAAAGTCTGACCTGCGTCGGCATTTCCCCCTGGTTGCGAAGCCTTTGCAAAATAGCCGGCTCCAGGCTCAGCCAGGAAAGAATACCGGCACCCAGAAACAGCAGGCCCAAATCGTGATACCCCAAAGCGCCGCAGGCCATGCAACTGATAAAGTTATTGGCGACCGTAGGCAGATAAAGCCCGGGGGTAGTGGCTTCAACCGGATGTGCGCCACGCCACAGCCCGGCACTTTGCCAGGCAGCATAACTTAACTGCGCCACGGCGCCGATAATGAACAGCGTAATGGCTAGTGAACGCCACCAGGGCGCCACGCCAATGGCGACCAGAATGGTGGTTGCCGGGAATAAACTGACATAGCTGCTCATGAGCGGATGTTCGATTTCAGCCTTTACGCTGTGGGGAAAACGCAGTAAACGATACAGAAAAGCTACCGCCAGCAGCACCCAAAGCATGATGGCGAAAGCCACCAGACTTTCGCCGATAAGCGGAGAAACGGACCAGACGGTGGCGGCATAGCGCCAACCAAAACCGGCGCCAATGGTACCCAGCACCATGCCGAAATAGCCTGCGGGTAAATCGAGAAAACGGGGATGGTCACTCAAAACAACATTATTCATTTTGTTTAATATTTAAAATAAATTTTAAGTGATCTTAGCCAGTTTGCGGTGCAGGTGCAACATAACATCGGGAGCGGGGCTGCCGTGCGCTTGTTAAGGGAGGAGACAATGTTGGGGCGAACGGCTTTGGCGCTAACCCCGGTGTTGGCATGTATCACCGCTGCCCCAACATCGTCATCCAAAGGACGTTAATCGAAGTTAATCCTGCTCGGGGTCCAAACGGTTATTTTTCAGCTCTGCCACCCATTTTCGCACCGAGGAGGTGGAGACTTTGTTCAGGCTTGCCGCCTGGTTTATCGTCTGGTGTTGCTCAATAACCAATTTTGCGGTCGCAACCTTGAACGCCGACGAAAAGCGTTTTCTGGGCATTAAATGGGTCAGTGAAACATCGCTGTCCAGCGCATGGGTTGGCTCGGTGATCGCCAACCATTCAGGATCCAACTGCATTAACTGTATTTTGTTCTCAATGCTCAGCTTTCTCATGGCACTGTACTTACGGCTGGCAATGGTCTTTTTAGGCGATTGCTGTTTTTTTGCGATGGTGCTCAAGTCCATCCCCAGCAAATAGCTTTGCATCACGGCTTTCTCTTTGTCGTTGAGATATTGCACACGTGCTTTCAATGGAGGTTGGATCACCATTTCATTGATTTTGTTGACTAATGGGCTGTGTGCGTACCGATTGCAACACCCCTGCATCAGATAATAGGCAAGAATGGGCGTCGGTTCGTCCTTATGTAGCAGTAAATAGGGCGTACCGGTAATAAGATTTCGAATGATCACGGTATCGCCACCCGTAATGATAAACCCCTTCTGTTTTGGATTGATCATTCGAAAGTTACCTATCACATTTTTCTCTCGCTCAAGATTCCCTAGACGGTCAGAAAGGTAAAAAATGATAATGCTTTTATTCTGATGCCGGTACTCATGGGTGAACTCCGCCAGGTTGTCTTCTGAGTAATAGCGGGTCATTTTTATTGGAATGGGCACCGTTTCTAAAAATTGCGGAAATATGTGTTTCATGCTCGCGGTGAAATCAACCAATGTTGCAGATATTTGTTTCATGACTTCTTTCCTAACCAACGCTGTTCTTATTAACCGCCGCAGGATCTGAGGCGGTTAGTCCCTCTTAGTAAGTCACGGTCAGCGTCACCGTATCCAGGTAATTTCCCGGGCTCGGCAATGCGGTGCCAGCAGGGATCCGGCCATAAATATTGATGTTTTGCGACAAACCATTACCCGTGCCGCTTGCGAAGGGGGTGCCGTTAGCGATTTGCGTGCTGCGCACGCTGTCCGAGAACAGATTGTACGGAAGGCGACTGCTGCCATTTGCCATTTGACGCTGTTGATCGTCAGCATTGCTGCCCAGGTTTGCAGCTACGTCATAAGTGGTGCCGTCAGTGCAAATGATCGACAAGGCTGAGCCCGCCGTGGTGGCCGCGGCATCGACATTGCTTTCAAGGTTGGTCAGGGTACCGAAATCGAGCAGGGCATTCCCCAGGTTTGAACCCGCATTGGAATCCAGATAGCAGGAAGACTGAACTACCGCCTGTACGGTCAGTGTCGCTGAAGTTGTGGCGGCCATTGCCGGCGCGGCGATCAAGCTGGACAGCATAGCGAAAGGTAAAAGCGTGTTGCGCATGAAAACTCCCTTTGAGTATTGATAAATAACGAACGGCAGAAATCGCTGTTCAATAGGCCACGGTAACCATCACCGTATCCGTATAAGTTCCGACGTTACCGGGCACGGTTGTCCCTGTCGGAATAAGCCCATAGATCCTCAGCGTTTGGCTTGAGCCATTGCCGGTGCCACTGACGCCACCTACACCGCCAGTCTGTGTAGTACCGCCGGTTTCGTTCCAAACGCGGGTATGAGCAGGGTCCTGATAAAGTTGGTAAGGAAGGCGAGCCTCACCGTTGGCCATTTGTCGGTATTCTCCCGACGAGGGATGGTTACCGCTCCCCAGATAGAGGGTGTAAGGCTTGCCTGAACTGCACTGGACGGTGACTTCACCTTCGGCGAAACTCGCCGTTTTAAGCCGGCCAACCTCCCCCAGGGTGCCAAAATTCACCCCACGGGTGCTCAGGCTGCAGCTGTCTGTGACCTGTGTAATGATTTGAATGCTTCCACTGGCATAGGTGGCTGACCCGCCGTCGCAGTTAGCCGGCGGGGTACCGCCGCTCACCGCCTGATAGCGCAGAGTGAAAGGAGGGTTATAGCTGTGATAAATATTGGCTGGCAAAGCTCCCTGACCGCCGGCAATCCGAGCATAAATCGGGATGTTGCCATTGCTGCTGACATAGGTACTGCCGTTGCCCGCTGATAGCGTAAAGTCAACGACTAATGGCGTGCCGGCATTTTCAGGCATCAGGATTTGCGAGTGTGACGGATCGGCATAGAGGTTATAGGCCAGATGCGCCTCACCACTGCCGGTCACGTTATTATTTTTCAGGTAGCGCCAGGGTTGGTAACCCGATTGGTTACCTGGATCCTCGCCCATATACAGACACAGTCTGAAGGTTGCACGCGGATCGGGATCGCCCCATGAAAAACCCACGGCACAGCTGAATCCGATCGTTTGAGCGCTGTCGACCGAAGCCGTGGACGAATAGCTACCCAGGTTGAGCTGAGCGCCGGTGAACTGGCACGAGGGTGATGAAATCTCTGCCTGAACGGGGGCCGGCGTGACCAGTAAACCGCTTATAAGCAATGCGGTTACGCAGTATGAGCACCGTATTTTTGGCATGCTGCACAGCGATGTCGGAGAGACCAAGTGGGAAGACAATGGCATATTCACTCACACCTCACGGGGCCAATTAAAGGTTGAATCGGACCCTTAAGGTCATAATTGAAATTGACGGAACACAGGCCGGCAGGCCCCATATCGACGGTCACGCGGTTACGCGCCTGTAAACCTTTCAGGTAGATCTGTCCTTCATAGCCGACCAGGCTAACCTCTCCGCTATCCTGCTGTGCCTGATAGCCTGGTGGGATAGGGCGTCCGTGGCGATCCTGCACAATGAGGATGGCGGCATGGTTGATTCTGCTGCCGAAATCAACCACGGCGCCCTGGCGATAACCGGACAGCGAGGTACGCTCCGTGGCAGCAGCTTCCCAACCATCAGGTAAAGTCGCAGGGTCGATAGACACGCTTTGGCTGTAATAAGGGCGAATATTGGGTAACAATGCACTGCCGTTACTGTCAGTGGTCGCCATGCGTATCCCTCCCTGGAGTACGTCGACATGCGGGCCGGCATTTTTCACTATGGTGTAAGCATCGCCAATTTTGTTAGTGGCAAACATGCCACTGCCACTGGCCAGAAATGCGCCTTCGGCAGAAAACTCGCTGCTGGTGGCTGAGCCGTACTGATTGATTTGTGCGCGTAGCTGCGCCAGGCCTGCGCGATAGCTCATATAGGCATTACGCTGATCGTCTCTGCCTTGATAAACCGTATTGGCAACACCCCAGCCCACAGCCCCCTGACGTTGGTCAGCCACCCCTGAAATGCGTTGACTGAAACCGGTTATCCCATTGTCGCGGCTGACGCCTGCCGAGGCGTTGATGTTGCCGCCAAGGAACATATTGAACGTCAGAAAGATGCCATACTGGCCGCTATGGTCGAGGTCCGAGTAGAAATTGGCGGACAGATTGCTGCTTTGGCCCAATGCCCGCGACAAGGAGAAGTTAAGGGTTCGCGTTTCATCGTGCTGACTGACGATGCGGTTGTAGCTCATGTTGGTTGACAGTCTATCGAACGGCGTCATAGTCAAACCCAGGCGATCGACAATGTTGGCCTGAGCCGAATTGCCCAGCCAATGCTCCGTTTCACCCGCTATTGTGTTGAGGGCATTCCTGCGAGCCAGGCGGGTATTGGAGACCCGGGCCAGGTCAAAATAGTCCTCGAAGGTGCGCACCGTACCGGCATACATCTGCATTCCGGCAATCCGGCCCTCAATATTCAGGCTGACTTTTTGACCGACATAGTCCTCATAACGACTGGCTGACCAGGCACTGCTGACCACGCCGTAGCCTCCCAGTCCTTGAGCCACGGCGGCACCCAGATTAACCAAGCCGTCGGCAGAAAATTCACCATGGCTCTCCAGAGTCACTGAGCGGCTTAAGCCATAACGCAGGGAGTTGGCAGCAAACAGCGTATTGTCGTAATCGTCGTTTCTGCTGCCATAGTTGAAGCGCGGAACCCCAACGTCCAGAGAGAATTGAAACAGCTCGGGCTGCAACAAGCTGGCGGTATAGTAGTAAGGTTGCGTGGTGGTGATTTGGCGACCGGTAGCATCGGTCGCGACCAGAGTCACATTGCCCCCCGAGACATAAGGCAGAGATTTAATGTCAAAAGGGCCAGAAGGCACTGCACCTGAGTAAACCTTCTGTTGATTGACGAATAAATCCAGGGTCGAGGGCAATGCCGCGGAACTGGAAAACTCCGGCAAGGCTACCGTGACGAGATCAGAACGTTGTTCAAAGGCGCTGGCCCATTGGAAACCGGCCAGCCGCACGCTGCTATTCCATGAGAGAGCGTGACTGACAAAGTCGCCAGCGGTATAGGCTCGGACACTCTCGGGATCTATGTAACGCCAATAGCTATCAAGGCGCACCTGTTTGCGGCCGTTATAGTTGCCGTTATCGTTATACAATCCACTGGTAGAAACCACGCCCGCGGACCTGGTAAATAAGGCCTCGGCTGAGCCAGCCAACTGGTTTTTTCCCTCGGCGCGACTATGGTAAACGCCGTAGTTCAGGATAGCCGCCGGCGCTGCGCTCATCTGCGAGAAGTCTGGCGTCTGGTTCGCCTCACCAATATTGACCGCGTAGGCGTTCAGTTGGCTCTCTGGAATCGACAATGCCAGGGTTTGCGCCGCTTCATTATATTGCACGCGAATGCCTGGTAATTCATTCAGCACCTGCGGTGCCGTATCCGCGAGGGTCGCGTGGATCTTTATGCGTAAGAGGCGCAGATCGCCCGCAGATGCGCTGAAATACCCATTGGGGAAACGCTGAACAGCAAGCAGTTCCCCGGTGGATGTTCCATTGAGGATAATGGCCAAGAGCAGCGATTGGCGTCCAGGCTCAACCTGGCTGGCGCAAATCCATGGCGTAGCACCGAACAGCAAGCAGGTCAGTGTCGCATTCCGAGCACCATAACGCAGGTGTGAAGTTGGATTACTGAGCATGAAGCGTTTCTTCAATCGGTAGATAGCCATCGTTAGCGCGCAGGGTCACCGATTTACCTTTTGCCAGCTTTACCCGCGCATTGGGTTGACCCGCAGTAAACTGCCGAGAGGTACCTGCCAATACGTAGCCATTTAGTCCCTTACCAAAGCTGATAGAGGCATTGTCGACACTCAGTGTGAGCTGGCTGATTTTAGCGTGACGCTTCCCGATGTTTTGGACTTCGGTATGTATTCCGTCGGCGTCTTGCCAGGTACGCCAAACCAGTTGGGCAAAGGCTTTGTCGTCGACCACAAACACCGGAAGGGATGTTCTCAGTATCATTGAAATACCGGGGTTGATGGTTCTTGGATCAACCGGTTTGGGCAGCTCATCAATCAATAAGCGATAACTTAACTCCGAAGGCGCAGGCGTCACGGCAGTACGCGCCACACGAACGGTATAAGAGGCTCCGGCAGGGACGGTGACCGCAGGAGGACTGATCATTAGCTCAGAGGTTGCAGTGAGTCGATCCTGCCCGTTTTGCTGTGACCATGAAAATGCGCGTAACTGCAAATTGACGGCTTCGGTGCCTGAGTTAGTCAGGCTTAACGAGGTTGCTTTCTGAGATGCCTGCATCTCGATATTTACCGGGGAGATCCTGAGAGAGGCAGCTTGCGCAGGGCATAAAGAAAACATTGAAGCGCAAAAACAAAAGCACAGTCCGCGTGCCGTGGTTTCTTTATTTATCATTGTTATGGTGGGTGTTGCAAATAAATTAAAAATCATAAAATTCCCATTCCATTTGAGTTGTTTTTTTAAAAAACGCAAAGGTTTTTACCGCAGTAATTAAACTGAGTATTTTTTATTTGTAGGGTATTTTATTTTTTATTTTCTGTATTTTTTGTTGGGCTAACTATAGTGGCATGAACGGAGTGTGTCAGCTTGTTTAAACCGATCCTAAATCAATTCATTGATAGATATAACCTATTAAATTTTAATCATTAATATGAAAATTCGATCTGTTGTAATGGTTTTATATTCTAATAATTTTCTTAATATCAGGTGAATTGACCGGATAATTCGCTTTAATCCAGTTGATTTTACTTGTCAATTTGGCTCTTCTGCAGGGCATGATTCATGTGATGAAAGTAGGCACTCCTAAAAATGCTGTACTAGCTCGATGGATCGCCATATCTATGGTTCATTAAACATTCTAATAATGGCAATTAAAATTACTAAGCATTGCAATAATATTGCGCCTACTTATCTTGGGCGGTGTGAAAATTAAATTCATTGTTATTGCCCCTGATACAAGTATCATTTATTAATTGGAACTATATAAAGGTGCTTAATGCAGTGGGGATTTTAAAAAATGACGACATATTGATAACAAGCACGCAATTAACAGTAGGTGATGAAACCTATATGTTAAGCGGCGTAATGCACATCAAAAAAGAGAAATGCAACAACCGATATCCCCGAACCTTAGCGCTGGTGATTATTTCATTTTTCTTGGGGGGATGATAGGTGTGTCAGAGGTATGGTGCATCGTGGGGATATTATTCAGTCCTATTATTGCCATATGGGAGGGCAAAAATCAGAAGGCTCTCTATCGGGTGTACCTTGGTATGTCTTCGGGGGCGTTTAAGGTGCTGGAGAGTGAAGATGAGGGCTACATTGACGAGATCATAGCCACCTTAAAAGGGGCGGTGGCATGTATACACCGCCCCATAGCACCTAGTAGTTAGAAGGTGACATTGACCTTGGCCCACAGGGTGCGGCCCGGCTCATTAACCGACGTATTCGACGAATAGCCGAAGCTACTGTTACCTGCCAGATTCAGGTGTTCGCTGTAGGTTTTATTGAGAATGTTATCCAGGCCGGTGCTGAGCTTGACGTGTGAGTTCACCTTGTAAGCCACATTGGCGGACAGCACGCCAAAACCCGGGCTGTCGGCAAAGTCTTTACCGACCACGTTGCCCTGATTGATGGCTACGCGGTGCTGGCTGCTGACCAATCGCCACAGGCCGGTGCTGCTCCAGTCGCCACGCTCGTAGGTTAAACCAAAGCGCGCCTCCAACGGTGGGATTTGCGGCAAGGGTTGGTTGTCGCTGGTGTTTTTCCCCCAGGCATAAGCCAGACTGGCATCGGTCTTCCAGTGTTCGGTCAACTGGTAACCCATACCCATTTCACCGCCCATGATCGTGGCGTTGACGTTATCGGCCTGGCTGATGCGGGCGTGATGCGGATCGTATTTGAACAAGATGAAATCATTCACATGGCCAACATAAGCCGATACCCAGCTGTTAAAACGCTGGTCGGTATATTGGGCACCGATATCGATCTGCGTGGTTTTTTCACTCTTCACGCTGTCAAACGCACTCTTGTTGCCGCCTGGCCCAAACGTCGGGGAGAACAGCTCCCAATAGTCGGGGAAACGTTCGGTATAGCCTATCCCGGCGTAAAGCATCAACGGCATGCTGGCCAATGTGTGCTCAATACGGCTAAAACCGCTAGGCAGCGTATCGGAACGCTCAGTATCGTTGCCGGTTTTGTAGTTATCCACCAGGGTGCGATCGAGGCGAGCACCGCTGATGATCTTGCTTTGTTCGGTCGCGTTCCAGGTCAGTTCGCCAAAGGCGCCGTAGTTATGGAACTGTGCATCCTCTTGCCAGGCGTTACCCCGTTTGTTGCGATGGGTGTTGGTTTGCGTATCCATACCGCTTTCCAACTTAAAATCTTGCCACAGCCAGGTGCCCATCACTCGACCGCCGACGGTGCGACGATCCAACTGCATGGTCATGCCGGCGTGCATAGGCATCCCCATCCCCATGTGTCCCATCCCCATGTGTCCCATCGCCATGCCGCCCTGGCCGGGTGAACGCAGGGTGGTATTATCCATAATATGGTTGGCGTAGTTGTAATACACCTGGGCTTCCAGCTTGTCGAATACCTCGCCAATGTTGGATTTTTCTACCCGCATGCCCAGGCTCTCGCGCTTGAACTGCGAACCATCCATGCTGCGTCCGGCATAGCGCGCTTCGCCATTACCCCGACCCATAGTCACTTCCAGCAGGGTATCGTTGTCCGGCGTCCAGCCCAGCGCCAGATCGCCATTCCATTTGTCCCAGCGAGAAGGCACGCGATCGCCATTGCCGTCCTGGTAATCGTGAGAGCGCGATTTATTGCCCATCAGGCGCAGATAACCCTGTTCACCGCCCAGGCTGGCATCGATGTTTTCATCCCAACGGCCGTTGGAGCCGGCCAGCATGCTGGCGTTGCCTTTGATGCCTGGTTTATCAAACCGCGGACGTTCTCGCTCAAAGCGCACCGTACCGGCAGAGGATCCTGCGCCCCAAAGCACCGTTTGCGGGCCTTTGGTGATGGTCAGCAGATCGTAGCTTTCCGGTGAGATATAGGAGGTCGGGGCGTCCATTCGTGAAGGACAGGCCCCCAACATTTCGCCACCGTCGGTCAGGATTTTCAGCCTCGATCCAAACATGCCGCGAAACACCGGGTCGCCATTGGTGCCGCCGTTACGGATCTGGGAGAAACCTGGGATAGTTTTCAGATAATCCGAACCGTCGCTGGCAGGCACAGGCTGGCGAGGGGTTTTCGGTGAGGTCACTATAGTCATCGGTGAATAGAGCGGTGCGGTTACGGTGATCACGTCACCATCATTGGCCTTAACCGCAACTTCATGCTGGTGTTGTTGCGCAGCTTGAGCATTGAAGCCCGCCAGGACAAACAGCGGCATTGCCGCTGCAACATGCAGGGAGAGAGGGCGCTTCTTATAATTCTTGGTTTTTCCAAACATCATCGTTCCTTAATGCCAATTTTGACGCTAAAAATACGTTTACATCGCAACAGCCGGTTATTTAGGCGCAGTGAAACCCGGAGCATCATGCCGCCGTTAATAAGCTTTGGCCCGGTTATGGCGTGGGAATAATGCCAACAGGGTTGCGATGTTTATTGAGTGCAGTTGGGAATTCCGATAGGCGTAAATAATCCGCCTGGTTGAATAGTCTCAACAGGAATAATTTGGCTGCAGTCTATTAATTTTTAAATCAGCGGAACGATGCTGGTGGAGCGCGGGGTTGGGACTCGGAGTGGATCACATGGGCGAATAGCGGGAAGATATAATGCAGCGGCGGTGCGCGTGACAACAGCGAACCAGACCAGAATAGCGGTGAACTGGCCAGGTCTAACAAGGGGACATGGATCAGCAAAACGCAGTAGCCGCAGGCGCTGTCATCCATCATCATCGCCATATTATGGCTGCCGGTCTGCATGGACATCGTCATGCTTTGTGCGTTGGCTTTGCCGTCAGGCTCCGGCGAAGGATGATGACCATGTGCAGACATATCCATGCCGCAGTCCGTCATTGTGGCCGTTTCAGATTGCCCCACGCGCGCATGCTCCAGCGATCGGGAGATCACCGGCGCAATGAACAACATCAGGATCGCAAAAATCCCCAGACAGGCCGGGAGATGGCTTCGCGATGTGGCAGTCCGAATTAACGACACATATATCCTAAAACAGGGCAAAATTAACGGGCGGAATTGTACTGTTTTATGCTGCAAATGTTAAAACATTTTATGCCTGGTTGGCTTATTGATAAAGAAAATTGCCGTTTGCTTCACGTTATCAACCATTTTAACTGTTTGGATATATTATGAGCGCGCGGGATAAATAATACTGACAGCAAGAGTGATGATATTTCCCGTTAGGTAATACTTGGCGAGTCGTTGCTGCAGGTGGGCGAGAGAGGGGAAATAATGTGGGCGAAAAATCGTCTTCTACATAAAGACCGCACGGAATACTCACGTGCGGTCGCTGCTATCATCGGTCTTTAAAGATTATTCAGAGTACCCCTGAAAACTCACTGCAGTTGAAGGTTTTTGAAATTCCCTCGACCATTTTCGTGTTTTGAGTATCCAAATAAAGCGTTGATTCGGTTTTCGGCTGGTAGGTGCCCCATACCGGCAGACCTTTAGCATTTGGGTTACCGGTTTTGGCAAAGTTGGTCCAGTAGTCCACCATCAGGGCTGAAAGCTTCTCTTGCGCAGGGTTGAGTTTGTGCAACTCGCCTGTAGCGCCCTTGAAATCACGGAAAATATACTGCAAATCACTGGTGTGTGCTGCGGCGTACGGGAACGATACGGGTTTAGCAAACTGAGGGGCGGTTTTATCCGCAAATTCATAGCTGTAAACCGGCGTGTTTTTCACCAGCAGGTTATTCATCAGCGGGGTACGACAGATAAATTTGGCTCGCCCAAAGAAATCTGCGTAGTTCTGCCCCAAATTAGCCTGATGAGCTGGCAGTGAAACGCGCTTCATCAGCGTGTTCGCATCATTCTCGCCGAAGAAAGCTTTGAGCCCCTGGTAATAACCGGCTTTGTCTATTGGCTTGCCTGAATCCTGTTCCATCATGGCCGCGAAGAAGGTGCCTTCGTTAGTGTTAAACCCATTGATCACGGGTACGACATTATAGTGGCCGGAGCTAAATGCCTTTTCCAATGATTCAGGCATAACCTCACCATCGGTCACAACCTGTGCCGTTGTCATATAGTTCACGCCCTTATCCAGAATGGTTTCAGTGGATACGGCGCGCAAACATTCGGCCATCTTTTCCTTGGTGCCCTCGGTACAGCCGACATTCTTGGCAACCAGCTCACCGATTTGGGTAGCTTCCGCCACCGTCGGTTGCTTCAGGGAGAATGAACCGCTGGAAACAATGGCGCGATTAAACAATCCTTTGGCGCCAGGTGAGGCCATTTGTGCCAACACGCTGTGGCCACCGGCAGACTCACCGAATAGTGTGACGCTGTTGTTATCACCACCAAAAGCATGAATGTTTTTATTTACCCATGCTAGCGCGGCTTGTTGGTCCATGGTGCCGTAGTTTATTGCTTTATGGCCTTCGTGATTAAGTGCTGGGTGTGAAAAATACCCAAACATACCCAGGCGATAATTCATGGTCACGACAATAACGTTTTTGTTAACCAGTTTGCTGGCGTCATATTCATTGCCCGAACCGGAACCTAATCCGCCACCGGGGATCCACACCATAACCGGCAACTTACTTTCATTTTCCGGCATAACTGCAGGCGTATAAACATTCAAATAGAGGCAGTCTTCAGAAGTGCTGGTCGGTCCAAACCCGCCCAGGGTGAGTTTGGTAGCGCAAGTATTGGCAAACTTATTCGCTTTTAATGTGCCTGACCACTTTTCTTCCGCAACGGGCGGCGTCCAACGCAGGTCGCCAACAGGGGGTTTTGCATAGGGTAGACCTTTGAATTGAAGGTAGCCAGCTTTGATAGCTCCCTCTACAGTGCCGTCACTGATATGGACCACGGGTGAAAGTTCTTGGGCGAAACCAGTATTTGGCGCTGCTGCAACACTCAATCCGGATAAAATAGCCAGTGTCAAAAGCCGCCTTTTATTGAGAACATATGGTTTCATTATTTCGCCTCATTTTGGGTTAGAGTTTACAGATATTAATTTCGCTTGATGATACTTCGCGATGGTTGCTGTAATTATAGTAACCTAAGCAATCAATTATTGGATTATAGTGCTATGTTGTTTATTTGTTGGGGGGTGAGAGTATTTTCGAAAACAACATTGATGAGAGTATGAAACATCCAACAGGATGAATATTAACACACCTAGAAATACCTATTCCGTGAAAGTCAAAAAGAGAAAATAATGGGCAATATGCCTATAACGCTATAGTGGCTGCGGGCATCCGCACAAGGGATCCCGCAGGCTAAGCTGACTGGCTTACAGTGATGAAATAGGCAAATCACCCAGCGACTTTAACCAAACGATGAAGGCGTCGATTTTCGGCCACTGGCGGTCGGAAAGCGTTGACACATAATAGTGCTGATCGCATTTCAGCTCCATTTTTGGCAATGGTGCAACCAGCTCGCCGCTACTGAGTTGCTTGCGAATAAGTCGTTTACGGCCCATGGCGACACCAACATGGTTCACCGCCGCCGTGACGGCCAGATCGGAACGATCGAATCCTATTCCCGGCGAGGTGTCCAGATTGACACCGAAATGTTGAGCCCAACTGTGCCATTCATCGGTACCGGAATCATAGCTCCAGGCTTGACGATCGTGGAGCAGGGTGCAGTGCGATAAATTGCCGGGAAAATTGGCCAGCTCAAATTGGGCGGCATACTCCGGGCTGCATACGGGAATAATGGCTTCATCCATCAGGTATTGGTAATGAAGCTGTGATGAGGGGGTTGCATCAAAATAAACGGCCAGATCTATGCCTGCCCGCTGGAAATTCACGTTTTCATTGCCGGTCAGAATAGTCAGGTTGATGGCGGGATAACGGCGAGAAAAATCGGCCAGCGCCGGCACGATCCAACATTGGGCGATCGACGGTCGGGAGTAAACCGTCAAGGAGCCTGACAGCGCCTGGTTTTTGATATCCAAAATTTCCTGATTCAGGGTGCCAAATGACGTTTTTAGCGCCCAAAAAACCCGTTTTCCTTCGGCGGTAAGCTCGACTTTGCGATGAGAACGAATAAACAACTTTATGCCAAGATTAGCTTCAAGTTGATTAATGGTATGGCTTACCGCGCTGGGGCTCACCGACAGTTCATCCGCCGCCATGGCGAAAGACTCGTGCCGAGCCGCCACTTCAAATGTAAACAGCCGCGATAGCTGCCAGCCATTAAGCGATCGGTGCTGACCCGTTAGCAGATGGTTGCCTGACATATTACCCCCTGAAATTAAAAAACCTGCGTTTTACGCACCAGTTTGGTGAGTAAAGTTGATTCATGTCGCTAAATTGCACCATTTCTTGGCGCAAGTCACTCGTTTGATTCTGTTTTGCTCATGTGAGGTGGGATTTTTATCGTTTGTCACCGATCGTCGTTTTCCTGTCCAATAAAGACAATTCAATGACAGGGGATATGGGCCATGGATTCACACATTTGGGTTGCCGTCACGCTGATCGCCAGTATTGCACTCATCATTTTGACCATCGTAAAGTTCAAATTTCATCCTTTTTTGGCGTTGTTGTTAGCGAGCTTTTTTGTCGGTGGCATGATGGGGATGGGCCCGATTGATATGGTCAATGCCATTGAAAACGGTATTGGCAGCACGCTAGGATTCCTGGCCGCGGTGATTGGGTTGGGTACCATTCTTGGCAAGATGATGGAGGTTTCCGGTGCGGCAGAACGCATCGGTATTGCGCTGCAGCGCTGCCGCTGGCTTTCCGTTGACGTCATTATGGTGTTGGTAGGTTTGGTTTGCGGCATCACACTGTTTGTCGAAGTCGGCGTGGTGTTATTGATCCCACTGGCTTTCTCCATCGCCAGAAAAACCGGCACCTCGCTGCTCAAGCTGGCCATACCGCTTTGTACTGCATTGATGGCAGTGCATTGCGTCGTTCCTCCACATCCTGCGGCGCTGTTTGTGACCAATAAGCTGGGTGCAGACGTGGGAACGGTGATTGTTTACGGTCTTCTCGTCGGGTTAACGGCGTCTCTGGTCGGAGGGCCGTTATTCTTGAAGATGCTGGGGAAACGCTTGCCGTTTAAGCCGGTACCGCCAGAATTTTCCAATCTGACCGTACGAGAAGAGCATGAGCTGCCTTCGCTGCGGGCAACGTTGTTTACGGTTTTATTGCCGATTGTGCTGATGTTGGTGAAGACGGTAGCGGAGTTGAACCTGGCTAAAGAAGGGCGCCTGTTTGGCCTGATGGAATTTATCGGCAACCCGATTATCGCCATGTTTATTGCCGTGTTTGTGGCCTATTACGTCCTGGGCATTCGCCGTCATATGGGGATGAGTTCGCTGCTGCGCCACACGGAAACGGGTTTTTCTTCGATAGCCAATATCTTGCTGATCATCGGCGCGGGCGGGGCCTTCAACAGCATATTGAAGGCCAGCGGTTTGGCGGACACCCTGGCGTTAATGCTCTCCAACCTGCATATGCACCCGATCCTGTTGGCCTGGTTAGTCGCACTTATTCTTCATGCGGCAGTGGGTTCCGCCACCGTTGCCATGATGGGAGCAACGGCCATTGTCGCACCGATGTTAGCGCTCTATCCTAACGTCAGCCCGGAGATTGTGACCATTGCCATCGGCTCTGGCGCTATCGGTTGCACCATAGTGACCGATTCGTTGTTCTGGCTGGTGAAACAGTATTGCGGCGCAACGCTCAATGAAACGTTCAAGTACTACACCACGGCAACGTTTATCGCTTCGGTGCTGGCTTTGGGGATGACCTTTTTACTTTCCTACATTATCTAAGGCAGTCCTTCTGCGGCAATCGTGAGCTAGTACTTTCCATGGCTTACGATTACTTCCTCATAGAGGGTAAGGTGATTCAGATAAGGCCGGTATTGATTCTTTTACCTATGTCCTTGAGCTGGGAGTATTTTTCAAGCAATTGAGGCCCATCATCAAGGCTCATCGCAAACATCCACATATAGGTCATCACCGAGTAAATATGGCCAGCATTTGGCGTGCTGCTAAGCGACATGGTGAGGATGGTCATGCCGAACAGTAGCGCTATTACCGTACCGATGGACAGGAATCCCAATGCCTCACGATCGGACAGCTTTATGCGCAGCCTGGCCAGCACGCCATAATGTCGAGTCAGGGAAATGCTGGATGCCGCACTGACAAAATTCACCTCTTTTTCAAGACGATCGTTAAGTTTAACGAACAGCGCCTCATTCCTGCGGGTGTAACCCGGTAAGAAGAATGCGAAAAATACCAAGATGGCCAGGCAGGCCACACCGGTCCAAAACTCAATCACCAACAGCATGATCGCCGCACCAGTGATAGATACCAGCGAGGTAATCAGCGTCGGCAGGTGCTTTTCAAAAAAGTCGATAAACTCGCGCGACAGGGCAACGCGTGCGGCGATGGTTGAAGCACTGTGGTTGTCCCGACGCTGGGCAACAATCACCGGCACCGCAAGCTCAGCATAAATTCTGGCAAAAGTGCGAGTATCTTGCCGAGATCATTAACGAGGGGATAGCGGCAGGCCATTTCCGCAAGGTGAATTCGGCGCGGGTGGCGCGTCAGTTAAGCGCGATGCTCAACGGTTACGCCGATGTTTTGTGCATCAACGCTTCACCCGATAAACAGAGTGAATCGGTCGATGACATTATGGATTTTATTCAGTTAATTTTATACTGACAGGGCGCTCGTAACGTGATGGCTTAGGCCCGCTGTTGGCGCCATTCACGATAACGACGGGTGATGCGTTTGGTACGTAACTGGCTGGCGATTAATGTAAACAGTGGCGAATAACGGCTGGCGCGAGTACGCCCTTCACCCAGTGCACGCAGGCGGCGCGTGATTACAGCCATTCGCGCCAGGGCGGCCATGGTTTTATTTTTCCACTTTACCGGTTTTGGCAGCGCATAAGGTTCATTGCCGGCTTTCCACTGGAGCGGCAGGTCAGGAATTTGCGCCATGGCTGTTGCGATTCCCGCCACGGCGACGCCGCTGTCCAGCACCTGTTGCGCCACGGATTTGCGGGCAATTCCACCCGTCGTCATTACCGGCATGTGCGCAATGGCGGCCAGATCGCGGGCAAACTCCAAAAAATAGGCTTCGCGCGCCAATGTCCGGCCATCAGCGGCGTTGCCCTGCATCGCCGGGCTTTCGTAGCTGCCGCCCGACAGTTCAATCAGGTCGACAGGCAAGTCATTCAGCAACAAAATCACTTGTTGCGCATCCTCTTCAGAGAAGCCGCCACGCTGAAAATCTGCCGAGTTCAGCTTAATCGAAACGCAAAAGCCAGGCGAGACACGTTCACGCACGGCTCGTACGACGTCTAACAGCAAGCGAGCGCGGTTAGCGAGGTTGCCGCCCCATTGATCGCCACGTTTATTGGTCAAGGGAGACAAAAACTGAGAAAGCAGATAGCCGTGTGCTGCGTGGATCTGTACGCCAGTGAACCCAGCCTGTTCAGCAGCATAAGCAGTGGCAGCAAAACGTTCGATCACCTCATCGATCTGCGCTTGGCTCATGGCCGTCGGCTGTGCGAATAACTTGCTGTGCTTACCCATTTCCACTGGAACCGCCGACGGCGCCCAGGCTTCGCCACCCATACTGGCCATGACCTGGCGGCCCGGATGGTTTATCTGCATCCAGACCTGCGTACCGTTCTGGCGTGCGGATTTAGCCCAAACCTTAAAGGGGGCCAGCGGGGTATTTGCCTCAAGTGCCACGCCACCGGGTCCGGTCATTGCACGGCCGTCGATCATGACATTGCCGGTAATGATCAAACCAACACCACCTTGCGCCCAGCGCTGATATAGACGATGCAATGCCGGGCCAGGCACTTGGCCGACGTCAGCCATGTTTTCTTCCATCGCGGCTTTTGCCAGGCGGTTGGGAAGGATGCTGCCGTTGGGCAGGGTGAGCGGGGTGAACATCATGGCGGATCCTTAATCAAAAAGAGAATCCGTGTATACTAAGTTTAAAGTTAACTTTAAGGTCAAGCGAAATGAAAATAGGGGAATTGGCAGAGCGATCGGGAATCGCCGCATCGGCCATACGTTACTATGAGCAACAGGGCTTATTGCCTAAAGCATCGCGCAGCGCTAACGGATACCGTGTTTATAGCGAGGCCTCGCTGGAGCGTTTACATCTTATCCAGATCGGACAAAATCTTGGTTTTGCACTGGATACGATCCGCGGCGTGCTGTCGCTGGAAGGTATGGCGTACCAGGACAGCCTTATGCAGAATCTTGATGCACGGCTTGAGGAGATTGAACGCATGATGGCGACGCTGGGTAGCCAGCGGGAAACTCTGATGGACACCAAGCGCAAACTGAAGGAATCGGGATTGCAGGGCATATGCTCAGAAATAAACAGCTCTGTTAAGGTGACAATGTCACGGTGAATGCTGCACGACTGGATACTCTGATCCCAGAATTGCTGTTTATCCAGTAAGCGTTCTGAAGCTGTTCCTGTTTCGTTGAATCATAAGTGAGTGCGTCAGTCATGGGTGTCGTTGTATCCCAAAACAGCAGGTCACAATTTTTGATGCACAATCACCAAGATAAGAACTGCACATAGTCCTGTGCGTGAAGAAGGTAATTTGTTCCGGGACACACGGGCTCAAGAGTTGCAGTGATGGACTGTGACAAAACCGGTCAGAAGAATTCAATGTGAGTTTGGTTTTCGTGGCGTAGATATGGCGACCGAAGACATTGATTGTTTGAATCAGCATGGGCTTAAGCAAAAAGCACTGGCTGAACGGGATATTAATAAAAGCCATGGCACAGCCCAAAAGCTCAGATTCTACGTAGAGCCACCTTGGTGCGCATAATGTATATTATGTTAAATCGAATGTTGGGATAACCGATATCCTTAGCCTAACTGCCCGCCCCCAGGTTTTTGCTCTGTGTAAAACAGGTTCGGTCATCATCATTCCCAGTTTTCCTCTTCGTAAGGTTTTAGCCAGTTCTTTTCAGTTACTGGTACTCGTTCACCATTAAATGTATACGTACAACAACGGCATCGTACTGGTACGTCTTCGGCTGTGAATTCAGGATTAACCTTCTGCAGCAATCCTTGCTCATCAATGCAAAGCCCGCTGTAGTAACTCGATTCTCCACAACATACATAGCTGTGCCAATCTTTACGCAGTACGGCAACTAAATAAAATATCGGCTCTTCCTTGTCTAGTCGACCGATCGCTTCACGATGTACATCAACCCACGGTTGCCCAACGTTACTCAACAAAAACTTAAACAAAGGTGTGTAATCGATGCCTTGCTGAATTCTGCCGTGCATACCTTCTCGCATCGGCAAATTTTCATCAATTGCCTGTTTCTTATGGCGCTCCCAGCGGTATTCACCACCATGGCGGATTGCTCCTCTTGCCGTGGTGTTCTCCCTGCGAAAAAGCATTTTCGGCCTGCCTTTATTAAACATCATCCTTTTCCTTACTTCATTTTGATCGCGCTACGTGAATTCTGATGATTTTCCCCGCCAATTTTCCCCCGCCATTTATTGGCGCGGTCTCACCGAGAATCCTCCGCTGGCGTAGCCTGATGAAACCGTATCTGCCAGCGATTATCTGATAACAACCATAGTGACGATCGCAGCGCGTGTCGGCTAATCCCGCCATCAGCGTCACGTTGAAAACTTCGGTATGTAAGCAATACTGTGCCGTGAGAAATGATGGACAGTTTGAACTCTTCAGCGAGAATTGAAACCTGGCTGCTTTCTCTTTCAAGCGCCGTAACGGTTTGCTGCCGGTTATAGCATTGTCCTGAACGACCAATTTCTTCAAAATCCACATGCAGTAATTCGTCAACGGCCTTCACATTGTTGCGTATTGCTGGCGAATGAAGCTGACACTCCAGTGACTGGATCACCGGTAGAAGCTGTCTGGAATCGGTCAAAATGCCCTCCTTTTTTGATCGCGCTACGTGAAATCTGAAATAAATTAGCTACATCTACCTTGCAGACTTCGCCAAATCGCGTAGTTAACCCGAGCTTAAATCCACCAACGTATCGGCATTCCATTAACTGTAACGCGCAGCATGCTTTGTTGCCATGGCTAATTGGTCGTAGGCAATAAAGTGAACCCCTACCTATTTAACATAACTCAAAAAAATAGTGACAACGTCACCTGATTTTATAACTTGCTCTCTTCCAGATAGCACCCGTTGATGGGCCAACAAGGTTGGCCCGTGATAGACAGGTCTAAAAAATAGAGTGGGATCGTCGCCTGCGCACGGTGTTCGGCAGGCTGGCAGAAAAAGAATTAGCGGGCCAATTCCACGCCATCCAGTTCGGAAATGGCGAGACAGTAAACCTCTGTGAGAGCATCCACGGTATAGGCGGTATTGGCCGGGATCATAAACATTTCATGGGACTGCAGGGTTTGATCGCCGATCTTAAGCTCACCGGACAGGACCATCAGTTTGACCCAGCCCGGATGCAGGCGGGCTGACTGGTGACTGCCAGCATCAAGTTTCAACAGCGCCGTGTGCCCATGTGCCTCGCGTTTCAGAATATGGTAATACACCCCATCGTAAGGCATTTTATCGTAGTGCAATGACGCCAGTGTTCTTTTATGCATGATAGTTCCTCGTAACCTGTGAGTCGTTGTCTGCTCGGTTGCAACATCAAGAGGCAATAGGTTCCTCACTGACCTTTACTCTGCTCCCGGAAGCACATGTTCCGTCAACATCTTTGCAAACTGATTATACTGGCCACTGATGCACAATGCGGGCTGATATTCGCATCTTTATTCAGTGCCTGTTAATAAATATATAGAACCTATGGCTCAGACGCAAAAAACGAAGGGGAGTAAAAGAGGCTTTTTTGTCACAAAATACAATGTGCAGCGGTGCGGGGAAAGCATTCGCCCGCAGGATGCGGGCGAGTCAGGCAGTGGTTTATTTGCGTTAGTCAGTCAATCCACAGCCTCAGCGGCGACGTAGCAGCAGGCCCGCCAACAGGCTCACGCCGGCAAAAATCGCTACCGTAGTGAGGGGTTTCTTCTTGACCAGATCGCTGACGCAGCTGACAGCATCGCCATATTTTTCTTGTAACGCACCGGCAACATAGCGGGTAGATCCCTCAGCCTGCAAACGCTCATCGCCGGTAACATCACCGGCCACTTCCTGCGCCTTGCCTACCACTTTATCCATCACGCCGTTGATTTTGTCGCTGTTCATTCTGCACTCCTGTGTGAGGTTTGTTTCGGCACTTGCCTGGTGCAAATGCCTACCTTGTCTCTCGATAGTAAGCCGTTGATGAACCGCTCATAAGGTCAATTTGCAGGGGATTGATCAGTGCATTTGCACCCTACTTTCCATTTTTGGACGATCGTTCACCGGCAAACAGCCCCCGCTCTCTGGCCCAGACGATGGCTTCGCTACGGCTGTGGACATCGAGTTTGGAATAGACCGTAGCCACATGATTACGCACCGTATTTGGGGCAAGATTGAGGCGCGCGGCGATCTTTTTGTCCGGCAGCCCCTCACAAATCAACCCCAATACGTCGCGCTCGCGGGCGGTAAGATCGGTGAAGGAAAAACCCGCCAGGTTAGGCTTATTGATACTTTTCACATTGGCTAGTTTTTCGAGCAATGTCTGGCTAAACCAGGAAGCGTCTTGCATCACTTCTTCGATGGCAGCCACCAGATCAAGCTCAGAACGTTTGCGTTCGGTAATATCCATCAATACCAGGAGATAACAGCGGGCATCCTGAAGGCTCACGGCATCCGCTGACGCCACGCAGTCTATGATTTCATTGCCCTTTTTGCGTATTTTGACATCCTGATTCTCGACGTTGCCGTTTTTTTCCAACGTGGCAAACAAGCGCCGGCATTCCCCTTGCCCATCGATAACATTGATCTCTTCGACCGTCTTGCCGATTAACTCCTCGGCGGCGTAGCCGGTGGTCTTCATAAAGGCTTCATTGACATCCAGCACCCGCTGCTTGTCCGCCGTGCACACCAGCGTGGGCACCGGACTTAGACGAAAGGACTTGGCAAATCGCTCTTCACTCTCGCGCAACGCCGACTCTGCCTTGCGACGAGGTTCGAGATCGGTAAAGGTAAACAGCATGCAATCTTCTTCATTGATGTCCAGCGGCTGGCCGGCGACGATCACCAGCTTGGTTCCGCCGGCCGGCAGTTTCAGTTCGGCCTGCATCTGCGGAATGGTCGCCCCTTCGCTCAGCAATTGCACCGCCTGCTCCTTGCGCTCCGCCTGTTCCAGCACGTCCAGCGCATACACCGAAGTGCCCATCACCTGATCGCGAGTGTAGCCCGTCATATCGAGGAACCCCTGATTGACTTTGATATAGCGCAGGTCGCTCAGGCTACAGATCACCGCCGGTGCCGGGTTGGCGTTGAAGGTCTTTTCGAAGCGCTGCTCGGCACTGGCCCACTCGGTGGCGTCGCTCAGGATCAAAACCAGCAATTCAGGCTGCCCTTGACCATCGGTGATCACCAGGCTGCGTAAACGGTGAACCCACAGGTATTCCGATTCATTGACCGGCCGAACCTCGACCAGCACGTCGCTGAAGGTTTCACCGTTGGCGACCCGGTTAATCGGATACTGTTCCGGCGTCAAAGGGTGATTGTTGCGATAACGCAAGGCAAAGCGCTCGCCATACTCACGACCAGTCGCCCCCAATTGACTCAGTTTACTCAGCCCATGCATGCTCAGTGCCGCCTCGTTAGCCCACAGAATGGTCTGGTCGACCTCGGCCAGGATCACCCCTTCGGACAACCCTGAGATGATCTGTTGTAGCTGGCTACGGTTAGTTTCGTTGGCAAGGATGGACTGACTCATGTTTTCTCCAAAAGACGAAGTGGCCTGGCCGCCTGACGGCGATCGAAGTGCCAAATAGTGGCACTGTTCCCAACAGCATAGTGCGTAACAGGTGCATTCGCGGGGTGTGAATGCACTAGCTTTATCGGTGCAAATGAACCGGGACGGTCAGTGGTGCCAAGCGGCAGACTGATTCTGTCGGCGCGGCCTTGTGCTGTGCGTACAACCACTTGTTTAGTCAATATAAGGAATAACAATGACCACTGTCTATGAATCCAATCGCTTTGCGTTTCATGTTTCATGGGGTTCGGTATTGGCCGGGAGTGCCATGGCGTTGGTGACCTATCTGATACTTAGCGTGCTGGGCACGGCCATCGGCGCTTCGGCCGTGGATCCGCTGCATGAGGGCAATCCTCTTAGTGGCTTTGGCATGGGCACCGGGATCTGGTTGTTTGTCACTACCCTGGTCTCGCTGGCGGCTGGTGCATTTGTCGCCGGCAGAACGGCGCCAAACCGTGGCGGTTTGCATGGTCTGTTGAGCTGGGCAGTGACCACATTACTGACAACCTGGCTGGTGATTTCGGTCGCGAGCGGCGTGGTCGGTCTGGCCGGTACCGCCGTCGGCAAGGGGCTCTCTCTGGCTGGCAACGGTATTGCGGCCGCAGCGCCGGGCATTGGCGAAAACGTCAAACAGCAGTTGGACAAGAATGGCATCAGCCTGGACTGGGGGAATTTGGAAAACCAGTTAACCACCACTCTTAAGCAAACCGGCAAGGCCGAACTGGACCCGTCCAAGCTGGAACAAAAGAGCGATAACGTCACTGCTGATGGTAAGCACACCGCTACGGATGCAGCCACTGACCCAACCCAGGCGGCGGCAGAGCTCAAGCAATGGTTTGAACGCGTCAAGCAATCCGGTGAACCTACCCTGAATGCGGCAGATAAGGATGCGCTGGTGAATATCGTGGCGGCCCGTACAGGCAAGAGCCGTGCAGAAGCGACCCAGATCGTAGACAACTATGCCCAGGCTTATCAGCAGGCCGAGCAAAAAGCCCGCGAAGCGGCAGAAGTGGCGGCCAAACAGGTATCACGCGCGGCATGGGGTTCATTGTTGATCCTGCTGCTGGGCGCGGTGCTCAGTTTTGGCATCGGCCGCATCGCCATGTCAACCCGGCGTCCTCTGGTTGTGAGCTGATGGAAAATGGATGTTTCAATGAATAGAAGGCTGTCAGGCATCTCATTGAACTATCGAAAAGTGGTGGGTGCTTCGGTCCCGGTACTTGTGATCGATTTCTTCAATGAAAAAAATGAGCGTTACACTCTGCGCTATAACTTGCCACCGGACACGCCGGAACGGACAGAGCGGCGCGTGTCATTGCTGCTGCACCTGCTTCGTAAACAAAGGCCGATGGATATCGGTGACGCGAAACCATAAACCGCGTTGAATCAGCTCAGCCCACGCCTGCTCGCGCGGGTTGAGCTTTATTACCCCCTCTGAATGACATCGTCTTTCTGGACGTCAGATTTCTATTTCACCCTTGCGGATCGCTATTCTTATCGCCTGGGCGGTCGTGGCCGCCCCCAGACGCAGGCGTATCCGGCGCAGATGGTTCTCCACGGTCCGCTCGGAAAGCCCAAGCGTGGCGGCGATATCAGCCTGCCGACGCCCGGCAGCCGTCCAGGCCAGGACTTCGCGCTCACGCTCGGACAGCTTGCCAATCGTCCCATCTGCAGGGGTTTCTAGCCGCCGGCGCGCGGAGAAAAATGCCGCCGTACCCACCAGTGACATCGCCAGCCTAACTTGCGCGGAAGCCTCTATGTGCTCGCCGCCCAGGCTGATGGCCCCCTCCAGTCCCAGCGGGCCAAATACCGGGATCTGCAAACCATGGATCCCCGGCCCTCGTGGGGTTCGAACGACCTGATACAGCTCCCCTTTCTCCGCGCTGATTTTGCTCCAGAAAAAGGGATCGCCGCCCAGCAGCATATGTCGCGTCACCGGGCAGTGGCGTACGTAAGTTACTGCGTCCACGCTTTCACCGTTGCCGAACCAGTCGCCTTCAACCCAGTAAATATGCTCGACCACCGCTTCTGTCGTTGCGGAAGCTGAGAACAGGACGAAACGGTCAAAACCGTAGGGTTTGGCGAAGGTTCGAACCCGATCCTGGATTGCCGATAATGAACCGCTCTCCTCTATGGCGAGAGCGGTTGAAAAGGCATCCTGGGCAATGGCGTTGCTCATCGCGCCGCAACGTCGGCAAGCAATGTCTCTGCGGCCAACTTGCCGAGATTGTTGGAGGCCAACGGGCTGTCGCCGGTCAACAAACGACGGTCTTTATGGACTTTCCCCGTGATGTCGCTATTGAGGATCTTGACGCCCAGCTCGCGGAGGCGTTCGCCGACCAGCCAGGGCATTGGGCCCGGAATATAACCGATATCGATATTGGCACCGGTATCCAGCGAGTCCGGGAAAACACAGATTTCGTAACCGCGGTACAAGAAGTTTTCCTTGTCCTCACCCAGGCCCGCCGCCAACAATCCGGCAGGCCCGTGGCACAGTGAAATCACGTAACGATCGTTGTCATGGGCCCAGAACAGCGCTTTTTTCACGTCTTCGCTGAAGGGAATGTCGTTAAGGACGCCGTGACCGCCCGGGATAAAGACGCCGATATAATTACCCGCGTCCAAATCTTTCACCACCTCAGTCAGCTTTTTCGGTTGCTTGAGCTGATGGCGATATTTCTCATAGGTGGCCTTGACCGCCGCATCCTCACCAGGGAATGCCCACATCTCAAGCTTTACCGGGTCGCCTGATGGCGTTGCAACGTCGATTTCGAACCCGGCAAGATCCATGTGGTGCATGGGCAATAACATCTCCACAGGATGGTTCCCGGTAGAGAAAAACTTTCCGTTTTGCATCATCAGATAGCGTTCCTGAGACGCAATCATCAACACCTTCCACTTGCCGCCTTTATAAGGTGCAGGATAGTGGGCACCGTCGAAGTCCGTCTTTGCCGACGTGTATTTACTCAAAGAGTAAGGTGACGGAAAGAACGCATTTTCTTCAGCGGCATCTGGGGCGGGATTACGATCTTCGGATGGTAAGTTAGTCATGATGATCTCCTTGTGTGCGATTTGCATTGCAGCTTTAGCTTAGGTAACTCAGCCTAAAGCCGCAATGAGGGATATCCCTCATTGGCTGCCCCTAACCCCTGTGGCGCTTCACTTAACCAGAATCCCCCATTTCTTCATGCGTGAAAGCAGCGTGGTACGTTTCAGCCCCAGGCGCTGAGCGGCACCGCGCGGGCCGGCAACCACGCCGTTGGTTTCCTTCAGCACCCTGATAATCTGCTGGCGCTCATCTTCCCCGGGCGGGCCGGGCTCCGCTTTGGCAACCGGGAGCGCCATCGAAGGCACCGGGTATTGCAGCTCCGGCAGTTGCAGGTTCAGCACCGTACCACGCGTCAGCAGTACCGCACGTTCGATGACATTCTCAAGCTCGCGCACGTTTCCCGGCCAGGGCATTTGGCTCAGCAGGCGCAAGGTTTCCGCCGGGATGCTGTCGATGGTAC
Organism: Serratia liquefaciens; assembly: GCA_012719855.1. Classification (GTDB taxonomy): domain Bacteria; phylum Pseudomonadota; class Gammaproteobacteria; order Enterobacterales; family Enterobacteriaceae; genus Serratia; species Serratia liquefaciens_A. Next base: position 246,379 of record JAAXZN010000003.1, on the reverse strand, counting down.
GCTTCATTCGGCGTGCAATCTTGTAGGTCAGAAACTTCACTAACTGCGGGATGTCTTCCGGCCTCTCACGCAAGGGCGGAATGACGATCGGGAAGACGTTAAGCCGGTAAAACAGGTCACTGCGAAACTCGCGGTCGGCCACCATCTGCTGCAAATCCCGGTTGGTCGCGGCAATCAGGCGTACGTCTACCGAAATCACCTTGTTACCGCCAACGCGTTCGAACTCCCTTTCCTGCAGTACCCGCAGCAATTTCGGTTGCAGCTCTACGGGGATTTCGCCCACTTCATCCAGGAACAGCGTTCCCTTGTCCGCCAGTTCAAAACGCCCCATTCGCTGATTGGTCGCCCCGGTAAATGCCCCTTTTTCATGGCCAAACAGATCGCTTTCCAGCAACCCGGCCGGCATTACCGCGCAGTTCATTTTCACCATGCGCTGATCGCGTCGTTCGCTGAGGTTGTGAATGGCACGGGCTATCAGCTCTTTACCGGTGCCGGTTTCGCCGAGGATCAGCACCGAACAGTCGCTTTTCGCTACCATTTCTACCTGTTTGAGTACCGCGGACATCACCACGCTGCGGCCGACAATCTCGCCGAAGTCCGGGTTATTGCCGTTAATCTGCTCGGTCAGATACAGGTTCTCATGCACCAGGCTCTCTTTGAGCCGGTTAATTTCCTGATAGGCCAGCGCGTTATCCACGGCGATCGCGATACGCTCGGCGATTTGCTGCAGCACCCGCAGGTTGGCTGCGTTGAAGTTGTCCGGCTGACATTGCGCCAGCTTGAGTACGCCCAGGGTTTTGTTGCCGAAAACCAACGGCAGTACGCACAGCGTTTGAATTTGCTCATGCCAGAGATCGAACAGTTGGCGCTCATAGGCCGCCAGCCGGTCGGAGTGCTTCAGATTCAACAGCAGCATTTCACCGCTTTGCATCACCTGTTCCGACAAGGTGCCCGCCAGCGCCACGCTGTACTGTTGACGCTCAACCACGTCATCCTGCAAATAGTGGGTGGAATAAATGGTGACCTGCTCGGTTTTATCAACGCAAAGCACAATGCTGATCGCATCGATTTTGAAGAAACGGTGAATTTCCTTCGAGATCTCACCGATCAAATCATCCAAATCGAGCTTCGACAACACCGCGTTGGTCACGTCGACCAAAATGCGATAATCATCTCGCTCATGGCGCAATTGCCGTTGACGGAGTTCCGCCTCCTCCCGCAGCTGGAGCTGCTCTGCCGCCAATGCCACCAACTCCATCAGTGTCTGCAACTGCACCAGGCTGGCGTCGGCGAACGGCGCTGGGTGACAACGTAACACCTCACAACCGCCGATCAGCGCACCGCCTGCATGCAGCGGCATCAGGCAATACTGGTTAAAGGGCAAATACAGCGCCAGAGCACCGATTTGCGGATAGCGTGCCTGCAGATCATCGCTCTGCCAACGCTGTGGCAGCGGGCTTTGTCGCAGCCGACTTACCGGGCCATTTGCCAGCAGGGTCTCATCCTGATAGTTCACCGGCCGTCGATGCGCATCCAGGCCATAAAAGCTGACCCGTTCGCTGTCGGGGTCAAACAGCACCAGCGTGACCTGGTCCGCCAATTGCAGGCGTTGCAGTATCTGGCGCAGTTGCAGCAACAGATCGGTGAAACTGCGCTGGCTCAGCAGCGTGCGGGTAATTTCCAGTAGTTCTTGTTTTTCTGATTGTGCATTCGACATTGTTTATCACTTGCCTGAGTCGCGATGATGATTTGTGAGTCACATCGCAAAGTGTAACGCTGGCCGGCGGCGTTCTCCCCCGACGGGATCAACAAATCCGCGGCAAAGGCTCGGCATGTGGTAAATCCAACCGGCGGCTGATGCCATAAGCGCCCTGCAGTCTTACCTGTTGCCCAGCCGTCACTTTGCCAATCATCGCCGCGCCTGCGCCCAATGGGTGAGCACGCAAGGCACAGAGCACGTCCTGTGCGGCTTGCGGTGCGGCCACGACCACCAGTTTTCCCTCGTTGGCAAAATTAATGGCGTCCAGCCCCAGCAATTCGCAAATGCCTCGCACTGCCGGGGCGATCGGCAACAGGCTTTCTTCCACCTCGATGCCCACGCCCGCCGCACGGGAGAACTCATGCAAAATGGCATTCACCCCGCCACGGGTCGCATCGCGAATCGCCCGTACGCCGTGAATGGCACGCAGTGGCTCAATTAACGGCGTTAACACCGCACAGTCGCTGATCACGTCCAGAGACATACCCAGCTTTTCGCGCAGGTTGAGAATAGTTGCCCCGTGATCCCCCAGGGTGCCGCTGACAATCACGGCATCGCCGGCGCGGATATTTTGCGCCGCCCAGTTCAGGCCTGACGGGATCACCCCGATACCGGCGGTGTTGATAAACACTTTGTCGGCTGCACCACGCTGCACTACCTTGGTATCCCCGGTCGCAATGCGAATACCAGCCTGCTGCGCGGTGGCGGCCATCGAGGCGACCACGCGTTGTAAGTCGGGCAACGGCAAGCCTTCTTCGAGAATAAAGCCGCAGGAAAGATAGCGCGGCAGCGCGCCGCTCACCGCCAGATCGTTGGCCGTCCCGCAGATGGCCAGCTTGCCTATGTCTCCGCCCGGAAAGAAAATCGGGTCAATAACATAACTGTCGGTAGTAAATGCCAGCCGATCACCCTGCTGCGTTAACTCGGCCAAATCCAATCGGGCCTGATCTTCACGCTGATCCAACTGCGGGTTGGCAAAGGCCGGCAAGAAAAGATCGTCCAGCAATTGCTGCATTGCCGCACCACCGCTGCCATGAGCCATGGTAATCACGTTGTTCATGCCGGCATCTCCTCTGTTTCGCGGCGATATTGGTACCAGGCGGCGCAGGCCCCTTCGGATGAGACCATCAGGGCGCCAAACGCGTTTTGCGGCGTACAACCGCGGCCAAACAGCGGGCAATCACGCGGTTTGCACCGCCCAGTGAGCACGTCTCCGCAACGGGATCGAGGATCGTCAGCCACTTGCCGCCGCTGCGGACGAAAACGACGTTCAGCATCAAAAGCCTGATAGGCTGGCGTAAGGGCAATGCCTGAGTCGGCAATGGTGCCCAGCCCGCGCCATTCGCTGCCGCCACCCAGCACAAAAACCTCGCTCATCGCCTGCTGTGCCAGCCGGTTGCCCTGTTCCGGCACCACCCGCCGGTATTGGTTTTCGGTTTGGCTTTGTCGGCCAAGGAACTGTTCGACCAGCATCAGCACCCCTTGCAAGATATCCAGTGGCTCAAAGCCGGTCACCACCAGGGGTTTGCGGTATTGCCCGCTGATAAAATGATAGGGCTCGGTGCCTATCACCATGCTGACGTGGCCGGGTGCCAGAAAACCGTCGATGCGCACATCCGGCTGTTGCAGCAGGCTGCGCAAGGTGGGGATCAGGCTGATGTGCTGACAAAATACGCTGAAGTTGCCCAGGCCTTCCTGTCGCGCCTGTTGCAGGGTAATCGCCGTGACCGGCATGGTGGTTTCGAACCCCAGGGCAAAGAACACCACCTGCCGCTGCGGGTTATTCCGCGCCAGCATCAGGGCATCCAACGGTGAGTAAACCACTCGCACGTCGGCACCGCGTTCGCGAGCCTGCAGTAAAGATCCCTGCTGGCCTGGCACCCGCAGCGCATCGCCGAAGGTGCAAAAAATCACTTCGGGGTGCCCGGCGATTTCGCAGCAGGCGTCAATGCGTCCCATGGGTAAAACGCAAACCGGGCAGCCGGGGCCATGAATGAATTCGATTTGCGCCGGCAGCAGCTTGTCCAGGCCAAAGCGGAATATCGCATGGGTATGGCCACCGCACACCTCCATGATTTGCAGCGGCCGTTCGGCGGTAAACGGCAACTGCGCGGCGCGCTGCCAGATATGTTGCAGCAGGTTCTTCACCCGCTGCGGATCGCGAAATTCATCTACGTAATCCATGGTTATCCTCCCCCGCCAAAAACAACGCCACGTCCTGTTCCACTTCCCCCATCGCCTGCAGTGCCGCCAGCATTTCCTCGGCCTCTTGCTGATCGAGACGGCTCATCGCAAAGCCCACGTGGATCAACACCCAACACCCCAGTATCGCTTCTTTGGGTTCATCCTCCCGGCAAACCAACGCGATATTCACTTCGCGCTGTACGCCGCAGACTTCGGCCCAGGCGTGCTGAGGCTGATGCTGGTCCAGCGCCACGATCTGCCCGGGAATACCTATGCACATAGCTGCCGCTCCAGCCAGGCCATCCACTGGTCCATCCCTTCACCCTGAGTCGCCGAAAGGGTAATTATCTCGATGTCGGGATTAACCTGACGGGCATTGGCGATACAGGCGTCCAGGTCAAACTTCAAGTACGGTAGCAGATCGGCCTTGTTCAGCAGCATCAGACGTGCGGCGGCGAACATATGCGGATACTTGAGGGGCTTGTCTTCCCCTTCGGTAACCGACAGCACCGCCACCTTATGCCGCTCCCCCAGATCGAAGCTGGCTGGGCAAACCAGGTTGCCGACATTTTCGATAAACAGCAGGCTGCAGGGTTTGAGCTCCAGGCGTTGGGCGGCTTCGTGAACCATTTGCGCGTCCAGATGACAGCCTTTGCCGGTATTGACCTGGATCGCCGGCACGCCGGTGGCGCGGATACGTTCTGCATCGTTGGTGGTTTGCTGGTCTCCTTCCACTACCGCGCACTCACGCGCCCCGCGCAGCCGCAGCAGGGTTTCGGTCAGCAGCGTGGTTTTGCCTGAACCGGGGCTGGATACCAGATTCAACGCCAGGATCCGTTGCTCGGCAAAATACTGGCGATTGCGTTCGGCCAGACGATCGTTTTTATCCAACACCCGGGTTTCTATTTCCAGCATTCGCCGCTGACTGATGCCCGGCGCATGGGTACCCGCCATTCCCAGTCCATAATGCAGGTCCCCCTGCAGAGACCGCTGCGGGCGAAACGGGACCTTTGCTTGCCCTTCAATCGTCAGTTCCCCATGGGCACAACCGCAAGTGATGCACATGTTCTTTCTCCTTTCAGTTATTCAATTTCCAGACGTTTTATTTGCAACCCATCATCGGCCTGCACCCGCAGGTTTCTACCGGCGCAGAGCGGGCAGACCAGAACCTGCGGGATCAACAGCTCGACGTCGGCCTGGCAGTCATAACACCAGGACAAGGCTCGTTGTTCGATCAGATGCAACTCGCAGCCTTCGGCCAGGGTGTCGCGACAGACCATGTCAAAACAGAACCGCAGCGATTCCGCCTCCACGCAGGAAAACGCGCCAATTTCGAACCACACCGCGTTAATACGTTTCGCCCGATGTTGACGAGCCTGTTGCTGCATTATTTCCATCGCATGTTGGCACAAGGTTATTTCGTGCATCCGGCCTCCGTCTGGGGTGATAAAAACGTTTCGTCACCCTGCATTGCAAATATGGTGCCAAAACCTATTCGGCATATTTGTCGAGTGTCATGACGTCGACAGTAATTAGCTGGCAGTCGCACCGCTCACTGTGGAGGTTAATTTCATGACTGATGCTTGAATTAAAAGGAAATAATAAAAATTACCGGAGTCTGGCACGCTTTATGCTTTAAGTCGTTCACCCGAAGCGTTTCGACAATGACCATCCATTTTGAGTGACGACAATGAGTACTATCAGTGAAGTAACCAGCCAGGCCGATTATATCGCCAACAAAAGTAACCGCCTGATGGCGCAGTGGCAAACCTACCACAGCACCTTAATCAAAGCGGTAACCACCACTAAAAAGAAGATTAATCATCAATTTACTTACGGTCAGGACGACGATCTGCGTTTTGTGCTGTTCAACCACTTCACGGTGAGCATTCAATTAAGTGAGGGGTTTTATAGCCGTGATATCTGCTATCGCATTAATTTGGCATCGCCGCACGAAGCCGAGAATTTCGCCCCCTTCGCCCATGCCTCGCTGGATGAAGACGGCAATATTGACGGCGTTATAAACAATCGCGACATGCCGGCGGTATTTGAACATTACCTGGATAAGATCGCCGTTATTTACCAATGCCTGTTTGACTCTCTGCATGACGGCCATGCCATTCATGACGCACTGAAAAAAATAACCCTGTCCGTCTGACTGTCGGCGTTACTCACCGACAGAAAACTGTCGAAACGTCATTTTTTACTGACGATTTCGTCATAAATGACGAAGCAAGGAGTGTGCATGAACCGCTTTATTATTGCGGACCCCAAATTGTGTATTGGCTGCAATACCTGCATGGCCAGTTGTTCTGCGGAACATCGGCAACAGGGTTTGCAGGCATTACCCCGCTTGCAGGTGATACGTAACGCCCGCGATTCGGCACCGGTGATGTGCCATCAATGTGAGGATGCGCCCTGCGCGCAGGTCTGTCCGGTAAACGCCATTCGCCATCAGGATGATGCCATCGTCCTGAACGAGAGCCTGTGCGTCAGTTGCAAACTCTGCGGCATCGCCTGCCCGTTCGGCGCCATTGGCTTCGGCGGCAGTACTCCGTTGGCGATCCCCGCAGACTGCTACACACCGCTGGCCCTGCCTGCCGCCAAAGCGCCGCGGCCGGTCGGCGCCTTCCTGGATTGCGTGCCCGGTGTCCGCGCCGTGGCGGTGAAGTGCGACCTTTGCGCTTTCACCCCCCTGGGCCCCGCCTGTATCCGTACCTGTCCTACCCAGGCCATTCGCTTGGTCAGCGACCACGACGTGCGTAACGCCAGCGAACAGAAAAGGCGCAATGCCATGCAGGCGCTCAGCGCCGAGCTGCCGTTCGCTACCGCCCCAGAATCCCGCAAGGAGCCGAATTGATGTTCTACGCCATTGCGCCCGATCCATTGTCGTTGCTGACTCTGGCATTCGTCGGGTATCTCCTGTTCGCGTTGCTGAGCTGGCTGCTGGCCCCCTGGCCGCGCATCAATGCCTTGCTGGGTGGCGGCAGCTTGCTGTGTGCCATCGCCACATTGCTGTCCGCGGGGCAAATGCTGTTGGCACCGCTGCACAGTGCCCGTTTGCCCTGGTTGAATTATGCGGTGGAAATCAGTGGCATTAACGCGCTGTTATTGCTGGTGATGGCTTTGTGTGGGATCTGTGCCGCGTTGTATCACATCGGAAGCGTCGCGAAGCTGAATGCCAGTGCACGAGCCCGGTTGGGCGGGCTGATCAATCTGATGCTGGCAGCGCTGAGCGCCGCCGCGATCGCCGATAATGCACTGGCCTTGCTGTTGCTGTTAGAACTGGCGGCGCTGTGCGGCTATTTCTTGATTGTCCATGCCCCGAACGCGAAAAGTCTGCGGGCCGGGCACAGCCAGTTTCTGCTGATGCGCCTCGGCACCCTGCTGCTGGTTATCGCTTTCGCTCTGATTTATACCCACAGCCACAGCCTGCAATTCAGCGTGATCCGCGCTACGCCATTGCCGGACGCACTGCGTAACGGCGTATTCCTGCTGGCGTTGGCCGGGTTTGGCATTTTTGCCGGGGTGATGCCGCTGCATGCCTGGGTGCCTCAGTCCCACAGCAGCGCGCCCGCCTCTGCCGCCACGTTGTTTTCCGGCGCGCTGATGAAGGTTGGCCTGCTGGGGATCCTGAAGATTGGGCTGGATCTGCTGGGTACGCCGCCGCTGTGGTGGGGATTGCTGGTCCTGCTGTTGGCTGCCGGCACCGCGTTTTTTGGCGGGTTGTATGCGCTGATGGAGCACGATCTGCGGCGCTTGCTGGCTTACCACACGCTGGAGAATATCGGCATCATCCTGCTGGGCATTGGCGGTGCCATGGTCGGCATGGCGCTGCAACAGCCATTACTGACGGCGTTCTCCCTGATCGGGGGCCTGTTCCACCTGCTGAACCACAGCCTGTTCAAAAGCGCATTGCTGTTGGCGGCGGGCACCATCGAACAACAAACCGGGCTGAAGGACATGGAGAAAATGGGCGGGCTGGCACGGCTGATGCCCTGGACCGCCATTTCTCTGTTGATCGGCCTGGTGGCCATGGCCGCACTGCCGCCACTGAACGGTTTCGCCAGTGAATGGCTGATCTATCAGGGGCTGTTCCACTTCAGTGCGGCCCCTGGCTTTATTGGCCATCTGTTCGGCCCGCTGCTGGCGGTGGCGCTAGCCCTGACCGGTGCGCTGGCAGTGATGTGCGTAAGCAAAGTGTTTGGCGTTGCCTGTCTGGGAGCCCCGCGCTGCGCTGCTGCGGCCCAGGCCGTGCCGGCTAACCTCTGCCTGACGCTGAGCCATGCGCTGCCCGCGTTGCTGTGTCTGGCTTGCGGCCTGGGTGCGCCCTGGGTCATCCCGCTGTTTGCCCGGCTGATCGGCATGACCTCCGAACAATCCCTCTCCGTATCCGGCACTTTGGTTTCTACCCCGTTGATCGCCATTTTGTTGCTGGCGATGCCGCTGCTGCCGCTATTGATTGCTGCACGTTATCAGACCCGTCGCCAACCTCGCCGGGTACAGGGTAGCGCCTGGACCTGCGGATATGGTCATGAGGAGGCGATGGTGATCACCGCCACCGGTTTTGCCCAACCGCTACGGGTGATGTTCGCCCCGCTCTATCAACTGCGCCGCTGGCTGCCGGAATCTTTGACCAACCCGTTACATTGTAACGCCTTCGTTGCCTTCTGCCGCGGCCTGGCCGCAGTGGAGCTTGCGGTGCTGTTGGTGGTGGCTTTTGCCTGAGGAAATGACAATGACCTATCCCAATGTGTTACTCGGTCTGGCGCAGGCCTTGCTGTTACTGGCCGTCGCCCCTCTGTTTGCCGGTATCAGCCGCGTGCTGCGCGCGCGGATGCATAACCGTCGCGGCCCCGGAGTACTACAGGAATACCGCGATATCGCCAAATTATTGAAACGTCAGAACGTGGCGCCGGCGGCTTCCGGCCTGGCTTTTCACATCATGCCGTACTTGCTGACCGGCACCCTGTTGGCCATCGCCTGTGCGTTGCCCATGTTGACTGTCGCCTCGCCGCTGCCCGCTATCGGTGATGTGATCACCCTGATCTATCTGTTCGCCGTGGTGCGCTTTGTTTTTGCCATTGCCGGTCTGGATACCGGCAGTCCCTTTACCGCCATCGGCGCCAGCCGCGAAGCGGTGTTGGGCATTCTGGTCGAACCCATCCTGCTGTTGGGACTGTGGGTGACCGCCCTGGTGGCCGGTTCGACCCAGTTAAGCGCCATGGTGCAGAGCCTGCTGGCGTTGCCACACCACGCCTGGCTGCCGCTGCTGTTGGCCGCTTTGGCCTGTGCGTTCGCCACCTATATCGAGATGGGCAAGCTGCCTTTTGACCTGGCGGAGGCCGAGCAAGAGCTGCAGGAAGGCCCGCTGACGGAATATTCCGGTGCCGAGCTAGGCATTCTGAAATGGGGCATCAGCCTCAAACAATTGGTGGTGCTGCAGCTGTTCCTCGGCGTGTTTCTGCCCTGGGGGCAAGCGGCACAGTTCACCGCCGTTCACCTGTTGGCAGCGCTGGTCCTGGCGCTGTTCAAGCTGCTGTGCGCGCTGACGCTGATCGCGGTTATCGAAAATAGCGTGGCGCGTTTGCGCTTCCTGAAAACGGCCCGTACCACCTGGGCCGGTTTTGGACTGGCTTTTCTGGCGCTGGTTTCCTGGCTGGTCGTCGGCTGAATAATGACAAAGGCAATCAATAATGACTAACGAACATCAAGGCCAGCACTATCTGGCGGCGTTGCAGCAACAATTCCCGGCGGCCATGCTGGCAGCCGAATGGCAAACCGCCGATCAGTTGACCGTCACCGTCAAGCTCAACGCGCTGCCGGAAGTAGTTGAATGGCTTTATTACCAGCAAGGCGGTTGGTTATCGGTGCTGTTCGGTAACGACGAGCGCACGCTGTGCGGCCATTACGCGCTGTATTACGTTTTGTCGATGGAGCAAGGCACCAAATGCTGGATCACGGTGCGCGCCGAAGTGGATGCCCAAACGCTGGAGTTCCCTTCCGTCACGCCGCGCGTCCCGGCAGCCGTATGGGGAGAACGCGAAGTCCGCGACATGTATGGCCTGCGTCCGGTGGGATTGCCGGATGAGCGGCGGCTGGTGCTGCCTGACGACTGGCCGGACGATCTCTACCCGCTGCGCAAAGACGCGATGGACTATCGTCAACGCCCCGCGCCCACCACCGATGTGGAAACCTACCCGTTCGAGAGCCTGGCCGGTGCCAAAGCCAACGTGGTGCCGATTGGTCCGTTGCACATCACCTCGGACGAACCCGGTCACTTTCGCTTGTTTGTCGATGGAGAAGACATCATCGACGCCGACTACCGCTTGTTCTACGTGCACCGCGGGATGGAAAAACTGGCTGAAACCCGCATGGGCTATAACGAAGTCACCTTTCTGTCGGACCGGGTGTGCGGCATTTGCGGCTTTACCCACAGCGTGGCCTACACCAGCTCGGTCGAAAATGCGATGGGCATTCAGGTGCCGGAACGCGCCCAGATGATCCGTTCGATCCTGCTGGAGGTAGAACGCCTGCACAGCCACCTGTTGAATCTTGGCCTGGCCTGCCATTTTGTCGGCTTCGATTCCGGTTTCATGCAGTTCTTCCGCGTGCGTGAACAGTCGATGAAGATGGCTGAAATACTGACCGGTGCGCGCAAAACCTATGGTTTGAACCTGATTGGCGGCATCCGCCGCGATATTTTGAAAGAGGACATGCTGCAAACCCTGAAGCTGGCCGCGCAAATGCGCAGCGAACTGGTGGATCTGGTGGATATCTTGCTCAGTACGCCCAACACCGAACAACGGAGCGTCGGGGTTGGGCGTCTCGATCCCCAGGTGGCTCGCGATTACAGCAACGTGGGGCCGATGATCCGCGGCAGCGGCCACCGTCGCGATACCCGCATCGACCATCCGTTTGCCGGCTACGCCAAACTGCCGGTGGAGTTGTGCGTGGAGGACGGCTGCGACGTTTATTCCCGCCTGAAGGTGCGCATTCACGAAGTGTTCAACTCGCTTGGCATCATCGAATTCGGTTTGCAAAGCTTGCCGGGCGGACCGCTGGCGGTGGACGGATTCACCTATATTCCGCACCGCTTTGCCCTGGGCTTTGCCGAAGCGCCGCGCGGCGATGATATCCACTGGAGCATGACCGGCGACAACCAGAAACTGTTCCGCTGGCGCTGCCGTGCCGCAACCTATGCCAATTGGCCCACCCTGCGTTACATGCTGCGCGGCAATACGGTATCCGACGCCCCGCTGATCATCGGCAGCCTGGATCCCTGCTACTCCTGCACCGATCGCATGACCATCGTCGACGTACGCAAGCGTCAGTCCATCATCGTGCCGTACAAAGAGATTGAGCGTTATGGCATCGAGCGGAAAAACAAGCCGTTCTAACCGGAGCCCATCATGCTGAAACTGATTAAGAAAGTGCTGAAGACCGGCCCGGCCACCGTCGCCTATCCGGCCCGGCCGTTGGCCATTGACCCGAACTTTCGCGGCAAGCCCGAATACACGCCGCAGCAGTGCATAGCCTGCGGTGCCTGTGCCAACGCCTGTCCGTCCAACGCGTTGAGCATGACCCCCGATCTCAACAGCGGCACCTTGCGCTGGCAGCTGTTTCTTGGCCGCTGCATCTTTTGCGCCCGCTGCGAGGAGGTGTGCCCAACCGCCGCCATTCGGCTTTCGCAGCAGTTCGAACTGGCAGTGTGGCGTAAAGAGGACTTGTACGAACAAGCCGACTTCGCCATTTGCCATTGCCGACAGTGCGGCAAACCCTATGCGGCGCAAAAGGAAATTGATTATGCCATGGCGTTGCTGGGGTTGAGCAGCTCGGAGGCGGCAACCCGCCGTGCGCAGTTTGAAACCTGCCCGGCCTGCAAACAGCAGCAGAATCTGACCCAGGCCGATCGCATTGATATCGGCCGCCATTTGACCCGGGAGGTCATCTCATGAATTCACCATTGATTGGCCCACGCGATGAAAATGGCCTGCCGGTGCCAATCACCCTCGACGACAGCATCGCCAAGCTGAAAACCACCCTGCTGCAGGATATCCGCCGCTCGGCCTATGTCTATCGGGTGGACTGCGGCGGCTGTAATGGCTGTGAAATTGAGATTTTCGCTGCCATTTCACCGCTGTTCGACGCAGAACGTTTCGGGATCAAAGTGGTACCTTCCCCCAGACATGCCGATATTTTGCTGTTTACCGGTGCAGTGACCCGCGCCATGCGCATTCCGGCGATCCGCGCCTGGCAGGCCTCACCCGATCCTAAAATCAGCATCTCCTACGGTGCCTGCGGCAACAGCGGCGGTATCTTCCACGATCTTTACTGCGTGTGGGGCGGCACCGATCGCATAGTTCCGGTCGATGTCTACATTCCCGGCTGCCCGCCGACGCCGGCGGCGACCATTTACGGTTTTGCCATGGCGCTGGGCCTGTTGGATCAGAAAATCAAAGGCCACCAGCATGACGAAACCGACGGTGAAGCTACGCGCCTGTTGCACCCGCAACTGCCCCAGCCGCTGCGAGTGCTGCTGGATCGCGAAGCCCGGCGTATGGCCGGTTACCGTTACGGTCGCCAAATCGCCGACCAGTTTATGCAACTGCTGGCAGCAGACGCTCCAGAACCGGTCGAACAGCGTATTGCCGCCTATCTGCACCAGCAAGATGACCTGCGCCTGAATGAGATCGTCGGCAACCTGCAGGGCATTTATCAACGGGTGCTGCGTGGGGAGCTGCGGTTATGACAGCTTCCCAAGGTCAGGTGGTGTTTTACTCCCTTAGCCGCAAGTTTGTGCAGGAAAAAAAGGCCCCGCCGAAGGCCCAGGAGGTGATCTATTACAGCCTGGCGATCGGCCACCATCTGGGGGTGATCGACTGTCTGGAAGCCAAACTCAGTTGCCCGCTGGCGGGGTTCCACGCCTGGATAGCGCAGTTGCCGGCAGGCAGCACCGCACGGCGCAAACTGGAAGGGGTCGATCGGTTTGGCGAAATCTGTATCGACAACAGCCATACCCACCTGTTGGCTACGGCGTTGAGCCGTGCGGCTCCGCGAATGAATGCGGAACAGCAGAGCTGGAGTCAAAAGCTGATCGCCCTGCTGCAATCGATTGAAAACGAACCCGCCATTTACCTGATGGTCCGGAGGCATGATGACTGACGTTTTATTGTGTGTGGGCAACTGCATGATGGGAGATGACGGTGCCGGGCCACTGCTGGCTGAACTCTGCGCCAGTCAGCCTCCCGCTGGCTGGCAGGTGATTGACGGCGGCGCGGCACCGGAAAATGACATTGGGCACATTCGCGAGCTGCGCCCAGACCGCCTGGTGATCGTCGATGCCACCGACATGGGGCTCGCGCCGGGAGAAACTCGGGTGATCGACGAAAAAGACATTGCCGCCATGTTCATCATGACGACGCATAACCTGCCGCTCAACTTCCTGATCGACCAACTGCGAGAAGACATAGCGGAAATTACTTTTATCGGCATTCAGCCCGAAGTGGTGGCGTTTTATTACCCGATTGGCGCGGCGGTGAAACAGGCGGTGACGGAGCTCCATCAACGCCTGTTTCACTGGGCAGACAATGGCGGTTATCCGCAGCTGGAGGTGACGAATGTCTGACGCGGCATCGTCATTTATGTCGACCTGCTGTCGACCCCGGCGCCATAAAAATCTAACCATCTGCTTTTTAAGCATTTTCAAGGTTGGCATGTTTTATGCCTAACCAGAGCCACAACCTCTCTTTTGCCATACCCGGATGAAGGGTAACCCAGGAGTTATTGATGAACCGGTTTATCATCGCCGATCCCAAAAAATGCATCGGCTGCCGTACCTGTGAAATTGCCTGCGTGATGGCGCACAGTGAAAGCCAGGATATTTCGGCGTTGAACGCCACCAGCTTTGCCCCCCGCCTGCACGTGATTAAAGGCGTCAACGTCAGCACCGCCGTGCTTTGCCGCCAATGCGAGGACGCCCCCTGCTCCAACGTCTGTCCGAACGGCGCCATCAGCCGCACCAACGGCATGGTACTGGTGATGCAGGAACGCTGCATCGGCTGCAAAACCTGCGTAGTGGCCTGTCCCTACGGCGCCATGGAAGTGATCACCCGCCCGGTGGTCCGCCAGAACGGCGCCATGATGAGCGCCACCACCGAGAAAGCCGAAGCCCATAAATGTGACCTGTGCATCGGTCGCGACAGCGGCCCGGCCTGCATGGAAACCTGCCCAACCAATGCGTTGCACTGCGTCGATCGCAACATGCTGCAGGAAATGAACGCCGAGAAGCGCCGCCGCGCCGCGCTCGACACTATGTCGTCACTGTTTTAGGAACTGAACCGATGAAAAAAATCACAACCGTCTGCCCTTACTGCGGTGCAGGCTGCAAAATGAAACTGGTGGTCGATAACGGCAAAATCATTCGCGCCGAGGCGGCTGACGGCGTGACCAATCAGGGTGAACTCTGTCTGAAAGGCTATTACGGCTGGGACTTCCTGAACGACACCAAACTGTTGACCCCGCGGCTGAGTCAGCCGCTGATCCGGCGGCAGAAAGGCGGCAAGTTTGAGGCCGTCAGTTGGGATGAAGCGATTAGCTATACCGCGCAGCGGCTGCAACAGATTAAAGACCAGCACGGTGCCAGCTCCATCATGCACACCGGCTCCTCACGCGGGACCGGCAATGAAACCAACTATGTGATGCAGAAATTCGCCCGTGCGGTGATCGGCACCAATAACGTCGACTGCTGCGCCCGCGTCTGCCATGGTCCGTCCGTCGCGGGTTTGCAGGCCACGCTGGGTAACGGCGCCATGAGTAACTCTATTGGCGATATCGAAAACTCCAAGTGCCTGCTGATTATCGGTTACAACTGTGCCGACTCGCACCCCATCGTGGCGCGCCGGGTGCTGAAGGCTAAAGAGAAAGGCGCGCAGATCGTCGTGTGTGATCCGCGCCGGATAGAAACTGCACGTATTGCCGACCAGCATTTGCAGATCAAGAACGGCTGCAACATGGCGCTGGTGAATGCGTTCGCCTACGTGCTGATTGAAGAAAACCTCTATGACCGCGATTACGTGGCGAAATACACCGAGGGTTTCGAGGCCTACCGGCAGCAGTTGGCGGACTATGCGCCAGAAGCGGTGGAACACCTGACCGGCGTTACCGCTCAGCAGATCCGTCAGGCCATGCGCACCTATGCCAGCGCCCCTTCAGCCACCATCATGTGGGGCATGGGCGTGACCCAATTCGGCCAGGCGGTTGACGTGGTCAAAGGCCTCGCCAGCCTGGCGCTGCTCACCGGCAATTTGGGCCGTGCCAATGTGGGTGTCGGCCCGGTACGTGGACAGAACAATGTGCAGGGTGCCTGCGACATGGGCGTGCTGCCCAATGAGTTCCCTGGCTATCAGGCGGTCACCGATGCGGCCGTGCGCGCCAAATTCGCCACTGCCTGGGGAATTGACGCCGCAAAAATGGATCCGAACGTCGGCTATCGCATCACCGAAATCCCGCACCTGGTGCATGAAGGCAAAGTGAAGGCCTACTACATCATGGGGGAAGATCCCTTGCAGACCGAGGCCGATCTGAGCCTGGTGCGCAGCGCGTTCGAAGCGCTGGAATTTGTGGTGGTGCAAGACATCTTTATGACCAAAACCGCCGAACAGGCGGATGTGATCTTGCCGGCCACTTCCTGGGGCGAGCATGGCGGCGTCTTCTCCTGTGCCGATCGCGGGTTCCAGCGTTTCGAAAAAGCCATTGAGCCGCAGTACAACGTCAAGCGCGACTGGGAAATCATCAGCCTGTTGGCCAGTGAAATGGGGTATCCGATGCACTACGAGGATAACCAGCAGATCTGGGACGAAATGCGCGAACTTTGCCCGCTGTTTTACGGCGCCACTTACGAAAAAATGGGCGAGCTCGGTCACGTGCAATGGCCTTGCACTTCGCTGGAAAGCCAGGGGACGCCGTACCTGTATCAGGGTAACCAGTTCACCACGCCGTCCGGCAAAGGCCAATTGTTCGCGACCACCTGGCGTGCGCCGGCCGAGATCCCGGATGCCGCTTACCCACTGGTGCTCTCTACCGTGCGTGAGGTTGGGCATTACTCCTGCCGTTCGATGACCGGCAACTGTGCCGCCTTGCAAACGCTGGCGGATGAGCCCGGCTTCGTGCAGATCAATCCTCAGGATGCCGCCGCACTGGGCATTGCCGACCAGCAACTGGTGTGGGTTGCCTCACGCCGCGGCAAGGTGATCAGCCGTGCCAACTATAACGAGCGTATTAACCTGGGTGCGGTGTATATGACCTACCAGTGGTGGATTGGTGCCTGTAACGAACTGACGCAGGAAAACCTGGATCCGATCTCCAAAACGCCGGAAACCAAATACTGTGCGGTAAAACTGGAGGCGATTACCGACCAGCACTGGGCGGAAAACTATGCGCAGCAAAGCTACAGCGATATGAAAGCTCGCCTGCGCCGCGCCGCAGAAGACGTGATGTAAAGCTTGTAGGGGGCGCTGTCGCACCGATTAACACCGGCGCAGCATGCAGCACCCCTACAAAACCCACAGAGGGTAATAAACCATGTCCTATCCGGGGCTGCTGCTGCGTATCAGCGGCAAAGTACAGGGCGTCGGCTTTCGGCCTTTTGTCTGGCAGCTGGCCAATCAGCTCAATCTACGTGGCGAAGTCTGGAACGACAGCGCCGGGGTGGAGATTCGGCTGGTGCACCCCGTCGACCTTGAGGTGTTGCTGCATTTGCTGTGCCAGCAGGTGCCGCCTTTGGCGCAGATCGACAACATTCAGCAACGGCCCTTTACTTGGCTGAAAAAGCCCGATGATTTTCGCATCCGCGCCAGCCAATGCGGTGCGATGACGACCCAGATTGTTCCCGACGCCGCGACCTGTCCAAAGTGCCTGCAGGAAATGAACGATCCGCAGGATCGGCGTTACCGCTACCCTTTTATCAATTGCACGCACTGCGGTCCGCGCTTCACCATTATTCGTGCCATGCCTTACGATCGCCCGGCAACCAGCATGGCGCCGTTCCCTCTCTGCTCGCCCTGCGCCCAAGAGTACCGTTCGGCGCACGACCGGCGTTTTCATGCTCAACCGGTCGCCTGTAGCGACTGCGGCCCTCATCTGTTCAGTTTCACCGTTCAGGGACAACCTCAGCATCAGGGGGAAGAAGCCCTGCAACAGGCGGTGGCCGCGTTGGCCGCCGGGCAGATTGTGGCCATCAAAGGGCTGGGCGGTTTTCATCTGGCTTGCGATGCTACCCAGACTCAGGCCGTAGCACGCCTGCGGCTACGCAAACGGCGCCCCGGCAAACCTCTGGCGGTGATGCTGCCGAATATCGACTGGCTGGCTCGCTGCACCAATGGCATTGATCTGGCCCGCGCGCAGACTTTGCTGGCGTCAGCTGCCGCGCCTATCGTGCTGGTGCCCCACTCGCCCCATTCGCCGCTGTCTGAGGCTATCGCCCCGCAGTTGAACGAAGTGGGCCTGATGTTACCCGCCAATCCCCTTCACCATTTACTGATGCAGGAGATACAACGCCCCCTGGTAATGACCTCCGGCAATGCCAGCGGCCGGGCTCCGGCATTAACCAATAGCCAGGCTTTGGCTGATTTGGCCGGCATTGCCGATCTGTGGTTGCTGCACGATCGCGAAATCTTGCAGCGTGCCGATGATTCGCTGGTGCGCCTGCTGCCTGATGGCCATGAAATGCTACGTCGTGCGCGCGGGTTTGTTCCAGATGCCCTGCCATTGCCTCCTGGCTTCCCTGCACAACCCCCGCTATTGGCCGTGGGCGGGGATCGCAAAAATACCTTTTGCCTGCTGCAGGGAAATAAAGCCGTGCTCAGTTCACATTTTGGCGATCTGCAACAGGAAGATATTCAGCAACAGTGGCAGCAAGCCATGGCGCATTTTATGGCGTTGTACCATTGCCAGCCGCAGCGGTTGGCCAGCGACGCTCATCCGGGTTACGTCAGTCACCAATGGGCCGCCCGGCAGAGACTGCCGGTGACCCCGGTGCTGCACCATCATGCGCATTTGGCCGCGTGCCTGGCCGAACACCATTGGCCACTGGAAGGCGGAGCAGTTATCGGCCTGGCGCTGGATGGGCTGGGGTACGGGCAGGACGGCGCCCTGTGGGGCGGCGAATGCCTGCTGGTCGATTACCGTCGCTGTCGTCATCTGGGGGGACTGCCTGCGGTAGCGCTGCCCGGTGGCGATCTGGCCGCGCAACAACCCTGGCGTAATCAGTTGGCGCATTTTGCCCGCTTCGTGCCGGACTGGCAAAGCAGCCCACAGGCCGAACGGCTATTGACGCGGGCCTGGCGCCCTCTGCTCCAGGCCATTAACGCCGGCATCAATGCACCGCTGGCCTCCTCCTGTGGCCGTCTGTTTGACGCGGCCGCCGCCGCGCTGGGATGTGCGCCTGAACGGCAAAGTTGGGAGGGTGAAGCCGCCAGCATTTTTGAGGCGCTGGCCCACCAAAGCGGCCCTTGCTCCCATCCGGTTACGCTGCCACGTTGCGAAGAGCAGCTAGATTTGGGCGTGTTCTGGCGGCAGTGGCTGGCCTGGCAAGCGCCAACCGCTCAACGGGCCTGGGCGTTCCATGATGCTCTGGCGCAGGGGTTTGCCGGCCTGGCCAAACATTTTGCCGCCGAGCATAACCTCCGGCACGTGGCGTTAAGCGGTGGCGTACTGCACAACCGCCTGTTACGCCAACGGCTGCAGCATCATCTGGCCCCGCTGCAGGTGCTGTTGCCACTACAGCTGCCGGCGGGCGATGGCGGGCTGGCATTTGGTCAGGCGCTGGTCGCCTGTGCGCAGCATATCCCCATGGCACGTTTACCCTTCCAAACCCAACAGGATGTAACATGTTAAACCGCGAGTTTTTCCATACCTATACCCGCGCCTTTTGGCTGTTGTTGACGTTAGTGGCGCTAAACCTGCTGGCATGGGGTGCGGCCTTTGCTGCCTTTCATCATCACCCGGCCCTGATTGCCGCCGCGCTGCTGGCTTACGGTTACGGACTGCGCCATGCGGTGGATGCCGACCACATCGCCGCCATCGATAACGTCACCCGCAAGCTGATGCAACAAGGCCAACGCCCGGTTTCCGTCGGGGCCTTCTTCTCTCTGGGGCATTCCAGCATTGTGGTATTGGCCTGCATCGCGATTGCCGCCACCTCATTGGCTTTTGGCGATCGCATCGGCTGGTTGCATCAGTATGGCGCCACTTTGGGCACGCTGATCTCCTCCCTGTTCTTACTGGTGATGGCGTTGTTGAACTGGCTGATTTTTCGCGACGTTTACCGTATTTTCCGCCGAGTGAAGCGCGGTGAAACCTTGGTGGAGCAGGACGTGGCCCTGCTGGTGAGCGGCAGTGGCGGCGTAATGACTCGCCTATACCGCTTTGCTTTTAATCTGGTGAATAAAAGCTGGCATATGTATTTAGTCGGTTTTTTATTTGGCTTAGGCTTTGATACGGCTACCGAGGTGGGTCTGCTCGGGATCTCCGCTACCGGTGCCACATCCGGCATGTCGGTGTGGTCAATTATGGTGTTCCCGCTGCTGTTTGCCAGCGGCATGGCGTTGATTGACTCACTGGATAATTTTGTGATGGTCGGCGCTTACGGTTGGGCGTTCAATAAGCCGATCCGCAAGCTGTATTACAACATGACCATCACCGCAACCAGCGTGGTTATCGCTGTGGTGATCGGCGGGCTGGAAGGCCTGGGGCTGCTGGCCGATAAGCTGGGGTTACAGGGTGGGCTGTGGCGAGGCGTCGAGCTGCTCAATGACAACCTGGGCAGCGTCGGTTACGCCGCTATCGCGCTGTTTGTGGTGCTGTGGATCTTGTCCGCGCTTAACTACCGCCGCAAAAATTATGATTCGTTGAGCGTCTAGTACGTTTACGGCAGCCAGGGATGACCGGGCTGCCGCCGCATTAAGAGCAGGTTGCTCCCCCCTGGGGCATCGAAGCAGCATGGAGCGTACGTCGGCCGAGAAGCACGATAACCGTCATCGCAATTCCGGCAGCAATGGCGATGCCGAAACCTGCGCGTGCGCCATAAGCGTCGATGACCAGCCCCGCCAGCGCGGCACCCAGCGCCACGCCAATGCTGATGCCGGTGGTCATCCATGTCAGCCCTTCGGTGAGCCTGGACGGTGGTACCAGAATAGTGCCAAGGTTCATCACTACTACCATGGTGGGGGCAAAGGACATACCGGCCACGAAAATGGTTGCCATCAGGATGTAAACGTCCGCAGAAAGGAGCGGCAACACGGACGTTGCCGCCGTTAGCAGTACCCCAATAAAGAACTGACGCTCTATTGGCAAGGTCACCCTGATCGCGCCGAAAGCCAGACCGGCAACCATGGAACCGAGCGCGTAGGCAGCCAGGATCAAACTGGCGGCCGTCGGCCACCCTTGTGCGTTGGCGAAAGCGACTACCGCCACATCGATAGACCCGCCAATCACCCCCATGGCTAAAAGTGCCAGCACGATGGTGCCAAGGCCCGGGATACGCAAGGTCGAGCCGCGGTGCTCCGTGGTGTTTTTGATCACTTTGGGCGCCGTCTGCCGTTGCAGAAGAAAAGCCGTCACGCCAATCACCAGCAACACTATCGCGGCAAGGGGCCCGGCTTCGGCGGCAATGCCGGTGCTCAAGCCAATAGATAAAGGGGGGCCAATAACGGAGGTCAGCTCCGTCAGCACCGTATCCAGCGAGAAGGCCGTGTGGAGTTGCGGCTTGCCCCGAAAAAGCTGTGTCCATCTCGCTCTTATCATCGCCGGCATGCTTGGCATAGTGCCGGCCAGCATGGCGAGGATACACAGCAACGGGACTGGGGCGCGCATGTGCGCAGCGGTTATCAACGCCAGCAGCATGGTGATGCTGAACGCGGTGACCCAGGGAAGCACCCTGTTCTGGCCAAGCCGATCGACCAGCTTCGATACTTGCGGACCCATGAGCGCGTTCGCCAGCGTAAATATACCGGCTACCGCACCCGCCAACCAATAGTGACCGCTCTGCTGTACCAGCATGGTGATAATACCGATGCCGATCATCGCCTGCGGCAAACGGGCAACCGAGCTCGCAATCACTAACCCCCCTACGCCGGGCGTAGTCAGAAGTTCGCGATAGGGATTAGCCATAACATCTCCGGTTCGTCATTCGGCATCGTGGCGGGATATCCGTATCGATGCCTTGTGCCACAACAACAGCGCTGTGGATAAACGGAGCCACGGCGGCTCCGACTGTCATTTCAGTCGGACCATATTGGTTGAAAAAAAAGGGAAGTAAAGGTCGATGTTATTGCCCGGAGAGTTTCCGGGCACAAGGCTATCCAAGGGTTACCCTGGCAGGGTTCGGGCATCGGGCCCTATTGGCGGGATAAGTACTCTTCCAGCACCAGCGGATAACCTTCGCCGCTCGGCTCAACCGGGGTATCGGCAAACGCGCTGGCTTCGGCAACCCATTTGCGCTGCGGCGGCAGCCCCCAGGGCAGCAGCTGCTGGCGCTGATCGGGTGCAAGAATATTGGTTTCCAGCTCAATATCGATTATCTGATAGGGGGTGTTGTGCAGCTCGATACGATGCCCGTCCGGATCCCGCAGATAAACATACAGGACGTGGCCCATACCGTGCCTGCCCGGCCCGCGTTCAATGCTGCTGCCGAAGCCCAGATTACCGGCAGTGTCGCAGGCACGCAGGATCTCTTGCGAATCGGGAATGGTATAACCGAAGTGATGCAGACGCGGGCCGGGGCCATGCAGGTACACCAGATCCTGCGTGTTGCCTTTGCGTTGTAAAAATGCGGCCCCCATTCCACCTTCATTAAAATAGATGTCTGTGGCGCGGAAGCCCAGCTCCGTCATGTAAAACTCTGCGGCCCGCTGCACGTGGGGAGTATGCAACTGGAAGTGATCCAGCCGTTGGGCGCTGCCGCCACGGTACAGATGCACCTGATGGTGCAAACGCGGCACCACGGGCATTGAGGCGCACAGTTCGATCAGCGTACCGGTCGGATCGGTGAAATGCAGGGTTCGCCCCTGAAAAGGCACTTCCACCCAACAGTTCTCCAACCCTTGGCGGTCGAAAAACAGCTTGGCCAACTCCAGATCTTTTTCACGAAAAACACGCAGGCCAACGCGTTCGCAGTGGGGCTCTGCCTTGCTGAGCTTGATAACCAGACTGTGGTGGCAAGCCTCTTCCAGCCCGCGCAAATAGAGCCGGTCCTCTTCCCGATGGGTCAGCACCATGCCGATCACCTGGGTGTAAAACAGTTCACTGGCGGCCAGATCACGCGAAGTCAGCACCAGATGGCTGGCGCGGGTAATGGAAAATGGCGGATCGTATTCGGTGAGGGGCAATGTGGTCATTGTGATTCCTTAGCGGGGCCGAGGCCCCGTTTCCGTTGGATTCAGTAGCACATGATGACGGATTTAAGTTCGGTATAGGACTCGATAAACGCGCTGCCGAACTCGCGGCCAATACCCGAGGCTTTCATCCCGCCGAACGGCACCGCCGGATCCATAATGGTGTGCGAATTTACCCACACCATCCCGGCTTCAATCCGCCGCATCAAATCCATCGCCTTGCTGAAATCATTGGTCCAGATACTGGCGGACAGGCCATAGGACGAATCATTCATCAAATGCAAGAGCTGCTCTTCGTCCTCAAACGGCATAAAGCTCAGCACGCCGGCGAAGGCTTCTTCGCGCATTAGCGGATCGTCCTGACCGGTGGCACGGATCACCGTCGGGGTCACATAGAACCCCTCTCCGTCCAGCACCGTACCGCCACTGAGGACCTGATCATGGCTGTGCGCCTGATCAAACATTGCCTTGATGCGGTTAAAATGCGCCTGGTTAGCCAACGGACCGTACTGCGTGGCTTCGTCCATCGGCGAACCTATTTGCAATGCCTCTACCCGGGCGATAACCTGCTCGACAATCTCGTCGAAACGCGACGCATGAATATAAAAGCGTTCGGCAGAGGAACAGACCTGCCCCTGATGCACCAGCCCGGCGAGCATAATGCCGTCCACCGCTTTCTGGCTATCAACGTCGGCAAGAAACGCCGCCGGGTTTTTTCCCCCCAGCTCCAGGGTGATGCGGGTCAAATCGGCTTTTATCGCCGCCTGACCTATGGCGATACCGGCCGGAACCGAACCGGTGAAACTGACTTTATTGACCCGAGGATGTTCGATCAGCCACTGGCCCACCTGGCGTTCGCCGTTGACCACGTTGAACACGCCGGCTGGCACCCCAGCCTGATGGGCCAACTGCGCCAGACGCAGCAGGGTCAAAGGTGCAAACTCACTGGGTTTGACCACGATGCAACACCCGGTGCACAAGGCGGCTGCAATTTTCCAAATGGCGATCATCACCGGGAAATTCCAGGGAATAATGGCCGCCACCACGCCGACCGGCTCGCGGTAAGTCATTGCGGTATATCGCTCGCCGTTGAAAGAAGGGATTGACGGTGCAAGGGTTTCACCGTGCAGTTTGGTGGCCCAACCGGCGTAATAACGAATGAAAACGCAGGTATGGTCAACCTCAAACAGCCTGGAAGAGCCGATCAGCTTGCCGTTGGTCAGGGTTTCTAACTGGGCGATCTCCTCTCTGTGGGCCTCGAGCAGATCGGCAAAGCGTAGCAGTATCTGCTGACGCTGGGCCGGCAGGCTTTGCCCCCATTCGCCCTTCAACGCCCGGTCAGCCGATTGCATCGCCTGCTCCACTTCGTCGGCCGTGGCGCAAGCCACGCCGGCGATCGCCTGACCGTTGGCCGGATTGACCACCGGCAAGCGTTGTCCTCCCGCTGCCGGGATCAATTGTCCATCGATAAACTGCCCATGTTCCTGCGCCAGAAAGGCGGAAACCTGTGGAAGCACTTTGATATCAGCCATCGTAATCCACCTCGTTTGTCGAAAAAGAGTCCTTTAACGCCCTCAGGCGTCGTCAGTCACTGAGTTACTCAGGGTACCGATGCCGGCAATCTCGACCTCCACCCGATCCCCTGCCTTCATCCAGACCGGGGGCTGTCGGAATGCGCCAACGCCACCGGGCGTACCGGTCACCAGCACGTCGCCCGGCAGCAGATCGGTAAATGCCGAGCAATACTCGATCAGCGCCGGGATCGAGAAAATCAGGTCATTGACCGAGGCTTGTTGCATCACCTGTCCGTTGAGACGGGTTTCCAGCGTTAGCGCACGCGGATCGGGAATGTCGTCGGCACTGACCAGCCAGGGGCCAAAAGCCGCGGTGTGGCGGAAGTTTTTACCGGGGGTGAATTGCGAGCTGTGTCGCTGCCAGTCGCGCACGCTGCCGTCGTTGTAGCAGGCATAACCGGCGATATGCTGCATGGCATCGCGCTGGGCAATGCGGCGCCCTCCTTTGCCGATCACCACGGCCAGCTCGCCTTCATAGTCAAATTGAGTCGACTCCGGCGGAGCCAACAGCGGCTGCTGATGCCCGATCTGCGAGGAAGGCAACCGCAAAAACAGCGTTGGCCTATCGGGCTCAGCACGGCCGGTTTCCAACAGGTGCGGGCGGTAATTGAGCCCCACGCAGATAATTTTGTCCGGGTTGGGTACCGGCGGCAACCAACTGACCTCGCTGGCCCTCAGGGTGGCCGGCGCATTCACAAACGGCTGGAACACGTTAAAACTGCCGGCGGCTAGCGCGCTGCGCACGTCCGGATAAGGCAATGACAGGCTGCAGTCGACAATCTCGTCGTCTCCGCGCAACAGGCCATAGCCTGCACGCCCCTGGCTAATAAAACTGACGATCTTCATTTGGCCTCCGGGTGCGCTGCCTCGCCGTTGAATGCGGTGCTGTCGGCCTGTTTGATGATCCGCTGCACGGTGCTTTGGTAGTGCTGGCTGAGCAGTTCGACGGCGCGGTCGGCGTCGCGTGCCAGCACCGCATCCATGATGGCCTGATGCTCACCGTCGACATCCCGCGGTGCATCCATTCCTTCCAGCTCATAACCGAACCGCAGGCGGCGATAGCGCTCCGACTGGTCGAACAGCAAATCGGAAAAGCGCAGCATCCACGGCGAATTACAGGCCATCAGCAGGCTGCGATGAAAGCTGTAATGGAGCTGGCTCCAGTTCGCCGAGTGGTCTTCGTCATCCATGCGCGGGCAGCGCGTCAGTCGGTGAAAGGCGGCGATAATCCCCGCTTCCCATTCGGCATCGCCGTTGGCAATCGCTAACCGTAACGCATGGGTTTCGATCAGTTGTCGATTGGCGGTAATGTCTTTCAGTTCGCTGAGCGATACCTCACTGGCACGAAAACCGCGTTGCTCGTGGGCGGTCACCAGCCCTTCAGTCACCAACCGCGACAGCGCCTCACGCACCAGTCCTGGGCTGATGTCCAGTTCAGCGGCGATATTGCCGATCACCAGTTTGCTGCCCGGCGAGTATTCACCGTTGATAATCCGACGACGGATCAGCGCCACGGCGGCACCGCTCAGGCTTTTGAAAGTGCCGTTCTGCAATTGCAGGTTCTCTGTCTGTTTGCTGTTCATACGCTGTTTTTCTCGCTGTACGGTTATAACAACGCTGGATAGGCGCCGCCGTCCAGGTGCATGTTTTGTCCGGTAATAAACCCGCTCAGGTCGCTGCACAGATAAACGCAGGTGGCACCGAATTCGGCAGGCATGCCCATGCGTCCGGCGGGAATGGAGTCAATCTGGCGCTGACGCGCCTGCTCGAAGGTGATGCCGCTCTGTTTCATGGCCACCTGCGCCATCTGCTGCTGGCGAGGGGTATCAAAACGTTCCGGCAGCAGGTTATTGATGGTGACGTTGTCGGCAATGCATTCGCGGGACAGCCCTTTACAGGCGGCCGTCAGACCGGCGCGGGACGCAGCGGAAAGCGTCATGTGCGCACGCGGCGTACTGACCATGGCCGAGGTGATATTGATGATGCGACCAAATTTCCGCTCGCGCATCCCAGGCACCAAAGCACGGATCAACATCAGCGGTGCCAGTAAGTTCCCCTGCAGCGCCGACAGCCAGGTCTGCTCGTCAAACTCAAAGAAGTTCCCCGGCGGCGGCCCGGCATTATTGTTGACCAGAATATCCGCGTCTGGGCAGGCGGCCAGCAAGGCCTCGCGCCCCTCCGGGCGGGTGATATCACCGGCGACGGTGAACACGCGCCCGCCGGTCTCCGCTTTCAGCCGCTGCTGTGCAGCCAGCAAGCGTTCCTCGTCACGGCCATTTATCCAAACGCTGACCCCTTCCCTGAGCAGCGCGGCGGCGCAGGCATAACCCAAGCCACTGCTGGAGGCGCATACCAGAGCGCGTTTATCAGCCAGTTTCACATCCATAACCGTTTTCTCCTTCTTGCGAGGCAGCCCATGACTGAGCCGTGCGATGTTGCATAAATGTCATGCTATCGACAAAAAATAGTGACATCAACAAAAAATATTCTTTATATTAAAAAATATATTTTTTCTTCCATCGCAATATTTCCCCCTCATCTGCACGGAGAGAGCATGAAAGAGAATGAAAGGTACGACTACATTGTGGTCGGCGGTGGTTCTGCCGGTTGCGTGGTTGCCGGTTTGCTGGCGGAAAGAACCTCGGCGCGTATTTTGCTGCTGGAGGCCGGGCCGGAAGACAAAGGCCTGTTTATCCGTATGCCGGCCGGATTTCCGGAAATTGTCGGTAAACTGGTCTGGCCCTATCAAAGCGATGCCGAACCCCATATGGGCAACCGGGCGATAGGCATTCCACAAGGGCGAGTGCTGGGCGGCGGCAGCTCGGTGAACGGGCAGCTCTATGTCCGTGGCCATGCCCAGGATTATGACGACTGGGAAACGCAGGAAGGGTGTACCGGCTGGGGCTATCGCGATGTACTGCCCTACTTTATCAAGTCGGAATGCAACCAGAGCCTGCACGACGACTATCACGGCGATAGCGGCCACCTGAAAGTCAGCGACTCCGGCTATCGCCATCCGCTCAGCTACGCCATCGTCAAAGCCGGTCAGGAACTGGGCTATCCCTATCTCAATGACTTTAACGGCGCCAGCCAGCAAGGCATCGGCTTCTACCAAACCACTACCTATCAGGGGCATCGCTGCAGCACCTCGGTGGCCTATCTGGCGCCGGTGCGCCAACACGCGAATCTCCAGGTGATGACCGGCGTCCTGGTTGAACGCCTGTTGCTGGAACAAGATCGTGCCACCGGCGTGGTATTTACCGACGCCGGGGGGAAACGCCAACAGGCGCTGGCCAGCCGGGAAGTGGTGCTATGCGCCGGCGCCATCGGCACCCCAAAACTGTTGATGCTGTCCGGCATCGGCCCGGCAGAGCATCTGCGCGAAGTCGGCATCAAACCCCTGGTCGACAGCCCTCTGGTCGGCCAACGCCTGCAGGATCACCTGCATTTTTCGGTGATTGCCAGCCTGCGAAAGCCGATTAGCCTGCTCGGGCAAGACAAAGGCCTGAAGGCGTTGGCGAACGGTCTGGAATGGCTGCTGTTCAAACGCGGTATCTGCGCCTCCAACCTGCTGGAATGCGGCGGTTTTTTCGCCACCGGCGACGACGATCGGCCAGATGTGCAACTGATGGGACTGGCGGCGTCGGATAACGTCGACGACAAGGGAAAACAGGCGCAAAACCAACATGCCTTATCCCTCAAGTTGGCGCACCTGCGGCCACTGGCGCAGGGGGAAGTCCGGTTACGTGACGGTAATCCTCGTTCATTACCGCAGATCAGCCTCAATTACATGGGGACAACGGAGGATGTCGCGGCGCAGGTCAGAGCGGTACGCCTGGGCTTGCAGCTGTTCCAGGCCCCCGCGTTGGCGTCACTGATTGACCGGGTTCTGTTGCCCACGCCGAATTTGAACAGCGATGAACAGCTGGCGTCGTTCGTGCGTGAGCATGGCAAAACCGAGTATCACCCTACCGGTACCTGCCGCATGGGGGCAGATCCCGCGACTTCAGTGGTGGATCTGGCACTCCGCCTGCGCGGCGTGGCGGGAGTGCGTATCGCTGATGCATCGATTTTCCCGCGTATCCCGGCGGGCAATACCAATGCACCGACTATCATGGTGGCAGAGCGCGCGGTTGATTTGATGCTGGCCACTTCTCAGGAGCAGGAACATGCATAAAAAACTCACATTGACCTTTGATAACGGTCCCCATCCCCAGGGGACTCCGCTGGTGCTGAAAACGCTGGAGGAGTTCCGAATTTTGGCCAACTTCTTCCCTATCGGCGAGAAGATCTCCGCGCCTGGCGGTGAAGCCCTGGTTAAATCGGTGAAGGACGCCGGGCACCGGGTCGGCATTCATACCCTGACCCACTCTTTGCCACTGGGGCTGGGGGCTCCGGGGTTCGCTCGGCACGAAATTACCGAAGGCCAAGCCCGACTAGGCCAATACGCCGAGTCGCCCCCGCTGTTTCGCCCCTATGCCGGCAAAGGGATCCTCGGACCGCACGTGTTGAATCAGGAAGCGGTTGAGGTGCTGCAACAGCAAGGGTTCAGCCTGGTGCTCTGGAACTCGGTACCGCGGGATTGGGAACTGCCAACCGACGCCTGGGTGGCGCGCGCGCTGGAAGATATCGCCAATCAGCCCTGGACGGTGATGGTGTTGCACGATGCCCGGCCCGAAGCGATGGAGCATCTGGCGCATTTTATTGAAAAAGCGGTGCTGATGGACGTGGAAATCACGCAGCAGCTGCCCGATTGGGTAATGCCGATGCAGGCGGGCCAGATCCGGCATCCCTTTTCTGAGTTGATCGCCCCTGCGGCGGAGTAACCGGCAACGACCAGGAGAATCTCTATGCAACAAGAAAACGTGATAGGTGAATTCCGCTATCAACAATATGCGGTCAAGCTGCCGTCGCTGCACGATAACCGCGAACAGCGTCGGCACCGGGTGGTGATTGTCGGCGGTGGGCCGGTAGGCTTATCGCTGGCGCTGGCATTGGCGAAACAAGGCATCGCTTCGTTGGTGGTGGAGAATGATACCCAGGTCTGCACCGGCAGCCGGGCGGCGTGCATTTCCCGTCGCAGCCTGGAGATCCTCGACAAGCTGGGGCTGGCAGACACCTTTGTCGGCAAGGGCCTGGCCTGGACCCGTGGCCGCAGCTTTTATCAGGGCGAGATGGTGATGCAGTTCGACATGTTGCTGGATGACAACCAGCAGTTTCCGGCAATGATCAACCTGCAGCAGTACTATATCGAGCAATTTCTGCTGGATGAGGTGCTGCGTCATGATGATCTGATCGAACTGCGCTGGGGTACCGAACTGCAGAGCCTGGTACATCATGATGATGGCGTGACATTGTCACTCAATGCCGTCGGCGTAGACTACCAGTTGGAGGCCGACTGGGTGATAGCCTGCGACGGCGGCCGCAGCCGGGTGCGGGAACAAATGGGCCTGCATCTGCAAGGGGACGTGCACCATGGACGCTTTGCCATCGTGGATATCGAGCTGGAAAGCGAAACTCCGGCAGAACGACGGGTGTGGTTTGAAACCGCCCTGCGCCCTGGCCCAATGTGGATGCACCGTCAGCCGGACAACATCTGGCGCATTGATTACCTGCTGGAAGACGGTGTCAGCGACGAAGAAGGCCTGAAGCCGGAGAACGTGCTGCCGGTGGTCGAGAGTTTTCTCGACATGGTCGGTGAAAAAGGAAAATGGCGTCCGATTTGGATCAGCATGTACAACGCCAAAGCGCTGTCGCTGGACAACTATCACCACGGGCGGGTGCTGTTCGTCGGCGATGCGGCGCACGTAGTGCCGATCTTCGGCGTACGTGGGCTTAACGGTGGGCTGGACGATGCCTATAACCTCGGCTGGAAGCTGGCCTACGTGCTGAAAGGGTTGGCGCCGCCGTCGCTATTGGCCAGTTACTCCAGCGAACGTCAGAAGGCCTGGCGTGAAAATGCCGGACAGGCCAGCCGCAGCGCCGAGTTTATGTGCCCGGCGACCCCGGCCGGCAGCACGCTGCGTAATGCGGTGCTGTCGCTGGCGGCACGCCATCCGCAGTTTTCCACGCTGATCAATCCCCGTCAGACCCACAGCATCTGCTATGGGGATTCGCCTTTAAATACCCCGACGGCAGCGGCTTGCGAGGTTCCCGGCCCCAAGCTCGGCGCGGTATTGCCGGAATTCCCTCTGTTACTGAACGGTGAGCCAAGCCACCTGACCCGATTGCTGGATGCGCGACTGTTCACCCTGCTGCGCTTTCCGGCTCAGGACGGGACCGCCGCTGCGGAAATCAGCGAGCATCCGTTGCTGCGCGTAGTCACTGTGGGACGGCCTGGGCAACCTCAAACCGGCGCGGCCGGATCGGTGGAAGATCCTGATGGGCAGGTGCATGCGGCCTACAGCGGCCCCGCCGGCGCGCTTTATCTGATTCGACCGGATGGGCACGTATGCTGGCGCTGGACGCAGAGCGATGGTGCGGACTTTGCCATCATCGAGCAGGCCATATTGCGGGCCAGCGGCTGGCAGAATGATAACCAAGGAGCAAAAAATGCAGGCTAAATTGACCGAACAGCAGCTCGATGAGCTTTACAGCCAGTTCTATCAGGCCGCCGAACCCTTTACCGGCGAATCCCTGGCGCTATTTTTGACTCGCCTTAACCTGCTGTTGCTGGACGCGTTGGCGGATGAAACGCTGGCGCGGGAGCTGATAGCCGAAGCCGCGCGCTTCAAGTACGACGCAGCGTAGCCCTGCATTCAGGCAGCCGGCGGGGTATCCGTAAGTTTCTGGCCCGGCGGTAATCCGGATTGCCGATAATACTCCGCGACAAAATCGACAAAACTGCGAATGTTAACCGGCAGATAGCGCCGGTTAACATAGACCACGTACAGCGAGCGGTGGCTCCAGGTGTAATCCCTCATCAACCTGACCAGCGCGCCGCTGGCTAACGCTTCTCTCACCACGAACTCCGGCTCAAGAATAATGCCTCTGCCCTCCAGCGCGCTGGCCAACAAGGCATCACCACTGTTGGCACGCAACGATCCGCATACCGGCACTTCGACCAGACGCCCCTCCTCATCCAGGTATTCCCATTGTTCCGCACGGGGCAACAGTGAATAGACCAGACAATTGTGCTCTCGCAACGCCTGTGGGGAATCCGGGGTGCCATGGTGTTTTAAATAGTCTGGCGACGCGCAGAGTATTCGGGGTATTTCACACAGCTTGCGCGCCACCAGAGACGAATCCGACAGATTGGCCACGCGGATCGCCACATCAATCCCCTGATCGATCAGGTTAACCAACTGGTCACTGAGGCAGAACTCCACCGCTACCCGCGGATAACGACGCTGATAACCGGCCACTATGGTTGCCAGTTCAGCCCGACAATAAGGGTGTGGCGCACTGATGCGCAAAGTGCCTGCGGGCTGACCCTGATTGCCCATATAGGCTTCCAACGCCTGGCATTCGCCGGTAATTCGCTGGCTGTATTCGTAACATTCCCGCCCGGCCTCCGTCAGCGTCATCGATCGCGTGGTCCGGTGCAGCAAACGCACGCCGAAATGCTGCTCCAGCTCGGCAATACTTTTGCTCACTCGTGGGCGCGAAAGATCAAGCGCTTCGGAAGCAGCCGTAAAATTGCCGCCTTTAACCACCGCATTGAATATGCGTAATGCATTCATCATGTCCACATTCAGATCCCTTCAGCATGCTGGTCGCTAGCACAATATACGTCATCCATTGGTGCCTGTTCGGCACCAGTGTGATACGGCAAGCCCTCTGTTTGTTCAGCCTGACCACAGCTAGTTTAGCTTTATCCCTCGAAAGAGGATCCCCACAGACTGAAACAAGGACTCCCTATGAGTAGCCAGACGAAAACTTTTGAACAATGGCAGCAGCAGGCAAACGCACTGCAAATCGAAGGGCGCGCCTATATTGACGGTCAGTATCAGGACTCTGCCGACGGCGCCACTTTTGCCGACACCAGCCCGATCGACGGTCGGCTGTTAGCGGCGATTGCCGACTGCGACGCCGCCACCGTGGATCGGGCCGTCGCAGCTGCGGCCCGCACGTTCGCGTCGGGCGTTTGGCGTGACCAGTCGCCATCGTTGCGTAAAGCCGCCCTGCTGCGTTTGGCCGATTTGGTTGGCCAGCATCAAGAAGAACTGGCGCTGCTGGAAAGTCTGGATACCGGTAAAACCATCCATGAGTCGCTGGATATGGATATGCAGGACGTGCAACTCGCACTGCGTTACTACGCCGAGGCGATCGACAAGATTGCCGGTGAAATCGCCCCTACCAGCGACAGTTTCCACGGCATGATCACCTATCAGGCCTTGGGCGTGGTGGCGGTGATGACGCCGTGGAACAACCCGCTGATGATTGCCTGCTGGAAGATTGCGCCGGCGCTGGCAATGGGTAACTCGGTGGTGTTCAAACCGTCTGAAAAAGCGCCGTTAACCGGCATTCGGCTGGCACAGCTGGCGCAACAGGCCGGTATCCCCGATGGCGTATTCAACGTGGTGACCGGCGGCGCTCAGGTCGGTCAGGCATTGGCGCTGCACCCCACCGTGCGGGTGATGGCCTTTACCGGCTCGACCCAGGTGGCCAAACAGCTGCTGATCTATGCCGGGCAGTCCAACATGAAGCGCACCTACCTCGAAGGCGGCGGTAAGAACGCGCATATCATTTTTGCCGATACGCCGGATCTGGCACGTGCAGCGCGTTTTGCCGCCTTGGGCTTTTGCGCCAACCAGGGGGCGGTCTGTGCCTCGGGGACTCGCCTGCTGGTGCAGGCATCCATCAAAGAGCAGTTTGTCGCGCTGCTGATTGAAGAAGTGAACCGCTGGAAGCCGGGGCATCCACTCGATCCCGCGACCATGATGGGGCCACTGATTGATGCCAGGCATCAGGCCAATGTCCTGCGTTATGTCGACTCCGCGCGTGATGAAGGCGCCAGCATCGTCTGTGGTGGCCATGCGGACGACAGCGTCGTGCCGGGCGGGCATTTCTTCTGGCCGACGGTGATCGACAACGCCACCCCGACCATGACCGCCTCGCAAAACGAAATCTTCGGCCCGGTCGCTTCGGTCATCGCTTTTGAAGACGAAGAAGACGCCATCCGGTTGGCAAATGACAGCGAATACGGCTTAACCGCCGGATTCTGGACGCCGGATATCGCCAAAGTTCACCGCGTCGCCCGCCAACTGGAAGCGGGAACCGTCTGGGTCAATCACTTCCTGACCCGCGATATTCTTTCGCCTTTCGGCGGTTTCAAACAGTCAGGCATCGGCCGCGACCTGTCGTTACATGCGATGCGGCAATACGGCGAAATGAAAGCCACCTGGATTGCTCTGAAAGACGTCGACGCTCACTAAGCCCACGCGTCCAAACCAATAAAAAGGGATCGTCATGAAACAAGATAAACTACAGACCGACGCCGGCCCCACGCAGCACCGGGAGCAGAAGCGACGACAAAAAATACGACTACATTATTATCGGCGCCGGCTCGGCCGGATCGGTGGTGACCCGCCGACTGGTTGATGCCGGATTAAAGGTCCTGCTGCTGGAAGCCGGCCCACGCGACGATATGCCGGCCATTCATAACCCGCCGGAGGCCATGGCGCTGTGGCATTCCGCCGTTGACTGGGGCTTCTCCACCCAGCCGCAGATTTACGCCGGCAAACAGGATATTTACTGGCCGCGCGGCAAAACCTTGGGCGGCTCCAGTTCAATCAACGGCATGATGTACGTGCGCGGCCTGCCTGCCGATTACGACAACTGGGCGGCGATGGGGGCCACCGGCTGGAGCTGGAAGGACGTGCTGCCTTATTTCCGCAAAGCGGAAAACTGCAATATCGATGGCTTGTCCAACCTGCATGCCACCGGGGGGCTGCTGCAGGTCTCTCGCCCCGCCATGACGCCATTGGCCCACGCCTTTGTCGAGGCAGGACAACAGGCCGGACTGCGACGGGTGCAGGATTACAACGACGGCCAGGACTCCACCGGCGTCAGTTTTCCGCAGTACACCATGACGCCAGACGGCAAACGGGCCAGCGCCTGGGTCTGCTACGGCGACGCCATTCGCGGAGCGGATAATCTGTCGGTGATCACCGAAGCGCGAGTATTGAAGCTGCTCAACCTGGGCGATCACATTACCGGCGTACACTTTGTGCATCGCGGCACCGATTATCGCATCGAGGCCCGCCATGAGGTGCTGCTGTGCGCCGGCTCCCTGATGAGCCCTTCCATTCTGCTGCACTCCGGCATCGGCCCGGCCGAACAGCTGGAGAAAATGGGTATCAAGACCCTGGTCAACCTGCCTGGCGTGGGTGAAAACCTGCACGATCACCTGGTGTGTCCTATGGTTTGGTCTTCGCCGCAGCCGGTGGCGGTCGGTTTGGCCTCCGGTATCGAAGCGCAGATTTTCCATAAGTCAGCTCCGGCGCTCTCGGCGCCTGACACCCAGTCCCTGCTGTTCACCATGCCGTTCATGCCGGGCGTCACTCAGGGTTACACTGTCACCCCTGGTCTGGTGCGGCCCATCAGTCGCGGTCGTCTGTGGCTCAACTCGCTCGACCCGCTGCAACCCCCATTGATGGATCCGCGTGTCTATTCCGAAGATCAGGATCTGGAGGTCATGACCGACAAGGCCCTGCTGTTGCGCGAAGTGATGAAGCAAACCGCATTGGCGCCGTGGCGCGGCAAAGAGATGGGCATGGATGGCGTGAACAACCGCGATAAAATGCGCGATTACATCCGCCGAATGACCGCTTCCTACCACCATCAGGTCGGTACGGCACGCATGGGGACCGACAACATGGCGGTGGTTGATCCGCAATTGCGCGTGCACGGTCTGTCTGGCCTGCGCGTGATCGACGCCTCGGTGATGCCGGTCATTCCTACCGGCAACACCAATGCTCCCAGCATTATGATCGGTGAAAAAGCCGCAGACATGATTTTGTCGAGCAAGGCATAACCATGACAACCACCGTATTGATTACGGGTGCCAACAGGGGCCTGGGTCATGAAACCGCCCGGCGTCTTGCCGGGTGTGGGTGGCACGTAGTCCTCGGCGCGCGGGATCCCCTGCGCGGTGAGCAGGCCATTCAACAGCTGGCTCTGCAGGGCCTGCATGCAGAATTGCTGATAATCGATGTGATTTCCGAGGAGTCAGTGCGGCAGGCGGCGGCGGATTTCAGCAAGGTGCACGATCGCCTTGATGTCCTGATCAATAACGCCGGCGTGTCTGGCCCCTGGGGACACCCGAGGGAAACCTGCGCCGTGGCCCTGACGGAAATCTACCAGACTCAGGTTTTTGGCGTGGTTCGCATGATGCAGGCCTTTCTCCCCCTGCTGCAAGCCGCCGCCGACCCCAGAGTGGTAATGGTGTCCAGCTCGCTGGGGTCATTTCATACCATGACCGGCAAAAGCGGTTCCTTCGAGTCCAGAATACTGCAGCTGGCCTATCCCTCTTCAAAAGCGGCGCTCAACATGCTGGTGACCCAATACGCCAAGGCGTTGCCGAAAATCAAGATTAACGCCGTTAACCCGGGCTTTACCCAAACCGATCTCAACCCCCTGGGCTGCCAGACGATAACCGAGGGAACCGATGCTATCGTGGCGCTGGCCTCCCTCGCCAAGGATGGCCCAACCGGCGGTTTTTTTGACCGTCATGGCGAAATTCCATGGTAATTATCTGGTTACCGTCGAAAGCAATAATCTGTACGCTCGCTAAATTCGGTTAATTTATAAGCAAAGATTTATTTATAATAATTCACTGCTTCAAAAATTGCGCCGTGACGATCTTACCCCTCCTCCTAAAATTGCCTTCAAAATAAACGCATTGGGCCGGTACCCTTACTTTTTTTGAGGAGGTTTTTTGTGCCTTGTCAAGCCCCCAATCGCCCTTAAAGCATGCCTTTATTGGCCATAAAACAAGCAATTTATTGATTTTTATTAGAAAAACAATAAATTACCCCCGGCCAAATAACTATTGAGCCGGGGGGTAAAAAGCCATATATTGGGCCCGTTTTTCTCACGGTAGTTAATTGTTCAATTCAATAATTCAACTAGGGCGTCATTGATACCCCCAGTTGTAGGAGAGATATGATGACGGATAAAGTCCGTATTGATAATTTCGGTGTGAATTTAGAAAATGTAAATAACGAAACATATTTGGCGCGACAAGCTGAATTTGAATCGAATGTCAGGAGTTACCCCCGTAAATTGCCGTTGGCAATTGCGAAAGCCCAAGGCGTTTGGATCACGGATGTTGAGAATAATCAATATCTTGATTGCCTGGCTGGTGCGGGTACGCTGGCTCTGGGTCATAACCATCCTGACGTCCTCCAAAGCATCCAAAATGTCATTACCAGCGGCTTGCCGTTACATACCCTCGATCTTACAACGCCGTTGAAAGATGAGTTCTCCGCTTATTTACTCTCTTTATTGCCAGGCCAGGGCCAGGAATACTGCCTGCAGTTCTGTGGCCCTTCGGGCGCAGATGCGGTAGAAGCCGCGCTGAAACTGGCGAAAAAGCACACCGGTCGCACCGGCGTGATCAGCTTCTCCGGTGGTTACCACGGCATGACCCATGGTGCACTGGCGGTCACGGGCAACCTGTCGCCGAAAGAAGCCATCAACGGCATGATGCCGGAAGTCCAGTTTATGCCTTACCCGCACGAATACCGCTGCCCGCTCGGCATCGGTGGCGAAGCCGGGGTCAAGGCGCTGACCTACTATTTCGAAAACCTGATCAATGACGTCGAAAGCGGCGTGCGCAAACCTGCGGCGGTCATTCTGGAAGCCGTTCAGGGCGAAGGCGGCGTTAACCCGGCCCCGGTCGAGTGGCTGCAGCGTATTCGCAAAGTCACGCAGGAACACGGCATTTTGCTGATTATCGACGAAGTTCAGGCTGGTTTCGCCCGTACCGGCAAGCTGTTCGCCTTTGAACACGCGGGCATTGAGCCGGACATCATCGTGATGTCCAAAGCGGTTGGCGGCGGTTTGCCTCTGGCGGTATTGGGTATCAAGAAACAGTTCGACGCCTGGGAACCTGGCCACCATACCGGTACTTTCCGCGGCAACCAACTGGCGATGGCTACCGGCCTGACCACCCTGCAACACCTCAAAGATAACCAGGTGGCCGAAAAGGTCGCCGTGCAAGGCGAATGGCTGAAAGCCAAGCTGGCCGAGCTGCAAAAACGTTATCCGGTGATTGGTCATGTGCGGGGGCTGGGTCTGATGATCGGTTTGGAAATTGTGAAACCGAACGAAGCGCAGGATCACATGGGCTGCTACCCGGCTGACGGCCAGCTCTCCGCCCTGCTGCAGAAAAAATGCTTCGAAGCCGGCCTGATCCTGGAGCGCGGCGGCCGTAATGGCTGCGTGCTGCGTCTGCTGCCTTCCCTGCTGATCACCAACGACGAACTGGGTATCTTCCTGGATAAATTTGAACAGGCCCTGTTAGCCGCCGGCATCAAGCCGGTGGATGTGGAGTGAAGTCGATGTCCCGGTTAAACCCGATTCTGGCCGCCTCAGCGCAAAGCACCGAGGCGTACCAGCAAGCGATCGAACAGAGCAGTCAGGCCGTGGTGCAGTGGCTGCAACAACCCGAGATGTATCAGGGGAAGACCGTTGCCGAGCTGCGTGAACGTATCAAGCTTGATTTTACCCCTCAGGGCCTGGGCAACCAGGTCGCGATCGAACGCGCCATTGAGTACTTTTTAAAAGACAGCCTGTCGGTGCATCATCCGCAGTGCGTCGCGCATTTGCATTGCCCTAGCCTGGTGATCAGCCAGGCTGCCGAAGTGTTGATCAACGCCACCAACCAGAGCATGGACTCTTGGGATCAAAGCCCGTCAGCAACCCTCATCGAGATGAAGCTGATCGAATGGTTGCGTACCCAGGTGGGTTATCAACCGGGCGATGCCGGGGTGTTCACCAGTGGCGGTACCCAGAGCAACCTGATGGGGCTGATGTTGGCACGCGACGCCTTCTTCGCCAAACAGGGTCACTCGGTGCAGCAGGATGGCCTGGTGGGTAATCTGAGAAAGATTAAAGTGTTATGTTCTGAAAATGCCCACTTCTCGGTGCAAAAGAACATGGCTTTACTCGGCCTGGGTTACCAATCCGTCACGCTGGTGAAAACCGATCGGTTTGCGCGTATGGATCTGACCGATTTGGCCGAAAAACTGGCGCAGGCCAAGGCCAATGGCGAGCAGATCCTGGCGATCGTCGCAACCGCAGGTACCACGGATGCCGGGGCTATCGACCCGCTGCGCGGCATTGCGCAGTTGGCGGCGGAACACCAGATCTGGGTGCATGTCGATGCGGCCTGGGGCGGTGCCCTGCTGCTTTCCGAGAAATACCGCGACTATCTGGATGGCATTGAATTGGTGGATTCCGTCACTCTGGACTTCCACAAACAATTCTTCCAGACCATCAGCTGCGGCGCTTTCTTGCTGAAAGAAGCCCGTCACTATGAACTGATGCGTTATCAGGCGGCCTACCTGAACTCCGAGTTCGATGAAGCTCAGGGCGTGCCTAACCTGGTGTCCAAATCCTTGCAGACCACCCGCCGTTTTGATGCGTTGAAACTGTGGATGGGTCTGGAAGCTTTGGGCCAGGAGCAATATGCGGCGATCATCGATCACGGCGTAACGCTGGCGCAACAGGTGGCTCACTACATCGGCGATCAGCCGGCGTTGGAACTGGTCATGCAGCCACAGCTGGCCAGCGTGCTGTTCCGCTACCGTCCGCAGCAGTTAGCCGCCGCCGGCGATGCCGCCGTGGCATTGCTGAACCAACGGATCGGCGATGCGTTGCTGGAATCTGGCCGCGCCAACGTCGGGGTCACCGAGTTTGACGGCGTGACCTGCCTGAAAATGACGTTGTTGAACCCTACGGTCAGCCTGGACGATATCAAAGTCCTGCTGGCGCTGGTGGAAAAAACCGCGCAGCAGTTGCCTGCCGTCTAATCCGCCCGCACTGCCCTGACCGGCAGCCAAAAGCCGATAACATTAGCCTGTTATCGGCTTTTTTGTTGGACAGAAGTGGCATCACAACTGTCGGCAGGAAAAGCACCCTTGCTCATCTGTCACCGTCACAGTAATTAATGAACCTTGCTGATTAACCCTATCCATTTACTCCCTCTAATCGAATAAATCAGTCTGCGCTATGCTTTCTTCACACAAAAGCAGAAGGATAACGACATGCAAACGGTGAAGCTGAACAACGGGGTCGAAATGCCCAAACTGGGTTTTGGTGTCTTCCAGATGACGGACGCCAAGGAATGCGAACGTGCCGTTATCGACGCCATTGAGTCCGGCTATCGCCTGATTGATACCGCCGCCTCCTATCAGAATGAAACCCAGGTAGGCAATGCCCTTAAGCAAAGCGGTGTGGAACGTGAAGCGCTGTTTGTAACCACCAAGTTGTGGTTGCAGGACACCCACTATGAAGGGGCGAAGGCACAGTTTGAACGCTCACTGAATCGCCTGCAGCTTGACTATGTGGATCTCTATTTGATCCACCAGCCCTATGGCGATGTTCATGGCGCATGGCGGGCGATGGAGGAGTTACACCAGGCAGGGAAAATCCGTGCCATTGGCGTCAGCAACTTTCATCCGGACCGGCTCGCGGATCTGATCGCATTCAACAAGGTCGTTCCAGCAGTGAACCAGATTGAAGTGAACCCGTTTAACCAGCAACTGCATGCGGTGCCGTGGATGAAAAGTCGGGGAATTCAGCCCGAAGCGTGGGCGCCATTCGCTGAAGGGAAAAATGGCCTGTTTCAGCACCCGTTATTAACCGCCATGGCTGAAAAACGGGGTAAGAGTGTCGGCCAGGTGGTTCTGCGCTGGATTTATCAACGCGATATCATCTCGTTGGCAAAATCTGTCCGCAGGGAACGAATGGAAGAAAACATCAATATTCTGGACTTCGAGCTCAGCGAAGAAGAAATGGAGAAGATTACCGCTTTGGATACGGCAACCAGCGCCTTCTTCTCTCATCGCGATCCCGCCATGGTGGAGTGGCTGACGGGCCGAAAACTTGATGTTTAGGTGAGCCACGGCCGGCGTAGCACTAAGGGTGTCGCCGGCCCCAAAATGTTAATGGCGCAGAGCATCGATCAACAAGGCAAACGCTGGAGGATGTTGCCTCCGGCTGGGATAATAGAGGTAGTAACCGGGAAATGTCGGGCACCACTCGTCCAGGATCTGGATAAGCTCTCCTGATTTCACTTCGTTTTGAATCATATCTTCCGGTACGCAGGCGATACCAAAACCTGACGACGCCGCGTCGATTCTCTCTGCCAACAGATTAAATGTCAGTTGCCCTTCCACTTTCACGCGCAACGGCTTGCCGTCTTTCTCAAACTCCCAGTGGTATAACCCACCGGCGGTAGGAAGCCGCATGTTGATGCAACGATGCTGTTGCAACTCATGGGGCGTCTGCGGGATCCCGTGTTCGGCAAAGTAAGCCGGCGCCCCCACAACCACCATTCGCATGTCCGGCCCAATTTTTACCGCAATCATGTCCTTATCTACGCTTTCGCCAAGGCGAATACCGGCATCGAAACGCCCTTCTACAATGTCAACGAACCCATTATCCACCACCAGTTCGACATTAATTTCAGGGTATTGCCGAAGAAAAGGTTTTAGCTTTGGCCACAGCAGGCAGCGCGCTGCATGCTCCCCGGCGGAAAGTCTGATATTGCCTGAAGCGGTGCCATTTGGTTGGAGCAGGATTTCAAGTTCATGCTCAAGATCGGCAAGCCGTGGCTCAAGACAGGCGATTAACTTCTCCCCGACCTCCGTTGGGGCAACGCTGCGTGTGGTTCGGGTCAGCAGACGCGTATTTAAACGTTGCTCTAATGCCTTCACCGCATGGCTTAATGCCGACTGAGAAACCCCCAGCTTGGCCGCCGCTTTGGTAAAGCTTTTCTCCCTGGCAACCACCAGGAAGATTTGCAGCTCATTGAAGTTTTCTTTCAGCATCAGGTATTTCCTTAACGCATTGAGTAATGGCAGATAAAACTAATGATAACGCGTGGGCTACGCAATCACTTTAGCCCGAAATATCCAGCCAATTACCAGGGAACCACTCTGCCGAGATAATCAAGATAATGTAAGCCGGAACGCCCTCGGTAGGCCGCCATGGTATCAAGCAGTGCCGGAATGCTTTCGTCGATGCTCAATCGCCCTTGCGGACCACCCAACTCGGTGCGTACCCAACCAGGAGCCATCAGCAGCAAGGTGCGAGAGTCGTCGTGGTGACGCGCCGCGAAGCTGCGCATCAACATATTTAGCGCAGATTTGCTGGCCCGATAGACTTCGAAATTGCCATTGGTGTTATTGGTAAGGCTGCCCTGCCCGGATGACATCACGCCGAGGGTTCCGCATTCGACTACCAGATCTTTAAAGCTCTCGATGACCCGCATAGGGCTCAGCGCATTGGTCACCATTACCCGGGTGAATTCTTCGGTCGAGACGTCCGCCACGGTTTCACGATCGTCGTTTTTCACCCCGGCGTTAACAAAAAGCAGGTCAATCTGGCGATCCTTCAATCGCTCACGCAAGGCGCTAATCTGTTCGGGCGCGGTAATATCGGCCGTTTCAACTTCCAGCAGGTGCGGAAACTTTTCCGCCAGGCGAAGAAGATTGTCCTTAGAGGACTCGCGACCGGTAGCGATTACTTTGTCACCACGTTGCAGAAACTCTTCTGTCATCGCGAAGCCCAATCCCCGGGATGCACCAATGAGCAGGACGGTCTGTTGCTGTTTTGACGGTGTTTGCATGAAAGTATTCCTCTGTATTTCCGTTGTCATCTGCGCTAAAAAATATAACTATGCTGAATAGATTGCGGAAGATGCAGCATTTTCACTTATCACCTGCATCGGACGCCTCTCCTATCAATAAACCAGGATCCCCGACATGTCAGAACCCGATCTCAATTTACTGATTGCGCTCGATGCGTTGCTTACGCTGGGCAGCGTGGCCGAAGCGGCACGCCGCCTAAACCTCAGCGCCTCGGCCATGAGCCGTACGCTTGGCCGGCTGCGGGCAGTCACCGGAGATCCCTTACTGGTAAGGGCCGGGCGCAATATGGTACTCACTCCCTATGCCGAAGAGATTAGCGAACGTACGCAAAACACCGTATTTGAGGCGCGTTCGATACTGCGCCCTTCGGTATCAGAACTGAGTTTATCAACGCTGGAACGGACATTTACCCTGCGCGCCAACGAGGGCTTTGTCGAGGCGTTCGGCGCCGCACTGATCTCCGCCGTGGCAACGGCAGCCCCGTTGGTGAGACTCTGTTTTGCGCCAAAACCGGAAAAGAGCTCCCGGCATTTGCGTGAAGGACGGGTTGATTTGGAAGTTGGCGTTTTGGGGGACATGGGGCCGGAAATCCGCCTGCAGGCGCTGTTCCGCGACCGATTCGTCGCAGTGGTCAGAAAGGGCCATCCGTTGGAGCAGGAAACCGAAATCACCGCGCGAGCCTATGCCGAATGTGGTCATGTGGTCGCATCACGCCGTGGGCTGGTCACCGGCCCGGTAGATCAGGGATTGGCTGAATTGGGGTTGGAACGAAAAGTCGCCGCCGTGGTGCCGAGTTTTCCCGCCGCGCTGGCGGTGGCTCAGGCGTCCGATCTGGTGGCGCTGGTCCCTGCTTCATTCCTGATCAATCAACCGGTGGGCACTGCGCTTTATATGTTTGAACTGCCGGTAAAAACCCAAAGCATCACCGTTTCGCAGATGTGGCACCCGCGTTTGGAGGCCGACCCAGCCCATCGCTGGCTGCGGCAGTGGGTGCTGAACGTGGTTCAACAACGCTTTGCCACGTTAACGACCTGAAGAGCACTGCGCCAACGGCCATTCAAGTGTTAATTTTCATCGCGTCGGAAGTTTGAGTCAGGTGTCACGATAACCGCCCCCTTTCTTCTGTATTCTCTGCCAAGAATTCTATTTTACGGGGAGATTAGGTGACATGAAAAAAACAGTTATATTCACCATGATGGCGCTGAGCAGTCTTATCGCCAGCGTACAAGCAAGCGACAAACTTGCAGGTAATGAAATACTTGCCGTTCAAAAAGGTGGCCTGCCAGACAAAGTTTTCTCGCAGGATAAACCGCATTTGAAGATAGCCACCTATAACATCGGTAAAAATGAAGCTTCTTCTGCCGTCTCCGATTTCACCGCACTTAATTCGGCCATTAAAAGAATAGATGCGGATATTATCGCGATCCAGGAAGTGGATAATAAGACACTGCGCAGTCAAAAAATCGATCAGCTTAAAAAAATCGCTGATGCCAATAAAATGCATTATGCCTTTGGCAAAGCGCTTGATTTCGATGGCGGCGAGTATGGCGTAGGACTGCTTTCCAAATACAAAATTCTGCATTCACAGGTGGTTAAATTGCCATCGGGTGATGCCGAGCAACGCGTCACATTACTGGCGCAGGTTGAGGTTCCCGGGTTTGATTCAGCGCCAATCATTATGGTCACCCATCTCGACTGGCAAAAAGATCCGGCTATACGCACTGAACAAGCACGCTACCTGTTGGATT
This sequence comes from Serratia liquefaciens, assembly GCA_012719855.1. Taxonomy (GTDB): domain Bacteria; phylum Pseudomonadota; class Gammaproteobacteria; order Enterobacterales; family Enterobacteriaceae; genus Serratia; species Serratia liquefaciens_A. The sequence continues at coordinate 202,897 of JAAXZN010000003.1, read as the reverse complement.
TGAGCATTGGCGATGCCACTTCTGATTTCAAAGATATTGCCTCCTCGATTAAGATCCTCGCCGGCGACTTCAACTCGACTCAAGATGAACAGCCATTGAAAGAAATACGTTATTTTTTCAATGAAGTTGTGAAAGAAGGAACCGATACTCGCAGTTGGCCAGCGGTTAACCCCGCGATTGATATAGACCATATCTTCACATTTAAAGGTCAAAAGTGGAACGTGAAGAATGTGGATATTCCACATAATACGCCTGAATTTACCTGGTCAACCGCAAGCGATCACCTGCCGGTTATTGCCGATCTTGAGCTTTCAGAACAGTAAGGCCAATGAGGAAGCCTGTTGCAGGCTTCCTCACTGTTTTTTGCCCATCGATGGGCCTACTGGCCTCAGACGCGAACCACCAGTTTGCCCTGTGCACGGTCATTCTCGATCATACGGTGAGCGTTGGCGACATCGTCAAAGTCGAAGGTTTTCACCCGCAGCGACGGCATGGTCTGGTCTGCTACCTGTTGAGCAACCCACTTCAGGGGCGCGTCGGCCAAAGGCAGCGCCGGGGTACCAAGCAACCCGCTGCCGAAGAAGGCCAGGCGTGTAGCATTGGGAAGATCGTTCATCAGATGCAGATTATCTAAAACGGGTGCCCCTCCCAACAGACCTATTACCACTGCGGTACCAAAAGGTTTAAGCGCATTGAGGCTATCGCGTACCGTAGCGGCGCCAACCACCTCAAGGGCTACATCTACACCTTCCGGTGCTACACCCCGTATTTGTTCTGCAATTTCACCGGTATCAATCACCACCGCATCTGCGCCAATGGCGGTCAGCCGTGCTGCATTAGCGGCCGATCGGGTGGTGGCGATAACCCGTTGTCCACGCGCTTTGGCATAGGCAACTGCGGCCTGACCCACCGAAGAGGTCGCGCCGCGCACCAGCACCGTCTGTCCCGGTACGTTGTCGATTAAGCGGCCCAGAGCCCCCCATACGGTAAGATAGCTCTCCGGCAGCGCGGCCAGCTCTTCCCACGAAAGGCTGATACCGTCCAAATCGATGACGTTGCTGCGCAGCACCGTGACCTCTTCGGCGTAGCTGCCGTTGCGGGTGAACTGCAATCCCCCCATGGCGGTGGCCACATGCTGCCCGGTGCGAAACAGGCCTGAAGCATCCTCAATTACTTCACCTACGGCTTCAATCCCAGGGACAACCTGTCCGGCGATCGGGCCCATCTTCCCGGCACGGCGGTAAATTTCGGCGCGGTTAAGACCAAACGCCCGAACCCGAATGCGAACTTCCTCCGCCTTTGGCGCGACAGAAGAAATATCGCGCAGTTGCAAAACGTCCGGGCCGCCAACTTGTTCAATCACATAAGCTTTCATATCCGTTCTCCAGTTCACAGTGAGTTAATCAACGAGCTATCTCGCCGATAAGTTGAACTGTAAAGATTCCAATAGTGATGTGGAATAGACGAAAATGGTAATTTATATCTCATAAATGAGAGGGGGGTGGTCATATGGACTTCAACGCAACCAAAATGTTTGTCTCAGTAGTACAAGCAGGCAGTCTTTCGGCCGCCGCCGACAAGACCCATGTGCCGCTGCCTACCCTGAGCCGGCGCATTCGTGAACTTGAGCGCGAACTTGACGTGCAGTTGCTGGAGCGTTCGCCGCGCGGCATCAAGCTGACTGAAGCCGGCAGCCGTTTATATGAACATGCCAGCCGCGGGGTGGAAGCCCTGAATGAAGCTCAGCAGGCCGTGATGAACGATGAAACCCGGCTTAAAGGCCGCCTGCGTCTGTCGATGCCCCCCAACTTTGATCCCTGGTGGGACTTGCTGGGGGCTTTCCAGCAACGGTTTCCCGAAATCAGCGTTAGCGTCTTTTCAACGGAACGACGGGTCGATTTGGTACAGGACGGCATTGACGTTGCGCTTCGCGTCGGCACCATCGTGCATGAGTCAATGGTGGCACGACAAATGCTGAAATATCGGCATCTGCTGGTCGCTGCGCCGTCATTACTGGCGCAGTTTGGTCGCCCTGCCAGCGTGGAGGATTTGCATCGCTACCCTTGTGCGAGCTGGGCAGCGGATTCCAGCACCCGTGGTCTCTGGCGGCTGGGTCATCAGGTGTTTGAGCCGAAGGCGGTACTGGTGGCGAACGATTATGCACTTTTACGCAGCAGAGCCGTCGCGGGTCAGGCGGTCACTGAGTTGCCGCCCTTTATGGCGAACAAGGAGATCGCCGCCGGCCGTTTGTGCGCAGTCTTACCTTCTCACCCGTTGCCAGAACAAACGCTTAGCTTGCTCTATCCATCACAACGGCACCCATCGCGACTGGTACGGGCATATCTCGATTTTTGTCAGGAACAGCTGACGACCTACCTGAGCGCAAATGTTGAATAAGCCAGCTAATGTCAGCGACGAGGGACGATAAAATTCACAGGTTATTGATAGCGGGAGATTTATTAGAGGATGGCGGTTCTATGGGTTTTCTGCTTTAAGATTAATAATGCTTTAATAGTGCCCACTATGCAGTACAGTAAAACGATGACGCCCAATCAATCGAAGCACTGCATAGTGGAATACTAATGTTAACGTAATGAGTTAATTTCTATAACATTATGTAACTAAAGAAACTGAAAAGTAACCTAATCATCCTTCGCCGTTACCTGGGCAAAAATATAAAGCGACTGGGTATATTCTCTTCGTATAAAAACTAGCATCTTTTACTTCCTGTAAACGCCTTGGGGTCTATAAAGTAATCAATAACCGCATCATCCACGCACAGATTTAATCCAGAAAGCGCGAGCGTATGCCCATCCCCTTCAACAGTGATGAGGGGGCTATTAAAAGCTTTCGCCATCGCTTCGGCTCCCGCGTAAGGCGTCGCCGGATCGTATTTTTGTGCAATAAATAATAATGGCGGCAGTTCAGCAGAAACGGCTGGAGTATGCGGCTGAATCTTTCCTTTAAATGGCCAGGTATCGCAGATGTTGCGCGGACGAATCTTGCTGGCTGGGTAATTGCTGAATGCCGAAGCCTCTGCCAAAGCTAACTCTTTTAATCGACTCTTTTTGATGTCAACGCCGGGGGTGGCTGAATCCGCGCAGGCAATCACCGCTAAATTGTCAGCCTCTTGTTCAGCGTTGTTTTTCTCGGCCAGTCTCCTCGCGGCCAGCGGTCGGTTATGGCCTCTTGGGGGCGCGTTTTGCGGCGCAATAACCTCGCTATCCTGAATATTTTCCAATATCGCCAACGTTTTAACGTCTGGCTTTCCGCTATCAATCGAACGCAATAGCCTGGCTAACTTCGGCCAATCCTCTGATGCATACAAGGTGTTGGTGGTGGCGCGAATAATATTGTCTCCACTGATCGCCTCACCATAGCCATCGCTCAGCGACAGGCCGTCCACTTTTTCGAGCAACTGATGATATTGTGCCGTAGCATTGATTTTAGTTAATGGGCACTTCCTTTTTTGTTCGCAATAAGCGGCAAATCTTTCGAATGAGCGCTGAAAGGACTGAGCCTGTTTGTAATCGCTGGTGAAAGCATCATCGGTTAAATCGACCACCCCGTCCAAAACCATTGCCGAAACCTGTTCAGGAAAGCGCTCGGCATAGATTTGTGCCACCTGGGTTCCATAGGAAAAGGCAATGATGCTCAATTTGTCTCCACCCATAGCGATTCTAAACGCTTCAACATCATTGACTGCCTCATCTGTGCCTATATGTTTCAGCACATTAAGTCGGGTGTTAATAATGCACCCTTTGACCCATTGCGCATTTTGTTTTTCCAGACTTTCCGTATTCGCATCGGCGTCATTATCCAGCGTTGCCGGGCAGGAAATTTTTGGGCGGGACTGGCCTACACCGCGGGGGTCGTAACCAATAATATCGTAGCTCTCATTCAGTGCTGCCGTCTCAAAAGGCACCCTTATTCCCGCCAGCCCAGGTCCACCAGAAATAGAGAGCACGCTCCCCCGCTTATTACCGATGGCCGGCAAACGAGTAGCCGCTATTTTGACTGTTTCATGCGTTTCGTTTTCGTCATCGCCATAGGACAACGGCACCTCAAGATAACCACATTGCATATGTTCGGGGATCTCTTCCTGCCCGAACCATTGATTGAATTTTCCCTCCTCACACGACTGCCAAACAATCGGCTGGATCTGAGCTACTCTCTCTCCGGCAAACACGCTAAAGGGGGAAAACAGACCCATGGTAAAAACTATTCTTAACAACCTCACGTTACCTCCCGGGTTAGATCATCTCGCATTAAGTTTTTAGCTTGCTTATGGCTCAGTTAAATACAAATCCTCTAGTCCATAAATTTACGAAAGTAAATAAACTCATCGCGTTCGCCAGCTTTATACCGGTGACGATCGAACCTGACCCCACCGCAACCCCATAGTAAAAAACCTCAAACATTTGCTGGGGTCCTGGATTAAGCACAACGCATTGATTTTCAGAAGAATGGGGCACACTCCCCCGCAGTTGTTGCAATTCGGGCTAAGAATTTAGTTAGCAGGCAACATATCCTTAACTTTATAATGAATCAAATGGTACAATATCGACATTCCATCGTTTGATTTACGCTCTGCTTGCACTCCACCAGGGAACGGCACGGACGCGATCACTCGAGGTAAACATGAAGAAAAACATTATCTTGGAGTCTTTCAGACATGCCTGAATCAAATGCCCGCCCGGGTATAAAACTTAAACTATGGTGTTGTTTATTAGGGGTAATCCTTACCGTTGTCGGCCTATTCTTTGCTATTGCCGGCGGTAAGCTGGTTTCGCTGGGGGGCAGCAGCTACTTTCTGATTGCCGGTATCGTTACCCTTCTTTCCGCCGTGCAATTCTTCCGTCGCAAATCTTCGGCCGTGCCACTGTTCCTGCTGGTGTTTGTCGGCACGCTGGTTTGGTCGGTGGTTGATGCCGGCTTCGATTTCTGGCCATTGGTTTCGCGGCTGATGGTCCCTGCTGGTTTGATGCTGTTGGCCTTCCTGAGCTGGCCGGCACTGCGTAAGCCAGAAGGCAAAACGCCGTTGGCAAAACTGTCTTACCTGCTAAGTGCAGTATTGGCCGTTGGCATGGTCGGCACCTTTGTACAGATGTTCCAGCCACACCCTACCGTGGCTTTCAGCGGCGAGCCGTTGCCACTGATCCCGGTGGATAAAAGCAAACAACAAAAAGATTGGGATAACTACGGCAATACCCCGGGCGGCAGCCGCTTTGTGGCGCTGGACCAAATCACCCGCGACAACGTAAAAGAACTGAAGGTCGCCTGGACCTTCCACACCGGCGATACTCCGTTTAGCCCGGATGGCAACGGCGCTGAAGATCAGCAAACGCCGTTGCAAATCGGCAACCGTATCTTCCTGTGCACGCCGCATAACAACGTGATTGCCGTCGATGCCGACAGCGGTAAAGAGATCTGGAAACGTGAAATCAACGCGAAATCCCAGGTCTGGAACCGTTGCCGTGGCCTGGCCTACTTTGATGTTGCCAAGCCCCTGCAACAGCCGACCGTACCTGGCTCTACGCCCGCTACGCCGGTCACCCTGGCTGCGGGCGACAGTTGCCAGCGCCGTATTCTGATGAACACCATCGATGCGCGCCTGGTGGCAATCAACGCCGATAACGGTGAATTCTGTCAGAACTTCGGCAACCAGGGCGTGGTTGATCTGAAAGTCGGTCTGGGCGATGCCGCCGATCCGAAATATCAGCTGACTTCTGCCCCTACGCTGGCGGGCACTACCGTTGTGGTCGGCGGCCGCGTAGCCGATAACGTACAAACTGATATGCCTGGCGGCGTGCTGCGCGGTTTTGACGTGATCACCGGCGCGATGCGCTGGGCGTTCGATCCGGGTAATCAGGATCCAAACTCGGCCTTAAAACCCGGCCAGACCTTTGTCCGCAGCACGCCAAATTCCTGGGCACCGATGTCCTACGACCCGGCGATGAACACCGTGTTCCTGCCAATGGGCAGCTCCTCGGTGGATCTGTGGGGCGCTAACCGTAACGCGTTGGATCACAAATACGGCGCTTCTATCCTGGCGTTGGACGCCACCACCGGCAAAGAGAAGTGGGTTTATCAGACCGTTCATAACGACCTGTGGGATTTCGACCTGCCGATGCAGCCAAGCCTGATCGACTTCCCAATGAAGGACGGTACCACCAAACCGGCCCTGGTCATTGGTGCCAAAACCGGTCAGATCTTCGTGTTGGATCGCCATACCGGCAAGCCTTTGACAGAAGTAAAAGAGCTGCCGGTGAAAACCCGCACCATCCCCGGTGAACAATACTCGGCAACTCAACCCTTCTCCGTTGGCATGCCACAGATTGGCGCCGAAAAACTGACCGAGTCCGACATGTGGGGCGCCACGCCGTTTGATCAGTTGATGTGTCGCATCAGCTTCAAATCCATGCGCTACGACGGCCTGTTTACCGCACCGGACACCGATATCTCACTCAGCTTCCCTGGCTCTTTGGGCGGCATGAACTGGGGTGGCCTGTCGACCGATCCGAACAACCATTACATCTTCGCCAACGACATGCGTTTGGGCCTGTGGGTACAAATGATCCCGCAAAAAACCGATGCCAATACCCCGGCCAGCAATGGCGGTGAATCGGTCAATGCCGGTATGGGTGCGGTGCCGTTAAAAGGCACGCCTTACGGCGTTAACAAAAACCGTTTCATGTCACCTCTGGGCATTCCTTGTCAGAAACCGCCGTTTGGTACCCTGTCGGCGATCGATCTGAAAACGCAGAAAGTGGTGTGGCAAGTCCCGGCCGGTACAGTTCAGGATACCGGGCCATTCGGCATCAAAATGCGTGCGCCAATGCCGGTGGGCATGCCGACGCTCGGCGGCACGCTGGCGACTCAGGGCGGCCTGGTGTTCATTGCCGGCACTCAGGATTACTACCTGCGGGCCTTTGACTCTTCCACCGGTAAAGAAGTGTGGAAAGCGCGCTTGCCTGTCGGCAGCGGCGGCACGCCAATGAGTTATGTTTCACCGACCACCGGTAAGCAATACATCGTGATTTCCGCCGGTGGCGCTCGTCAGTCGCCGGACCGTGGTGATTACGTGATTGCCTATGCACTTGATAAATAAATCTAACCACAGGTTATGATCGCCAGCCCCCGCCTCACCGCGGGGGCTTTTTTATATTCGCGGGCAACTGTTTAATAGCCAATACCTAATTAAATTGGCTCATTAAAAGGCGGAAATACGAGAGTATTCCTAATGTGTTAACCGACTTTATATCTCATTCTCTCTGGCGGCTTTTTTATCGCGCAGAAACGGCTATTGAATATTTCCACCCGCAGGCTTTTTATTGGCTAGCATAAATGACAGGTGGTTTTCAGAGGAAATGACGAATGAGTGTTCTACCCGAGCGCAGTGATGAAAAACCGCCTGTGGATATGGCTAATGAAATTTTTAATGGTTTACCTAATCTCATTGGCATGGGTAATAGCCTCGGGGGACATTTCAATAAGCTTTGGTGTGAATATACCGGCCTCTCCTCATCTGATAACCCAGGCACTTGCTGGTTGAAAGCCTTGCACCCTGCCGAATACCCCCAGATCGAACCGCTATGGCAGCAGGCAATAGCCACGGCTAGCTCTTTCGTCAATGAAGCTCGCCTGCGGCAATGCAACGGTGAATACCGCTGGTTTTTACTGTCGTTTGGCGCAAATAAAATGCCTGATACTGAGGAAATACACTGGTATCTGAGTGGCACCGATATCCATGATTCCGTATTGGAGAAACAGCGCATTTCCACCACGCTGGCCGCGCAGAAAAACATGCTTGATGCCAGCGTCGACTGCATCAAGGTCATTAATAATGACGGCACGCTGCTGCACATGAACAGAGCCGGCAGCGTCGCTCTGGGCATAGGTGAGCACCAACCGCAATTTGGCATGCCCTGGCTGAATCTGCTGCAACCCGAAGTGCGCTCGCACGGCAAAAAAGCGCTGCGTAAAGTGCTAACCGGTAAAAACGCCCGCTTCGCCGGCCTTAGCGCCACGCCAGACGGCAAGCTGCAGCATTGGGACAATATTCTCAGCCCGGTCTTCGATAACGAGGATCGAATAGAAAATATATTGTGCGTCTCGCGCGACGTCAGCTCTCAGCGAATAGCGGAAAAACGTTTGCTGATCGCCAGTGAATACGACGAACTGACCGGCTTGCCCAACCGGCGGTTATTCAACAAAAAATTAAAACAGGAAATGAAGCGAGCCCTGAGCAGCAATAAATCCCTCGGGTTAATTTTGCTGGACCTCGACCATTTCAAGCTGGTTAACGACACCCTTGGGCACGCCGCCGGCGATCATCTGCTACGCGTCTTGTCCCGCCGGCTGACGGCTTATTTAAATCCAAACTCGTTCGTTTCCCGTTTGGGCGGCGATGAGTTTGCGATTGTGATCGGCGACGTTGAAAACGAGCAGGATATTTACAAAATCGCCAATACCTTTCTGATGCAGCTCGAGTCACCGATTACCCATGGCGGCAAAACGCTGCATTGCGGTATGAGCATCGGCTGCGCACGCTATCCGCAGGATGCCCGCGACGCCTCGGAACTGATGAAATGTGCCGATACCGCTCTGTATGAGCTCAAGGACGGCGGCCGGGGCGGCGTTTATATGTTTCACCCACAGATGATGGATAAGGCAAAAGAGCGTGCGGCGCAGCTTCATCACGCTCGGCAGATAGTCCGCGATAATCAAATCCGCCCCAGCTACCAACCCAAGGTCAGTCTGGCAACCGGCGCCATTGTGGGCTTCGAGGCGCTGCTGCGCTGGTATTGTCCGCAACAGGGCATGAGGATGCCCGAAACCGTCGTCGAAGCATTCAACGATTACGAATTGGCAACCAAGATCAGCGAAACCATGCAGATGAAGGTTTTTACCGATATCGCCGGCTGGATCGCGTCTGGCGTTGAGGTGTTACCGGTGTCTTTGAATGCCGCACCTATCGAATTTTTACGTGATAACTACGCCGAAACTTTCCTGCGGCGTCTGCAAATGTTTCGCATCCCCCACCATCTTATCGAGCTGGAGGTCACTGAACATGCATTCAACAAGCACGGATCGAAGTATGTGCTGCGCGCCTTGCAAATGCTTAAGGAAATGGGGATCAGGATCGCGCTTGATGACTTTGGCACCGGGCATTCCTCCTTTACGCACCTGATGGACTACCCTCTGGACTGCATCAAGTTGGATCGGGATTTCATCCGCCGCATGAATAACGAACCGGCGATTTTGGGCATCGTGGAAAGCATGGGCATTTTGGGGCAGAAATTATCCATTGATATTATTGCGGAAGGCATTGAAACCGAGCTACAGCGGCAAACGCTGCGTGATTCCGGCTATCACCTGGGGCAAGGATTTCTGTTTAGCCAGGCCGTCGAAGCGGCCAAAGTAATCAATATGCTACGAGAAAATATCCTTTCAAACTCCTGAACCGGTACAATACTTTCCGGTACTTTTTAGGGAAATAATGATGATTCGACAGTTCATAACGGGTGACGAAATTGCGCTGTTTCGCGTTTTTTTCTCTGCGGTACATAAGATCGCATCACGCGACTACACCGCTGAACAGGTCAATGCCTGGGCTCCCACCGATATTGATCAACAGCTTTGGGCGGCACACATGAGAAATTTACGCCCCTTTGTCGTTGAGATTGATAAAGAAATCGTTGGCTATGCCGATCTCCAACCTGACGGCTATATCGATCATTTCTTTGTATCCGGCGCCTATGCCCGACAAGGCGTTGGGACTTTATTGATGAAGCGTATTCACGAAGAAGCCAGACGGCTGGGGCTAAAGCAGCTGACCTCGAACGTCAGTAAAACCGCGGAATCCTTCTTTATCCGCCAGGGATTTGAGGTTGTTGAACGGAAAAGTCCGGTCTTGCGTGGCGTAGTGCTGCAAAATGCTTTCATGCGCAAAAATCTCGACGTTTAAGCCCTTCACGCTCACCGAGTACTCCCCCTCCTTTGTAACCTGACCGTTTCTAAAATTAGTTAGCCAATTTTGTTCGTTCACAGATTTAGCGGCTTGAAGGATAGTGAGTTGACCGCCTCAACAACATAATAATGCAGGTAATAATAATGATACATAGCGCAAAACTCACCGCAGCGGCGGCACTCCTGAGCCTTTCCGCGCTGGCCCATGCCGCACCGGGTCTGGACCTGATCGCCAACGAAACCCCTATTCATACCCAGAAGGATCCGGAGGCTGCGGCCAAGATCCCCGCCGGGTTCAAATTCGTTGAACCGGGAACCCTGACCGTAGCCGTCGCGATCCTGGGCAGCGGCCCACCGTTCGGTCTGTACGCCCGCGACAATAAAACGGTGATTGGCAGCGAGTCGGATATTGCCAGGCTGGTTGCCGACGGGCTGGGGTTGAAACTGAAACTGGTGCCGACTTCATGGGAAGACTGGCCGTTAGGCGTCACCTCAGGTAAATACGACGCCGCGGTTTACAACATTACCGTCACTCAGGAACGTAAAACCAAATTCGACTTCGCCACCTATCGCCAGGATACATTGGGCTTCTACGTGAAATCCGACAGTAAGATCACCTCGATAAAATCGGCGCCGGACATTGCCGGCAAAAAGATTATCGTAGACTCCGGCACCAATCAGGAAGCCGTGCTGCTGGCCTGGGATAAAGAGAATCAGGCCAAGGGGTTACCTGCCCTTCAGCCGATTTATGTCACCGACAAGGCGGCGTCGACGCTGGCCATCCAGTCCGGTCGTGCGGATGCGACCTTCGGGCCGAATGTGTCCGGTGCTTATCAGGCGAAACTGACCGGTAAAACCCGGTTGGTCGGCATCGTGCCGGGGGGCTGGCCGCGCAGCGCCAACATTGCCGTCACGCTGAAGAAAGGCAATGGTTTGGTGGATGCGGTGCAGGCTTCGCTCAATAGCGCTATTGCCAACGGCAGTTACCTGAAGGTGTTGGATCGCTGGGCGGAAAGCGACGAGAAAATCGAACAATCCGAAATCAACCCGCAGGGTTTGGGCGATAAATAATCACCACGCGGGGCCCTGAATGGGCCCCGTTTTGTCAGTTCTCGGTACGATGCTTCTCCATCTTGCGGTAAAGCGTACTGCGCGAGATCCCCAGGCGTTTCGCCGCCAGGCTGATATTGCCCCTGGCGTTTCGAATGGCCTCCAACATGTCCACCGATACACTCTGCGGCGCTACGGGGCGAGCAAGCAGATGAAACTGCTCCGGCAGGTCCTCCAGCCTGATCAGGTTGCCGTCATCGGTCAAAGCCAGCAGCACTTTCAAAGAGCTCAACAGCTGCCGCACATTACCGGGCCAGGAATAACCGGCCAAGGCCGCGATAGCGTCCGGCGCCAGTCTGATAGCCCGCGCATCACCACCCAATTCGCGCCAGAGATTGAGGATGAAGCGATCAACGTGAGCGCGCTGCCGCAGCGGCAATATGCGCAGGCTGAATTCCTGAATGCGGTACAGCAAGTCTTCGCGGAATGCCCCTGCCGCGACCTGCTGTTCCAGATCCTGGTGGGTGGCACAGATAAGCGAGAAATCAACCGCATAGCTGACGCGGCTGCCGAGCGGCGTGACCGTCTTTTCCTGCAGTACCCGCAATAACCGGGTCTGTAAACTCAATGGCATATCGCCAATCTCATCGAGGAACAGTACCCCGCCGTCGGCCTCTCTTATCTTGCCGACGTACCCTTTGCTGCTGGCGCCGGTAAAAGCCCCTGGCGCATAGCCAAAAAGCTCGGACTCGATCAGGCTTTCCGGCAGGGCTGCACAGTTGATTGCCACAAAGTTGCCCTGCCGCCGGTGGCTTTCCTCGAACAAACGCTGGCTGAAATACTCTTTGCCGCACCCGGTTTCCCCGCTAATGCATAGCGCCAGCCCGGCATTAAGAATACGCAGGGCTTTCTGCCGGTCGGCACCGTCACGATCATAAGGCTGCAGCGGCGGCCTGACGTACTGCGTTGGGCGCTCCGGCAGCTGCAATAGTGAATAATAGTGACGATTATTCACTGCCAGAGTCTGTCGTGGCGCATTCAGGGTCTGAAGGGACATTTCCGGAAACAGCGTGGCAAAGTCCATCGCCCCAAAGGCCGCCGCGCTGAGATTGAATTCCTGCATCGCTAATCGGTTGGCAGCGGTGAGAATTTCATCGCGAAACACCAATATCATCTCATGAGCGCTGCCGAGAACCCGCGCATCGCTGTGCAGGCGCAGTGTCCAATGACGGTCGGTGACACAACTTTTCACCCATTGATGTTCAATGTGCCGGACAGCCTGCAGAATCAACGAACCTGCTTCGCTGTAAGGGTGTTGGGCTGGCGTAGAGATATCCAATACGCCGGCGATCAGGCCGTCGGGGCGATATATCGGCGCGGCGGAGCAGTAAAGCCCGGCATTCTGATTGAGAAAATGCTCGTCGCCATTGACTTCGCACAGTGCCCCCATTGCCAAAGCGGTACCGATGGCATTGGTGCCACGCTCCTGCTCGCCCCACAGATTGCCTGGTGCCAGAGAGACCCGCGATGCCTTACGCAAAAAGTGCGTGTTTCCGCAGGTTTCCAGTACCAGACCACCGGCGTCGGACACCACCACAATGGAGGGTTGGCGGTTGATTTCACCGCCCAAGCGCTCGAGCAGCGGCCGCGCGAGCTGCGCAACCCAACCGTTTTGCCCGCGCACTTCTTTCAACAGCGTCGGCCGGATAAAAGGAACATGATCGTCGCTTCGCTTGAGGCCATAGTGCCGGCTACGTGACCAGGATTCGGACAGGGGGCCGGAGAGTGACAGGCGATCGTCGTCAGAGAGACACCCGGTCTGGGTGGTCTGGTCTTTATGCAGCATACCCAACTCCCGCCAATTAAAGTGTTGCATTTTTGTATCATGAATGTGTCTCATGCGTTGCGACATGGAACACAAAAAACAATAGAAATGAATAGTAAGCCAGTGGCTTTATTGGCATTGGTAGTTATTATTAATCTTTAATATATTGATATAGTTATATTATTTATTTGTGTGACACTGCTTTTCATCAATGTGGCATGGGCAATGCTTAGGTGTCTGTAGAGTGCCGGCAATCAGGCACCACCCTTACAGTCTCCGTTCCCATGAGAGGTGTTACATGAAATACGTTCATCCCGGTTTGCCAGGCTCGTTGGTCTCTTTCAAACAGCGCTACGGCAACTACATTGGCGGCAAATTTGTCGAACCCGTTTCAGGCAACTACTTCACCGACACCTCCCCGATGACAGGTCAGACTGTCGCCGAATTTCCGCGTTCCGACGCGAAAGATATCGAACAAGCGCTGGATGCGGCGCATGCTGCAGCCGAAACCTGGGGGAAAGCCAGCGTTCAGGAAAGGTCTAATGTGCTGCTGGCGATCGCCGATCGTATGGAGTCAAAGCTCGAATTGCTGGCACTGACCGAAAGCTGGGACAACGGTAAACCGATCCGTGAAACGCTGAACGCGGACATTCCGCTGGCGATCGACCACTTCCGCTATTTCGCCGGCTGTTTGCGTGCGCAGGAAGGCACCGCCGCAGAGATCGATCAAAACACCGTGGCCTACCATATTTACGAACCGCTTGGCGTGGTTGGGCAGATTATTCCCTGGAACTTCCCGCTGCTGATGGCCGCCTGGAAACTGGCCCCGGCGCTGGCCGCCGGCAACTGCGTGGTGCTTAAACCGGCGGAGCAAACCCCGCTCAGCATCTGCGTGCTGTTGGAAATGATAGGTGACTTGCTGCCGCCGGGCGTGCTCAATGTGGTTCACGGTTTCGGTAAAGAAGCCGGTGAGGCATTGGCAACCAGCAAGCGTATCGACAAAATTGCCTTTACCGGCTCAACCCCGGTAGGCCGCCATATTCTGGCCTGCGCGGCGGAAAATATTATTCCCAGCACCGTGGAACTGGGCGGCAAATCGCCGAACATCTTCTTTGAAGACATCATGCAGGCAGAACCAGAATTCATCGACAAGGCGGTTGAGGGGCTCATTCTTGGCTTCTTCAACCAGGGTGAAGTCTGTACCTGCCCTTCGCGCGCCCTGATTCAGGAGTCGATTTACCCGCAATTTATGGAAAAAGTGCTGGCGCGCATCACTACTATTCGCCAGGGTGACCCCTTTGACACCGACACCATGATCGGTGCCCAGGCGTCTCAGCAGCAGTTCGACAAGATCCTGTCTTACATCGAGATCGCTAAAAACGAAGGCGGGAAAATCATTGCCGGCGGCGAGCGCGCCAGCCATGAGCAAACCTTGCAGAGCGGTTTTTATCTGCAACCCACCTTGATTACCGGCAATAACAGCATGCGTTTCTTCCGTGAAGAGATCTTCGGACCGGTGATCGGCGTGACCACCTTTAAAGACGAAGCCGAAGCCCTGGCATTGGCCAACGACAGTGAGTTCGGGCTGGGTGCCGGTTTGTGGACCCGCGACGTTAATCGCGCCTATCGCATGGGGCGCGCCATCAAGGCCGGCCGCGTGTGGACCAACTGTTATCACCTCTATCCGGCGCATGCTGCCTTCGGCGGTTACAAAAACTCCGGCGTCGGCCGCGAGACCCACAAGGTAGCGCTGTCGCATTACCAGCAGGTCAAAAACCTGTTGGTCAGTTACGACAGCAAACCGCTTGGGCTGTTTTGATTCTTTCGCGTTACTGAAACCTGGATGGCCTTTCTGCGTGCTGACAAATTGTGAAAAGGTTAATCCGGTAGGGGTCGAGCATGTTCGACCCGATTTAACTCATTGATTATGCTTTGGGCGCAGCATGTAGCGCCCCTACCATTAAACAACAGAGCACTTGTCACAACCACTAAGGCCACCTCGGTGGCCTTAGTTATTTGCGCGGGATTATGATGCGGAAAGATCGATAACCATGCGGCCACGAATAGTGCCCGACTTCATCTCTTCGAAGATCGCGTTGATGTCGCCCAACGGACGCTTGGTCACTTTCGGCGTCACTTTGCCTTCGGCGGCAAACTGGAAAGCTTCTTTAAGGTCTTCCCTAGTCCCTACCAGCGATCCCACAACCTGAATACCGTCCAGCACCAGGCGCGGAATGCTCAGGTCCATACTCTCTGGCGGTAGCCCCACGGCGACCACTTTGCCCCCTGCGCGAACCGCATTGACCGCGGAATTAAAGGCTGAACGCGCCACTGCGGTGACCACGGCAGCATGCGCGCCACCGACTTTTTGCTGAATGATTTCTTCGGCGTTTTCAGTTTTGGAGTTGATGACCAGATCGGCGCCAATTTCTTTGGCGAAATCCAACTGGCCCTGATTGACGTCAATGGCGATCACTTTGGCGTTGAACACGTTCTTGGCATACTGCAATGCCAGATTCCCCAAACCGCCCAGGCCGTAAATCGCGATCCACTGTCCCGGTTTGATGTCGGAAATTTTCACCGCCTTATAGGTAGTGACGCCGGCACAGGTAATGCTGCTGGCTGCAAAGGAGTCCAGACCATCCGGCACTTTGACCGCATAATCCGCTACTACGATGCACTCTTCCGCCATGCCGCCGTCAACGCTGTAACCGGCATTTTTCACCGAGCGGCACAGCGTTTCGTTACCATTGACGCAATATTCACAGTGGCCACATCCCTGATAGAACCAGGCGACGCTGGTACGATCCCCGACTTTCAACGAGGTGACACCTTCACCTACGGCGGTGACGACCCCAATCCCTTCATGCCCCAGGGTGATACCAGGCACTTCGCCAAAATCGCCATTTTTGACGTGAAGATCGGTATGGCAAACGCCGCAACACTCCATTTTCAGCGCCGCCTCACCGTATTTCAGTGGGCGAAGCTGTTTATCCTGAATATCGACACTGTGGTTTTTAGTCACTACGGCTGCTTTCATAGGATATCTCTCCTCAGGTGAGTTGAAGTACAGTTGTTAATGTAGTTACTCATAACCCTGAGGGCAAGAAATGCGGGGTTTTCTTTAAAAACAAATATTTAATATCAACCAGCGCGCTTGCGGTTCTGAAACGGGAATAATGATTAACGCTTGGTTTTAGTGATTTTTGTGGCCTTGGCGGGGTTACCGGCAACGAATTCCAACGTTGGCGAATAGTAAAAAGGCAACCAGGCATGGTAACTGCTTTCCCATTCCCACTTTACCGGGCAGGGCCACAGAATATCTTCATGCAGGATGTAGTAAACCCATCGTCCGTGCGGGCGGCGCGGTTTGGCTGTACGCATAGCGTCTGGCTTCTTCGGGGCGTAACGGTTATCGCTGATATTCAATAGCCCGCAGTCGCATAACCACGTTGCTGGGCTTGGGGGCAACATCCTTCGTGATGGGATAAAAATGACCGATCTTCATGTTAAATTCTCTTTGTGATCAGGGATACAGAGTTACCTGGCACAAATTTAACATGGACCGCGGTCCGCAAGCCATCTTTCCCCTCCGGAGGACGATCCGTCGACACTTAACTGTCATCAATTATTCATACCAGATAAATACTCAGCAGCTAGGGTGGGCACAACATGCCAATTCAAGAAGCGCTATGAGCTATTTATCACTGAGCAACATCACGAAAACCTGGGGCGATAAAACCGCACTGGATAACATCAGTTTTGAAGTGCAGGAAGGCGATTTTGTCGCGCTACTGGGGCCATCCGGCTGTGGAAAATCTACCCTGCTGCGTTCCCTGGCCGGCCTTGAGTCCGCCGACAGCGGTACGATTGCCATCCAGCAACGTGATGTGACCGCCCTGCCGCCTTCTCAGCGCAAACTCTCGATGGTTTTCCAGTCTTACGCGCTATTTCCCCACCTCAGCGTGCGGGAGAATTTGCTGTTTGGCCTGCGGGCCCGTGGAGAGGACAAACAGCACTTTGCCTCGCGCCTGGCGGACATCAGTAAGCTGATGGAGCTCGAACCCTTGCTGGATCGCCTGCCGTCCCAGCTTTCCGGTGGGCAACAACAGCGCGTGGCATTAGGGCGCGCGGTGATAGCCCAAAACAAACTGTGCCTGATGGATGAACCGTTATCCAATCTGGACGCCAAACTGCGTCAGAGCATGCGCCGTGAAATTCGCGCGCTGCAACGCAAGCTGGGGTTGACCATGCTGTATGTCACCCATGATCAAACCGAAGCCATGAGCATGGCGGACAAGATAATACTGCTCAACGATGGCCGAATTGAGCAGCACGACACGCCAGACAACCTTTATAACAATCCCGCCAGCGTTTTTGCCGCACAGTTCATTGGCGCACCGCCGATGAATATCTTGCCTTTAACGCTCAAGGGCGATGGTCATCACATTGGCAACGCCCCTCTTCCGGTGCTGTCAGACCGGCAGGGGACGGCATTGAGCCTGGGCATTCGCGCCGAAGAGATCGGTCTGTGCGCGCCCGGCAGCGGCAATCTCACCGGCCAAATCATCAGCTACGAATATATGGGTGCCGATACGCTCGTCGTTTGCCATCTGCCTGCGCTGCAAGAACCGATCACGGTGAAAACGCCCGGAATGCAACGTTTTTCCGAAGGCAGCCTGGTCAGCCTGCAATGGGATGGGCGCGCACAGTACCTGTTTTCCTCCAGCAATGGTGAGCGTTGCCACCACAGGGAACGCGCCTTTCAAACCGTGACACAGCAATACGCAATTCAATAATCAAAAACATCACTTTATTTCAGGGGAATACCATGTCTGTCTCGCTCCGTTTATTTAAACTAAGCGCTGCCGCCCTGCTGTTGGCCGGCGTTTCCGTTTCTGCCCTGGCGGCGGATGCCGTTAAGCTGCAAATGTACTATCCGATCGCCGTCGGCGGCAAAATCAGCCACACCGTTGAAGGGCTGGTCGCAGACTTTGAAAAGCTGCACCCGGACATCAGCATTCAGCCGGTCTATACCGGTGACTATGCCACCACGGTGACCAAAGCATTAACTGCCTTTCGCGGCGGAAATGCACCGCAAATCGCCGTCATCGGGGATATCGAAGCGTATTCTCTGATCGACGCCGGGGCTATCTTGCCGGTCAGCGATCTGGCTGACGATCAAGCCGGCAAGGCCTGGATCGACGGTTTCTACCCGGCGTTTATTCGCAAAATCCAGAATAAGGTGTGGGGGATCCCATTCCAGCGTTCCACCGTGGTGCTGTACTGGAATAAACAGGCGTTTCAGCAAGCCGGGTTGGAGGGTGATACGCCACCGGCCAACTGGCAGCAGGTGGTTGATTTTGGCCAGAAACTGGTGGTGCGCAGCGGCAACGAAGTTAAACAGTGGGGCATTGAGATCCCGTCCACCCCAATCGGCTACTGGACCTTCCAGGGCATTGCCGCCACCAACGGCAGCCATTTGGATAACGGCAAGGGAACGGCGGTGACCTTCAACACCCCGGCCAACGTCGAAGCCTTAACCTGGCTGACCGATCTGGCGCAAAAATATGGCGTTTCGCCCAAAGGCGCCATTACCTGGAGCACCACGCCGCAGGACTTTATCGACGGTAAAACCGCCATGATGGTCACCACCACCGGCAACCTGACCACGGTGCGCGAAAATGCCAAGTTCCCGTTTGGCGTCGCCATGCTGCCGGAGAAAACCCAGCGCGGCAGCCCGACCGGCGGCGGTAACCTGTATCTGTTTAACGGCACCAGCCCGGCGCAGCAAAAAGCTGCAGTGGCCTTTATGCAATGGTTATCCGCACCGGAGCAAGCGGCCCGCTGGAGCATCGCCACCGGGTATGTTGCAACTTCACCGGCAGCCTGGGAAACCGCGACCATGAAAGAGTATGCCGCCAAGGTGCCACAGGCGACCGTAGCTCGCGAGCAGTTAAAATATTCGCAGCCGGAGCTGTCCACCTATAACAGTGTGCAAATTCAGGAGTTGCTGAACCGCGCCGTGGAAGCCGCCGTGACGCAGAGTAAAACGCCGTCGCAGGCGCTGGAAAACGCGCAGAAACAGGCTGACCGTTTATTGCAACGCTACCAATAATCGAGGCAGGCATGATCCCATCGCATTCTGCCTTGTACAGCGCCCGCCGGCATCGTTTTACCTTGCAGCTTTATGGCTATTTGCTGGTGCTGCCGGCTTTGATTTTTCTGATTACGTTTACCCATTATCCGGCGTTGGCCACGGTATGGGAAAGCGTATTCAGCGCGGCGCACAACAACCGCCCGGCCCAGTTCGTCGGGCTGGATAACTACCGCGCATTGCTGGATGACGAGACCTTTATTCTGTCGCTGCGCAATAACCTGCTGTATGCGGCCATCACCATTCCGCTGGCGGTGGGCTTGGCACTGCTGATGGCCCTGGCGGTCAACCGACGCCTGCGTGGTACCGCGTTCGTTCGTGCCGCCTTTTTTATTCCTTCGTTGCTGCCGATGGTGGCGATCGCCAATTTGTGGTTGTTTTTCTATACCCCGCAGGTGGGGTTGTTGAATCAGCTATTGGCGCTGTTTTCGCTGCCTGCGG
Source organism: Serratia liquefaciens (assembly GCA_012719855.1). Classification (GTDB taxonomy): domain Bacteria; phylum Pseudomonadota; class Gammaproteobacteria; order Enterobacterales; family Enterobacteriaceae; genus Serratia; species Serratia liquefaciens_A. Next base: position 183,452 of record JAAXZN010000003.1, on the reverse strand, counting down.
TGAACTGGCTGGGCGACCCGCAGTCTGCGCTTTATTGCCTGATGGCGGTATCGGTGTGGCGCGAGGCCGGTTTCTTCATGATTTTTTACCTGGCGGCACTGCAGCAAATTGATCCCAAACTTGCCGAAGCTGCCGAAATCGAAGGGGCATCACGCGGCTATTTTTTCCGCCGTATCCAATGGCCGCTGCTGATGCCCACCACGCTGTTTATTCTGATCAACGCTTCAATGAACGCCTTCCGCATTGTCGATCAGGTGATAGCCATGACCAACGGCGGCCCCGACAACAGCACCAGCCTGCTGCTGTTTTACATCTACAGGACGGCGTTCAGCTATTGGGACCTGCCCTATGCTTCGGCAATGACCGTAGTGCTGCTGGTCATTTTAGCCAGTATCGCGTTAATTAAATTCAATCTGCTGGATAAGCGAGCCCACTATCAATGAGCCTTTCCATCGCCGCGTCAACGCCGAAAAAAGTTTCACTACGCCGTATGGGTTGGGGCTTGCTCACCTGGGCCGTTGCCCTGCTGTGGATCTTGCCGATCCTGGTGGCCGGCTGGGTCGCCATTCACCCGGTAGGCGAACAGGGAGGCTTTTCACTCTTTGCCCCATTGACCACGCAGAATTTTATCAATGCCTGGCATGCAGCGCCCTTTGGCCGCTATTTTCTTAATACCATTTTGCTGGTGCTGCTGATCGTGGTTTGCCAACTGATCCTGGCCACCATGGCAGCCTATGCGCTGGTGCGTTTCAGGCTTAAAGGGGCCGGCATTTTGTTTGCCTTGGTGTTGTTGCAGTTGATGATCAGCCCGGATGTCCTCATTCTGAACAATTATCAAACCATTGGCTCGCTGGGCTTGCGCGATACGCTATTGGGGATCGCCCTGCCTTACTTTGCTTCGGCGTTCGCTATTTTCCTGTTGCGACAAACCTTCAAAAGCATCCCACTGGTGCTGGAAGAAGCGGCGATTGTCGAAGGCGCCAGTCGGTTTTACATTCTGCGCCGCATCTATATTCCGCTGGCGAAACCGGTGTATATCGCTTTTGCGCTGGTGTCGATAAGCTTCCACTGGAATGACTTTCTCTGGCCGCTGGTTATTACCGACTCGGTCAATGTACGACCACTGACCGTTGGGCTGCAGCTGTTCTCTGCGCCGGAGCAAGGCGTGCAATGGGCGCTGATCGGTGCGGCGACGCTGATGACGTCCGTGCCTTTGCTGATCTTGTTTCTGGTGTTTCAGCGTCAGTTTGTTCAATCCTTTATGCGCGCCGGCATTCGCTAGCGCTGAGCAGGTAACCCATGACTTCACACCTCACAGCTGCACAAACCCTGGCCCTGGGGGCCGTCAGTACGCTTTATCGGGCGCCGCAATTTACTGAGCAATCCGGGCAACCAGAGAAGCTGCGCTTTGGGCTGATAGCGGATCCCCAGTATGCCAACGCCGACCCCAACTTCGAATACAACCGTTACTACCGTAACAGCCTGCGCAAGTTGAGCCAGGCCATCACCCAGCTTAATGACTTACCGCTGGCCTTTGTCGCCACGCTGGGTGATTTGGTTGATCGGGACTGGGACAGCTACGCCGATTTGTTGCCGGTGTATCAGCAATTACGTCACCCGCATGCCGTGGTTATGGGTAACCATGATGCGGATGTCATTTCCTGCCATTTGGCGGCGCAGTCTCCTGCGCTGGCGTTGCCGAAGCACTACTACCAGTTCAGCCTGAAGGGCTACCGTTTCATCGTGATCGACGGTAATGACCTCAGCCTGTATTGCAATCAGGCTAACGGCGACGAGTATGCCCAGGCCCAGCATCTGCTGGCCAGGATCCGCGCCGAGCATCAACCGCAGGCGCAAAGCTGGAACGGCGCCGTCGGCGATGAGCAACTCCGCTGGCTGGAGTGCAGCCTGGCGGACGCGCAGAAACAGGGAGAAAAGGTGTTGGTATTCGGTCATTACCCGCTGGCGCCAGACAATGAGCATAACCTGTGGAACTGCGACGCCCTGGTCACTCTGTTGTGCCGTTATCAGGTACGCGCCTATTTTGCCGGTCATTACCATTTGGGCGATTATGTGCGGATGGAGAATACCGACTTTATTACCCTGAAGGGCATGGTAGATGGCGATGAACTGCTGCCGTTCGCCATGGTAGAACTGGATGGCGACAGCCTTTCGATTATCGGTTTCGGGCCAGAAATCAGTCGTACGTTAGTGCGATAGCAGCACCGCCCTCAGAACGCCAGGCCTCCGCCACCCGGGTAGAGGGTCTTGCCGGCAATCTTCATCACCTCGGCCCCCAGGGTGACAAAAGGCGCTTGTCGGCAGGCATAAATCAGCCCGCCCGCGCTGGCTCGCACCGCTTTTACCGTATCGGTGATCGGGTCGATGATTTCTGCCACCGCCTCATCCGCCTCCACCCACTCTCCTGGCTGGCGCAACAGCAGCAAAATGCCGCTGGCGGGGGCGTGGACAACCTCCCCGGCGGCAAACGGCAGCATCACCACTTCGCGTTGAGGTATCGCCGGAGCGGGGCCGGCAACGGCGCCTCGGTGCTGTAAATAACGGTACAGGCGTTCTGCGTCACCGCCGGCCATTTCATGGCTGATATCCCGTTGTCCGCGTAACTCCAGCGTAACCGCCATGCAGCCCGGTTGGAGCTGGCTTAGGGCAGGATGCTGTTGCGCCAGTCGAAGCCAGGGCAAACCGCAGGCTTCATCAAATGAACCGCCACCGCTGTCTTGCGAAAGCAGTACCGCCTCAATGTCCATAAAACGCGCCAGAACTTCGACCTGATGTTCCCAAGCCGGATCGGCGTACATATGCAGGATGGCGCGATCGTCACAGTGCAGATCCAGCACCACATCGGCATCACAGGCCAACAGCAGCAATTGGCGACGCAGTGCCGTGACTTCACTGCCCTCGGTCATGGCTTGCAAAACGGTACGCATCGCGGCCCGGACTTGCGGCTGAAGAGGTTGCGAGGCGCTAAAATCGTGGTTTTGCAACAGACGCGCCAGATCGGGAAAATCGCGATTGAAGTTGCGGCCGCTGACCAGATCGAAGCGCCCCACGCCACCGTTGAGCAGCACCTGCGCCAGACCCGGGGGGTTGGCCAGCGGCACCAGGATTATTTCGCTTTGCAGCTCACCACGCCGTTCCGCCTGGCTGAGTAATCTTTTAAGATAATGCAGCACCAGCATGCCGGGCAGTTCATCGGCATGCAGACCGGCCTGCAGGTAAATTTTTTCGCCTTTACCCGGCTGGCCGAAATGAAAACTGGTGAATTGGCGCTGCCCCCCCAGGGCATGTTCAGGTAACTTATGATGTTTACTTTTCATTGGACGCCCTATCTGTGGAAAAGAAAGCCCGGCTTGATCGCATCGACAAAAAAATCCTTGAAATACTGTGCCGGGATGGCCGCATTTCCTATCAAAAGCTGTCCGAGCAGGTCAACCTGACCGCGCGCCCCTGTCTGGAACGGGTTCGTGGGCTGGAGCGCGACGGCATTATCCGCGGCTACAGTGCCATCATCGAGCTGCCGGAGCCGGAGCATGCGTTCGTGATCCAGGCGCAGATCGCGCTGGCCGACCACGGTCATTCCCAACCGGCGTTTGAGCAGGAGATGCGTAATACCCCGGAAGTGCTGGATTGCTGGCTGGTCAGCGGCAACTTCGATTTTCTGGTGCGCATTGGCTGCCGCAGTATGGAAAACTACCGGTTGCTGGCCGACAGCTGGCTGACCAGCAAGAAATTCCGGGTGGATAAAATCGTCACCCTGACCGAACTGCAATCCATTAAGCGCTCCTGAACGCCCTTAATCTCGACGGACAAACCCCAACCAGCGCCGCTCCGCCCGCGAAAACAGAAATATCAGCAGGAAGGTGCACAGCAGGTACAGCGCCGCCGCCATCAAAAAGGGAATAAATGGCGAATAGGTGGCGGCATAAAGTGCCCGTGCCACGCCGGTGATATCCAGCAGCGTGACCGTGCTGGCCAGCGAAGTGGCATGCAGCAAAAACACCATCTCGTTGTTGAGTGCAGGAATGCCGCGCCGTAGCGTGGCCGGCAGCACCAACCGCTGGATGATCTGCCGCTGGCTCATGCCATAGGCTTCACCGGCAATCCACTCCTGGCGCGGAAAGGTTTCCATCATGCCGGCCAGCAGCTGCGCGACGTAGGCACTGGTATTGAGCACCAACGCCAGCGTGGCGCAGAAGGTCGCGTCGCGAAACAGCAGCCAGAAAGGCTGATCGTCCTGCCAACCCAACTGCACCACGTCAAACTGCGACAGGCCGTAATAAATCAGCATCAATTGCAGGTACAGCGGCGTACTGCGGAAAAAGTAGGTCACGCTGCGGATCAGATAAGATAGCGGGCGTGGGCCGTAAACCTGACCTATCGCCATTAACATCGCCAGCAATAAGCCGGGGACGACCGACAACAAAAACAGTTTGGCGGTCATCGCTAACCCAGTGACGTCGGAGCCGTCACTCCACAGAAAACTCGGTGCGGCTTCCAGCATATTTTGCAGGTTCATCAGCGGGCTCCTGCATTGGAGGAAGCCAAGGTGCATCGCCGCGACAGCCGGCTAAAGCCCCAACTGGAAATCGCCGTGATCGCCATATAAATCAGCGCCACCAGGAAATAAAACAGGAATGGCTTTTGCGTGGCGCGCCCGGCCTGCTCTGCCAGCCATACCATGTCCTCCAGACCGAGGATCGACACCAGCGCCGAGGCCTTCATCAACCCAAGCCAGTTGTTGTTGATGCCGGGGATCGCAAAGCTCAGCATTTGGGGTAACAGAACACGGCGAAATACCTGGCCTGGGCTCATACCATAGGCCATCGCAGCCTCCAGTTGGCCCCGCTCCACGGTAAGAAACGCGCCACGGAAGGTTTCGGTATAGTAAGCGCCAAACACGAAGCCAATCGCCAACACCCCGGAGATAAAGGTGTTAAACCGCAGCGGCCCCAGCCCCAGCAGACCGAGGGCTCCGTTGCCCAGCATCTCACCGCCAAAGAACAACAGCAGCATAATCACCAGTTCGGGGATACCGCGCACCAGCGTGGTGTAGCCGGTTGAAACCCAGCGCAGCCAGCGCGGACCAAAGAGTTTGATCAGCGCATTGACCAGTCCAAGCGCCAGCGCCACCGTCAGTGACACCAGCATGACGCACAGCGACATCGCCGCCCCCTGCGCCAGCAACGGCAAATACTCTGTGACCATACCCGGCCTCCCATACTTGACAGATTGCCGGGCCAGCCGGCATTAACGAGCCGGTTTAGTTACCGTAAATATCGAAGCTGAAATATTTTTTCTGGATGGCTTCGTAAGTGCCGTCGGCGCGAATGGCCTTGATCGCACCGTTAAGCGCGTCACGCAGCGCCGGGTTGTCTTTGCCCACCGCGATGCCGACGTCGGAGGAAATGCTGCTGTCCTCAATCACCGGACCGGCAAAGGCAAATTTCTGCCCGCGCGGGGTATCGATAAAGCTGCTGGCGGCCTGGGTATTGTCCTGCAACGACGCATTAATGCGGCCGGACATCAAATCCAGATAGACATTATCCTGGTTGGCGTAAGAAACAATTTTCACCCCTTTTCCGCCCCAATGTTGTTTCGCGTAGGCTTCGTGTATCGAGCCGGTCTGCACCCCTACAGTTTTGCCTTTCAGGCTGGCAACGTCAGGCAGTAAAGCGCTGCCTTTACGCGCCACCAACTGGGCGGAACTGCGGTAATAGCGATCGGTGAAATCCACTTCCTTTTTGCGCTCATCGGTGATGGTCAGCGAAGCGATAATGGCATCGAACTTATGGGCATTGAGCGCGGCAATCATGCTTTCGAAGGGTTGTTTGACGAACACGCATTTGGCATGCAGTTGAGTACAGAGCGCATTGGCGATATCGATATCAAAACCGGTGATCTCGCCGTTGGGCGCGAGCACGTCAAACGGCGGGTAGCCACCGTCAACGCCAAAGCTGATGGTGTCGAAGGCCTGAGCCGCCGCAGGGCCGCCCAACGCCAGGCTGGTCAGTAAAACCGCTAATGTTTTTTTCATGGCTGAGATCCCCGGTAAAAGAAAAGATTAGAAACGAAGTGACAGGCAGGTCAGGCCGCCGTCCATGTTTTTAAATTCACTGGTATCAAGCTGGACAATCGGCATAGCCAGTTTTTCAATTTGCGCGAGCGTGTGCGGATAACCGCGCGGCGTAATCAGCGTATCGTTGATCCACAGCGTATTGCCGGCGTAGGACTCTTCTTGCGGGATCACTATCGAACTGAATCCGCTAAAAGCAGGATGCTGTTGGTAGTCTTCGGTCAGCAACAAGGTATTGCGGCCAACGTAATTAACGATGGACTTCAGGTGCAGACCGGCGCTGACTTCAATCGCCGTCACCCGATAGCCGTAGGGCTCCACTGCCGCAGCGAATTCGCCGATGCCGGCTTCATCGGTACGGGCCGTCAGACCGACGAAAAACTGGCGATCGACCAGCAGCACATCCCCCCCGTCCAGATGACCGCGCTGGCTCATGCGCACCACTGGCCGCACGCCTTCAAACAATGGCGCAATGGTCGCTACCTCGCCCTGACGGCTAGGCGCGCCCGGATGGGTGATCACCGCCAATTCAGGCATCACCACCGCCGTGTCTTCAACAAAGTGTGCATCCGGGAATGCGGGTGCTGCCGGTAGCACTGTCACTTTTAGCCCCAGGCGGAGCAAGGTGTCCACATAGGCCAAAAACTGACGGCCGGTGGCCGCGATATCCGGCGCGCCCAATTGGGCGGTAGTTTGTCCGCTGCCGCAGCTATCGGCGGGGAGTCTGGCAATGGCTTGAGTAAAGTGCATGGCGATTCTCTCGATTGAAAGGGACGGTCACTGTTGCTTCGATTATCAAACAGATACCGCCGCCAATCAGGTTGAATCCACGCGCCGACACTCCAGATTTGCGCTGTATATCGCTCCGCTAACGACAAATTCCGCTGTACGCGCTTTTAGGTCGTTGGCGCATTTGCGCCGGTGATACGCGGCATCACCTCTTTCATCAGCTCGAGGAATTTACGCAGCCGGGCGGGATAATAGCTGGCGTACGGATAAAGCAGATAAATCGGCAAGGGCGCGGCACGCCAGGTTGGCATTAAAGCAATAAGAGCGCCCTGCTCCAGATCCTGTTTGACCACCCAGGAGGACAACATCGCCACCCCTACGCCGTTCAACGCGGCTTTACGTACCGCATAGAGACTGTCGGTGCTTAATCTTGGGGCAATGTCAAAACGATAGGCTTCACCGCTATCCCTGTGGGTCAGGGTGACTTCGTTACGGTAAAAGCTATTCAACGCCAGCCAGGGCAACCGTGCTAAATCGCCCACCTGCGTCAGCGGGGGCTGGCTGGCCAATAAGTCAGGCGCGGCCACCACAATGCGCGGCACTTCCGCCAGCAATACCGCCACCACCGAAGGATCGGTCACGGCACCCACGTGGATCGCGCAGTCCACGCCTTCGGGGATAAAATCCGGCGAGTGGTCGTTAAGCGTCCACTCCACGCTGGTCTGGCGATAACGTTGCAAATAGTCACCCAGCGGCCCAATCAGCTGATCCTGACCGAAGGCATGCGGTGCACGCACCCGTAATACACCGACCGGCTCATCGCGTACGCCGCGCAGCTCATCCTCCATGATTTGCCACTGCTCTATCAGCTTGCGCGCATGCTGATAACAACGTTCTCCGTCATCCGTCAGTTTCATACTGTGGGTGGTGCGCTGGATTAATTTAACGCCCAACAGTTGTTCCAGTACCTGCAGGCGCCGGCTAACGGTGGGCTGTGAGGTCTGCATTTGCGCCGCAGCGGCAGAAAGACTGCCGCTGTCTACGATGCGTACCAAGGTTTGCATCATGGCTATGCGATCGCCATTGGGAAATGAGTTTTTATTCATACGCATTACGTATAACAGTTCTACCCGTTCGGGGGCTACAGTTTGCGGCAAATACTGGCAAAAATAAGCGCACTTTACCTCTATGGGATAATCACCATGACCCTGATTTCACCAGCCAATAATACCGGCGCCACACCGGCCCATGCGCTTTCCGCCAAAGTTGTCTTTCTGCTGGCGACCGGCGCCGGTCTTAGCGTAGCGTCCATTTACTATAGCCAGCCGATGCTGGGGATTATGGGAGATGCGTTCCATGCCGGAGTCAGTGACGCCGGCTGGGTACCTACGCTGACCCAGGCAGGCTACGCACTTGGGATCCTGTTGTTGGCTCCGCTGGGCGATCGTCACGATCGTCGTCAGATCATCCGCATAAAAGGCATGCTGCTGGCCCTTACCCTGCTGTTTTGCGGTTTTTCATCCTCATTCCCGCTGCTGCTGCTCAGCAGCCTGGCTATCGGCTTGGCTGCGACGGTGGCGCAGGACATTATCCCGGCGGCCGCAACGCTGGCAACCGACGCTAATCGGGGCAAAACTGTGGGGACCGTGATGACCGGGCTGCTGGCGGGTATTTTGCTTTCGCGCGTGTTCAGCGGCGTGGTGGCGGAATATTTCGGCTGGCGCAGCGTTTATCTGCTGGCGGCCGTGGCGGTGTTGGCCATCAGCTTTGCCATCGGGGCCGTATTGCCCCGTTTAAAACCCAATACTTCCCTCAGCTACCCGGCGTTGTTGCGTTCATTGGGCCAATTGTGGGCAGATTACCCGGAGCTGCGGCGTGCTGCGCTGGCGCAAGGCTTGCTGTCGATCGCGTTCAGCGCTTTCTGGTCTACGCTGGCAGTGATGCTGGCGGAACGGTATCAGTTGGGTAGCGCCGTCGCCGGGGCTTTTGGTTTGGCCGGTGCGGCAGGCGCTCTGGCAGCACCTCTGGCAGGCATGCTGGCCGATCGTCACGGGCCGGACTATGTCACTAAGATCGGCGCTGCCATGGTGGTGGTTTCTTTTGCGCTGATGTTCCTGCTGCCATTGCTGCCGCTCCCCGCTCAACTGGCGTTGATTGCCCTAAGCGCGGTAGGTTTTGATCTCGGCATCCAGGCCACGCTGGTCGCCCATCAAACCATTATTTACGCCATCAATCCGGCCGCCCGCAGCCGCCTTAACGCCATCATGTTTACGCTGGTGTTTATCGGCATGGCAAGCGGTGCCGCTCTGGGCAGCAAGATCCTGGAAACTGCCGGCTGGCCTGGCGTAGTAACGTTGGCCACGCTGACGGCAGCCGGCGGGCTGGCAATGAGGTTGTTCGCCAAAACCGCCCCACGCGTGACGGCCTGATAATGACTTTCGGCAGGCTCTGGCCGCAGCAACTGCGACCAGAGCCTTTTAAGCTTCTACGCTGTTTTCAGCACAGAACTCACGGTACCAGCTGTCTTGCGCCAGCAACTGCGCATGGCTGCCGCTGCGACGTAACCGCCCTGCCGCCACAATGGCGATGCAGTCTGCCTGCGCCGCCAACCGAGGATTATGCGTGACGTAAATGCAGCTGGTCCGCCCGCGTTGACGGGCCAACAATGCCATGACACGGCTGGCGCTGAGCGAATCCAGGCTGGCAGTCGGCTCATCCAACAGCAAGATTGGCGTTCTGGCGCACAGGCTACGCGCCAGGCAGAGACGCAGCCTTTGCCCCCCGGACAGTGCCGCGCCCCCCACGCCAACCTGACTATCCAGCCCTTGCGGCAAGCGGGCGATCTCCTGTAGCAGGCCCACTGCGGACAGCGCCTCCTGCATTTCATATTCTTTTAACGCCGGACTGGCCAATTGCAGGTTCCAGCGGATACTGCCCTGAAACAGGGGCGTATCTTGCATCAGCAGGTTGCGCCAGTTCGCCAGCGTCTGCTCGCCCAACTGGCGGATGTCTGCCCCGCCAATGAGGATCTGGCCCTCGGTGGCGTCGGCATTGCGCGCCAGCAGCCCCAACAAGGTACTTTTACCCGCGCCGGAGGGGCCAACGATCGCCAGTAATCGGCCCGGCGGAATATCCAGGTCGATCTCGCTGAGCAGGCTTGTACCGTCAGGCAGGCGATAGCCAACCTTTCGCACCAGCACATGGCTGTCCGCAGGGGTTTCACCCGGTTGCGTAAACTGCAGCGCCGGCGTTTCCAGGACTCGCAGCACCTGCGTTAGCGCCTGCCAGGCATTGCGCAGCGACTGGCCGAGATGCGTCATGGTCGACAGAGGCTCGATAAAGCGCACCAACAGCACCATTTCGGCGATCCACAGCGGTGTCGTCAGTTCGCCACTGCCCACACGCCAGGCCCCCAGTAGCAGCACAAACAGAAACACTCCCTGAACCGCGCCGGTAAAAGCCAATGCGACAGGCAGTGAGCGCCGCTGAAGCTGCATGACGTTACGGTATTGAGCGACCAGCGCCTGCACCAGTCGTTGCCCGCTCTGCTGATTCAACCCTGCAGTACGCAACAAGGCCTGCTGCTGTCCAAACTCCGCCAACTGTGCGGCACTTTTGCGTTCCGACTGATGGTGCTGCTCTTCCAGCACCAGGGTGCGCCGCCCTCCCCAGCGCAGCCACAACCCCAACAGCACCGCTGCGCCCGACAGACACCCGGCCAGCGGCAGATCGATAAACGCCAAACCGACAATCACCGTTGCCGGGGTCACCACCGCGGCAATCAGCGGCGCCAGTAAGTGCGCCGGGATCGCCATGGCGGTCAGCACCGGTCCCCGCACCAGGCCGGGCAGTTGCACCCGATCAAGCAAGTTGGCGGGAATGCGGGGAATATGGTGAACCAGTGCCCCGATCAGCACCCGTACCAGAGTGCTGCCCGCCAGATACCCTTTTAGCGTAGCCACGAACATCACTACGCCATAAAGCGCCGTCGTCGCCAACAGCGGCCATAACGCCGACCAGACCTGTTCAGCGTTGCCACTAAACCAGGCGACAATCAGCGGCAGCAGCATCAGGCCGGCGATACCGTCCAGCACCGCGCATGCCGTCATCCACAGCAGCGTTTTCGTCAACCGCGCCCGATCCTGCGGCGTAAGAAATCTCAGGCGTGCCAGCTTAATAGCCATAGGTATCTCCCTGACTGTCCCACAGGCGGCGGTAAAGCCCGCCGGCGGCAAGCAGCTGCCGATGGTTACCGCGGGCGACCAGTTGCCCGCGCTCCAGCACCAGAATGCAATCGGCATCGATGACATCAGCCAGTCGGTGGCTGACGATCACGGTGGTCCCAGCGCGCTGGCGTAACCGCCCCAGCAAGGCAACGGCGGTTTGCGGATCGAGCGCCGAGGTAGGTTCATCCAACAGCAGAATGGGCGCCGGAGACAACAAGGCGCGGGCAATGGACAGGCGTTGCAGTTCCCCGCCAGATAGCTGAATGTCTTTACCGGGTATGCTCTGGTAACCCAACGGGCGCGCCATGATTTCCTCGTGCAAACAGGCGGCCCTGGCCGCGGCGTGAATGGCGGCCGGTTCGGCATCCGGGCGGTAGAGCGCGATGTTTTGATCCAGCGGCTGCGACAGCGCACAGCCTTGCTGCAACACCGGCGTGATCAGCCGGAACCGCCCGGCGTCGGACAAGCTGTCCAAAGGTTGACCACCGACGAGGATCTGCCCGCGATCCGGATCCATAAAGCGCGCCAACAGCAGCAATAAACTGCTTTTCCCCGCCCCTGATGGCCCAACAATCGCGGTGACGCTGCCGGCGGGCAGCACAAAGCTCATGTTCCGCAGGACGGGCTGACCGGCGTAAGAAAAGTCGAGTTCACGCACGTCGATATTGGCCGGTGCGGCCAGATCAGGTTGCTGCGTGCCTTCCGTCATCTCTGGCATCGCCAACAATGCATTCAGCCGAGCCGCTGCCTGCCTGGCGCTGCGCAGGGCATCGCCGCCGTGTCCCATCGCCTGCAACGGTGCGGCAATGGCTTTGACCATCAACAAAAACACGCACAATTGCGCGGCAGGCAGCAGACTGTGACCTAACCCCAGCGCGCCGGCGATCGCCCAGACAGCCAGTAGCGGTGCCCCCAGCAGCAGTTGCGTACCGGCGCTGAAACCGCCGATGCGTTGCACCCAATGGCTGAATGCGGCAGCAAACAGTTCGCTTGCCGCCTGAGCCTGAGCCTGCACCCCGGCCTGTGGATACTGCCGTACCGCTACCGGGTGACTGGCCAGCGAGCCATAGCTTTCCAGCATATGCTCCATCGTACGGTCGCGCTGTTCGACAGCACTACGAAAACGAGAAGCACGCATAGCCATAAACAACCCCACGGCGGCACCAAGGGGCAACAGGACAAACAGCGCCAGCGACAGGTTCAGCGTCAACAAATAACCCAACGCCACCAGCGGGACGACCAGCAAATTCACCAGATCCGTCGGCGCATGGGCGACCAGCTGATGCAGCGCCCGCACGTCCTGTTCAACATAACGGGCTACGCCGTCCTCGCCCTGATGAACAAACCAGTTCAGCGGCAGACGCTGCAATTTGGTTGCCAATTTCAAACGCAGTTGATGGCAAAGCCCGGCGTCTACCCGATGTGTCAGATACAAAGCCAGTGTCTGGCCCAGCAGCCAAAGCAAACCGCTGATGGCAATGGGCCACAGCACCCTCATGTCGCCCAGGGTTTGATCTCTGGCGGCGATATACCCCAGCAGGATCCAGGGCACCAGTGAACAGATGCCCGCCAGCGCCTGCAAAAACACAGCCGCCCCCAACGGGCGATAATAAGGCCGCAACAAGAGGTGTAATGCCCCTTCCATCGTTATCACTCCACAAAATTCCGTGCCTTACGATAACGGAATTGCGGGGAGGCTCAGGTAAGGATGCTTTCGCCAGCGCGACTTTTTGTTTAGGCCACCGGTCAGCGCGCCACCAGAGTGCTGGGGGAGACGCCGAAGCGTCTGCGAAAGGCGATGGAGAAATGCGCCGGACTGTAGCCCACGCGGTAGGCAATGGTCGAAACATTCGCCTCTTCGGCACTGAGCATGCGGTGCGCCTGCTGCAAACGATACTCCTGTAGCCAGGCGTACACGCTGGCACCAAAAACCTGGCGGAAACCCTGGGTCAATTTGCGGGTATTAATGCCCGCCTGCGCCGCCAGACTGTCCAGCCCGGGGGGATTTGGCAGGTCGGCAATCAGCAGATCGCGCGCGGCGTGGAGACGTTCAATATCGGCATGCGAGAGCCGCAGTTCGGTGGTGCCCTGCACGGGAGCATCCGACAAGTGGTGCAGGCTCATGGCGATCAGTTCCATCGCCTTACCGGCCAGATACAGATCGCGCGTGGCACCATGCAATGGGCAGGTCGCTATCTGTGCGGACAATGCCAGCAGTCGTTTTGGCGCAGGGCCTATCAGCATTTTCGGCGGCTGTCCCGCCCGATATTTCAGCGCGGCGGGAAACATTTCGGCATGCTGATCCTGTCCGTCGCTCTCCAGTTGCAAAATGGTGTAGCGCAACGGGATATCGCGCTGGAAACGGTGTATTACCCCGTTGTCACCCAGGTTGCCAAATGCGCAAAGCGAAGGCTCGGCAATATGCCGCATGGCCTGTCCTGCAACCCGGCATTGCATTTGGCCGCTGTGGACCAACGCCAGCTTGATGCCGTTGATCAACGGATCCTCTTCCCATTGTGATTGCTGTTCCAGCCAGGTGCCGCTGTGCAGCATGATGTGCGGCGCGAATTTCAGACGTTCAGGTCCCGGTTGCGGGTGTTGCTCTAGGGGTATCGGCATGGTTGTCATGATGTGTACGAGGAGCAGGGTTTTCACTATGGCACAACGACCGGGAATTGAAAATAATTCCCATTCAACTTTCCGGCCGCCGTCCCCTGCCTACTTCTGATTCACCGCCTGGAACTCCGCCAAATTCTGCTGTGTGATGGTTTTGTAAGGCACCCAGTTATAGGGCTCGACCTGCTGTTTTTCCAACAGCGCCCTGGTCACCTGCACGGCCCCGATGGCCTGCCCTTTGGCATCCTGGAAAATGGTCAACGTCATGCCGCCGTTTTTAATGAACTGCTGACCGTCCGGCGTGCCGTCGATACCCGCCACCAGAATGGTTTTGTTTTTGGCCTGATTCAACGCCATGATGGCCCCAATCGCCATTTCATCGTTGTTGGCGGCAATCGCGTCAATCGGGCGACCGTTCAGCAGCCAACCGGACACCACATCCACCGCCTCATTGCGCTGCCATTTGGCGGTCTGTTTCTCCAGCACCTTCATCTCTTTATATTTGGCGATCACTGCTTCCACCGCACGGGTACGTTCGCGCGCCTCTTCGTTGGCCAGCGCCCCCATCAGGATCGCCACGTTACCGCGGTAGTTCATCTTTTTCGCCAAGGCTTCCATCTGCATTTCTCCACCGGCCGCAGAGTCCGACCCCACGTACGCCATGTCCTTGCCCAGTTTCACCTCCGGTTTGCGGTTGACGAAAATCAGCGGAATATTGGCCCGTTCGGCGGCGTCCATCATCGGTTTCACCCCCTGAGTATCAACCGGATTGAGGATAATGGCGTCCACCCCGAGGTTGATAAAATCGTCCACCTGCTGCACCTGCAGCGCCACGTCCCCTTTGGCATCGACAAACTGGCCGTCCATGCCCAACTGCTTAAGTTCGCTCACCATCTGTGAACGCAAAATAGAGACAAAGTTAAGATCGAAATTGGCCAGCGCGACGCCGACCTTGTAGGTTTTCGCCTGGGCGCTGAAGCTCATGACGATGCTCAGCAGTATCAGTAGCCAGCTTTTGGTTTTCATGATGACATCCTGTAGGTTGAGGTTTATTTATTATTAAAATCAACGCATCATTTTTGCCTGCCGGGCACCGACCCTGCCCGGATGTGTTCAGGCTATCGGGTAAAATGGTCGCGGAACTGTAACAGCGCGTCGGTGCTGTCACCGGATGCCCACCCTTCCATCGCCACCACGCCCTGATAACCGATGTCTTCTAACGTGCGTGCGATGGCGCGGTAATTGATTTCACCGGTACCAGGCTGTTGCCGCCCCGGCACGTCCGCCACCTGGATTTCCCCTATTGCCGGGCCACAGCGACGGATCAGTTCGATAAGATCCCCTTCGCCAATCTGCGCATGGTAAAGATCGAGATTCATCTTCAGGCCTGGGCGGTTTACCGCCTCCACCAGAGCCAGGGTATCGCAGGCTTTGGCGAAGGGCGTGCCGGGGTGGTCGCGCGGCAAATTGAGGTTTTCCAGCGTGAAGACTTTCCCGGCCCGCTCCGCCATGTACGCCAACCGGCTTAGCGTGTCGGCCGCCTTGAGCCACATCGCACCGGTTACCACCGCCACCGGTTTCACCGGTAACCCCTGGGGATCCAGCCCGGTGCCGTGAAGATTCAGGCTCGGGCAATTCAAACGTTGTGCGACGGCCAATGACTGCTCGGCGGTGTGCAACAATTGGGCAATCTCCTCGTCGTCGGTCAGGTTACCGCTGAGATAACCGGTCATTGACGTGAAGCGCGCCCCGCTGGCGGCCAAAGCATCAAGGTCTTTATTGGCCCAGTTCCACATTTCAACGCCAAACCCTAGCGCATCGATACGCGCCACGCGCTCGGCAAAGGGCAGATCGAGAAATACCATTTCGGCACACGCGGAAAGCTGATAACTCGCCATCATTGCCCCTCCAGCTTGACCGGTTTGCCCTGCTGCACCGACTCGATACAGGCCAACGCTATTGCCAGCGCATTGCGCGCATCTTGTCCGGTAGCACGCGGACTGCAACCTTGCCGGATGCTCTGGGCGAATTCGGTCAACTCCGCCACGTAGGCGTCACGCAACAGATCGGTATCCTGCCGCGACGTTTCTATGGCGATGCCTCCGGCGTGATAACGCACGCAGTTGTTCAGGTTGATATTGCCCGCCTGCAACATGCCTTTGCTGCCAAACACCTCGCCGCGCACGTCGTAACCGTACACCGCCTGGAAATTGGCTTCGGCGGTGGCGATAGCCCCGTTGTCAAAGCGAAGGGTGACCACGGCGGTGTCCAGCAGCCCTTGGTCTTTGAAGTCCGGCCGCACCAGGGCATCCGCCAACGCATAAACCTCTACCGGCCTGGCGCCAGGGTTGAAATGCAGTAAGGTATCGAAATCATGAATCAAGGTTTCTAGAAAGATGGTCCACGCCGGGATAGGCGCCGGATCCCGTAGCAAGGGGTCGCGCGTCACCGAACGGGACAACTGCGTGGTGCCATTCTCACCCGCCTTCACGGCGGAGATAGCGGCGGCAAATCCGCTGACAAAACGGCGATTAAAGCCGACCTGTAAAACCACCCCCGCCCGTTTTGCGGCAGCAATGACACTGTCTGCCTCATCCAGCGTGATGGCCATCGGCTTTTCGCAGAACACATGCTTGCCGGCCTTTGCCGCTGCAATTACCCACTCCGCATGGGTTCGTGCCGGAGAAGCTATTACCACCGCATCAATTGCCGGGTTGTCCAGCATCGCCTGCAAATCGCTGTAGGCTTCAACGCCCAAGCGCTCAGCCAGCCGTTGAGCTGCGCCCGGCAGAGGATCGGCCACCGCCGCCAACACCGCCCCCGGTACGCGCCGTGCCAGCGACTCCGCATGGAAAGTGCCCATTCTGCCGGCACCGATCAGACCAACACGCAGGGGTTGGGATGAATGACTCATAGTGATTCCTTATGTGAGGTAACGCCCTATTGGGCAACGAGGTTCCCCCTGGGTATTGCAAAGGGGATGCCAGCTCAAAACACGCGGAATTTGTGAGACATTGCACAGATGGGCGTAACAAAGTGACAACTAAATTGACATGTCAATTTCACATGTCAATAAAATGAACATTACATTCCAACAGCGGAGAACGCCATGCAGACAGCCGCCGGCCTGATGCCGATCAAAGACGAGAGCGATCCGATATTCAGCCTGCCTGAAGGGGCGGAATCCGGTGAATGGGACAGCCTGTTTTGGCAAGGATGGCAGGCGTTTAATGAAGGCGGACAGCCCGGTTGGATACGCAAGTCGATTCTGCAATCCTGGCGGCGCTCGCGGGAATACGGCATCGACCCGGATGAATTTGTCTATCACGCCCCGCCGGCTGACCAACTGCTGGCGATCCTGGCGCACAATGCCGAGCTGATTGCCGTGGCGCGCAGCATCATGGAAAACCTGCTGGCCTATAATCCCGACGGCCACATCAACCTGACCGATGCCCATGGTGTCACCCTTCACTACTGTGGCGCGGACATGACGCCGATCGGCAGCATCTTGCGTGAAGAGGTTCAGGGCACCAACTGCACCGCACGCTGCCTGTTGGAACAGCGGCTGGTGTATGTGCTCAGCGGTGAAAACTGGAAGATGGGCCTGCGACAACGACATCGCCAATGCGCCGCCGCGCCGGTACGCAACGCCGAAGGCGTCATGATTGGCGTGCTGACGCTCACCGCCACGCCGGATAATTTCAATGCCCACACTCTGGGTACCGTGCAGGCGGCGGCGGAAGCCATCGGCCAACAGCTCAAGCTGCACCGGCTGCTGGCCGAGCAACAGTCCATTTTGGAAACCCTCAATGAAGGCGTGATGGTCTGCGATGGCCACGGCCGGCTGAAAACGGTCAACCGCTATGCTCGCCAAATTTTTGGCGGATTGGAACCCGGCGATACGCCGATTGATGAACTGTTGCGTCCCCAATCCGGATCGTTGTTAACCATGCCGTTTTGCAACGATCGCGAAATGGTCTTTATGCCCGCCGGCAAGCCGGCCCTCTGCTGCGTGATTTCGCTGATGCCTGCGCCGGATAATGGCCGGGTGCTCTCACTGCGTGAAAATCAGCGTATCCGCGCCATCACCCGACGAGTCATGGGCGTGAGCGCCAGCTACACCTTCGAGATGATCTTCGGCCATTCCAGCCGCATGCGGGAGGCGATCGTACAGGCGCGCACCTGCAGCCGCAGTGACAGCACGGTCTTGCTGACGGGGGAAAGCGGCACCGGCAAGGAGCTGTTCGCTCAGGCAATCCACAACGGCGGTGAGCGCTGCAACGAACCCTTTGTCGCGGTCAACTGCGGCGCCCTGCCGCGCGATCTGGTGCAAAGCGAGCTGTTTGGCTACGTCGATGGCGCCTTTACCGGATCGCGCCGTGGCGGTTCAGCAGGCAAATTCGAACTGGCGGACGGTGGCACGCTATTGCTCGACGAAATCGGTGAGATGCCGTTGGATGCGCAAACCAGCCTGCTGCGGGTATTGCAGGAAGGCGAAGTGTTGCGGATTGGCGCGGCACATCCGGTCAAAGTGAATGTGCGAATTATTGCCGCTACCCACTGCGATTTGCTGCAGGCCGTGGAGAACGGTGCGTTTCGTCGCGACCTTTATTACCGTCTGAACGTCCTTTCTCTCCCCGTTCCGCCCCTGCGTGAACGTCGGGAAGATATCGCCGGACTGGTCAACGGCTTTATTCACAAACTGAGTACGCGGATGAAAAAGATCCCGCCGCAGGCCATGGTGTGCCTTAACGCCTGGCACTGGCCCGGCAACGTGCGTGAATTGGAAAACCTGGTGGAGCGGATGGTGAACCTGTGCGAAGGGTTGTTGATCGACGTGGATGATTTGCCCAGGGAGATCGCCCGCGCTTTACCAGAACAGCCAGCCGTTCCCTCAAGCCGTCTGGAGGACAATGAACGCGCCCATATCATTCAGATCATTGAGTCCAGTAACGGTAATCTGCGCCAGGCGGCTCGTCTGCTCGGGCTTTCGCGCACCACCTTGTACAATAAAATCAACCGGTGGCAGATTGATTTGACCTTGCTGCGTCCCTGAGGAAGCCGGCTTGACAGCACTGCGGCGGCGTTCGATGATGCAGGCTCTCGCTCGCCGCACAGGTTCTGCCAATGAAAACATCCCCTGTTGTTTCTATTCACTATTGTTCGCAGTGCAACTGGCTGCTGCGGGCAGCGTGGATGGCGCAAGAGTTGCTCCATACCTTCAGCACCGATTTAGCCGCCGTCACGCTGGTGCCCGGTACCGGTGGCATTTATGAAATCACCGTCGACGGCGTGGTACTTTGGGATCGTAAAATCGAGGGCGGCTTTCCGGATGCGGCGGCATTGAAACAGCGCTTGCGCGATCATTGTTTCCCCGAGCGCTCATTAGGGCACCTAGACAATAAAGGTAAGAAAGCTTAAGGGGTTACGGCTTGAGCCGCCTGCCGCAGTTGGCCGATGGCCGCCGGCATGGACAGGCCAAAACTCAGCAGTGCATTATCATCAATCACCAACAGACGTCTTTGTTGACCCGCCGGGGTAAAAGCCAATCCGGGCAGCGCCCAGATGTTCGCTTCTCCGCCCATTCGTTGCAAACTGCCTTTGCCTATCACCAGCAACTGCGGCGCAGCAGCCACCAGGCCCTCCTGAGTTAACGATTGATAACGTGCTACGCCGCCCATGGCATTTTGCAGCCCGGCGCTGCGAATGGCACCATCGGCGGCGGTGCCGCTGCCGGCACCCATGGCCGTGATCCCAGTGTGCGCCATGATAAACAGCACCTTGACCGGCAGAGGGTTCGTCGGCACGGCGGCGAGCTGGCGATCCAACGCTGCCTGCAGGGTTTTCCCTTCTTTTTCTCGGCCCAGAGTGGCGGCGATCACGGCTATTTTTTCGTCGATTGCGCTCAATTCGGGTTTGCCTGTCACGGTGACGACTTTTACCCCGGCCTGCTCAACCTGCTGCAATGCCAACGAGGGTTGCGACAGCATGCTGGCGATCACCAGCGTAGGTTTCATCGCCAGGATCCCCTCGGCGTTAAGCAGCCGCATATAACCGACATTGGGCAGCTTTGTGGCCTGCGGCGGTTGCAGACTGGTGCTGTCGCGTGCGACCAGGCTTTGTTGGGAGCCAAGCGCATAAACAATCTCCGTGATATCTCCGCCAATCGAAATCACGCGTTCGTTGGCGAAGGCCGAAAACGGCAGCGCCAGCAAGCTGATAATCCACAGTTTCATTGGGTGTCTCCTTCAACGGGGGATGAATGACATAGCCGCCCTTCGCTGACGAAAGGCGGCATAAGAAACGTTAAGGGTTCCTCCGCAGGATGGGCTTAGAAATCCACGTTTACGCCTAACTGGAAAGTTCTTCCCGGCATAACGGCCAACGCATTGTCGTAAGCATCCTGTTGGGTCGAGTCCGTCAGTTCGCGGCTGCTCAGATAGTCACGGTATTTTCTGTCGGTGATGTTATACACACCGCCGCTCAGCTTCACATTGCGGGCCACCTGCCAGTAGGCGGACATATCCACCAGGCCATAACCCGGCACGCGCAAATACTCCGTGGTTGCGTCGGTGAGCGTACTACCGCTGGCGTTGTTGTAGCTTTCACGGTTGGTGGCCGTTGCCTGCTTGCCTTTAACGAAGGTCGCCGTCACCGCCGCGCCGTAGCGTTTTGCCGGATCGTCCCACGCCACGCCGACAATGGCCTTCATTGGCGCGACGCTGTCGATATCGACATATTTATCGCCGGAGTAACTGGACTTGGACTTGCCCTGGTTATACCCCAGGGCAAAGTTGGCGCTCAGGCCGTTAACCTGCTCAAACCAGGTGCCAAAATTCAGCCGGGTGCTGATTTCACCGCCGTAGATGTAGGCCTTGTCGCGGTTTTCTGCCTGATAGATGGTGTAGATATTGGACGGCACGTTAGCAAACTTGTCCGGACTGCTGGCACGCTGGTAGCGGGTATAAGCAATGAAGTTTTTATAGGTGTTGTAGAACAGCGAGGTGCGCAGGGTCACGCCTTCGACAACCTCTCCTTTCACGCCCCATTCCAGGTTATTGCTGGTCTCGGTATTCAGATCGGCGTTGCCGATCAACGCATACTGTGCGGTGCCTGCGTAGCTGGAGCCGAGGTTCCATGAGCCATAAAGTTGGCTGGCGTTCGGGAATTGCGCACCGCGTTTGTACTGGAGATAAGTCATCAGCGTCGGCGTCAGATTGTACTGGAAGCTGAGTGATGGCAGGACCTGGGTATCGGTGTTGCTTTTGCCGTACAGCGTTTCCAACTCGGACTCCGTCAGCACCGTGCTGCCGGTAGTCAGGCTGCTCAGGTTCTGCGGCTTGGTGCTTTGGTGAGCCACGCGTACGCCCGGCACCACGGCAAAACCGTGCCCGTCGAGATCAAACTGGATCCTGTCCTGCACAAAACCGCCCAGCACATAGCTGCGACTGTCGGATTCCGGCTGCATGATGGCGGTAAATGCACTGGGTGCTGGCTCTTCACGGAACGGTCGCTCGGTATCGGTCAATCTTGCATTGAGTCCCCCGCTCAGCGTATGCCGTCCCCATGTTTTGGCGATCTGGCTTTCAAAACCATAGGTGTTGACGTTGTAGTCGGAGTACACCCGCTCCATGCTGCCAGTGCTGGTGGGCATATAGGTGTTGTCATGCGCCTGAGTCTGTTGGTAATAGACTTTTGAGGTCAGGGTATCGACAAAATCGTTGTACGGCGTCCATTCATCTTTCAGGCTCACTCCCCAACGGCGCGTATTGCTTTGCTGTTGGGCGGTCCCCAGAATGGCACTGCCGGCCGAGTTCCAACTGTCGTAATGGGTGTGGTTGGTTTTGTCATAGTAATCGACCGTGCCGGTGAGTTTGTGCTCGTCGTTCGGTTGCCAGATACCGGAGGCCATCAGCGCATTGGTGTGCCAGTTGGCAGGATAGGCCTGGTGGGTGCCGCTGTTATTGCGCGTTTCCTGGCCGTCACGGCGACTGTAAACAAACACCCCACGCAGTTGTTCATCGCCCGCGGCGGCGGTAATGCCATTGTGCCAGCTGCGATTAGACGAATCGTAATCGCTCTGGTAACCAAAGTAGGTCTGTTTGGTGGGGGACAGGTACTGATCGGCTGATTTCGGTAAAAACGAAACGGCGCCGCCAATGGAGGTATTACTGCGTTCAATCGAGGTTGCGCCCGATTCGATCTCCACCTGGCCGTACATGTAAGGGTCGATATAGTCTCTGCCGATACCAAAGGTATTGAGGCCGGCGCGGCTGACGTAGCTGCGGCCAGTGGCATCAGGCTGTGGAATGCCGTCGACGTCCAATCCGACGCGATTGCTCTCCAGGCCACGGATGTTATAACCGGTATACCCACTGCGATCGAAACCGCTTTTCCCCGATGATGAGCCCCCGCTGACGCCGGTGGCACTGATCAAGGGTTCGTAACGCATAATCGAACCGAAATCATTGCCTCCTTTTTTCTGCATGTCCTGCGCGGTAATTGTGGTGATTGTTCCTGATTTGTTTTCAATAGCCGGCGCCACCACCGTTATTTCCTCTTCACTTTGCGTGGTCTTTTCTAATGAGGTTTTCTTAACTTCGGCATTGGCGTTAAAGGCACTGGCGATTAACGCGCCCCATAAGGCGGAATGTCCGATAATTCCCCGACAATTAAAAGTTCTGCACATGTGTTAGCCCTGCGTTAATTATTAGTATTTGCTCGCAGTTGCTTCGCCACTCGGGTTTAACCGAGTCAAAAGGGATTAAGAGAAATTAATAATGGTAAAATAAAGGTCTTTCTTCGCAGACTCAGTAAATTGATAATAATGACAATGCATACCATAAGCAACGTCGTTACAACCTTATTAAATACATTGATGAGATATTTCCAAACCGCTTACGAAATCCTTACAAAGCGGCGTCGGCAGCCGACATGGCGCAGAGGCATTGTGGAGCGTGGGGGAATAAAAACCGTAATAAAGCGGTGGGCATAGCCCACCGTGACAGAATTAAACAATAAAATCAGTGGCGGTATTTGCCTGGCCTACGATATTCACCAGGAAGTCCGGTGTCGCATGGCCACTTATATTCAACGCCAATTCACTAAAATCATTTTGTGCATGGTAAGTCAGGGTTGCCTCGCCAGCCTGACCGCTGAAACTGTCAACGAAATGAATAAAGCCTGCGCCATTCTCGCCCTGATTAAAGAAAGACAGGTCAATCTTGTCGATACCGGTTTCAAAGTCGAGGATCTTATCCGGTGCTTTGAACGGTGAATCGCTCACGGCGGAGAAAACAAAAATATCACTGCCGCTGCCACCGGATAACTGATCCTGGCCGCCGCCACCGTAAATAACGTCGTTCCCCGCGCCACCCTGAAGAATATTGGCGGCGTCGTTGCCGACAATGACGTCATTCCCCGAACCGCCAATGGCGTTTTCGATGACGGCGCCTACGGCGATGGAAATATTACCCGTCAACCCGCCAACGTCAGAGAAAGAGCCTTCGGTCAGATTAATGCGTTGGTCTTGCGTATACCCTGAAAAATCAAGGGTGTCGTTACCGCCCGCATCCCAGACGGAGAAAATCAGTTTCTGGCTGCTGTCCGTCGCGGTGTAGAAGTCTCTGCCGGAATTAGAGTTGAATCCATATACCGTGTCACCGGTGCGCGTGGTGGTATTGGCGCCATATAAATACTGAATGGCAGCAATATCATCGACCAGCGGAGCCGCGGCATAATAACCGCCGTGATCGCCGCCGGTGACAGATTCATCCCAATAGCTCATCAGGCTGAACATGCGAGTGTCTTCGGCGTAGGTGGCCTTGGCGTAGCTCGGGCTTTGTCCGGCATTATAAACCCCAGGGTGATCCAACCCCAAAGTGTGCCCCAATTCATGGGTGATGCTCAGGCGGCCATAGTTGCCCAGTTCAGGGTGCAAATTGGCATAAACCCCGTCACGAGGATCTGCATAATCGTAATTGATATTGAACCAGCTTTGACCGTCGGTATTGTGCCCGCGATAATCTTTACCTGCGCCGGTAAAAGGTTTAATCGCATAAGCCTGACCATCGCCTTCATAATTGCCGAAGGTAATGTTGGACTTCTGCCCCGGGGCTACTTCGACGAAATTAAGGTTGGCCACATCGGCCCAAGACTGCAGGGAAAGCTTGGCCTGTGCTTTTTGAGCGGCAGTAAAGGCGCTAAGCCCGGTATCCTGGCTTTCAAAGCGACCATTTAAATTGCTCTTATTATAATCCCAATCCGGGAAGGAGTAAGTGACGGTGGCACCTTGGCCGATGACGTGAGTACCATTCCAGGTTTGTTCACTGCGCGCTATTTGCTCGCCTGCCGCTTCTATATCAAAAGAAGGCTTATTATTGATGGTTAAACCATTGCCTCTATTATGGTAATTCAGCAAATCATTAACACTATCCCAACCGTTGGTTTTTCCATTTAGGGAACTGTCCATATCCATCTCCATTAGGTTAATTCATTTCCGTTATATATAATTCGCTCGCGATATAAAAAACCACTACAATGTTATTATGCAGCATTTAAAGGCTAGTCTGATTTTCGGATAGCTCAATATATATTGATAAAATATTTTTTTGCGGAGTAAATAGCTTAAAAACACGCAGTGATTAAAGGGGGTTATTTCTTTCGTATGCCATTCCCTCATCCCGGAGAGATTCCCTTTCAATCCTCACGGGCTCTCTTGCTTTTTGGCGGGCCTCTTGCGTTATACTGTACCCCACTTTTTGTAACGAACTCAGATGACTATGGAACGCTTTCTAGAAAATGCCATGTACGCCTCCCGTTGGCTACTTGCTCCAGTTTACTTCGGCCTGTCCCTGGCCTTGCTGGCGCTGTCGATTAAATTTTTCAAGGAGATACTGCATGTTCTGCAGAACATTTTCTCCATAGCCGAAGCGGATCTGGTTCTGACGCTGCTCTCGCTGGTCGATATGGCGCGGGTGGGTGGCCTGCTGGTGATGGTGATGTTCTCGGGCTATGAAAATTTTGTTTCGCAGCTGGATATCAGCGAAAACAAAGAGAAACTGAGCTGGCTGGGCAAGATGGATGCCACCTCATTAAAAAACAAGGTTGCCGCGTCAATTGTCGCCATTTCCTCCATTCACCTGCTGCGGGTGTTTATGGACGCCAAAAACGTGCCGGACAACAAACTGATGTGGTATGTGATCATCCACCTGACCTTTGTTCTTTCGGCTTTTGTGATGGGTTACCTCGATAAGCTGACGCGCTACAAAAACTGATCCCCCTTGGCCGCCAGTCTCCTGCTGGCGGCTAGCCCTCTCCCCCCTCAAAACACGCAATTTCTTCAACGAGCTGTGCTTACTGGCGTTTGAATCGGCTGACGTTATTCGCTGTTTTTCAACCCAGGCGGCTTTCATTTGGTGCATCTGATGATAATAACATTATAATGTTATTACACTTCGACCGGCACAGAGGCCCACGCAAGCTGAGCTTTGTCCCGCTGACAGGATCCGAAACACTCATGCCGCTAAATGGTAATCCCCTGCAGTACCAGGATGTTCAATCTATCCTGCCACACCGTTTTCCCTGTCTGCTGGTTGACCGCATCCTGCCTGCCGGCACTTGCATTGCCGAAGGCCGCCTTAGCGCCATCAAAAATATCACCGCCAACGAACCGACATTCTGGACCGGCCATCATCAGATGACGGTGTTTCCCGGCGTATTGATGGTGGAAGCGCTGGCGCAGACCACCGGCCTGTTGGCTCATTATTTTCTCAGCCCGTTGCTGCCAGGCGAGCATTACTATTTTGCGGCCATCCACCGTGCCCGTTTCTATCGTTCGGCACGGCCCGGTGACCAACTCTGTATGGAAGTGACATTTGTCCGACAGCGCTCCGGCATTGCCCGATTTTCTGGCCGTGCGTCGGTCAATGGCCGCAGGATATGTACCGCAGAATTTATGTGCGCCCGTAAGTAAGGCTGCCTTTTTAGGATGGAGGCTTGAAGAAATTACTATGTCTTTGGTTGATAAGCTGCTAAATAGCCTGGATTTCTCCCCTCGCGGTCAGGTCATTGCACGGGAGTTGGATCACTGCGGCGAAATTATCGTCTCCGATCACAAGGGTTACCGTACCCTGCGTTTTGACGGTATTTGCGAACAGAGCAAAATGTGTATCAGCGCGCCGCAGGTGCCGGTTCATAACTACATCAAAACCATGCTGATGGCAGTCGCCTGGCAGCCCCCCGCCTCTGCACTGATCCTGGGGCTGGGCGGCGGTGGCCTGGTGCGGGCGCTGCACGCCTATGATCCCAATATGCTGTTGGAAGTGGTGGAATTGCGCCAGGCGGTGGTGTCTGTCGCCCGCCGATACTTCACTTTACCTGCCGATCAAAACATCACTATGCACATCGCCGATGCCGCGGATTTCTTGCGGTCCCCCGCCCAGCGGCGTTATGACCTGATATTTTCCGACCTCTACAGCGCCTTTACCATGGATCCGCAACAGGGCACGCAGGCCTTTTTGGCACAGTGCGCCGACCGGCTTTCGGATCCGGGCTGGCTAGTGCTGAACTACCATGAAGTGCCGGATGAGGGCTCGCTGCTGTATCACAGCTTACACCGGGTGTTTAACACGGTTCTGTACTGCGTGGCACCCAGCGGCAACGTGATTATCTACGCTGCGCTTGCCAGTACCGAAACGCCGCTCAGCCTGCTGCGCCGCCTTTCCGCTGAGGTAGGGCCAAGCTTTAGCTGCGATCTTCGCTACCTGTCGCGCAAAATTGAACGGCTGCACTTTAGCTGAGGCGGTATTGCTGCCCTGCTATTATCATTTGATTATCATCCTCTGGAGCAACCACCATGGAAAAGAAAACGGCGCGTCTGACCGTCCTTATCGACCCAGACAAGAAAAAAGCCCTGGAAGAACTCTGTCTGCAACAGGACGTGACCCCCTCTCAGGTGATCCGTCAGTTGATACGTGACTATCTGCACAAGCACCAGGTGGAGTATCCCAGCCAGCCTACCCACTCCAATCCTCGGGTGGACAACGCCTGACGCCAGATGGCGCACAACAATGCCATCTGGCGGAACCGGATCACGTTGGCCCTTCGTTCGGCTTCTGACGCTTTCCGCCCTAATCCGGCGGAAGCTTTAGCATTAACGCCACACTGAATTAATGAACAATGCGTGGATTTTCTCACCACTCTCAACGGTTTGTTTAAGTATTCACAACCATTATGATTAAAGAAAATCCTAACAATGAACTAATTTCAAAGCTAACGGTTCACCATTATTTAAATAACAAGAAAATCATATTGCCGCAATGGGAATACAATGCATTGATTTAATAATGGTAAAGAATTTATTAACGAAAAAATCAACAACAACCTCCTCTTTATTTGATTGTTTAAACGTTTTTTTCCTGCCCCGGTTAACGCAGTGATTTATTTGACTATCTGTCAAAACACTTTAAAACACTTCATTTATTTTTATGTATTGGTTGATTTTTTAGTCGCCATTGCTATTGTTGATGATGAGTCATTCATCGCTCCCGAACCGACCAATAAACCTTATTTTTATACTGAAAAATGTATAAGGACCTGACTATGCCCATTAAAAAATACGTCATTCTCGACAGTAACCCTGCGGCCGTTGGAAATAATGATTTTATTCTTTTAGGTTTAAAAAACACCGGCTTCGCCAGAGGCTGCCCTATGTTATTTGGGGGTACAGCAGATGCAAAAGACGGCCCGGTTGACGGTAAGTATTTCGCGTTAAACGTCATTAAAAGAGAAACCTGGGAAGAGACTTTGCATAATATTGAAGTCAAACAGGTTGTTCGTTATCAGGTTTACCCTAACGACATCAGTTTTTATACCAGTAAAGACTTCATCTTCACCGGTAAAGTTGCCCTGGGGGGCGAATTTGCCTGGATACGAAAAGTCAGCAAAGGAAAGTTAAAGACTTACTTTAAAAGTAAGCCTTCAGCGACCAAAGCGATGTTTGCTCAAGAGCTGTATGGCATGACGCTGGATCCTGATATCGACCCTACCGACGGTGAATTTGAACAATATCTTGGTTCCGACAGTCTTAGCGCTATTTATTCTTACTGCAAAGAAATCTGTAAATAAACGCAAAGCTAAAATTCTTCTTTAATCTCATAGGTTATTCCCTGCGTTTACCTCTAAATACTATTGGGTGCTGATATTATGATCACACAAGGTTATACGTCAGATGAAAAGAGTATTGTCAAAAATGTCATCGGCAAATATAGCAACACCGGACTGTTTATTATTGAGCCCGACGACCCCTTGTTGGTCAGTTTTTATGACATTCAACTCAAACTTGCCGGCCTCACCTCAGGCTACTCCCCGCAGTTCACCCAATGCTGGCAAGAAACAAAACGGCTAAAATGCAGCGGCGGCCGGTTGAGCGAGGCCAGTAACGGGTCGGCTCAACCGGTCTACAGCATTGTACGGCTGGATTCTACCGACGGCAGCAATTACCGTGCTGACGCCATTGGCTCCCTGCCGGTATCCGCCGCCAACGTGACGCAAACCCTGGGACTGTTTGACGGCGAAGCGGTTAATGTCGGCACGGTGAACTACAACCAGGCTTATGTCTATGCCGCAGACTGTACCCTCAGCGCCAATGGGGTTTATCCTGGCAGCCAGATCGCTACCGATTATCCGGTCACGGTGATTTATACCTTTGCCCAGACGATTGACAGAGAGACGATATACGGCGCAGAAATTATCACCACGCAGAGTTACCCCAAGGATATTTACAATGAGTCGCCTCGAAGTATTATCAACCCGAATGAAATAAAGATTTGTTTAACCCGTGATGAACCCGACTGCGACTACCGTAATACCTATGACGGTTCGGTCAGAGTGCCCATTAAAGGAAATATCACCTATCTGGGTCAAATTGAACTTAGCGGTGGTCAGCCGGTTAAAGCCAGCAATACTATTTATCTGATTCGTACGCGGGCGGGTGGCGATCCCGTCACTCCTTTTGGAAACTATAATATTTTCAACTCCCCTAACACCCGAATCAATGGCAACAATATTTCCTGGGACCTGGACTGGCTGAGGTTTAATCAGGTCAATTTTGATTCGGGCGAATGGATCTATTATGTTTTCAAGGTCATTCTTAACGTTGAGGGGAAAAGCATAGTTGCGTTTATTACCAATGCTCCGAAAGAAATCGAACCGGACCAACGCTTTTTAAATACCGTACAATTAAAACCGATGCGTATCGTGTACGGGTGCCTGGCGGGTGATAGCAGAATACTAATGCAGGATGGCAGTGAAAAACTGATTTCCGCCATAGATATCGGTGAAGCTGTGTTGTCGAAAAATAATAAACCGCTGCGCATTGAGGCGGTCACCAGCGGCCAGGAGCATCATTATCTCAAGATTAGCGTGCGCAATAGCACGGGTAAGACAAGTAATATCACCACCAGTTTGGGCCACCCTTTCATCACGCCGTCAGGCGTGGTCATAGCTCGGGAATTAACCTCATCCGGTAAATTAATTACCCTGGATGGCGAAAGCGAAATCATTAGCATTGTTCAACAGCACGGCGATCTGAAAGTCTACAACCTGCAACTCTCCTCCCACGACGAGCACTACACCGATAACTGCCTGTATGCCAACAGCATACTGGTGGGTGATATTCAGATGCAAAGGATCTATGAGGATGAATATCATCAGCGCCCCGCTAACGTGCTGAGCAAATTGCCGAAAGAATGGCATCAGGATTATCAAAATCATCTCGATAAAGTGGGGAAATAATCTCATGTATGAGGGATACCCGGACTTTCAGCAGATTATCGTCACCGACAGGCAAAGATTTATTGCCACTTACCGGCAAAACGACGCCTATTTTTTATACCCCGAATCCGTCAGCATTCTGGTGGCAGACCCGCTGGCGTTCTCTTTGGATATTGTCCGCAGTCCCAGTACCGACAGCGTCTACGGCTGGTTGAATTTCACTGCCGAACTGCAGTATGCCGGCGAGCAAAGCCTGGCGGAGTTCAAACAACAGCACCCGGATAAAGCCATTAAGGTGCTGCCCGTGTTGCCCGGCAGCCTGGGGTTTGACGTCCCTATTGAGTATCACAGCGCCCTCAGCGGGCAAAGCTATGACCCCACCTGGTATTCGGCGCAGTGCACTCAATTTATTATTTTGCTCAATTCGGCCAGCACCGAGCTGATTGAGAAAACCCTGCGGGATGAAACTCTCGGTTTTAATGCCCGTATGGACGGGTTTGTTGAGGGCGTCTCGCCCCGTCTGGCCTATTCCGTCGAATTTGATCCCAGGGCGCTGATGCTTGATTTAGCCAACGGGGTCAAAGGTTCACAAACTCTCGACGACAGTCGGGTGGCCTTTGATTACGGCCTGTTGACGCAATATATCTATCAGAATATTGCTTTGTTACCGCTGCAAATCAGCCCGCCTTTGCCGACAAAGGATCCTGAACAAAACCTGCTTTTCAGCCAGGCGTTGCTTGATCGGCTTTACAATTTGCTGGGTTCCCCCTACGCCGGTCCGGCCTCCAGCAACACGGCAATGATTGCCCTGACGGTGCCTGATCAAGGCGGCCGGGTGATTTTCAAACTCGATTCGCTGGTGCTGAGTCGACGCCCTCTGTGCTTCATACTGGATCCCTTTGCCGCTGCGCAGCAAATCGTCAAAGCCACTCCCGATGCCATTATTCACCGTTCTACGGCCCCACCATTGCCCTCGGGTGAGCGGGAGATCGACGTCTTTTACGCCTATCCGCTTGGGTTGAAAAGCAGCGTGTTTGTGGATATTCAGCTAACCCTGCCGGGTGGCGATATTTACCCGGTGGAGCAGACGCAAACGAAGATGCTGACGCCAGATCAAAGCCGATTGATTTTCCGCTTCAAAACCAGCGCGCTGGAAGTGGTGCCTTTCTTCTACCAAATTCGGGTCAACTATTCACAGGATGGCAGTTGGCGCAAGCTGAGTAGCGAACTGCGCTCCTGCGCCAAGCCTGCGCTGGTACTGGATTACGCCGCGCTGCCCTGCCAATTTCTGACCATCAGCCTTGATCCGGGGTTTGCCCGGCAAAGCCGAATTAGCGGGCTTTATCATTCCGCCGGCTGGCTGCAGGATTTGGCGTTAACCGCGGCTGCCCCCTATTTCAGTTGCCCTATTCTTGGCGACGAAACCTATGCCGAAGCGACGGCCTACCAGCTAGGCGACACCGGCGTTGTCGCTTTGCCCATGCCGATAACTCAAGCCACCACTATCGGCGCTTACAGCTTCCCGCAGTTTGGTGCGCAGCAGGCGCGTATCACCGTCCATTTTCCGGACAACCTGCCCACCTTCAAGGTGACGTTCCAGCAGCAAAACGAAAGCCGCATGACGGATCACATCTTTACCCACCAGCAGGACAGCTTCAAATACCAATGGAACGTGACCTCTATTTTTGCAGCCGGATTTCGCTACAAACCCGACGGCGGCCCATGGTCCGAGATTGTGACCAACGATCAATCGATTGTTATTAAAGGTGAAAAATGAACACTGACCCGTTGAACCCGCAACAAGCATTGCAGAATTTTTTCCTGCTTGGCAGGGCCTTTGCTTTCCACGACCAAAGCCTGCCCGCCGAGTGTTACACCTACGGCAGTTTCATACCGCAGGTGATAATGGACACTCCGGGTGGCAAGGTCAGCGCATTGCATTTGCTGACCAGCCCCGGCGGCGGCCTGGCGACCTTCATCGCCCCCAATATGCCGGTCGATACCGCGGCGATTGAGGCTTACATCCGCCAGCATTTCATTCCTGCGCCGAAACCGATCCGTCTGGAACAAGGCGATATTCGCCAGACGCTGTTTCTACGTTTTGCCCATCAGCCTGAATCTGACAGTTATAACGTCGAGTTTGAACAGTCAAAAATGCCACTGACCCATGCCGAGTCAGCGTTGTTGGACAATGCCGTTCGCGGGGCCAAAAACCAGGTTTACCTGGTGACGCACAGCAAGTTCACCGTCAGCAGCCGTGTCACCGCCAGCCTGGAAACGGACTGGGTGGCCTTTTTGACCCTGGCCTTCAACCAACAGGCTCGCCAGCCAGAGGCCATTGCCATTCTGCTTAACCAACAGATCGACGCCGGCGTGGTCATGCTGCTGGAGCAGTTCGACAATGCCCCGTCGGAGCAGACCCGTGAACTGGTCAGAAACGCGCTGGTGAAAACCGCATCGCAATTGGTCAGCAACACGCTGCGAAATATCCACTCCATAGATGAGATCCCCAACCAGCTCAGCTATGACGTGAAATACAGCAATAGCGTACCGCAAAGCTATTTGCTCGCGCAGCAGCAGGATATCGCCGCCCTGCTCGGTCAACTGCCCGCCGACAGCATCATCACCTTTACGCCAACGCCGCTGCCGGAACCCAGCAGGCCGGATAAACCGATCAAGCAACGGCAGTGCGTGGTCAGCCTGGGGTTCAACCCTAATGGTTTCAACATTATGTCGATCGAACTGCGCTATGCGGGTGAACAAACGCCTATGCAGTGGCCCAGCTTCCCGCCGGTGACGTTAAAAACGCCAACCCCGGTGAGCGAAATCACCCTCAAAGTGACCTTTTCCGACTACTCCAGCTATGAAAAATCGCTCGGCTGGCAAGACGCTATCGCACTCACCCCGCAAGACCTGGGTTTTTACAGCGTGCTGTTTGAAGCCGAACACCTGAAGGCTGATTTCAAAACCCTTTCCGGCAGTGCCAGTTACACCCCTGCCGGCCAGGGTAAAAAACAGAACTTCAGCTTTGCGTTTCCTGCCCAGCCCTGGCTGGCCAACTGGTGGATCAATGCTCATTCAGCCGAACTGAATGGCCGAATCGAGTACCGCTGGCAAGGAAAAACCTCGTCGATTTTCCCGAAAACCTACGACTCTGGCCCGCAACAGGCCAGCGCCAGCCCCATCAAACTGCAATACAAGTAGTCACATAAACAAGAGGAACACCCTATGTTAACCACCGCTTTGCAGCAATCGGTCAAAATCCCCACGGATAAATACCTGGGCATTAAAGAGTGCGCCTATACCTGTTACGGAGACAGCCTCGACAAGGACATTTTTTACGTGGTGCCTGAAACGCCGGTGTTTGTCGCCAGGGATACGAACAGCCCAAGCTTTATGTTCTACAAGTATCGCAGCGAAGACACTCAGGGTGGCTATGCGCAGTTTACCGTGATGCTGCCGTTCCCAACGGTAGATCTGCAGGCCAAAATCCGCGCCCAGCTGTTTGGCAATATCCAAAGTCAGCTGGAGGCGAAGTCTGCCCTAATCGTCAAGTATGTCAAAGCGGAACAGGACTACGCGGCAGATCCCGAGAACGCGACCAAAAAAGCGACTATGGACACCGCGCTGCGCAACTGCGGCCTGAACGATGAACAGGCCAGCAAGTTTGTCGCCCTGTACGATCCCAACAAGGGCCCTGACCAGTTTCTTGCTCAGCTACTGCCGGAAAATGCTGAAAAAATCAAGCTGATGCAACCGCGATACACCTCGGCACAGGCGGCTTTGATTCTCGACAGCAACGACAAATTCTACCGCCAGATCCCGACCACGCTGTCACCCTCCGGCCTGGGAGATAACAATACCGTTTTCAGCCTGTCGATGACCGGCGAAGGCGCTACTTTGTTCGAACAGGTGCTGCAAGGCACCGACAAGAACTCCAGCGTGGGCATTCGCTTCGACTTTAACCTGGACGCCTCTTTGCCGGCGGCCAAGGTCACCGTCAGCTACGACAGCGAGATCACCAAGTCGGTGACGCAAAGCATCAGTTACCACACCTGGTCGGCCGATGAGAAAAAGATCGAGCGTGAATATATCGAGAAAGGCGCCATCAAAATCGACGTTCAGGTCGGGTTGACCGCCAAGGAAATGGGAATGGATGATGCCCAGTACATCAAGTGGAAAGAGGGTCTGACCGCCTGGGGGCAGAAACAGGTAGAGCAGATTTTAAGCAGCCAAACCGGGCTGGATATGAGCCTCGAATTGCTCAATGACGCCGACGGCTTTGATAAATTTCAATCCAGCCTCAAAGAAACCAAAAGTTTTACCCGCGTCTATGATGAAAACTCGGTGGTTTCCTTCGCTATCGCCCCACAGACCCAGTTGCCGTCTATCCGATCCATCGTCGGCGAAGCCAATCTGAAAGAGTACTTTAAAGAGTACGACCTCAACGATCCTTTCTACCAGTACATACAGCCTGAATTTTTCGTTACCGACGATTTGGCGCAATACAACGTCGCCAATATCGTGGTGACCGCCATCTACGATAAAGACAACCAGAGCACCCTGCAGTTTTCCCCGAGCGACAGCACCCCGAAAAAAACCGGCAAGTGGTTTATCAAACCCGAGCTGGGCCGTGCATTTAAGTATTCCTACACCGTCAACTTTACCGGCCTGCAGGCCAAACCCTATCATTCCGGTGAAATTCAGAGCGATCAGGATCTGATTATCTCCATTAACGTGGCCGAATGCGGCATCGTCTATGCCGATATCTCTACGTTACTTAACCCTATGGGCTGGAAAGTTTTTAGCCAGGTGGTGATCAAAACGCAATATTCCGATCCGGACAAGGGAATCAAACTCAAGACGGATAATCAGGTAGTTAATGAATCTACGCCGCCAAGGCCCTTTATCTATCCGATTGGCGTCGACGTGGATAAACCGATTTATTTCTCCACCGACTACTATGCCCTGGACGGCGACAGCCTGACCTATATTCCCAGCGGGGTTGAAACCAACCCGCAACTGCCGGGATATGGGCTGATCCGCGGTCATCAGATCCTGGTCGCCAACGCCCTGCCGAAGGCGCAGAAGTACACCATTATCTTTAAGCCAAGCCAGAAAGACATCACGCTGATCACCTATGAAATGGTGGTGTTTTATCCGAAATGGAACTTCACGCAGTCCCAATCCCTGGCGCTGACCGAGTTCGATACTAAATCCCTCACCCAGTATCTGACCTTTGATCTGATGCAGGTCGAAGCTGACAACGTGCCACAGATCAAATACGTCGCTACGGTGTATTACGGCGACAACAACCAGGAGAAAACCGTTGAAAAACCTGTGACGGGCACCAGTACCATCGTAGTGGTGACGTTCTAATCGGTACAAAACGCAGGGCGAAACAACTTTGCCCTGCCTTCACCTTTATCAAATGGGATTGTCGCTATGAACAGCCAAATCGTAGTGCAAAACATCTGTTTTATCCGAGCCGATCCGGACAGACCCATTTATTACTATTGCGCGGCTGCACCGAGCATTAGCGTTATCGATGGAAACCAGCCCGCCGTCCAGCTGCAGATTTTCCGTAACAGCAGCCAGCCGGCGACGGTTTACTATGCCATGCTGTCGCTGCAAACCCAGTTGGCCAGCAGCTACGAGGCCGCGCAGGCAGCAGCAGCGGCCAGCCCGGAGATGCCTCGCGATGCGATATTAATGCCATTACAGGCCATAGCCTGCAGCGCCACCCTGGACATCCCCGGCTTTGTCGCTGGCCAAACCAGCAAAACCTCATTGAGCGACCAACAGAACTGCTACCTGCTGGCCAAACTCCCCCCGGAGGCGGATATCGCCCTGCTGGCGAGCCTGATGGCAACCCCCGCGACCGCGCCCATCGCCATCAGCTATAAAATTGACTACCTGCAGCAGCTGCCACCGGCCACTTTCGAACTGGAGGCCCGCTGGGACCAGGTTTATCAGTTTCTGCAGGAGTCATTCGGTTTCAACCTGTTGATATTCTCCGTCGATATAGAAGAAACCTCGTCGCGGTTAATCAGCGAAAAAGTCGTGACCATTAAAGTCAGAGACACCGATCCCGACGGCCACTTTGCGCAGGCGGCGGCTGAACTGACGCAGATCTTGATCAGCGAGTTTTTTACCCCGGTGTTTGCCGATGTGCCGCAACAAGCCAAGCCAAAGCCCGGTTTTTATCTGCAGCGGCTGTCGGTAGAGGATATTGATCAACGACGTTTAAGCGGCAAGCTGAGCGAAACCACCGTAGTGAAACGCTCGCTCTATCCGCAGGCACTGTTTGCTGAGTTGGTCGCCGGTACCGACTATCAGGCCGATCGGGTGATCGGTCAAAGCGATCTGCAGGATGACTTCTTCGCCCACCGCGAAGTTCGGGTCCATCTGCTGTCGGATGAGTGGGATGCGAACGTCCAACTGGTCACGGTGCGTTTGCGTTACGGCAAGGACAACAAGCAGTTCACCTTCCGTAAGGACGATACCGGCCCTAAAACCTTCAGGTCACCCAGCATTACCGATCCGAAAACCGGAAAAATGCTGTGGCCGGTCGAATACGACTTCACCGTCTATCTCAACCAGGCGGTGGGCGGCGTGAGATCGGTCAATTCCGGCCCTCTGCAAACCGAATTGAATGACGTTTATCTGGACATTGAGTCGCTGTATGGCCGCTATGATTTCGTCATCAAGGCAGCCAGCCAATTTGACTGGCGCTGGTACCAGTCGGTGTTGGTCACCCTGCGCTGCCGACATATGAAGCTGCCGGCATCCAGCCTGTCGAAAAGTTTTCAGATTAGCGAGACATCCCAGCAGCATAACTATCCGGTCATGCTGCCCAACCCCGACCTCTATCTGTTTGAAGTCACCAAAGAGTACAGCTGCGCCGCCAATTCGCCCCATATCCCTGCGGTATTGAGCGAACCCACCAGCCAGGATGTGTATCTGTTCTCCAGCCTGTACCACCAACGCGTCTTGACACTGTCCGCCGACATGGATTGGCAACAGGTCGAAATGGTGCTGGTTTCAGCCAGCTATGCCTACCTGCCCGGGGATGACGACATCTTGCAGCAGGTCTTTCAGTTTACCGAATCCGATGCCGCCCCCCAGCGGTTCAGCGCCGACCAAATCGATCCGCAACGCCTTAGCGTCGACCTGGAGATCTGGTTCACCTACCAACCGGGCCGGCAAGGGGATAAACCCGAGTACGTCCAAACCTCAACCGTTCAAGACGATATCGATATCGCCAACCTCAATTAAGGAACCGCCATGTTATTACTCAGAGCAAAAACTGCCACCATCAAAAATATCACCTTCTTTGCCGATGACTCTGATGACAATCAGTTCTGGTATTTGCCCGGTGATATCCATATCGCAGAGAAAGACGGTAAGCCGATTTTTTCATTGATTAAGTACACCGGCGACGGCACCGGCCAGCAAGGGGGTTACCTCAACTTCGAGGTTAATACCGCCATCGATCCCGCCGAACTGGACAGTGCCTTCAACGAATACCTGCGGAAATTGAAAGTGGATCCGAAAACCGCCCGCAAGGCGCAGGTCCCCTATGACAAAGGTACGGTAAACTTTTTTGTGCTCGACGTGGGCAGTGCCAACGGCGAGTTGATCAGCGCGCAGTGCCCCAGCCTGTTTGGCAATAACAGCGCCATTTTCAGCGCCAAACTTACGCCGGAACAGGCGGTGATCCTCGAGTCCGCGTTTAATAAGGCACAGGCCCCGGCCGCCGTGGCCTATAACCTCGGTTTTACCGGTATCACCCCGGCGTTAAAAGTCGAAGTCGAGGCCAAGTTTGAAAGCCTCTACAAAGAGTTTGACCTTAAATTCGGCGCCAACATCCCAATCCCGGTAGAAACCCCCGCCAGTTTCTGGCTGGGCTTTGACAGCGTGATCAAGAAGTTGCAGCAGGATCAGAAGTTGATCATCAAAGTGACCGAAAGCATGCCGAGTGAAGAGGCAGCCAAAGAAAAAGAATGGGCGCTGCAATTCGTCAAGGAAGAGATCCTGAAAAGCTTCTTTACCGCCTCGCTCAAACCTAATGACGACAGCAATACCCAGGCCAAATCGGCCAGCGACTCCATTTTGGACTCGCTGATTTCGAGCAATAAAGAGGGGGAAGAAGGCGGTAAGGGCGGACTGTTCCCCAGTGCCTCTCTGGAGATAAAACTGGTGCGGATCGAAGAAACCAAGAGCCTCAACTTCAACTACGTTTCCTCGAAAGCCCTCAGCCAATCTGCCGTGCCGCAAAACTTTATCGGCAGCGATATCCTGCGCGCCAAAAAGGAGCCGCCTTACTTTATTGAAGTTAACGTCAACGACCCTTTCTACCAAAAAATCGACTTCACCGTGCTGGGGCCAGACGGCTTTGCCGAGTACGGCATTAAAGCCGCCACCTTCAAAATCAGTTACAACCAGCAGGTTTATACTTCCGAGCCTTTTACTGCCGATGACGGTAAATGGAGCAAGGTCATGTCCCGCAGTAGAGACCCGAATGAACGCTTTGTGATCGACAGCGAATATGCCTTCAAGTCTGCCGCTACCACCGGTTGGGAAGGCAGCAGCAGCTATCAGCCACGGTCGATTTCGGCCTCGACCCTGCTGAACCTGGATCCCGGTTCGGTGTTGACCTTCAACGAGATCTCGATTTTCCTCGACCGAAAATTCTCCTGGGAAAATTGCAATCAGGTGATTGTCGAACTGACCTATCTGGACGACAAGCAGAGCCGTAAAACCAAGAAATACCTGTTTAATTCGGATATGACCGAAGAGCAAACCTTCAAGTATCGCTGCCTGACCGAGAAACCCTGGACGGTGAATTACAAAATCACCTATCTGCTGGTCGGTGGTGACAGCGTCACGCGGGACGGCACCGAAAATCCACCGGCCATCGTTATCCCGGCCGTGGCATAGGTGACTGACGATGGTCGAACGCAATGCAGTATTACCAGCGGCATGGAACGCCCTGGTAAGCGCCCTGTGCCAAAAAGCACCCTATTTAAGGACCACGCTGGCGCCCGAGATCGCCCGTTTCAGCCAGGCTCGCCTGGCTTCCGGTTGCCTGTCCGCCGCCTTTAACACCAGCCTGCTGGGTTATAACGGTTGCCCGCTAGAGTTCACCGTTTCGTCATCAAAGCCGCTGGCGCTTGCCTGTACGCTGGATCCTTTTTTACCTCGCTACGCGGAAAACCGCGATATCGAGGCTTTTTATCGACACAGCCAAAAGATCACTGCCTCGCCTGTTGAACCTGATACTGAACGTTGCTTTGCCGAGATAGGCCATATGCAGCGCCAAAGCGCTCACCCTCTGAGGTTCGGCTCCTGGTTAGGTCGAAAATATACCCCGGAGGCGGTTAAAACCAAGGTGTACTCGGAGGTGCCTGAAGATTGCGCCTGGCCTGGCGACGCGGAAGATTTCCCGACGAAAGACTGTCGGCAAGCCGGTTTATCTTTACTGATGGCCGGCTATTATCCCGAGCGGCCGGCCTCGCCGCGCGAATACTACTTTCAGTGGCACAGCGCGCTCATCACCCACGCAGATATTGCGACGGTAATGGCCTTTTTTGGCTGCGAGGCGCTGTTCTCTGCGCTGGAACCCTTGCTGGACCAAGCCCTGCAGCAAACCTTGAGTCACGAGGGTTTTCCACCCACCACCTACGGTTTTAGCCTGGTCTACGCTCCAGACGGTAAGCTGGAAAGTTTTACCCTGTTCACCATGGCGGCCAGTTTCTTTGGTGATAACCAGCGCGTATTCCCGGCGCTGCAAGCCTTGTTGACGCAAAGCGGTCAGGCATTGCCCTTGTTGCAACAGGTGGTGGATAAGCAGATTGACCTGCAGTACAACGTGGTCGGCTTTTCGGTTGATCTGCAAGGGCATCACGCCACCAGTTGCACCTTCAGTCCGCAAAATACCCGCTTTGAGGCGTTGCCGCTGGAAACTGCCCCTGTGGCGATCAAGGCAGAAAGACCGGGGCTGGGGACACTGCTGGCGCAACAGTGTGCCAGCGGCGCCTTTGCCTCCCATGTCCGAACGCCGGACGGACGCTGGCATCAGGATGAAAACGCTTTTGTCACTGCGCAGGTGTTGCGCACCCTGGATTACACCCCGCAGACCGAGCCGTTTATTGAGAAAGCGCTCGATTTTTTGCTGGCTTGCGAGGCCCGCCCGTTCCACTTCAGGTTTTGGCCCAGCGCCGCCCATCCGCGATGGATGGAGAACCAGAGCATCTGCGCAGATATTGACGACACCGCCATCATCACCGAGCTGCTGTACAAGTTTGGCCGCATTTCATTGTCGCGGGTCAGCCAGCCGATTTCACATATGAACGGCTATCAGGTACGCCGGGTCGATCCCCGGCTGGTCGCCGAACAGCACCAATGGGCACAATGCCAAAGTTTTTATACCTGGATGAAGGACGACAACGACATCCGCCAACTGGATTGCTGTGTGAATACCAACGCGCTGATCCTGCTCCATACGCTGACGAGCGAAAACGGTGCCGTATTGCCGGCCTACCGACGCATTATTCAGATGCTGAATCAGGCGGTGCAATGGAGCGACGGCCGTTACGATCGGCTCAGTACGCTTACCCCTTATTACGCCCACCCCGGCGAATGGCGCACCACCCTGGAGTACGCCAAACAGGCGGGGATCCCGCAACTCTCGCCCGTGATTGACGCATTGGCCCGCTGGCAATGGCCCGCGGAATCCTTGGAAAGCCCGTTATACCGTCGGCACGACGGGCGCTTCCTCTGGACCTCTTCCTGCCTGAACCAATTCAGAACGCTGGCCCAAACCGAATCTAC
The DNA here is from genome assembly GCA_012719855.1 of Serratia liquefaciens. GTDB lineage: Bacteria > Pseudomonadota > Gammaproteobacteria > Enterobacterales > Enterobacteriaceae > Serratia > Serratia liquefaciens_A. Next base: position 143,177 of record JAAXZN010000003.1, on the reverse strand, counting down.
TGAGGATAACCATGAATACCTTTCTCAATGACCTGGTGGCACTGAACCAAATTATTCTGCAGAATGCGCGCGAACAGTTTCCTGACGTCACCGCCAAACAGCTGCGTTATCGACGGGCTGCGCCCATGGCGGCGGAGGATCTGACCGCCGAGGTCTGCACCGAGGTTGTTTCAGGCGAAACCCGCTACCAGATTGCCACCAGCACCGACGGCACCAGTTGGAGCATGAAACTGGACTTCGCGCTCAGCCGTCAGGTGCCGCAAATACCCTATGTGGTGCTGAGTTTTACTGCCTTCGGCAGCGCCGAAGAGATGATCTTCGATCAGGTGCTGCTGACGTCACTGGAAAACCGCTACCAGGCGCAGCTTGACCTGCAGCGGCTGGAACAGCGTGACGCCCTGCTGCGGGCCTTGTCCGACTACGATGCGCAAACCACGCTGGTGGTCGCGATTAAAACCGAGCACGGCATTACCAATACCGTCACCGATCCCAAGATTTTCTACTTTGCCGAAAACTACTACCCGTATATCTATCAGGGCATCCTGCCGCCACCGCCGCGCCTGCAACTGATCCTGACGCCGCTGGAGTACCAACAGCTGTGGTACAACTACTATCAGGATTATGTGCGCAAGAATTACCTTTACTACCTGCCCGATACCTTCCTGCTGGCCACCGATGGCGACGGCAAACCCATGCTGTCGATTTCTTTCTCCGCCCCTGAACACGCTACCTCGCTGGGGGAAGTCCAGGTGACCTTCGACTACTTTCTGTTACCCAAGGTCAATCAGGGGCGAATTGCCAACGCCACAGAACAGTTTTCGCAAATGCAAGCGGACGCCAGGCTGGTGCCGTTCGCCAATGCCGACACGCTGACGTTGCAGTTGGCGTTGCCCGAGGGTAAAACCGAGGAGAAAAATGCGCTGATCAATCTGCAAAGCGGCATTGTCGATTCCTTCACGCTACCCGCCCAGCAATTTGCGCTGATCTGGGACGCGTTATTCGACCGCTCACCGCAAAACCTGCTGCTTAAAGGGTATCTGGCGGTTCAATTCATCGGTTTCAATCCGGACCATCTGCCGGTGATGTTGGCGCTGGAGGCCAAATATCAGGACAAGGTGCGCGACTTTATCAAACAGTCCGCCCCGGTGGATATCGACAAAACCCTTGAATTCAGAAGCGACAGTGCGGCTTATGACCCGTCGGGACCGCGTCCGATTAAACGCATTTTGGTCAATATCGACAACCAGACCCTGGAGCTGAACAAGGACCACCCCAATCATGACGTCACTATCAAGGTTTCGGCCCTGGATCTGATCCTTAATCCAGATAAAAAGCTGGTTTATCATTATGACCTGCAGGTTTTCTACGTCGATGGCGGCATGACGCCCTACTACGATAAAACCTCCAGCTTCGAGATCATTTACGTACCGTAAACGACAGCTCTGCCGGTAGCGGCGGCGGCAGGCTATGCAGAGCAACCCAGGTCGGGGGAAATTCCCCTTCCCCCTGGCCTGTCAGTTACGAGCTCTGAGACTCCACAAAGTTAAGCGCAGCGCGCAAGCTGGAATCGTTGATCGCAATCGGCAGCAGGTGAATCGACTCGCCCTGTTGCAGGGTGCGTTCGATCAGCCGTTTGATTTGCGTGTCATCGTGAATATCCACCTGCAACGCTGCCAGACTGACCGGCAAATCCAACCGCCGGTAAAGCGCTATCAGCTGCGCCACGGTTTCCGGCTGCCCCAACAGTGCGCTCTGCACCAGAATGCCGTACGCCACCTTGGTGCCATGCAAGAAGGCATCAGTTTGCGGTAGCGCGGTCAGGCCGTTATGCACCGAATGCGCGGCGGCAATGCGGGTATAGCGATCGCCCAGCCCGCCCACCAAACCACCGCCGGCGATAATCGCCTCCAGCACATTAAGGAAGTCCTGACGCAACTGCCCTTCTGCCTGAGCCTGTAGCGCCGCCTCGCTTTGATTGAGCAATACGTCGCGCAGCGTCAGTGCGGTGTTGAGGCCCAGTTGTACGGTTAACGGCAAACGTTCCGGCTGCGGGCTAAGCACCACCGCTTCATACCATTTTGCCAGGGTGTCGCCGATACCGGCCAGCAAGTATTCCCGCGGGGCACGCAGGATAATTTCCGGTTCTACCAACACCAGATGGTTGGCGTCATTGAAAATCTCGTAGCGCAATGCCTGCCCCTGGTCGTTGTACCATACCGAGAGCGGCGTCCAGGCGGCACAGGTGGCGGCAATGGTCGGGATCGCCACCAGCGGCAGCCCTAAGCGACGGGCCACCACTTTGGCAGTGTCCAACACCGCACCGCCGCCAACGCCGATCACCACCTGCCGATCCGCGCCGGCCTGGCGCACGATATCCTGCACGGTACTCTCACTGCAGTGGCTGTTAAACAGCACCCGACGGGCCTCGGCATCGTCGAATACCGCCGGTAACCAGGGTTTTGCCGCCGCCAATGCGCGCTCACCATACACCCAGAGCGCATTTCTCAGCTGCTGCGGGGAATAAAATTGCGCCAGTTGGTCAATGGCTCCGGGGTAAGCGAAATAGTTGGCGGGGCCGGCGACCACGCGGATGGAGTTATCACTCATGCTCAAGTCCTTATTTTATCTGCTGTTGCCATCATAGGGGCGAGGACGCCAATCACTAATACTCTTTTGCATTAGCTTATGTTTTTTCGTTCATTGTCATCCGCCGGTCGGCCATGGAAACTGGCTGCCTCAATTCATCCTTTCAATAAAAAGCCATCCCAATGGTAACGATGGATTGTCCTCTCGCTTTTTAATGATGCTTAACCATGCAGGGTAAAACTCAATGAAATTGTTCAACACCTCACTTCTGGCGCTAAGCCTGTTCGCCGTGTTTCCCGCATTGTCCGCCTCCACAGCCGCCCCGATCCCGGCAGCGATAGCGAATCATCAGGGGCCGATCCGCATTGCGGTGATCCGCAATCTGGGCTCGGACGACAATACTACGCAGTTCGTATCCGGAGCAGTGCAGGAAGGCCGCAAGCTGGGCTTTCAGGTCAATACCTTCCTGACCAACGGTGACGACGCCAAATTCCAGGACTTCGTCAACCAGGCCATCAGCCAGAAGTACGACGGCATTATTCTGTCACAGGGGCGCGATCCCTACTCAACCGCCCTGCTCAAACGCATCGCCGACAGCGGCATTGCGGTGGCCGCCTTTGATACCGCCGTTCAGGGCGAAATTCCGGGCGTGACCCTCAGCCAGCAGGACGACGCTTCATTAACCGATCTTTCATTTGGCCAACTGGTGAAAGACTTCAATGGCCAGGCGAATATCGTCAAGTTATGGGTCGCGGGGTTCCCACCCATGGAGCGGCGTCAGGCGCAGTACCAGAAACTGCTCAAACAACAGCCCGGCATCAAAGAGCTTGAATCCATCGGTGCGGTGTCCTCCGACGTTCAGGGCGATACGGCCAACAAGATTGGCGCGATCCTGGCCAAATACCCGAAGGGCAAAATCGATGCCATCTGGGGCACCTGGGATGCGTTTAGTCAGGGTGCCTATAAGGCCCTGCAGGAGAATGGCCGCACCGAAATCAAACTCTACAGTATCGATATCTCCAACCAGGATCTGGCGCTGATGCGCGCTAAAGACAGCGCCTGGAAGCTCAGCGTGGCGGTTGATCCCAAGCTGATCGGCGCCGTTAACCTGCGCCTGGTGGCCAATAAAATTGGCGGAGAGAAAACCCCGGCGACCTACGAATTTAAAGCTGCGGCGATCCCGCAAGCCCTGTTGCTCAGCCATCCGGAGGCCACCAACGTCGCTTCTCTGGCGAAAGTGATCCCGGACTGGGGTAAATCGGACGATTTCATCGCCCCCTGGTTCGCCACGCTTGAAGCGCAACAGGCTAAAAAATAAGGAGCGGAGATGGCAACGCAACCCCTTGAGCAGCCCGAGTACAGCCGCAATATGCGGCTGATCGGCCACAGCGATCAGGGCGGCAGGCCGGACGGCGTGCAAGTGATGGTCCATCGGGGCTATGCCTATATCGGCCATATGGTTTCGCAGGGGTTTTCCATCGTCGACGTGCGCGATGCGAAGCACCCTCGGCCCGCCGGCTTTATCCCTGCGCCTGCCGGCACCTGGAATGTGCATTTACAGACGCATGACGATTTGCTGCTGGTGATTAACGCCCGGGATTTATTTGCCGACGTCCGCTTCGCCGATGAAAAAGTCTATTACACCCGCGCCATCAGCCAGACCGTATCTAACAGCGATCTCCGGGGCTGGAGCGCCGGGATGCGTATTTTCGACATTTCCACCCCGGACCGGCCACGGGAGATTGGTTTTCTGGCGCTGGAAGGGATCGGCGTGCACCGCATCTGGTACGTAGGCGGTCGCTGGGCTTACGTCTCGGCTCTGATCGACGGCTACAGCGACTACATTTTTTTGACCGTCGATCTGGCCGACCCTCGCCATCCGCAAATTGCCGGGCGTTGGTGGCTGCCGGGTATGCACAGCGCCGGGGGTGAAACGCCCAACTGGCCGGAGGGCAAGCGCTACGCTCTGCACCATGCGATCATCAGCGGCGATACCGCCTATGCCAGCTGGCGCGACGGGGGGCTGACCCTGTTGGACATCAAGGATCGCAGTCAACCGCAGTTAATTGCCCATCGCAACTGGAGCCCGCCGTTTGGCGGCGGCACCCACACCGCACTGCCGCTACCGGATCGGGATCTGCTGGTGGTGTTGGACGAGGCGGTGCTCGACAACCAGCAGGACGGCGAAAAGTTGATCTGGCTGTTTGATATCCGCCAACCGACCAACCCGGTGAGTATCGCGACCTTTCCGCAGCCGGATGAACGCGATTACGTCAGCAAAGGCGCGCACTTCGGGCCCCATAATCTGCATGAGAACCGTCCTGGCAGCTTTATCAGTTCGACGCTGATTTTCGCCACTTACCAAAATGCCGGCGTTCGCGCCTACGACATCAGCAACCCTTATCAACCGAAGGAAACCGGCGCTTTGGTTCCCGCTGCGCCGGAGAGAATGATGGATACGCGCCCTGACCGTCCGCAGGTAATTCAGTCATGCGACGTCTTTGTCGACGCTCAGGGGATCATTTACAGCACGGATTACAACGGCGGTTTGTCGATCATTGAATATCTGGGCTGAAAATTCTGCCGTGCGCCGATCATTTTGCGCGCGTTGGGTCTAAGATGGCCGAACGTGTAACCAGGGTCAAATGAGGGAAACTATGTTTAGCCATATCACCGTAGGCGTCAGCGATCTGGACAAAGCCGCCGTATTTTACGATGCGATTTTGCTGCCATTGGGGCTAAAGCAACGCCCGGTCACGCCCGATGGCGGCCCCGGTGCTCGTTGCTGGGTATTGCCTGACCGGACATTGCCGCGTTTTTACGCCTACCAACCTTATGACCGACTGCCGGCCAGTGCCGGCAACGGCAGTATGGTGGCGTTCACCGCCCAGAATGAACAACAGGTTCGGGAAGCTTATGCCGCCGGGCTGGCTGCGGGCGGCACTTCGGAAGGTGAAGCCGGCGAGCGGGCTCATTACGGCAAGGGATATTTTGGAGCTTATCTACGCGATCCGGACGGCAACAAAATTCATATCGCCTACCGGGGGGACCTGCTGTAATCATCCTCGGGCGGGCGGACGCCACCGTTTCTGGCCGCCATCACCAGCGCAAACGCCGCCAGCGCACCGGCAACCAGGTAGGTGATCTGCATGCCATTCGCAACGGCATGTGACGAAGCCAACTTGATATCGCCGGTGTGGGTTGCCATCAGAAACAACGCCCCCATGGCCGAGGCGCCGGTGATCAAGCCAAGGTTGCGCGAGAGGTTGATCATGCCGGAGATCACCCCACGCTGCTCGGGGGCGGCATGCTTCATCAAGGCCGTATTGTTGGCGACCTGAAAGAGCGCATAGCCCAACGTCATCAGGCACAGGGGAGCCACATAGCCGAACACGCCCTGATTCAGCGACATCATCGCCATGATGCCTGCCCCAGCAGCCATGGTCGTCAGCCCCACCAGAGTGATCCTTTGCGCCCCGAAGCGATCTACCCACCGACCGGCCGGAACCCCGAGCAACGCGGCGACTATCGGCCCCGCCGACATCGCCAGCCCCGCTTGTCCAACCGCCAAACCCAGCCCATGCGTCAGATAAAATGGCCCTACCACCAGCGTCGTCATCATGATGGTCATTACCAGCGCACTCATCGCCAACCCGACGCTCAGCCCCGGTTGGCTGAACAGCGCCAATTGGATCAACGGGAGCGCCGTACGCTTTTGCCACCGGACAAATAACCCCATCCCCAGCGCCGCGCCCAGCAACAACGCCAGGTTGACGACGCCAAAGTCACCTCGTCCCAACGTCATCGACAGCGCATAACAGGCCAACGTCCCCCCAAGCAGTAAGGTCCCCGGCCAGTCAAACCGACCGCGTTCTTTTTGCCGTTGCCGTTCTCCCTGCGGCAGGGAGCAATAAACCAGCAGAAACGCCACTATGCCCACCGGTATGTTGACCAGAAACATCGCCCGCCAGCCGAAACCCATTATCAGTGCGCCCCCCAGCGAGGGACCAAGCGCCGTGCCGATGGCCGACATGCTGCCCAGCAACCCCATGGCACGGCCGGTATTTTCTTTACCCACCGTCTCACCGACCAGCGCCATGGTCATCGCCATCATGATTGCCGCCCCCAAGCCTTGAGCAACGCGCGCCGCCAGCAATAGCCAGATGCCGGGCGCAACAGCACAGAATCCGGACGCCAGGGTGAACAGGGCAATCCCTGTCAGCAACAGACGGCGGCGCCCCATCCTGTCTCCCAAACGGCCCATGGCAATAATCGAGGTGGTAACGGCCAGCAGGTAGACGATAACTACCCATTGCACCGCCTGAAAAGAGCTGTTGAGCGCCTGCGCCAGCGTCGGCAAGCCCACGTTGGCAATGCTGGCACCCAGCGAGGAAACCAGCATCGACAAAGAAAGGCTGGCAAGGATCCCACGCAAATTGGCCGGCGGGCTGTCATGTTGGGTTATTGACTTCATATTGCTGACTCCTGAAAGAACCTGTCAGTAGCCTATGCCGTCCGGAGAGAAGGCGGAAGGCGCAGCAAATGCAGTTTATCAGTGCATCAAACGCCTTATCACGGCGGACCCGTACCCGCATTAACAAGCAAACGCCAAAACGGCTTCAGGTAGATGATGAGGGACCCCTTCAAGGAGAGATAGACAATGAAAATCGACCTGCTGTTTGATGATCTGTCCATGCGCGCCGTGCAGTACAACGCCCGTGCTTCGGTAGAAAATTTTGACGCCTGCATGGCGCAATATGAACAACTGGCCGCGCAGGCCAAAGCGCAGACGCCGGGGATTTACGATATCCACTACGGGATAGGCGTCGCCGAGCGCCTGGATTTATTCCCTGCCGCCCGCCAGCCTTCCCCACTGTTGGTGTTTATTCACGGCGGTTATTGGCACTCTCAGCGTAAGGAAGAAGCCTGTTCGATGGCGGCAAACTTCACCCAGCATGGCGTAGCGGTCGCCACGCTGGAATACACCTTGCAACCTGAAGCCACGCTGGCAGAAATCGTCCGTGAGGTTCGCAGCGCAATAGCCTGGCTTTACCACCATGCCGGCCAATACGGCATCGACCCAGAACGCATCTTTGTCAGCGGCAGCTCGGCCGGCGGCCACCTGTGCGGCATGCTGATTGCCGATGACTGGCAGCACCGGTATCAGGTGCCCGTCAACGTGATCAAAGGGGCGCTGGCGCTGAGCGGCCTGTACGACATCCGACCGCTGTGTGATATCTACATCAATGACTGGATGCGCCTGACGCCGGAACAGGCGGCAACCCTCAGCCCGCTGTTTATGCTGCCGGAAAAGGCGAATGCGCCGCAGATCCTGCTCGACGTCGGCGCCAAAGAAACTCAGGGGTTCAGAAACCAGACGCTGGCTTACTTCGCCGCCTGCCGGGAAAAAGGGCTGAATGTGTCACTGCTGGAAGATCGGCACAACAACCATTTCACGCTGGTTAACGAGTTGGCCAATCCCCACAGCACCCTGTTCCAACAGGTTATGGCAATGATTAAGTGACGCCGTGAGTCACTGCGGCGCCCATTCGAGGGTAGAGCCTGATTTTAAGCGCGATCGTCACCGTCGCCAGCGCCGCGAACACCCCACAAGAGCATGATTCATGCTGCCAAACCTAAACTGGCAGCTTTAAAATTCTTTGGCCCTCCAGCAAGCACCTGACGCCCCGACTGCGGGTGTTTATCGATCTGCTGAGTGAACAACTGTTCCCACTTTAGCGCCCTTTTTTCTTACGCCAAATTTCGACTTTGCTTTGCCTTAAAATGACTAAGCCAGATGCCATGCGGCATTGGGCCAGCTTTATTGCCGGGAACGGCGTTCGTGATATTCCATTTTGAAATATGAAATTTCCGTTCGTTCTTTCGGGGCCAATGAAATCGCCACACAATGAAATCTGAATCGCAGGCTGGCACATAACCGCATAAAAAATCAGGTTTTCTATCTTGTCATCGCTCATAACCGCTCAATTTGCCCGTCGGGTGCTGGACAGCCGGCCCGAAGCATCAGCCCTGTCGGCCGCCCGCCTTGGGCTGATAGATTATTTCGCCTGCGCATTACCGATCGCCCAGGGCGCACTCACCGACAGCGGCCTGACAGCGGTAAAAACAGTGTTCCCGCCGGTCGGTGCCGAAAACCGTGCGCTCTATTTCGGCTATATCAGCCATTCGTTGGATTTTGACGATTACCACCCCGCGCTGCGCGGGCACCCCAGCACGGTGGTGCTCTCTGCACTGCTGGCGTTGACCGGCGATAACCCGGACGTTGACGCGCTACTGACCGCCTATGTCGTTGGCGTAGAGGCAGCCGGACGACTGGGACTGGCTGCCGGTACTCAACACTATCAGTTGGGATTTCACAGCACGGCCACCCTGGGCGCCGTTGCCGCCACTGCGGCGGCGTCACGCTATTTACAACTCACCTTGCAGCAAACGCAGGTCGCCCTTGGGCTGGCTGCCACCCAGGCCGCCGGGCTGCGCAGCCAGTTCGGATCGGCCGCCAAGCCGTTGCACGCAGGGATCGCCGCTCGGGCGGCAGTCAATGCCGTGCTGCTGGCTCAGCTGGGTTTTGCCGGTCAGCCGGAAGGCGTGATAGACAGCCTGTTGAGCTCGCATGGCGACGGACGGCAGCGGCCCGAGCTGTTGACGGCCGATTGGGGGGCGCCGTGGCGTATCCTGCAACCGGGGCTGGAATTTAAACGCTATCCCACCTGCGGCGGCACCCACAGCGCAGCGGAGGCCGCATTTATCCTGCGCGAGCGCCTGCTCGAACAAGGCATTGCCGTCGGGGATATTCCCGCTGCCATCGCCAAGATCCAGGTCAGTTTTCCCCCCGGTGCCGATACCGCGCCCTATATTCGCCGCCCGTCAAACGGAGTTGAAGCGCGTTTCAGCCTGGAATATGTCATCGCCGATGCGTTGTACAGCGGCACCGTACCCTTGATGCACTACGGTGAGGCCCTCGTTGACCCAAACATTTCAGCCCTGGCGGCACGGGTTGAACGCCATGCAGACCTGACGGCACCGCCAGACGAGCTGGATGCGGAATTACGCTTCCACCGCGTCACGCTAACGCTGCACGACGGCCGCCAATTAAGTGACATCGTCACAAGAAAGCAAACCGCCGCCCGACAGACCGACGTCGGCGCGAAACTGCGCAGCATCCTGCTATTGCTGCCGCATTTGAACGGTGAGCGCGTGATCGAGGACTGCGCGCTAACGCAGCCCGCCGCGCTGAGCCGCTTAATTGAATTATTAAACCAATAATAAATATAGGAATAATTATGAGTACTTCACCTTCAACACCATCGCGTCAATTACGTCTCGGCCTGTTTGTTCAGGCGTTGGGCCATCACGTCGGCGGCTGGCGTGCCGAAGGGGCCAGCGGGTCACCTACGGACATTGACTGGTTCACCTGGATTGCCCAAAAGGCCGAAGAAGGCACCTTTGATATGTTCTTCGTCGGCGATGCGCTGGCGACCAGCGTGCACCGTTTGCCTTCCACCCTGTCCCGCCTGGAGCCGTTGACGCTGCTGGCGGCGCTGGCGGTCAGAACTCGACACATCGGTCTGGCGGCCACCGCTTCCACCACTTTCGATCAGCCTTTCCACCTGGCACGCGCCATGGCCTCTATCGATCACATCAGCCACGGCCGCGCGGCCTGGAACGTGGTGACGTCGTTCTCAAGCGACGCAGCACGCAACTTCAGCCGTGACGATCTGCCTTCGCACGCCGAGCGCTATGAAGTGGCGCGCGAGTTTCTCGAAGCCAGCTACAAACTGTGGGACGGCTGGGAAGAAGACGCCATCGTGTGCGACAAGCAAAGCGGCAAGTATGCCATCGATGAGAAAATTCACGCCGCCAACCACAAAGGCAAACACTTCTCGGTGCAGGGCCCGCTGAATATTTCTCGTTCGCCGCAGGGCCGCCCGGTGATCATCGAAGCCGGTTCTTCGCCTGCCGGACAACGGCTGGCCGCAGAAACCGCCGAGGTGGTGTTTACCGCCGCCGCCACGCTGGAAGAAGGCCAGGCCTTCTATCGCAGCCAGAAGAAATTTGTCGCCGATGCCGGCCGCAACCCGGATCACCTGCTGATCCTGCCTGGCGTGATGCCGATCATTGGGCGCACCAAGGCCGAGGCGCAAGAGACCTGGTATCAACTCAACCAATTGGTGGACATCGACAACGGTATCGAACAGCTTTCGGCACGCTTCGGTTTCGATCTTAGCGGATTCCCGCTTGATGGCCCGGTACCGGACGTCGGCACGACCGAAGGCGGCCAAAGCCGGGTGAAGCTGCTGACCGATCTGGCAGCACGCGAAAACCTGACGTTACGTGAACTGGCTGCGGTGGCTGCCGGGTCGCGCGGGCATCGCGTGGTGGTGGGAACCGCCGAAGAGATCGCCGATGACTTCCAGCTGTGGCTGGAACAGCAAGGCGCCGATGGCTTTAACATCATGCCTGCGGTATTGCCGAATCAGTTGGAACTGTTCGTCGAACTGGTGATCCCGGAACTGCGCCGTCGCGGCCTGTTCCGCGAGGAATATCAGTATTCAACCCTGCGTGAAAACCTGGGCCTGCCGCAACCGGCAATCAACTTCGCTAACGTAAAATCGGCTTAATTCGCAGGGAAACATGATGAAAACCAACCTCAAACGCACCGTACTGTCCCTGCTGCTGACCAGCGCTACCCTGGCTCCGCTGGCCGTCGGCTATGCCGCCGAAGGCGATGTGCCCTTCCGCGCCGCGGTAAAAGCCAGCGCCGATCCCGCACTGCACGACAGCTTGCCGGAAGCAATAAAAAAAGCCGGTTACATCGTGGCGGGCACCAACCCCAATACGCCACCGACCACCTTCTATGAGGCGGACAACAAAACGCTGGCCGGGCGTGAAATCGACGTGATGAGCGCCATCGCCGATCGCCTCGGCGTGGCAATCCACTGGAAGGATACCGGCGGTTTCGACAATATCATCCCCGGCCTGAAATCCGGCCGTTATGACGTTGCTCTGGCCAATATCGATGCCAACAAGAAGCGCTTCCAACAGGTCGATTTTGTCGGCTATTACAACGCGTCAAAACTGGCGCTGATCGCCCGTAAAGATGCCGCCCTCGGCCCTTACACCGAGCTGGCGCAGCTTTGTGGACAAACCGTCGGCGCCGGGGCGGGCACCTCACAAATCACCCGCTTGCAGCAGGCCAGCGACAGTTGCGTCAGCGGCGGAAAACCGGCGATCACCATTCCGATTTTCCCCGACCGTCCAGCCGGTGTTCAGGCGGTGATCAGCGGACGCGTGCCGATGTTCTTTGGTCCGTATGAAGGCCTGCGTTATCAGGCAACCCACGTTAAACCGCTGGCGCTGGCCGGTGACATCAACATTGAAGGCACCACGGTCGCCATCGCCTTGCCTAAAGGTTCCGATCTGGTGAAACCGGTGCAGGCGGCGCTTAACTCGCTGATTGCCGACGGCAGTTACCAGAAAATCCTCGACGGCTGGGATATCGGCTTCGGTGCGGTGAAAACCGCCGGCATCAATGAAGAGATTGCAAAATGAGTGGGCCACAAGCGGCCGGTGATGCCGAACTGCGCATCGTCGGTCATCGGCATTATGGGCGCTGGTTCAGCGCCCTGTTGGTGCTGCTGATCGTCGGCATCATCGTCAATTCGATGCTGCATAACCCGCGCTTCGAATGGGCGGTGGTGGCGGAAAACTTTACCGAAGCGTCGATTATCAATGGCGTGATCATGACGCTAAAGCTCACCGTGATTTCGGTGATCTTCGGCTTCGCCGGAGGCGTGTTGCTGGCGTTGATGCGTCTGTCGGCCAACCCGGTGCTGGTGGCGGTGAGCTGGTTCTATACCTGGTTTTTCCGCGCGGTGCCGATGCTGGTACAGCTTTTCCTGTGGTACAACATCGCGGCACTCTACCCGCGCATCAGCCTGTGGATCCCCTTCCTGGGTGAAGTGGCCAGCGCCCCTACCAACACCCTCATCAGTACCTTCAGCGCGGCGGTGATCGCCCTGGTGATGCATCAGTCGGCTTATGCGGCGGAGATTGTGCGCGCCGGTATCCAAAGCGTCGGCAGTGGCCAGTTGGAGGCAGCCAAGGCCTTGGGGTATCGCCATGGACAAATCCTGTGGCGCGTAGTTTTGCCGCAGGCCATGCGCACCATTTTGCCCCCTGCCGGCAATGAGGTGATCGGGCAGCTTAAAACCACGGCGGTGGTCTCGGTGATCGCCCTGCAGGACGTGCTCTATTCGGCGCAGATCATCTACCAGCGCACCTACGAGGTGATCCCGCTGCTGTTGGTTGCCACATTGTGGTATCTGGTGATGACCTCGATTTTGTCGATCGGCCAGTACTATGTTGAGCGCTATTTTGGTCGAGGTAGCCAGGCGGCGCGCAGCAACTGGCTGTTCCGTCCCCGCAAAGCCGCTTCCAGTCCGTCACAGGAGGCACAATCATGAGCGCCGCCATTCAGATCAACCAGGTGCGCAAGTCATTTTCCGGCACCGAAGTGTTGAAAAACATCAGCCTGCAGATCCCGGCAGGCTCGGTAACGGTGATCCTCGGCCCTTCCGGTTCGGGGAAGTCGACCTTGCTGCGCTGCATCAATCACCTGGAAAAGCTAGACGGCGGAACCATTCGGGTGGGCGAGCAACTCATCGGGTACCGCCAAAAAGGCAACCAGCTGTATGAACTGAAGGAACGCGAAGTGGCCGAACAGCGTAAAAGCATCGGTATGGTGTTCCAACAGTTCAATTTATTCCCACACCGCACCGTGCTGGAGAACGTCACTGAGGCCCCGCTGCTGGTCAAAAAGGAGAAAAAAAGTCTGGTGGTGGAACGGGCAAAAGCGCTGCTGGCCCGCGTCGGGCTGGAACATCGCATTCACGCCTGGCCACGCGAGCTTTCTGGTGGACAGCAACAGCGAGTGGCGATCGCCCGCGCCCTGGCGATGACGCCAGAGGTGCTACTGTTCGACGAGCCCACGTCTGCGCTCGATCCCGAATTGGTTGGCGAAGTGTTGCAGGTGATGAAAGGCCTGGCGCACTCTGGCATGACCATGGTGGTGGTGACGCATGAAATAGGGTTTGCCCGCGAAGTGGCGGACCAAATCATCTTTATGGATCAAGGGAAAGTGGTCGAAACGGGGACGGCAAAACAGGTGCTGGATGAACCGGTACATCAAAGAACGCGTGATTTCCTGGCAACGGTACTTTAAACCTGCATCGGGGGGCATTGCGCCCCTCGAACATTATTTCCGCGTCAGCTCTTTTTCCCGCCAACGGCAGAAAACAGATTAAACAGCTCACCCAAGCCATAAATCGGGCCAAGCAACAAGGCAATCATTACCGGTACCATGATCACCACGGTGGCCAAACTCTCTAGCATTTCTAACATCGTTGTCTCCTGGTTTTTAAGCAGCAAAAAGCCTGCCCAGAAAGGAAAATTTCCCTGGAATTTCTTAAGGTTATTTTTGCTTGATTTCAATCTGTGATGCAGATCACAACTCAATGTCGCTAATGTAACTTACACAGTTGCATTACCGCAATGCAAAAAAATGCTCTCTGTCAGGGACAACACGATGGCGACCATACCCTGAAGTGCCCGTACGCCAATTCAGGCCGGAACACTTATTAGCCAATCCCCCTGGGCCTTAGGATTTTTAACGGGTTTTAAGGATTATCCAACCTGCCCTAAGAGATAACAGGCTGGCGATTTAATCATCATCCCAAAGTAAAATGGCGATTAAATAAAATCCGACGGCATAAAATTAAGAATATTTACCTGTTCTATTTTCTTTCGGCAGAATACATTCATCTCAACTTCTACCGGCCGATTAATCAGTGCTTTCTTTGTCTGTTAATTAGGCAATTTATCAGGAAACTCTTATGAACCTTAAACGTGCCGCAGGCGTGATGGTTATCATCATGGCAACGCTTTCTGTCACCGCATGTGGGAATATGTCGCACCGCGATCGCAACACCGCTATCGGCGCCGGCGTCGGCGCTCTGGGTGGTGCAGTATTGACCGACGGCAGTACGCTGGGTACCTTGGGCGGCGCAGCGCTGGGCGGCATCATCGGCCACCAAACCAGCCGTTAATATTTTCAGGCCGGGTAGTTTTCATTAGAAGATACCCGGCCGAATTTATTTTATTCGCCACGAATTGGCACTTAGGATTATTTTTATTTTATCGAATTAATTAGATTATCTTATCTATAAATATTCCCGCTCAACAAAGCATCGACGCTCAAAATATTCCCTGCTTTAATAAAATCGCCAGATTTATCTTAACTTCACTCGTGAGGTCGAAGAGGCACGGCCCATCTTGTAACTTTGAAAAGTGACTGGGCCCCCCCTCCGCAGAGGGGGAGCGTCGGGTTAGCCTTTAACCTGAGAAACGACGTTCAACGGCTGGGCATCCGGCAAGATATTCATATGTTCCAATACCTGCGCCATGATCTTGCCGAACACCGGGCCGGCCACCGAACCACCGAAGTGCTTGCCGGCTTTCGGGTTGTTAACCATCACCACCAGCGCCACCTGCGGATCGCTGGCCGGTGCCACACCGGCGGTGTAGTTAATGTATCCGCCGTCGTATTTGCCGTTGGTGCCCATTTTCTCTGCGGTACCGGTTTTAATCGCCAAACGGTAACCCGGCACCGCCGCGCTGACCCCACTGCCCCCCGGCAAGGCATCGCTTTCCATCATATGCACTACGGTTTTTACCGTTTCTTCCGGCAAAATGCGCTGCCCCATCACCGGTGGCGTTACTCGGGTGATCGACAATGGCCGATAAACGCCATAAGAACCGATGGCCGCGTATTCGCGCGCCATCTGTAACGGAGTGACACGCAAACCATAACCAAAGGAGAAGGTTGCGCGTTCGATGTCAGCCCAGCGTTCACGGTGCTGCGGCAAATAACCGCTGCTTTCGTTGCCGATGCCCAGGTCGGTCGGCCTGCCCAATCCAAAGCTCTTGTAAACCGCAGGCAGTACGGTGGCGGGCAGCGCCAGCGCAATATGTGAAACGGCGATGTCGCTCGATTTTTGCAGCACGCCGGTAATGGTTAATTTCGACCAGTGGCCAACATCTTTGATCAAATGGCCATTGACCCGGTAAGGCGTGGTGTCCAGTACGGTATCCGGCTTAATCAGCCGGTGTTCCAGCCCGACCATCACCACCACCGGCTTCACGGTAGACCCCGGTTCGAAACTGTCGCTGCTGCACACGTTGCGGATATCTTTGGCCGGCGTATTGGCGTAGTTGTTCGGGTTGAATGACGGGTAGCTGGCCATCCCCAGCACTTCACCGGTATTCACTTTCACCAGCACCGCACAGCCGGAATCTGCCTGGTTAGCCACCACGCCGTCGCGGATTTGCGCATACAGCACGTACTGAATGAATTTATCGATGCTCAGCGTGACATTCGGCGGCGGCACGGGATCGACGTTCTTGATCACGCCAATCACCGCCCCGCTGCCGTCCTTCTGGTAAACCCGCAGGCCGTTCTTGCCTTGCAACAGGTGGTTAAAGCCCAATTCGATCCCTTCGAGCCCCTGATTGTCCTGCCCGACAATGCCGATCAGCCCGGCGGCATCTTGGCTCATCGGGTAAAAGCGGCTGAAGTCCTGTTCGGTACTGACCCCGGTCAAACGCAGCTTGCTGATGTAATTGGCATTATCATCCTCGACCTTGCGGGCCAGATAGACAAAACGCTTGTGGGCGTTAGCCTGGATCAGCCTTTGTACCTCGGTTAGCGGCATTTTCAGCACGTTAGCCAGGCTCTGCCAGCGTTCATTGCCAATATCGGTATGGGTGTCGAGAATGTGCTTGGGATCCAGCACGATATCTTTCGAAGATACGCTGACGGCCAAGGCCTCGCCGTTGCGGTCGGTGATCATCCCCCGGTTGGTGGGCAACACCTGAGTGCGGATCGAACGCTGATCCGCCTGGTCCGCCAACTGCTGATGTTCCAGCAGTTGCAAATAGCCGACCCGAAAGGCCAGCAGGAAAAAGCAGACCAGTATCCCACCGCAAATCCAGCCAAAGCGAAGGGTTGAATAATTTTTACCGCTTTTTTTTGTTGATGGCGCCACTGTTAACCCTGCGTTTTTATTAACGTTATGCGATTATTTCAGTCTACCCTGACAGAAATAGTGAGAAGATTGCAGTTTGTAAGAAAGTAAAAACAAACGCGTTTACTGTTGCACATCCGCGCTGTCGTTTAACTCCGGTTTAACTTTCTGGTTATCCTCGGGCTGCGGAGCGTTGGCCGGGTCAAATATATGGTCGAGGATCGCCCGGGCCGTCGGCCCGGCTACCACGCCGTCACCACCGCCGTTTTCCAGAATTAGCGCCATCGCCACCCGCGGATTTTTATACGGCGCGAACAACGTATAGAAAATATGGTCGCGCAGCCGCACCGGGATCATTTTGGCGTTATAAATCTGATTCTCCTTCAGACCAAACACCTGTGAAGTCCCGGACTTGGCGGCAATCTGATACGGCGCAGTATGGAACAGCTTATAACCGGTGCCGTTTGGCAGATTGGCCATGCCGTACATGCCATTGCGGACAATGCCCCAGTACGGCGATTTGGCATCACCAATCTGCGCACTCTCTGCCGGTGGCTGGTAGCGGCTCACCAGGTTGCCCTGCCGCATGGAGTACAACAAATGGGGCGTTTTCACCTTGCCGTTGTTGATCAGCGTTGTTAGCGCCTTCACCATCTGGATCGGCGTAGCCACCCAATATCCCTGGCCGATGCCTACCGAGATGGTGTCCCCCTGATACCAGGCTTTTTTATGCACCCGCCGTTTCCATTCGCGGCTTGGCAGCACGCCGCGATACTCTTCGTTCAGGTCAATCCCGGTTGCCTGACCGTAACCAAACTGGCTCAGCCAGCTGTGAATACGGTCAATGCCCATTTCAAACGCCACCTGATAAAAGAAGGTATCGGCGGACTCTTCGATTGCCTTGGTCACGTTCAGCATGCCGTGACCGGTTTTAAGCCAGTCACGATAACGGCGTTGGGTGCCCGGTAAGGTCCAGGTCGGGGCGCCAAAGAAGGTGGTGTTGGGGGTGATCACCCCGGCAAACAACGCGGAAGTGGCCATGTAAGGCTTCACCGTAGATGCCGGTGGGTAGAGCCCCTGCGTGACGCGGTTGATCAGCGGCAGGTCGGGGTTGCTCAGCAGCGCTTTATAAGCGGGATAGCTGATGCCCTTGACGAAAGGGTTGGGATCGTAACTGGGGCTGGAGACCATGGCCAGAATACCGCCGTCGCGCGGGTCTTCCACCACCACGGCCGCCCGCTGCCCTTTAAGCACCGATTCGATATATTGCTGCAGCGGCAGATCGAGCGTCAGGTATATGTTTTTGCCCGCCTGTGGCGGTTGTTCTTTCAGCAGGCGTATCACGCGGCCGTGGTTATCCACCTCCACTTCCTGATAGCCGGTGGTGCCGTGCAGCGCTGACTCGTAATAGGCCTCGATGCCCTGTTTGCCAATATTGTGGTCGGCGGCATAGTTCTCGCTGAGGCCCGCCTTGTCCAGCCGCTTCAAATCGCTATCGTTGATCTTCGACACGTAACCCACCACGTGGGCCAGTTCGGCACCGTAGGGATATTCCCGCTGCTGATAGGTGTCAATCGTCACCCCGTCGAAGCGATATTGATTAACCGCAAAGCGCGCCACCTCGGTTTCCGTCAGCCCGCTTTTCAAGGTGACCGGCTTGTAGCGGCCGTTGTGGTGCATATCATCGCGAAAAGCGGCGATATCTTCGGGCGTCAGATCGACAATCGGCGTCAGCGCCTGCAGCAGCGCGGTCATATTGTCGATTTTGCTGGGGATAATCTGGATCTGGTACAGCGTAATGTTACGCACCAGCGGGATGCCATTGCGGTCGAAAATCAGCCCGCGACTGGGGGCAATCGGCACCATCTTGATGTCGTTCTGGTTGGAACGCGTCTGGTAGAACGCATGCTGTTTTACCTGCAGGCGGTACAGGTTGAGGATCAACACGCCAAAACAGGCGATGACCAACACCATTGCCACGCCGGCGCGGCGTATAAACAACATTTCTTCGGCGGAATGGTCGCGAATTTTATCTTTTAATAGGGCCATACGTGGCGAGTTACCTGTCAGACGTCACATTTTCCCAAGATAAATCAGGGCAGTGAAAAGTCGGCAAGCATAGCGTTATTGGTTTGCGCTCCCCATTAAAAGGTTGCTAATGAAATGGCATAAATGTTTCAGCATGTTGGAATGTTACCAAATGCCGATTTTTCTCCCGCTCAGGGATTGAGCAGCGATTTATCCCAGTGCTACAATGTGACGCAGATCACACTATTTAGCCCATTGCCCTGACCTTCCGGCCGCTGCTGGGAGCAGCTTTATCACCAAGGATCCCGTTCGATGAGTGCCATTGCCACAGGTTTTATTATGATGCGCTGGGAGTTACTTAGCGCCGTTATGATGTTTATGGCCAGCCAGCTAAACGTCGTTTGCCGTAAGACCAGCCGCAACGGCATGGCATTTATGTTCAGCAGCCTCGGGTTGTTCACCACCTGCTGGTTTGTGATGGGCCTGATGGGCATTAGCTTCAGTCAGGAAGGCTTTACGCAATTCTGGTCCCACGCCTGGGACATGTATGTCGAGGTCGTCAGCAATACTCCTACCGATTGGCCACTGCCCTGAGCTATGGCATCCGCTGACGACGGAGTTGACCGTTGTCAGCCTGAGCATTTTGCGCCCTACAGGGCAAAAGTTTGAAATCGCCGGCGGTAACATCCCGTTATCACCCAAAGGTTCATAAAATAAATAAAATATAAGGTAGCGGTCTGGGGCAAATACCGGCTTATGCTGGCCGCAGACAAACCTTGTCACACCGACCGGAAGGCAAACTTCCTGCCCACGCGTTCCTGTTTCCCCCAATTAATCCAGAATCCGGCTTAATCATTAACCGATGACTGGCCAGGCTGATGGATAGCCACGCGCCGCCATCAGGAAACGTCATGATTTCTCCCTCTGCCCGTATTGCAGACAACAGCCTGATCGCACCCGGCGCGGTGATCGGTGCGCACGTGCGTATCGGGCCTTTTTGCGTCATTTCCGCCGGGGTTGAGATAGGTGAAGGTACCACTGTCGCCTCGCACACGGTAATTAACGGCCTGACCCGTATCGGCCGCGACAACGTTTTCGGCTCGTTTTCTTCGATCGGCGAAGCCGGCCAGGATTTGAAGTATGCCGATGAACCGACCTCGTTAATCATTGGCGATCGTAACCGTATAGGCCAGTACGCCACTCTGCATCGCGGCACGGTACAAGGTTGCCAGCGCACCGTCATAGGTAATGACAATCACCTGCAGGATAATGTGCATGTTGCCCACGACTGCGTCATCGGGAACGGTGCTTACGTCGGCGAGCACAGCGGCCTGGCCGGACATGTTGAGATGGGCGATGCCGCTTGGGTGGGTGCCCGGTGTGCGGTACACCAGTTTTGCATTATCGGTGCCCATGCAAAAGTCGCCGACGGTGCCCTGGTGGTACAGGATCTTCCGCCTTTTGTTCAGGCAAGCGGCCACCGTGCCAAACCTGACGGCCTGCATCTGGTAGCGCCGGTTTTTCTGGCCGCCGATCCACAACAACAGCGCGTTATTCACGCTCTCTACGACATGCTGTATCACCGGTCAATGGCGCTGGAGGATGTCCGGCAGGAGGTACTCCACCTGAGCGTGGAGTACCCGTTACTCAGCCTGTTCCTCGACTTCTTCACACGATCGACGCGCGGTATTATCCGCTGAACGTATCGCCGTCATGCCACCTTATGGCAACGCACCGCCGTACCACCCAAATTGACTCTCAAACTTTGCGGTCGCTGGCACCCCTCGCCGGCGTAAGGGCAACGTTCGCGAAAAAAGCAGCCCTGCGGCAACTGACGGTTGCCCGGTAATTCGCCTTTGCGGTCTTCAATCGCGCTGTCGCCCAGTGAGCGGCCGGTACGGGGCACCGAATCCAGCAGCAAGCGAGTGTAAGGATGCTGCGGTTGGCGCAACACCTGTGCGGTCGGCCCCAGTTCGACAATCTGCCCCAGATACATCACCGCAACCCGATCGCTCATGTGCTGGATCACCGAGACATTATGCGAGATCAGCACATAAGTCAGGTTGCGCTGGCGTTGCAGCTCCACCAAAAGATTGAGGATCTGCGCCTGCACCGAGATATCCAGCGCCGAGGTCGGTTCGTCCAGCACGATGATGTCCGGCTGCGATGACAGTGCACGGGCGATGGAAATACGCTGTCGCTGCCCGCCGGAAAACTCGTGCGGCAACCGGTCAATCGCCTCCGGCCGCAGCCCTACCTGTTGAGCCAGCTCCGACGCCTGCACCCGTCTTTCCGCCACGCTGTTGTGTTGTTGCACGTACACCGGCTCGGTGATAATCCGCCACACCGGCAGGCGTGGATCGAGCGATGACTGCGGATCCTGAAACACCATTTGCATGCCGCTGCCAAACCAGGAACCGGCATTGCGCGCCCGCAGCAGCTCGCCACTGCTGGGTTTCAACAACCCCATCAGCAACTGCGCCAGGGTACTTTTGCCGCACCCTGATTCACCGACGATGCCCAAGGTTTCGCCGCGCATAATGTTCAGATCCAGCCCATTGAGCGCATGAACATACTCTCTCGGCTTACCGCGCCAGTTATAGCTGGCGGGGAAACGTAGTCGCACGTCGCGCAGTTCCAGCAGTGCCTCAACGTTCATTTTGCACCTCCAAATCGACAGACTGCGGATGCCAACAGGCGACCCTTTGGGTCGGCTCCGTCACCAATGGCGTAAGCTTCGGCGTATGCCGACACTGAGCATCAGCATGGCGGCAACGGTTACTGAAAGCGCAGCCTGGCGGTAACGCGCTCAGGTTGGGCACCGTACCGGGGATCGCCTGCAGCAGACTGCGCGGTTCTGCACGCTCCGGCGCCGCCAGCAATAGCCCAATGGAGTACGGATGACTGGGATGCTCAATCACATTGGCGGTGGTGCCACTCTCAATCACGTGTCCTGCATACATCACATACACCCGGTCGCAAAGTTGCGACACCACCGCCATATCATGAGTGATAAACAGCACCGCCGTGCCGCTGGCTCGCGCCTTCTGCTGCAGCAACCGCAACACCTGGCGCTGGACCGTGACGTCCAGCGCAGTGGTGGGTTCGTCGGCAATGATCAGTTCCGGTTCGCAGGAAAATGCCATGGCAATCAGCACCCGTTGACGCATGCCGCCGGACAGCTCAAACGGATAGCGCTCCATCACCCGCTGTGCATCGGCAATCTGCATTTCCTGTAACAGCTGAATCGCCTTGTCACGAGCCGCCGAGGCGGAAAGTCGCTGGTGCAGGCGGATCACCTCACACATCTGGCGGCCGATCTTGCGCGTCGGATTGAGCGCGATCATGGGTTCCTGAAAAATCATCGACACCCGTGCACCACGCAGCTGGCGCATTTGCCGCTCGCTGGCGTTGAGCACGTCGGTGCCAAGCATCTCCAGCGAACCGCCGGTCACGCTGTAACCCTCTTCCGCCAGCAGCCGTAACGTCATCATCGCAGTGACCGACTTGCCGGAGCCGGACTCGCCCACCACGCCGACAATTTCGCCCGCCTTAACCTGCAGCGAGACGCGATTGAGCGCCTTGACGCTGCCGCCGTAAACCGGGAACTCCAATTGCAATTCATCGATTGATAAAACGGTGGTTTCACTCATCAGCGCCCCCGGGTTTTAGGATCCAGCAGGTCGCGCAGACCGTCGCCGAACAGGTTGAAACCGGTGGCGGTGATCAGGATCGCCGTACCGGGGAAGGCCGAATACCACCATTGGTCGAGCACATAGTTACGGCCATTGGCCACCATAGCGCCCCATTCGGCGGTCGGTTGCTGGGCACCCAGCCCGATGAAGCCCAGCGTCGCCGCCATCAGGATCGCGGTACCGATATCCAGCGACGCCTGCACCACCAACGGCGGCATCACATTGCGCAGCACGTGCCAGCCAATCAGATGCCAGCGTGAAGCGCCAAAGGTGCGCGCCGCCTGCATATAAGCCTGATGACGCAGTGTTAACGTCTGTCCGCGCGCCAGCCGCACGTAGAAAGGAATGCGCACCACGGCAATCGCCAACATGGCGTTGAACAAACTGGGGCCCAACGCCGCCGCCAGCGCCATGGTAAGCACCAGTGACGGCACGGACAGCATGATATCCATGCAGCGCATGATTAACGCATCGATCGTTCCGCCCATCACGCCGGAGAAACAGCCGAGCAGCGAGCCAATGCCCCCTGCCAATACCACCACCGCCATCCCGGCGGCCACCGATTGACGGCTGCCGACCAGAACCCGGCTAAAGAGATCGCGGCCCACCTCGTCCGTGCCGAACCAGTGTTCGGCAGAAGGCGGTAACAGACGCGCGGTAAGGTCAATGGCATCCGGGTTATGCGGCACCAGCCACGGCGAGAACAGCATCAGGAACAGCACGGCGATCATGATGGCGGCCCCCAGCAGCGTCAGCGGACTCCGTCGGACCCGGTACCAGGCGCGGCGCAGGCTGACATAGCGCAATACGGGCTCCGCCAGCGGCGGTTGTTCGGTTTGAGTCATGGTCATTATCCCTCGCGCCCCATTCTTGGGTCGATCCACAGGTAGAGCAGATCGACGATCAAATTAACCATCACATAGGCAAAAGAGACCACCACGGCAAACCCCATCACCGCCGGAAAATCCAGCGCCTGAATGGAATCCACCACGTAAGCGCCCATGCCCGGCCAGGCGAAGACCGTTTCGGTCAGCACCGCACCATAGAGCAAGTCCCCCAGTGCCAGTCCCAATACCGTTACCGAGGGGATCAGCGCATTGGGCAAGGCGTGTCCAAGCACAACTCGCCAGTGCGACAGGCCATTGGCGCGGGCGGTGCGGATATAGTCTTCCCCTAACTGTTCGAGCATCGCCGAGCGGATTTGGCGCGCCACTACCCCAAGATGAACAAAGGCTAACGTCAGCGCCGGCAGGATCAGGTGCTGCAGGCTGTTCCAGAATGCCTCGCCGTTACCGGTCAGCAAGGAGTCCAGCAGGTAAAACCCGGTGATGTGGGTGGGAGGATCCAGCCAGTCGTCCAACCTGCCGCCGCCGGGCAACAGATTCAGTTGACCGTAGAACAGGATAATCACCCCTAACCCCAGCCAGAACGCCGGGGTGGAAATGCCGGTCACCGACAACAGCCGCACCAGATGGTCGGGCCATTTATTGCGATAAACCGCCGACACCACTCCAAGCGGGACGCCAAACGCGATCGCCAGCAGCAATGCGCAGAAAGCCAGCTCCAGCGTGGCGGGAAAGAAGGCGCGCAGATCTTCCAGCACCGGCCGTCCGGTGCGAATGGAAGTCCCCAAATCGCCATGCAGCAAATCCAGCACATAGCGGCCAAATTGCACATACAGCGGCTGGTCCAGCCCCAGCTGTTGGCGAATATGCTGGACGATTTCCTCGCTGGCGCGGTCGCCGGCCAGCAAGCGCGCCGGATCGCCGGGGATCAGGTGCGAGATGGTAAAGGTGATCACGCACACCCCGAACATCACCAGCACCAACCCCCAGCAGCGCTGACGGATAAGGCTCCAAACGTTCATAGCGGTTTCCCATGGTGCAGGGGCAGCCAAACGGCTGCCCGAAAAAAATTACTTGCTCATCTGCCCAACGTTGAACACCTGCTCCAGCATCGGGTTATACACAAAGCCCTTCACCTCTTTGTTCATCGCCACCTGATAGTTTTTCTGGAACAGGTAGACGTAGGCCGCCTGGTCGATGACGATTTTCTGCGCCGCCTGATAATCGGCGGTGCGAACCTGCTGATCGGACACCGATACCGCTTTCTTCAACAGGGCATCCACCTGCGGATCGCTGTAGAACGACCGGTTGCCCGGCAGCCCTTTCTTGTCGGATTCAAACCAGTAGTTCATGAACATATAGGGGTCGGCGAAATCCGGGCTCCAGTTGCCAATGGCGATATCGTAATTGCCCTGACCGATGCGATCCCGCATGGTGGCGTTGGCCAGCTTCTCCAGTTTGACGTTGAGGCCGACCGTCGCCAGGCTGGCCTGCACCGACAGCGCAATCGCCTCCCAGTTAGGATCGCTGATCGAATACAGGAAGTTCAGTGAGGCCGGCTTGTCTTTCACCGCCGCCAACGCCGCCTTGGCCTTGTCCGCATCCTGGCTGTACTGCTGGGCATTGGCGTCATAGCCCCACATGCCCTCCGGGATCGGGCCGCGCATCTGTTTGCCGTTCCCCCCGAGAATGCCCTTCACCATGCCCTGATAATCCACGGCGTAAGAAATGGCGCGGCGCAGATCCACCTGGTTAAGCGGCGCTTTGCCGTTGTTGAGGTACAAATAGGTCACCCGCAGCGACGGATACTCGTTGACCGCAACCTTGTTTTCACTTTTCAGCGCCGTGAGCTGGTCAATCGGCAGCGATTCGGCAATATCCAGGTCGCCTCGGGTCAGTTGCAGACGGCGGGTGGCGCTTTCGCCGATGATTTTCACCGTGACGCGTTTAAACGCCGGTTTGGCGCCGCTGTAATGCGGGTTCGGCACCAGCACCAACTGCTGGCCCTTCTGCCAGCGATCCAGTTTGTACGCCCCAGAGCCGGCGCTATGGTTCGCCAACCAGGCCTTGCCCTCGTCCGCCGGATTCGCCTTGGCAATCGCCGGGTTAACGATACCGGCGCCGTCATTGGCCAGGGTGTACAGGAACGGCGCAAACGGCGTTTTCAACGTGAAACGCACCGTCAACGGATCCACCACCGTGACCTGCAGGTCTTTGGGGAAGGCCTCTGACGGCCCCTGACCAATCTTCATCAGACGTTCAAACGACCATTTGACCGCCTCGGCGTTCACGTCCGAACCGTCATCAAACTTGTTGCCGGGTTTTAGCTTAAAGGTCCAGACCAGTTGGTCGTCTGAACTTGTCCAGCTGTCGGCCAGTTCCCCCTCTACCTGGGTCGACCCTTTTCCGCCTTCGGTCTTGTACTGCACCAGTCGCTGGTAGGCCGGGTAAGTCACCGTCCAGTCGTTGTTATCGATAGTCACCGCCGGATCCAGCGTTTGCGGGTCCGCCGCTTTGCCAATCACCAGCATGTCCTTGGGCACCGCCGCCTGTACCGGCACGGCTGCCGTCAGGCCCAACGTCACTGCAGCCGCCAGAGCGGCGTATTTGATCTGATTCATAAACAAAGCTCCTGATGCGTTGAATGTGTGTTGTTTTAATCGTAAGAAAAACAGCCGAAGCGATCGGCCAGCAGCGGATAATCCCCGGCGTTGGGCAGCTCAAAGTGCCACCATTCGCTGGCGATCCCGCGAAAACCTCCGGCGGCCATCACCGCATTCAGCAGTAGCCGGTTGCGCTGCACCTCCGGAGGGAAATCGGGGTAAAACGGGTGTGATTTTTCGCTCATTTCATCAAAGCCGGTGCCCATATCCAACGCGGCCCCCGCGGCGTCCAGCAGCGTCACGTCGATCGCGACACCCCGGCTGTGGTGCGAACCGGTCTGGGTGCTGGTGACATACTGCGGATCCGGGCAGGCTTGCCACAGCAGCGCCTGCGCCTGCTGCGGGCGGTAAGCATCGAACACCAGCAGGGAAAAACCGGCCAGCCGTGCCGCCAGCAGGCAACGCGTCAGCCCCTTCACCGCATCGGGATGGAGCAGGCAGCGGCTTTCGCGGTAAATCGGCCGGCCCGTCAGGTTGTCGGCGCCGGCATATTTCAACTCAATAGGCAGACCTGGGAAGGCTTCGGCCAGATCGGTTAATGTTACGTTGTCACTCATTGCGTTTTCCCATGCGGTTAAGATTCAAATTGCCCCAGCTCTTTTTGCAGAATTCGGTTGCTGGCCAGCCGTTGCTCGACCGCTGCGCCGCCCTGTTCCAGCACCGAAGACAGCAGCAGGTTGAACAGGCAACTGAGCGGTGCCAGCGAGTCCCAAAACTGACCGGTGTCGGTTTTTACCTGCAGCAGGTCGATCGGGTAATCCCGAGCCCAGGGACAGTAAATATCGGTAATCAGCGCCAGCCGCAGCCCACGCGCACAGGCCGCCTGACAGTATTTTTGTGCGATGGTCGAATAAGCGCGGGTGTCCGTCAGCACCAGGTACGGCGCACTGAATTCCGAATTTAGCGACTCCACATAGGTGCCGGACAACCCGTCCGCGTAATAGACCTTGGGCCGCAGATATTCCAGATGGCTGTAAAAGGCATTGGCGATGCCGCGCGTCGACTGAATGCCCATGACAAACACCGCTTCCGCCTGCGCCAGCTGGCGGCTGACTTGCGCAAAGGCTTCGCCGCCGGCCAATTGGTAAACGTGTTCAATCGCTTCCAGTTCCAGCGTTAATGACTGACGTAATTTTTGCGGTTGCGGCTGTTCGCGCCGACGGCGGTAAGCCCCCAGACGGTCGGTCACGCCCCAGGGTTGATGCAAAGCCGTACCCTGCTCGCGCAAGGTGCGCTTTAAGTCCTCAAGGTTGCGGTAACCCAGACTGCGCAGGTAGCGCCCGACCGAAATGCCGCTGGTGGCAGCACTGCGAGCTATGCTGTCAGCGGTCTCAAACGGCACCTGCGCCAAATTGGCCAGCAGATAACCGGCAATGCGTTTCCCGGTGGGGGTTTGCACCGCAAATGACGCTTCGATTTGTGCAATCACATCTGGATGCTCAGCCATAGTTCGCCCACTGTTGTCGAGTTGTCACCAAACCCCACTTTGTTACTCAGATAACAAAGCGAGATGATGACAATGCATGGCCTGTGCCAATTGCGGATTGCTGAGGGAAATTTCACGCGCGGCGGCGTACGGCGACGCAGGAACGACAAAAACCTGCGGTTACAACATAGTCATCAGTTGATAACTATTGCACAACATTTGGGCAATGCATCGCACGATGCACCACCCTGAACCCTTAATTTCAATTTTATGACCAGGCTTGCGAAACCAATGAAAATGTCTGTGCAACATCGCAATCCGGTCTATGGGGCACACCACGTACCATGATGGTCGGCGTATCGACGCAGGGCAAACCGCGCCCGGTCAGCCAAGGACTGAGGCCGCTGGCCTGAGGAGTATCTACTCGCACAAACTCCCCCTGGCAAGACAGGCATAAGGCATCAACCATGGCAATGGCACCCGTTAGCTCAGGCGCCACCACTGGGCCAATCATGTAGCCGTGACCAAAACGACGGCGGAAGGCAAATCCAACGGCAATCCCCTGCTGTTCCAACACCAGTGCCTGTTCGGCGTTTGCCAATATTGCGGCCAACAGGGGTTGGCGGCTCAGGCCGCTGGCGGCGAAATCCAGCGCAACCAGGGTGGCAAGATCCTGCGGCAATGCCGGACGCAAAGTTAACCCCGGAGGCAAAGGCGCGCTACGGCGTGCCGGCATCTCCCGGCATTGGTGCTGCGCCAGCAATCCCTGCTCGATAAACCCCAATTGCTGATACAGCGGCTTGCCCTGATCGGTCGCCACCAGATGCAGCTGATAGTCGGCCAAAGGGGCTATCAACCGCTTCAGCATGGCTCTGGCGATGCCTTGCCCACGATGTTGCTCGGCGACAATCACCAACCCCAAGGTGGCGCGCTGCTCGCCCCAACGCCAGCGCAACGCACAGCCAACCACCTCTCCGGCGGATTCAGCGATCACTCCGTCCCCCAATGACCACGCCTGCTGCCAATCTTCCAGCCGATGAGGCCAGCGTATTTTTTGCGACAGCACATGCGCGGGCGCTACATCGGCCGCCCCCATCTCTCGCAGCGTAAACGTCATTAGCCACTTCTCCTGAACAAGTCTGATTGGCTGCTATAGCACCATGACAACCTGGCCGATGGCAATCGGCAAACTTGTAGAAAATGCATTCTCCACCCGGCGGGTTTTACTTTTGTTCACTTATTTCATCCGGCAAGCCTTGATAACCGGTGTTATTATTATCTTGCTCAATAATTCCCTCCTAATTCAAAGTGGTACGACAAGCTGATGGAAGCGTGGAAACTCAATCTGATTTCGGTCTGGCTCGGCTGTTTCTTCACCGGGCTGGCAATGAGCCAAATCCTCCCTTTTCTGCCGCTGTACGTCGAACAACTCGGTGTCAGCGGTCACCAGTCGCTCAGCATTTGGTCGGGTCTGGTGTTCAGCGGCACTTTTTTGGTGTCTGCGCTGGTGTCGCCGCTGTGGGGCAGCCTGGCGGATCGCAAAGGCCGCAAGCTGATGCTGTTGCGTGCCTCGCTGGGCATGGCGGTGGTCATTGCACTGCAGGGCATGGTCACTGACGTTTATCAGCTGCTTGGGCTGCGTGCATTGATGGGCCTGACCTCCGGCTATATTCCCAATGCGATGGCGCTGGTTGCTTCACAGGTACCGCGCGATAAAAGTGGCTGGGCGCTGGGTACCCTGTCTACCGGTCAGATATCCGGAGTGATCGCCGGCCCGCTGCTCGGCGGACTGATGGCGGACCACTTGGGGTTGCGCGTGGTGTTTTTCGTTACTGCTGGGCTGATGTTCGTCAGCTTCCTGATCACCCTGTTCCTGATAAAAGAACGGCGTATCGAGGTGAAAAAAGCCGACCGATTGAGCGGTAAGGCCGTTTTTCAGTCGCTGCCCTATCCCGCCCTGATTGTGACGCTGTTTATCAGCACCCTGATGATCCAATTGGCCAACTCCTCTATCAGCCCGATACTGACGCTGTTTATCAAAGAATTGTCCGGTAACAGTGGCAATATCGCCTTTATTAGCGGCATGATTGCCGCCGTGCCTGGGGTGGCTGCGTTGATTTCCGCACCACGCCTGGGCCGGCTGGGTGATCGTATTGGCACCGCACGCATTCTGCTGGCGACGCTAGTGCTGACCACCCTGCTGTTCGCCATCATGGCCTGGGTGGAGACACCGCTCCAGTTGGGGATCCTGCGTTTTCTGCTGGGTTTTGCCGACGGTGCCCTGATGCCTGCGGTACAAACGCTGTTGTTGAAGTACTCTTCCGATCAGGTCACCGGCCGCATCTTCGGCTATAACCAGTCGTTTATGTATCTTGGCAATGTGGTCGGTCCGTTGATTGGCTCTGGGGTTTCGGCTTTGATGGGGTTCCGTTGGGTGTTTGCCGTCACGGCAGTGTTGGTGCTGATCAACTGCCTGCAGGTGCGCAGCCAGTTCAAACAGGTCGAGAACAGACGCCGATGAGTGACAGGGCCGCCAGAGCGGCCCTGTCGCGTTAGAACATGGTGTTGTCGTTGGCCGATGTCTCCGGCACTTCCTGATTGACGTCCCAGTGCTCGGTGATCTTTCCCTGATTGTTCACTCGATAAATATCCACGCTGGCGGTACCGCGGTCTTGCGGATTGTTTTTATACAACACGTGGACATACACCAGGTCGCCGCTCACGGCACTGCGGTATATTTTCGCGCTGAACTGCGGGTTATCTTTAAAATTCTGGCTGAAGAAATCCAGGAAGGGTTTGATGCCATCGCCAACGAACGGATTATGCTGCTTGTAGTTTTCCACAATCAGCCGCTGCGCCACGCTGATATCATGCTTATTAAAGAAGCCGGCGTACAGATCTTCCACCACCTTTAATTTCTTTTGATCATGAATGTTTTTATTTCCAGCGACTTTATGTGGCTCGCTGTTTTTAACCGCCAATGCGGGGTAATTGGCCAGCATGCTGCCGACGATAACCAAAGGGATAAATACCTTTTTCATTGTAGCTCCTTTATTTTCCTGAATGACCTATGATTTTCAATTGCCCTTTCAGATGGGTGAAGGTCCCATCCTTACTGGCGATATTGGTATAGACCTCACCCCGCTGGAAATCCTCGACATGGGTGACATTGTCGCCGGATTTGGGTTCGCTCCAGTAGACCATATAAACCCCGGTGCGGATCTCAACCGCAGTATACTGCACGGTGTCGGTCACGCCCTGTGAGGCCGCGCCAATCCCCGTAAAGGTCATGGTTTTGTCGTCGGTAAAGTTCAGTTTGAAAGCAAAGTCGCCGAAAGTGACCTGCACGGTTTTTCCGACGGCAATAAACTGCGAATGAATTCGCTGAGCCGCTGTCTCCTTATTTGGCATATTGATATTCTCCGCCATTGCCGTAGGCAATATCATCGTCATCCCCAGGGATATTAACGCCGCCATCCCCACCCTTGTTAATTTACCCATAGTTCCTTCTCCCTTTCCTTGGTTGAAAACGAGAATCATTATTATTTTACCGTGAAGAGGGGAATATAAGAATTGTCTCTATTTAATTATAGAGTTTCAGCAACCATGAGTTTGCTAAGTTAATAAAGAAAGGAAATAACGAGTGATAGACATCACTTTTATCTTAATGACAGGAATAACCATAGTTAATCTAAGAACAGTTCGAGAACAATGAGCTTATTAATTAAAAATTTGAATAAGCTAATAATAAAGTCTTCTAAAAATATTTACCCCCTCCTGCGGAGAGGGTATTCAGCAAGCGGCAATTAATCGCGCAACCAGGGGGTAAAGGTGACGCCAATCAACAGCCCTTCTGGGCTGAGCAACCGGGTCACGCTCTGGCCCCACGGCTCTTGGCGATTGGCCACCAGCAGTCGATAGCCACGGTCAATCAGCCCCTGGGTAGCCACTGCCATGTCGGCAACATCAAACTCCATCCAGGCCTGCGGCACCGGCAGGTCCGCCGGCCATCGATCGCTGCCGAAACACGACTGCGCGGCCTGCGCCAGCGGCCAGAGAGCAAAGTGCTTCACGCCTTCCAGCGCGCCGTGCTCGCTCAGCAGATAATCGGCATTGCCTTCCATCGGCTTTAACGGCAACCCCAGGGCATCGACGTAAAATGCATTGCTGTGCTCTGTTTGTTGGGTAATGGGCCCAAATCCGGCGACAAACAACACGCCAAGTCCTGCGAACTGCTGTTCCATGTTCTCTCCTGTTGAAGTTAACGTCCCTGACGCCGCTGCGTTGGGGAACATCCATAGGCCACTTTGAAGCGATTGCTGAAATGACTGGCGGAGCTGAAACCGCACTCCAGCGCTATCTGCGTCAGCGGCAGTTGGCTGTGGCGCAGCAATTGCTCCGCCTGCTGTAGCCGTGCGCGCATCACAAACTGATGCGGTGCCAGGCCGGTGTCATGTTTGAACATGCGGGCGAAGTGAAACTCGCTCAGCCCCGCCTGCGCGGCCAAATCGGCCAATACCAGCGGCAGATCCAGATGCTGCTCGATATACTCCTTCACCCGTTTGGCAACGGCGGGTGCCAGGCCACCGCGTACCTGCGGCAGCGTCCATTGCAGTTCGCTGTAGCGCTGAACCAGACAGGTCATCAGCAGCGTGGTGGCGCTGCTGATGGACAGCTGATTGGCCCGTTCCTGCCAGTTGCAACTGAGTAGAAACTGGCGATACAGCAAGGTGATTTGCGGGTCTTCGGCAAACGCGTTAGGCACCAGATTTATCGACGCCGGGCTGCGGTCCCAGATTTGTTCCGCCACCTGGCGCAGGTGCTTGTCGGTGCAGTAAAGGTGGACGAAAGACAGATCGCTGCGTACGTCCCAGGTCGATTCATACTGGCGCGGCATAATGCAGAAACGATCAGGGCCGCCGCCGTTTCTCCACCCTCCGGGCACTTTTTTATAGCACTCGTAACCGTCAGCGACATACAGGCTCAGAGTATGGTGCTCCGCGCTTTCCTGAGTAATGCGGTCGTCACGGTTGGACCAGGCGGCCAGTTCCACCCCGCAGCTTAATCGCACACTGTCGTGTAACTGCGCTTTATGTTCCCGCAGCGTTTCAAACGCCTTGTATCTGGACATTACCGACCCCGCTTTGCTCAATCTTTCCAGTGTAGAGAGTGGCGCACTGCCACACCAGCCATCAGCACGCGCTTTTGCCAAAAAAAGCGCAAGAATATGCAATTGCTCGCAAAGCGCTGAAAGCGCGGTGGCGTACAGCGGCGGATACTGAGCCTATCCATTTTGCCGGAGTTAATTATGAACGTGCTGTTGTACCTTGCCGTGGTGCTGATTTGGGGCACCACCTGGATTGCCATTACCCTGCAGCAGGAAGGCCCGGTGGCCATTCCCGTTTCCATCAGTTACCGTTTCGTGGTTTCCGCCGCGTTGATGTTGGTCATTCTCCTGTTGGCACGGCGCCTGCGTCGTATCGCCCCCCGCGACCATCTGTTTTGCGTCATGCAAGGCTGCTGCGTTTTCGGCTTTAACTTTTACTGTTTTTACCATGCGGCGGCCTACATCAGCAGCGGACTGGAGTCGGTGATTTTCTCGATGGCGGTGCTGTTCAATGCCGTTAACGGCATCATTTTCTTTCGTCAGCGCCCCAGCCCCAACCTGCTGCCGGCGGCGGTGCTGGGCCTGACCGGAATTGTCGCCCTGTTCTGGCAAGATTTGATGGCGACGCAAATGGCGCCGGACCTGTTGAAAGGCATCGGATTAAGCGCCCTTGGCACCTACGGCTTCTCTTTGGGGAATATGATCAGCTCCCGCCACCAGCGGCGCGGGCTGGACATTCTTTCCACCAATACCTACGCCATGAGCTACGGCGCAATCCTGATGGCGCTGATTGCTTTGGCCCAGGGTGCGTCATTCCAGATTGAGTTCAGCAGCCGCTATATCGGCTCGTTGCTGTATCTGGCGATCTTCGGGTCGGTGATTGCCTTTGCGGCCTATTTCAGCCTGCTGGGCCGCATCGGCGCCGGGGCGGCAGCCTACAGCACCCTGCTGTTTCCCCTGGTGGCACTGACCATTTCAACCCTGTATGAAGGCTATCAGTGGCACACCAATGCGGTGATTGGCCTATGCCTGATCCTGCTTGGCAATCTGGTGATGTTTGCCAAACCGGGCCGGTTTGCTGGGTTATGGCGGCGCCCGGTGGCATAACCCAAAGGGCATTATGGTGCAGTAACCCGACCTACAACGGTGCACTATAATGCACCGATTTATTTTAATTAAATAAAATCAATGAATTAAAAGTTGGCATGTTTTCTGCCTTGTTTTCTGCGCAGCTTAATCAACAAGGAGAACAAACACATGCAAGAAAGCGATACCTTAAACGTGAAACGTAGGCAGTTACTGAAGCTCTCTGGGGCCCTGGCCGGCGGTATTGCGCTGGTGGGACTGAACCGCAGCGCATTGGCGGACATGGCACCTGGAGAAGCGCCTTTCGTCACGCCCACGGCAGATCATCCAATCCGCATCAACTTTAACGAAAACCCTCTTGGCATGTCGCCCAAAGCACAGGCCGCCGCGCGGGATGCTGTAGTGAAAGCCAACCGTTATGCCAAAGATGAAATTATCGCCTTGCGCAACAAATTGGCCAGTCAATATCAGGTGCCGGATACGGCCATTCTCCTGACTGCCGGTTCCTCCGAAGGGATACGCGCGGCGGTAGAGGCTTACGCCACGCTCGATACCCAACTGGTGATCCCTGAACTGACCTATGGTGACGGCGAGCATTTCGCCAAAATTGCCGGCATGAAAATCACCAAAGTGCCGATGCTCGACGGATGGCAGTTCGACATCAACGGGCTAAAACAAGCGGTAGCAAACTACGATGGCCCCTCGCTGGTGTATCTGGTCAACCCGAATAACCCCACCGCCACTATCACTCCGGCAGATTTGATCGAACCCTGGATCGCCACCAAACCGCCAAATACCCTGTTTATTGTCGACGAGGCCTATGCCGAATTCGTCAACGATCCACGCTTTCGTTCGGTCGGCCCGTTGTTTAAGCAAGGCGCGGATAACATTATCCTGCTGAAAACCTTTTCGAAAATTTTCGCCATGGCTGGCATGCGCGTTGGTTATGCAGTCGCGCAACCGGCGATTATCGCCCGCCTGACGAACCACGTTGCCGGCGAGAAAATCAATTTCTGCGGCGTCGATGCCGCCCTGGCCTCGCTGGACGATCGGGCATTTATTGCCTATAGCAAAAAAAGCAACGATACGTCACGCCAAATCCTGCTGGATGCGCTGAAGGCACTGAACATTCCCTATCTCACCTCAGAGGGAAACTTCGTGTTTCACCAGCTCAGCGTGCCGCTAAAAGAGTATCAGCAACATATGAAGGAAGCCGGCATATTGATTGGCCGCGCTTTCCCACCGGCTGATGCCTGGTGTCGTATCTCGCTGGGCACCCCGCAGGAAATGACGTTTGTCGCTAAAACGCTGCATGAATTTCGCGCCAAAGGTTGGGTGTAATTACCTTGTTACGCACGCCCTTGCCACCGGTTCGCCGGTGGCTACAATTCCTGCATTAAGCGCCGGCGAAAGGGTCTTCGACCCTCCCGAGATTAAACGGCGTCACCACGCTTATCCTTGAAAAGGCGTGCGTGACGATATTGCCGGGAACAAACCCGTGGTATTGCAAAATGGCCTGGAAGGCATTGCGCGCGTCCCGTTGCAAATCGTGGTCGATTACCGCATCAATCCTCTCTTGTGCCAGCAGTTGGCGATTTTCCTGATCCAAATCGTGGCCGATAAACGCCGCCAGCGGCCGCTGTTGCCGGTTGAACGCTTCGACAATCGCAGAATTCCCCCCTCCAACGCTGTACACCGCGTGAATATCCGGATGGCTGCGCAACGTTTCCGTTACCCGCGCCAGCGTCGGTGCATGGACCCCCAGACCACCGCTAATGTCCACCACGCTAAGGTGCGGTGCCCTTTCCCGCAGCCATTGACGGAATCCCCCCTCTCTTTCTTCTTCGCCGCGAAAACCCTGGCTGCTGATCACCACGGCCACCCGCTGTGGCTGCGGTGGCAACCAGCGAGCCATCAGATAAGCTGCCGTACGGCCCGCCGCTCGGTTATCCATGCCGATATAGCTGATGCGCCGACTTTGCGGCAGATCGGTCACTATGGTCACCACCGGTATGCCCTGCTGCTGTAACAAACCGACGCTGTCATTGAGCAATTGCTCATCGCTCACCTTCAGGATCACCCCATAGGAGCCCTGACTACGGCAACGCTCCAGCACCTGCTGCAGTTCAGCGGTGCCGATCTGTTCAAAAATATGAAAGCGCAGCGTAATGCGAAACGGCACGAAGGCACTTAACTGGCTACACAGTGCATCTGTAACCAACTGACTGAAACGCTGCGGCGTGTGCATCACCACGTCGATCGGCAGCGTACGGCCGCTGGCAAGCCCGCTGCGCTGCTGATTCTCCAAATCCTGCAGCGCCTGTTCAATGCGCCGCAGCGTTTGTTGATGCACCTTGCCGCGCTGATGCAGCGCGCGATCGACCGTTGCATTGCTGACACCCGCCTGCGCAGCAATTTGTTTGATAGAGAATTTCATACCGCCGCCAAATTGAGGTCTTTTTGAGGTTTCAGTGAGGTTTTGTTAACAAAATGTAGATGCTAGGGTTAGCAATAGCAAGATGAAGATAAAAACAACCGATTGATTTTTAATATCAAAAATTATCTGAGGCTGACGCAATGCATGAGAATGTAAACACAATGTTTTCCGGAAACTATTACGTGGTGACGGGGGCAACCCAGGGGCTGGGAGCTGCGGTGGCACAACTGCTGGCCGAGCGCGGGGCCGCCGGGCTGATGCTTTGCGGCCGCAATCAGAAAGCGGGTGCCGCCCAGGCAGAGAAGTTGCGCGCTACCGGCTGCGATGCCCGATTCGTCACCGCTGACATTGCCGACCCGGCAGCCTGCCACGACGTCATTGCCGAAGCGGAAAAGGCTTTCGGTACCCTGCATGGGTTGGTTAACTGCGCCGGCATGTCCGACCGCGGTACCATAATCGATACCACGCCAGAGCTGTTTGACGCGATTTTCGCCGTCAATATTCGCGCGCCCTTCTTCCTGATGCAGGAAGCCATCAAAGTGATGATCAAGCATCAGGTCGCTGGCTCCATCGTTAACATCATTACCATTACCGCGCACGGCGGTCAGTCGTTTCTCGCGCCTTATGCCGCCTCAAAAGGCGCACTGATCACCCTGACCAAAAACGTCGCCTTTAGCGCCATGCGCAACCGCATCCGGGTAAACGGCCTGAATATCGGTTGGATGGACACGCCACATGAGCATGAAATTCAGCGCCAGTATCACGACGCCGATGAGAATTGGTTAGCACAGGCGGAACGGAAACAGCCGTTTGGGCGTTTATTGAAACCACGGGAAGTGGCGCGTGCGGTGGCGTTCTTACTGTCTGAGGAGTCGGGAATGATGACCGGCGCGGTTGTCGACTTCGATCAGGGGGTGATTGGCTGCGGCGACGGCGGTTCACCCAAACCGGACCACCCACTGAGCCTGAACTCGGGAGCACATCATGACTGAAACTCTTTTTTTACAGCCTGACCGGCTTTCGGTTGATGACTTTGGCCAGACATGTGAGCAGTCGCTCACATTGAGTGAATATCCACTGGCGGCCGACGCGAAAAAAAACGTGCTGATTTATCACGCTGACATGCTGATTGAGCGTGCGCAAACCGATAAAACCTCGGTATTGAGTGAGCTGCACCGGGCACTTTCCACCGGCCCCGGCGTGCTGGTGATTAAAAACACCTATCCCGACAAGAGCATCATAGAGCGCCATAACCGGGTTTTCGAGGCCATTTTCCAGGAAGAAGCCGCCAGAGGGAACGCGGGCGATCACTTTTCTGCCGCCGGCAATAATGGCCGCATCTGGAATTCGCTGCAAAAGGCCGCCCAGCACGATCCCGACGCCTTTATTGACTACTACGCCAACCCTGTGCTGGCGTTGGTCAGCGAAGCCTGGCTCGGCCCCTGGTATCAAATGACGGCGCAGGTCAACGTAGTGCGTCCTGGGGGAAAGGCGCAGCAACCGCACCGTGACTACCATCTGGGCTTTCAGGAAAATCACGACGTACAACGTTTTCCGTTGCCGTTGCAACTGCTATCGCAGTATCTGACGTTGCAAGGTGCTGTAGCGCATTCTGCGATGCCGCTGGAGTCCGGCCCAACTCAATTACTGCCGTTCTCGCACCAGTATCCTGGCGGCTATCTGGCGTGGCGCACCCCGGAGTTTATCGACTATTTCCAGCAACATGCCGTACAGCTGCCGCTGGAGCTGGGAGACGCACTGTTCTTTAACCCGGCGCTGTTCCATGCTGCGGGCAACAATGTCACCCGCGACCATGTGCGCATCGCCAATCTGTTGCAGGTCTCATCGGCATTCGGCAAGCCGATGGAAACCGTGAACCGCTTGAATCTGCTGCAGCAGATCTATCCGGCGTTACTGCGGCGCTATCAAGCAGGAGAGCTGCTGGGTGCGGAGTTGGCGGCGACCGTCGCGGCGGCGGCAGACGGCTACTCTTTCCCCACCAATCTGGACAGCGATCCGCCGCTGGCCGGACTGGCTCCGCAGACCCAGCAACAGTTGCTGATGCAGGCGCTGCAGGCGGATTGGGCCCCCGCGCACTTCAACAAACAGCTTGAACGCCAACAGCAGTTGCGCAGTGCCTAGCGTTTCATGCCTCCTTTTCATCGGGGAGGCATGACCTTTACGGCTATACTCAGACTCTTGCCGATTTTCATAAGGACATCAGGATGCTGAGATTGACCCGTCAAGTCGCGCTAGCCGCTGCTCTGGCCGCCTTTTCTGCCAGCGTGGCTGCCGAAACGCCCAAATACGGTCAGGAACTGCAGGGCTTTCACTACCCTTACCCACAGCAACAATTCAGCTTCCCCTCGCAGGGGCAGCAGTTAACTATGGGCTATATGGATGTCCCGCCAGAGGGCGACGCCAACGGCCGTACTGCAGTGCTGATGCACGGCAAAAACTTCTGCGCGGCCACCTGGCAGGAGACCATCAAGGCACTGAGCAAGGCGGGTTATCGGGTGATCGCGCCCGATCAAATCGGCTTTTGCAGCTCCACCAAACCGCAGCACTACCAATACAGCTTTCAGCAGTTGGCGAGCAATACCCACGCGCTGTTAAATAACCTGAAAATCGGTAAAGCGGTGATCGTCGGCCATTCTACCGGCGGCATGCTGGCAACCCGCTATAGCCTGATGTACCCGCAGGCGGTGGAGCGGCTGGTGATGGTCAATCCGATTGGGCTGGAAGACTGGAAAGCCAAAGGCGTGCCGTGGCGCAGCGTCGATCAGTGGTTCGAGCGTGAATTGAAAACCTCTGCTGCCGGTATTCGACAATACGAACTGCAGACCTATTATGCTGGCCGCTGGAAGCCGGAATATGACCGCTGGGTCGATATGCTGGCCGGGTTGAACAACGGGCCTGGGCATCGCCTGGTGGCCTGGAACTCAGCGCTGATTTACGACATGATTTTTACCCAGCCGGTGTACTACGAGTTTAAGGATCTGCAAACGCCGACCACTTTGATGATCGGCACCGCCGACACCACCGCCATCGGCAGCGACATCGCTTCACCTGCCGTCAAGGCCAGGCTCGGTCACTATAATCTGCTGGGCAAACAGGTGGCGAAAATGATCCCGCACGCCACCCTGATCGAATTCCCGGGCCTGGGTCATGCGCCACAAATGGAGGAACCCGAACGGTTCAATCAGGCGCTGATCAAGGCTCTGAACCCTTAAAGGCCGGGGATGGCGCTTTAGTAAAAGGGCCGTAAGGCCCTTATCAAGCGTGGCACTCAGGCAAACAGAATATCGCTTTGTTCCACCTGGCCGACAACGTGGATTTTGAAGTCCGCCGCATAGCTGTCGTTATGGGTATTCAGCAGTAAATCCGTCGTACCGTTAAAGGTATCGAAGTTAAGTTTAAACTCGCCTTTCTGGCCGCTGAAACTGTCGGCACTGTCGATCAATCGCAGTTCACTCAGGCTGTTGTTGAAACGCAGCCCCGAGAGGTCGATCTTGTCGATCCCGTGTTCGAAATCCTCGATCACATCGAATGCCGTAGTGGTGGACTCATTGGCATTGAGGTAAACGAAATAGTCGGCGAAGTTATTGGCGTCTTTGCCGCCCCACAGGTGGTCCGCCCCCAACCCGCCATACAGCATGTCCGAACCGGCATTACCGGCCAGCAGGTTGGCCTGTTCGTTGCCGATGATCACGTCGCGACCGCTGCCGCCAATGGCGTTCTCGATCACCGCATTATTGGCGATCGCCACGTTCTGCGTGCCACCGCCCACGCTGGAAAATGCGCCGTCATTAAGATTAATCAGCTGCTGCTGGCTGTAGCCGGAAAAATCCAGCGTGTCATTACCGCCCGCGTCCCACACCGCAAAGTTCACCGGCTTGCCGTTATCTGACGTTGCGGTCAAGAAGTCGCGCCCGGTATTGGAATTAAAGCCGTAAACCGAATCCCCGGTGCGCGTCTCCATATTGGCACCGTACAGTTTCTGCATCGCGGCGATGTCGTCGATCATCGGGCCATAACCGTTGACCCCTTTGGTATCGGAGCCGGTGTTATTGCCGTTGAAGTAGCTCATTATCGAGTATTGAACCGAATCCTGATAATACACGGCGTCATCGATATAAGTGGGATCCCTGTCGT
The DNA here is from genome assembly GCA_012719855.1 of Serratia liquefaciens. Lineage (GTDB taxonomy): Bacteria > Pseudomonadota > Gammaproteobacteria > Enterobacterales > Enterobacteriaceae > Serratia > Serratia liquefaciens_A. The sequence goes on along the minus strand of JAAXZN010000003.1, from coordinate 103,047 downwards.
CGGAAGCGTCATAATCGCCAGGGTGCAGCAACCCCAACGCATGGCCAATTTCATGGGTGAAGGTCTGGCTGCTGAAATCCCCTGGCACCGGCGCTTGATGAGTAAGAAAACCTTTGTTAAACCAGACCGTACCGGCGTAGCTGTTATCATCCGCAGGATTAGAGGTGGCTGGATAGTAACCAAAGGCATTGTCATCCGCTGCGCTACCATCGGCTTTCTGGGTGTAATAAGCGAAGGTGATATCCGCCCGGTGGTTCAGATCCGTGGACTGCGCTTCGGTAAAGGTGACATTTGCCACGTCTGCCCAGGCCTGCATCGATTTTAACGCCTGGCTTTTAGCCGCTTCGGTCAACGGCTCCAGCCCTTTATTGGCGTTGTTACCCGTTCCGGTTCTGCCGATAACATCCAGCGCTTCCTGGGTCAGGAAGGAAAAGGTCAGATCTGCCGGCTGATGGAAAACGTTGTCGCCGTTGTGCGTATACCCACTGCGAGTCAGCTGATCGGCTGCGCGCTCGGAGCTGTAGTTTTCACGGGTCTTGCCCCAGGTGGTAAGCGGGCCGGTGCCTCGCTGGTTGCTGTAGAGATTGGCATTATCCAACGTCAGATAAGCGCCATAGCCCAGCCCATTGTAGATGCTGCCGGTTTGGTGATAGTAGAATTGATAGTTGGGATCATGAGGGGATGTGGCCGCCAGGCCGGTAAACGCTTCGTCATCTTGCAAAATTTCATTGTGATTGCGGTTCATCGCATTCTCCTTTACACAATAGGAATTTACTCAATTGGTGAGGCATTCAATCAAAATAACTAATGGGAACATTCCAGTTCCGCAACCCAGCATAGGGAATTAGTCTGACGGCGCAACCATACAACAGTGCAATAATAAGCAGGCGTCCCAAATTAAACAAAACCATTAAAGCAATTAAAAACAATTGATTGAAAAATATAGACCACAATAACAAGAAGACTACTGGCTTTAATTGCTCGTCATTTATACTGCGGGTTATTCATTGATTCAGAATAAACGAGTATTAAAATCACTTATCCTTGGATCACCCAGCAAGAAGGATCGTGCTATGGTATTAACGGATTTCAGTAAGGAGTGGCCGATGTCGAGATTTCTCTCTTTGCGCGCACTCAGGCGCGTTGCCCTGACAGGAGTTGTTATGAGCCTTATGTTAAGCAGCACTACCTTTGCCAGTTCACTGCCCCTGCTGGCCCCCTCTGCGCTGAAGGGGCACTGGCAGTTGAACGATGCCGAAGGCAAAGCCCCAACCTGCCACGTTGAATTAAGCGATGAACTGATCGAGGGGACTAATGCCTACCGTTTCACCGCTTCAGAGCAGTGTCTGCAACCCTTGTCGCTCACCGAACTGCCGGTGGCCTGGCGTCCGACGCCGGACGGCATGACGCTGACCAATGCCGATGGCAGCATGGTAGCGTTTCTGGCGCTGACGGCCCCCAAACGCTATGAAGTGATGAACCATAACGGCAAGCCCCGCTTCTCGCTGACGCCGCGCCAGTAATTCACTCTGGCGGCAGCCTGCCCCTGCCGCCAATATCGATTACGCCAGCAGCAGCCCCAGTATCGCCCCGCCCGCCAACACCCATAATGGGTGAATGCGTTTGCTCATGCTCAGCACCGTTGCCAGCAGGATAATCACCGCCAACGGCCAATTCGGTGCGGAAGCTTCGGCAATCAGCACGCCACTGGCCGCCACCAGGCCGACGGTCACCGGCACCAAACCGCTCTGCACTCGACGCCGCCATGGCTTATCCTTGAAGCGTCGCCAGACGCCCATCACCAACAGGGTAACCATCGACGACGGGCCGAACTTGGCGATGGAGGACACCAACAGCCCGGCCCAACCGGCCACGTGCCACCCCACCAGCGGCACAATCATCATGTTCGGCCCCGGCGCGGCCTGCGCCATGGCGAACAGCGCACTGAACTCCTGCGCACTCATCCATTGGTGAACCTCCACCACCTGACGCTGCATTTCCGGCAGAATGGTCATGCCGCCGCCAAACGCCAACAGTGACAGCTCGGTGAATATGATCGCCAACGAGATCAATATAGCCATCATGAGGGATCCCTCCACCACATCAGCAAGATGCTCAACGGCGCCAATGTCAGCATGGTCGGCAGCAAGGGCAAGCGCAGCCAGGCGATGGCGATCAGACACAGCGCCACAATGCCCAACGCCAGCCATCTACCGCGCAGTGGCAACAGCATTTTTACCCCGGTAGACAGCAGCAAACCGGCCGCCGCCGCCGCCAGCCCGGCAAACACGTGTTGCACGTGGGCGTCATTTTGGAAGCGGGCATAAACCATACCCAAACCGACCACGATGGCCGTCGGTGCGCTGATCAGCCCCAGCAAGGCGCAAAAAGCCCCGCGCAGGCCGCGAAATTCCATGCCAACCGCTACCGAAAGGTTAATCACGTTGCCGCCCGGCAGAAACTGGCACAGCCCCAGCAGCTCGGTAAACTGCTGGCCACTGAGCCAACGACGATCTTCTACCAGCATATTTCGCGCTAAGGGCAACACCCCGCCAAAGCCAATCAACCCCAGCATCAGAAAGCCCAAAAACAACTCACCGTTGCCCGGTGGTGCTGCCAGCGGGTGATTTTTTACCGCATCAGATTCAGACATTGTCCGTTCCACATCGCTTATTTTGATGGCTGGTATGATGCGCGTCGCCATGCCATGATGTCTAATGCATTTCGGAAGCAATAAGGATACCTATAGGGTATGTCAATGATCGAACTTCGCCGCCTGCGGGCTTTCGTTACTGTGGTAGAGGAAGGCAATATCACCCGCGCTGCTGAACGACTGTTTATTCAACAACCGCCGTTGACTCGCCTGTTACAGGGGTTGGAAGAGGAGTTGGGGGTAAAACTGCTGCAACGTCTGCCCCGCGGCGTACGCGTTACCGAGGCCGGCAGCGTGTTGTTCAATGAAGCGCGGGCGCTACTGACGCGGGCAGAACATCTGACCGAAGCGGTACACCGCGCCGCGCGGGGCGAACAAGGTCATATCGCCATCGGTTTTACCAGCTCGGCCGCATTGCATCCCTTCGTGCCCAATCTGCTGCGCCGCTACCGTGAGATCCTGCCTGGCATTACCACTCAGTTGGAAGAGGCCGGCAGCGGTGAACTGTTGGATGCCCTGGTGGATGAGCGGCTCGACGTGGCCTTTGTCCGCTCGCCGGTTGGCGGTATTCCCGGTTTGACTATAGAACCTGTGCTGCGCGAGCCGATGCTGATCGCCCTGCCCATCGGTCACCCGCTGGCCACCCATGACGATCAACCGCTGCCGCTGACGGCGTTGATTCAAGAAGCTTTTATTCTCTACCGCCGGCCGGCGGGTCAGGGTTTGTATGACGCCATTCTGGCTGCCTGCCACCGCGCCGGGTTCAGCCCTCGCGTTATTCAGGAAGCCCCGCGCCTGCCCGCAACCCTTAGCCTGGTAGGTGCCGGTCTGGGCTTGTCGATCGTACCGGCTTCGATGCGAAGATTAGGCGGCGACGGCATCGTTTACCGAACCATTGCCGAACAGGCTCAGCTCAGCGCGCCGCTTTATCTGGCGCTGCGCAGCAACCGGACTTCGGCCATCATCCAACGCTTTCGCGATCTGGTGGCCGAAGCCGTCAGCGAGCAGTCGCCCGGCTAATCTGACCGCTCGGCAATACGCGTCAGGTGGATCACCAGATACAGCAGTTCATCGTTCGACATTTCCATTTGCAGCAGATTCTTCACGTAGTCACGGATCAGCAGTGCGCCGCGATAGGCATCGGGATACTCCCTGGTCACCTGCGCAAAGATAAAGTCGTCTTTCGACGCCATTTGCTGCCCCTCGATCATTCGCTGAATAAAAAACTGCATATGCACCAAAAAACGCGAATAGTTGAGCGAGTCAGTGTCGATCGTGATGCGAAAATGGTATTTGATGATATTGAAAATGTCTTTCAGCATCTTCACCGACAGCAGCGTGTGCTCCATGTTCTGCACGTCGGTTTGACCATTAACCAGATGAAAAGCAATATTGCCCGCCTCTTCTTCCGGCAGCGCAATGTTCAACCGCCGGTTGATGTGTGCCAGTGCCTGGCTCGCCACTGCGAACTCCTGCGGGTAAAAGCGCTTCACCTCGAACAACAGGCGATTTTGGATTGCGATACCCTTGTGATAGCGCTCAATGGCGAAACTGATGTGGTCCGCCAGGGTGAAGAAAATCTGCTCGTTAATCCGCCCGTTAAGCTGCCGGTTAGCCTCCGCCAGGATCATCTGCACAATCTCGATGTGCTCTTCCGGCGTGGTTTCAATCAGCCGCAGGTAATCGCGGCCCTTTTGACTGTTCTGCACCACATACACTTTCTCTATCGCGGCCGGGTCGAGAACGTCACCCACTTTGCTGTTAAAGCCAATACCCTTGCCCATCACGATAGCTTCATTGTTATCGTCATCCGCCGATAGCACCAGGCTATTATTGAGTACCTTAATGACTTTCATCGTCGCGGCCACACCCTCTGTTTTTATTATCGTTGCCGGCCATTGGAGACAATCAGCCGTTGGTACCAATCAAAACTGCGCTTTTTGATCCGCCGCAGATCCTTCAGATCCTGCTCACCCCGGTTTACATAGATAAACCCGTAGCGCTTGGCATAGCCCTGATGGGTGCTGACCACGTCTATTGCCGCCCAGGGGCAATAGCCGATCAGTTCGACGCCGTCGTTGATGGCCAACTGCATCTGTTCGACGTGTTGTCGCATAAACTCGATGCGGTAATCGTCGTTGATTGTATCATCGGCCTGTAGCTGGTCCGGGGCGCCAATGCCGTTTTCAGTAATTAATATCGGTAAATGGTAACGTTCCGCGGTTTTACGTAGCGTCAGCCGCAATCCGACAGGATCGATCACCCAGCCGTAACGGGTTTTACCGACGAACGGGTTCTCCGCCGCGCGATACACGCCCGGTTCCCCCAGCATGATTTGCTGATCGCCGGCTCGCGCGCTGATGTCCGACGCATCGCCTCGGCTGGCGGCAATGGTGGCGGTCGAGTAATAATTTATCGCCACGAAGTCCGGTTTGCCCTGCAGCAACAGCGCCGCATCACCGGGTTCCATCCGTGGCGCCAATTGACGATCCAGCAGGTAACGCCAGGCCAGCGGGTTATAACGACCCTGCACGGCCACGTCGAGGAAGCTCCAGCAACGCAGCGTTTCCCAGTTATGGGCGGCGATGGCATCCAGCGGATTGCAGGTTTCCTGATACATCGAGGTGGTATTAATCGCCGGGCCGATCTTCCCGGCCGGGCAGCGCTGATGATACAACGCCATCACCCTGGCCTGAGCCACCAACATATGGTGGCTTTGCTGATACAGCACTCGCCTGGATGGCAGTTCACCGCCCTTCGGCGTGCCAATGGCGCCCGGATGCAGGATCATGGTGTTCTGCTCGTTGTTGGTCAGCCAATACTTTACCCGGTCACCGAATGCGTCAAACAACACTTCGGCATAATCGACAAAGGCATCGATGGTGGCGCGGTTCGACCAACCGCCCTGCAGCTCAAGCACATAAGGCAGATCGAAGTGATAGAGCGTTACCACAGGTTCTATGCCATGGCTCAGCAGTTCATCAATCAACTGGCGATAAAAATCCAGCCCTGCGGCGTTGACCTCACCGGTCCCCTGCGGCAGCACTCGCGTCCAGGCAATCGAGAAACGATAGGCCTTTAACCCCAGTTCGGCAAACAGCTGCACATCCTCTCGGAAGCGGTGATAGTGATCGCTGGCGACCTTAAAATCAGCGGTTTCTGCCGGGTGATTAAGCATATCCACAATCGATGGACTTTTGCCGTCTTCGTTCCAGGCCCCCTCCACCTGATAGGCAGAGGTGGAAGCCCCCCACAGAAAATCTGCGGGGAAATCGTTCAGTCGTTGGTAAATCATGCCTGCTCCTGCTGCGCATTATTAAGGGTGATGATGGGCTGCCCAAAATCCACTGCCCCCGGTTGGCGGCAATTCAACTCAGGAAAAGCTTCGCTGTTAACCACCAGCACCGGTGTGGTAATGTCGTAACCCAGCCCGACGATCGCCGCCAGATCAAAGCGCACCAGTTCATCTCCCACCTGGACGCGGTCGCCCACTTTAAGCTCGGAAGTAAAATGCTGTCCCGCCAGATTGACCGTATCAATGCCGATATGCACCAGCAGCTCGACGCCGTTGTCACCTTTGATACCGACCGCATGCATGGATGGCAGGAACGTCACTACTTCCCCCGTCAGCGGCGCGCGCAACACGCCTTCCTGCGGCCGTATTGCGACACCCTGACCCAATAGCCCCTGCGAGAACACGTCGTCGTTAACCTGCGCCAATGCCACCAGTTGACCGTTGAGCGGACTGAAAATTTGCTGTTCGTCGCCACTGACGGCCTCCGAGCCCCCAGATCCCGTTTCTTCAACCGGATCGTCGAACCCCAGCATCCAGGTCAGTGCAAAAGTCACCACAATGGCAATGGCGCAGGTGATCAGCGCATGGACAATGTTCATTGGGTTTTCGCCGATAAACGCCGGCAGCGCCGCTAATCCGGGAGAAACGAAGGCATAGCGCACCAGCCCACTCAGCCCGGCGTAAATACCGGCACAGCCGCCGCCGATCATTGCTGCAATCAGTGGTTTGCGCAGTTTGAGCGTCACGCCGTACAACGAAGGCTCGGTGATACCCAGCAGCGCGGTGAAACCCGCAGAGGACGCCAGCTGGCGCAGATTTTTGTTTTTGGTGCGAAAGGCCACGCACAGCGTCGCAGCCCCCTGTGCAATGTTGGAAGCCAACATGCCTGGGCCGTTAATCATTTCGAAACCATTTTTACTCAGTTGACCGGTAGCAATCGGCGTCATTGCCCAGGCCGTACCGGTGATTACCAGAAACGGCTGGAGGCCGCCCATCAGCATCGGGATCAGCCAACTGGCTTTACCGTCGACGATAGCGGCACCGGCGGCCACCAGATCGTTGAGGAAAATACCGAACGGCCCTACCACCACCAACGCCAACGGGGCGGTCACCAACAGGATAATCATAGGCTTGGTGAAGAACTTGATCATCGTCGGCGATACTTTCTCGGCAAACCGTTCGATATAGGACATTAACCAGACGGTGAAAATGATCGGCAACACCGAGCCGGCGTAATCCGCCAGGCGCACCGGTATGCCGACGAAATCAATCACCGTGCCCGCCGCCAGCATTTGTGCCAAGTTGGGGTGCAGCAACGCGCCGGCAATGGTCATTGCCAGGATCGGGTTACATTCGAATTTGATTGCCGCGCCGTAGGCCAGCAGCACCGGCAGGAAGAAAAAGGCCGCATCGGCGATGGTGTCCAGCAGATGGTAGGTCGGGCTGGCGGCATCTATCACTCCGGTCAGTTTGAGGATCGCCAGCAGCGCCTTAATCATCCCCGCACCGGTGATAGCCGGGATCACCGGGGTGAAAGTGGTTGAAATAACGCTGATAATCTGTGAAATCACCCCGCCCCGCGCCTGGGAATTTTTCTCACTCTGACGGCCACTGAGATCGCCGATTTCTTTTTGCATCGCGCGGAAGGTTTGCTGCACGTTGTTGCCGACCACGATCTGAAACTGGCCACCACGTTCCACCACGCTGATCACCCCAGGCAAGGACTCGATCGCTTTCGCTTGTACCTTGCTGTCATCGTTAAACTCCATCCGCAGACGGGTGGCACAGTGCGTCAGTTTGCTGACGTTGTCCTTGCCCCCGACCTGCAGCAAAATTTCCAGGCCCAACTGTTTGTAATCCATCGAATATCCCCGGTAAAAAAGCAAAAAAAAAAGACCAAAATCAAAATGCGCCTCATCACAAGGAGAGGTGCATTCCTATTTTGGTCTTGCCTGCCTGAGCAGTAACACGCCGTAATAAAAATGTCTGGCGATCGCTAAGATCGCGGCGAAAGTATCGTCATAGTTGCCATTTTTCGGCAATAGTCTTAGTTACGCTTTGTGATTCACATCACTCTTTACCGAAAACGCACTTCAACTTAGCCCGCCGTACCCTGCCATGCCTTTTTTACTGATGCCCATTTACTCAACCGCATAAAATAGCACCTGAAACACATTATCCACTTTAATTAAACTCACTTTGTTTACCCTTTATTTAATAATGGAATACATTTATTTGATACCGGTAGATAACTATTTTAAAGCGGATTTAAAAATTACAGCCACACTCAATTAGTAACATAAATTAATATATTATTCGCGGCATCCAATTTTTAACCCACTATGCTTTAACCGTTGCCGAATGCTTCCATTTCAGCAATAAACCCCCTGCACACAATAAAACAAAAGAATAAACCCAGCCAGCCGTATGCGCTGTGGGCCACTTTTATTTGGAGAAAGCCCTATGTTATCGCGTCGAGATATATTGAAAGTTTCTGCAGTCAGCGCCGCAGCCGCCGGCGTTATGGGCGGCATGATTAAATCCGCCAGCGCCGATGAACATCAAAATATAGTTCCCCCCAGCAATTTCCAACCCGCTGCCGATGCAAAAAATCTGTATAAATACGTCTTTAGCCACAGTAAGAAACGCAGTTTACCCAACGGCTGGGCCAGGGAGGCTACCGTCGAACAATTCCCGATTTCCGAGGGGGTTGCCGGGGTGGATATGACGCTGGAGCCGGGTGGCGTACGCGAACTGCACTGGCATGCCATCGCTGCCGAATGGGCATTTATGCTGGAGGGGCATGCCCGCATCACCATCATTGATCCTGAAGGAAAATGTGAGGTTGCAGATTTCGGCCCCGGCGACGTCTGGTACTTCCCCAAAGGTTACGGCCACTCGATTCAGGCGTTGGCAGACGGCGCACATTTTGTTCTGACCTTTGATAATGGTCACTTTTCCGAGTTCGGCACCTTCAGCATTACCGACTGGGTAGCCCACATGCCCAAAGAAGTGTTGGAAAAAAGCGTGAATATGCCGGCGGCGGTATTTTCCAAGGCAAAACAAGGTGAGGCTTATATTGTCGGCGGTGCCATTCCGCCCGCACTGCCCTTACCAGCCCACGATGGCGGTTTAAATAATGCACCTTTGGCTCATCGCTATGAATTAATGAAGCAAAAGCCTTTCTTCGAAAATGATGCCGGCAGCGTGCACTTGGTCTCTTCAAAAGAATTTCCTATTTCCACTACCATGACCGGCATTATAGAAATCGTTATGCCTGGGGCGGTGCGGGAATTACACTGGCATCCCAATGCCAATGAGTGGCAATACTATATTTCCGGCAAGGGGCGCATGACGGTGTTCAGTTCGCACGGCCATGTGCAGACTGAAGAATATTCTCCTACTGACGTTGGCTATGTTCCACAGGGTTTTGGTCACTATATCGAAAATATGGGGGATGACGATCTTAAGGTATTAATCGTGTTGGATAATGGCATCTATCAGGACATTTCGCTGTCTGACTGGTTGGCGAAAACTCCAGCCTACCTGTTAGCGGATAACTTCAATAACGAGGTTGCCGATTGGCTGGATCGCCCCAAAGACAAACTGGTAATGTCCCGGCGCAGAAAATGACAGGTAGCGAGGGGGGCAGCCCCCCTCGCCGCCTCTTACTGTTTGCGTTGTTCAGCGACTTGTTTGGCCGTTACCTTGCCCTGTTTTTCGCCAAATTGGCCGACAACATAGTTCGCCACAGCCGCCACTTCCTCGTCCGAGTATTGAGCACCGAAGTCCGGCATGAATTCATGCTGTTCGCCGATGCTGATGCGCGTACCCTTGAGGATCGCCTGCACTACGCTACGGCCCTGCGGATCGTTAACCGCCGTGCTGCCGACCAAGGAAGCATATTTGCTTTGGCGCCCTGTCCCGTTCCACTGGTGGCAACCACTGCAGTCTCCGGCGAACAGTCGCCGTCCCAACGAGTCTTCCTGCCCGCCCGGCAATATCGCGCTGGATGACGTTGCCCCCTTCGGCTGCAGATTGACCGCGCTGGCACTGTCCGTAGCGATAGGCTCGATATTGCGCAGGTATTTCACCAGCGCCTGATTATCCTCTGGCGTCAGGTACTGCAAGCTGTTTTCCACCGCCTCTGCCATCGGACCGGCGGCACTGCTGCGCCCTTCCGCATGGCCGGTCGCCAGATACTGCGACAGTTGCTGTTCGCTCCAGGCACCGATGCCGGTCTGCGGGTCGGGAGTAATGTTGGCCGCAAACCACCCCTGGATCACTTCACCGCTGAGGTTTTTACTCTGATTAATGCCAAAGCCCAAATTGCGCGGCGTGTGACATTCGCTGCAGTTTCCCAGTGCGGTAGCCAGATATGCGCCTCGGTTCCATTGCTCATCCTGATTCAGGTTCGGCTCGAAGCGTTTTTCGTTGAAGAACGCCAGATTCCAAAACTTCATGCCCCAGCGCTGGTTAAACGGGAACGACAGCCCATTTTCCGGATTGGCCTGCTTCACCGGCGGCAGGCTGAACAGATACTCTTTGATCGCCAACACGTCGTCACGACTCATGGCCGTGTATGAGGTATACGGCATTGCCGGGTAAAGATTACCCTGCGGCCCAACGCCTTCACGTACCGCACGCACAAACTGATCGTCACTCCAATTACCGATGCCGGTGTCGGGATCGGCGGTAATATTGGTGCCGTAAATGGTGCCGAAAGGCAGTTTAAAGGCAAAACCGCCGGCGAAAGGTTTACCGCCGGGCGCAGTGTGGCAGGCCACGCAGTCGGCAGCCCGCGCCAGATATTCGCCACGCGCCAATTTATCGCTGATCCCAGCAGGGGCACCGGCGATCGGCGCCGCAGGCTCCGGGCCGACCGGTCGCAGCAGCGTATAGATCGCATAACCACCGGCCAGCACCACGATTGCCACGATCAACCATAATAGCCATCTCAGGGCGTTGCTCATGAGTTTCTCCCTTAATCCAACGCCTTGGCGGCCTGGTGGATGGCAGCGCGAATGCGCACATAGGTGGCGCAGCGACAGACGTTGCCGCTCATTGCCGCATCGATATCCGCATCGCTCGGATTTTTACTCTGGGCCAGCAGTGCACTGGCACTCATGATCTGACCGGACTGGCAGTAGCCACATTGCACCACGTCCAGATTAACCCAGGCCGCCTGCACCGCTTTGCCCGCCGGCGTTTCGCCGATCGCTTCAATGGTGGTGATTTTTTTGCCTTCGGCGGCGGAGACCGGCGTCATGCAAGAACGCACCGGCACCCCATCCAGGTGGACGGTACAGGCACCGCACATCGCGATGCCGCAGCCGAATTTGGTGCCGGTCAATCCGGCCTCATCACGCAAGAACCACAGCAGCGGCATATGAGGATCGCCATCAAACGTCAGCGGTTGGTCGTTTACGGTTAAAGTTATCATGCTGTTCTCCTTGCTCAGACGCTGGCGTCACGGTTGGGACGGTGTAAAGGCAGGCTAAGTGAGCTGCGGGGTCTCCCCAGCAGTGCCAGTGCATTGCCGACTGCCGGGGCGATGGTCGGCACCCCCAACTCGCCAACGCCGGTTGGCGCTTCGGTTGAAGGCACGATAATCACCTCTATCTCCGGCATTTCGTCGATGCGCAGCGGGCGGAAATTATTGAAGTTGGACTGCTCAACCACCCCGTCTTTCAGCGTTATGTTGCCGTACAGCGCCATACTCAGGCCATACCCTATGCCGCCCTCAATCTGCGCGCGGATCACATCCGGATTGACCGCCACACCACAATCCACTGCGCACCACACCTTGTGCACGCGCGGAATGCCGCCTTCGCCGATAGACACCTCGGCAATCTGTGCCACCCGAGTATTAAACGCTTTGGCGACACCTACACCGCGTGCTCGGCCATCCACCACCTGGGCGCCCTGCCAGTTGGCGGCTTTGGCCACCGCCCGCAACACGCCGGCCTCACGCGGCGCATCGCCCATCAATGCCAGACGCCCCTCGACCGGATCCTGCCCGGTCTCCTGCAGCAGTTGATCGATAAAACTTTCCACGGCGTGACCGGTATGGGTACTGGCGACCGATCTTAATGAGGTGGTAGGCACTTTACCCGCGACGATGTGCGCGTCGCAGAGGAAGTTTTCGAAGGTGTACGGCACTTCGCTGGCACCTTCGACCATCATCTGATCGAGACCGTTAACCACCAGCGCCGTCATCGCGCTGTTAAGCGTCCAGGAGTGACCGACGACGGTATCGCTCCAGCCCACGACTTTACCGTCGCGGATCGCCCCGCGCAGCCGGTGAAGGATCATCGGCCGATACCAGCCGTTGCGAATATCATCTTCACGCGTCCATACCACCTTTACCCCGTGACCGGGACCAATGGCTTTGGCCGCGGCGGCCATATCCGCTGCCAGGTCGGGCCCGAGTTTCGGGTTGCCCAGATCGATGCGACGGCCAAAGCTGCCGCCGGCCAAAATCGTGTCGATTTGCACTTTTTCCGGCGGCAGTTGGAACAGATCGCACAGCTGTTTATGATCGAGGGTTTGGATTTGGCAGCCATAGCGCGCCTTGACGCTCTCGCCATCCCAAAACAGATAGCCATCCAGTGGCTCCATCGGCGCATGGGCCACATAAGGGAAGGTGTATTCCGCTTCGATCACCTTATCTGCCTTATCGAAAATCTCGTCTGGCTTGCCCTGGCTTTTCGCCACTACGCCAGGCTTTTGCGCCACCTGGCGGAATTCGGCAAATATCTGCTCGGTGTAGCGCCGCTCCGCCTGCGAGTCGTCCCACTCCACCTGTAATTTTTCACGGCCCTGGATCGCCGCCCAGGTATTTTTGGCATATACCGCCACGCCGGTGTCGGTCTGTTTCACATCCACCACGCCCGGCACCTTCAGCGCCCGGCTGGCGTCGAACGAAGCCACCTTGCCGCCAAAACGCGGCGGTTTTTTGATAGTGACGGTCAGCATGTCCGGCTCATGAATATCCTGAGTGAACTGCGCCGAGCCGTTGGTCTTCGCCAACGAGTCTACGCGGTGCAAGCCACTGACCTTACCGATCAGGGTGAAATGGCTCGGATCTTTCAGGGTCAGGCTGGCAGGATCGGCTGGCGGCAGCTGGCTGGCCAACGCGGCAAACTCACCAAACCCCGCTTCGCGACCACTGGCGGCATGGCGGATCTTGCCCGCCTGCACGGTAATTTCTTCCGCTGAGGTTTTCCAGCTTTGGGCGGCGGCCTGAACCAGCATGGCGCGCGCCATCGCGCCCATCCGGCGCATCTGCTCGTAGGCGTTGGCCACCGAGCTGGAGCCGCCGGTGCCCTGAAAACCGAATGCCAGATTCTTATAAACGTTGGTATCCACCGGTGCGGCAACCACCCGCACCTGCGACCAGTCGGCATCCAGCTCTTCGGCAACCAGCGTTGCCATACCGGTATAAACCCCCTGGCCCACTTCGGTGTGTTTACTGAGGACGGTGACAATGCCATTTTCGTCGATCTGCACGAAAGCATTGGCTTCATAAGCGGTGTTTTCTGGCGCCGTGGTCGTCGTTGTACGAGCCAGTGCGCCGGTAGACGGCAGATAGGCGCCGATCACCAGTGCACTGGCGCCAACGATAAACCGCCGCCGGGTAAGCGGGACTTGGGGTAGTTTCATTGCTCATCGCTCCAAAATGCCGATCAACCTTAATCAATGCGGCGATATCGTTCTTTTTATCTGCGCCGTCTGCCTGCACTGACGCGACGGGCTAATAGTTAGCGTAGTCTATTATTTTGTCTGTTTAACATTCAGCCGCCGTTTTCCGTTGCTGATTCGTGCTCTGCGAGATCTCCATGGCCCTCGAAACCCTGCTCCGTCATGGCCCATGGATTGCACCAAATTGCATCAGAACCGCACCTGATGGTGCTCCGGCCGCATTGAAGGCGGCAGATCGGCGGGCTGGTATGGAAATTGCTTCTCCCCATCGTGGCTATGGAGGAGAAAAATATGAAAGCAATCATCATCGGTGGCGGTATTGGCGGGCTGTGTACCGCCATCGCATTGCAGCGTTGCGGTATTGATACCGAGGTCTTTGAAGCGGTCAAGGAGATCAAACCGGTTGGCGCGGCAATCTCCATCTGGCCTAACGGTGTCAAATGCCTCAACTATCTGGGGATGAAAGAACAACTGCGTGCGCTCGGGGGCCCGATGCATTTCATGGCCTATCAGGAATACCTGCATGGACAAACGCTGACGCGTTTTAGTCTGGATCCGCTAATCACCAGCGTCGGCGAACGCCCTTACCCGGTGGCACGTGCCGAGCTGCAGGCCATGTTGCTGGAAACCTACGGCCGCGACCGGGTGCGCTTCGGTAAACGCGTCAGCGGTATTGAAGAAGCCCCGCAGGGCGTCACCGCCTGGTTTGAAGACGGCAGCCAGGCCAGCGGAGATTTTTTGATCGCTGCCGACGGCACCCATTCCGCTATTCGGCCCTATGTGCTGGGCCATGGGGTGGATCGGCGCTATGCCGGATACGTCAACTGGAACGGGCTGGTCACCATTGATGAGTCTATCGCGCCGGCCGACCAGTGGACCACCTTTGTCGGTGAAGGTAAGCGCGTGTCGCTGATGCCGGTCTCCGGTAACCGCTTCTACTTTTTCTTCGACGTTCCCTTGCCGACCGGACTGGCGGAAGATCGCAGCACCGCGCGAGCCGATCTGCAACGTTACTTTGCCGGCTGGGCCGACCCGGTGCAAAAACTGATTGCCGCAATCGATGCCGACAGCGTCAATCGCATTGAGATCCACGATATCGAACCTTTCGAGCGGCTGGTAAGGGGACGCGTAGCCTTACTGGGCGATGCCGGACACAGCACCACACCGGACATCGGCCAGGGCGGTTGCGCAGCAATGGAAGACGCGGTGGTATTGGCGATTGCCTTGCAGACCAATTCGCTGGGCATTGAGGATGCGCTGCTGCGCTATCAGGAAAAACGCAGCTATCGGGTGAAGGATTTGGTGCTGAAGGCGCGCAAACGCTGCGATGTTACGCACGGTAAAGAGATGGAAGTCACCCGCAGTTGGTACGAAGAGCTGAAAACCGAAACCGGTGAGCGCATTCTTTCAGGCATGAAAGAAACGATTCTGGGCGGGCCGCTGGCCTGATCCGCCCCCCTTTTCGAGTCGAAGAGGGGCAATTCACCCTTTGCGCCGGTGAAGACGCCCCGCTGCCAGTTCGACCACCCGATCCGCCGAGGCAATGGTTTCCGGGCGATGGGCAATCAGCAAAATCGGCAGGCCAAGCTGGCGCAGGGTATGGCTAATCAACATTTCATTATTCACGTCCAAATGGCTGTTCGCCTCATCCAGGATCAACAGCCGTGGTTTCTTGTAAAGCGCCCGCGCCAACAACAAGCGCTGTTTTTGCCCGGCAGACAGGGTGCCTCCCATTTCACCGATTAACGTCTGGTAGCCCATCGGCAGGTTGGCGATATCCTGCTCCAACTGCGCCAGCCGCGCGCATTCAACGAGCTTTTCCTGATCAACCCCTGGCGTGAAAAATGTCAGGTTCTCGGCGATAGAACCGCGAAACAGCTGATCTTCCTGCAAGACTACGCCGATATGCTGACGTACCTGCGAATAATCCCCCTGTCGATGCTCAATGCCCAGCGTACGTATCACGCCGGCCGTGGGCGAATACAGCCCCAACACCAGTTTGGCCAGCGTGGTTTTACCGCTGCCGGATGCCCCCACCAGCGCCACGACCTCTCCGGGCATAATGTCCAGCGAGACCTGCGACAGGATTTCAGATTCGGTGCCGGCATAGTGAAAACTGACCTGTTCCAAACTCAGCGCGGGCCGATCTCGGGGCCAGGCGCTGGCGGGCAATAACAGCGTTGAGTTGCCCTCCGCCTGCGCCGCTGCGTCTTCACGCGCCGTCAGCACGATATCCGCCAGCCGCTGGTTGTAAACATCCAGCATTTTGTAGGCAACGGCCTTGTCGATCAGGCCGCTGATACTGGCGGAAAACCGCCCCTGAAAAGACATGTAGGCCACCAGCATGCCGACTGAAAACTGCCCGGCCAGCACCGCCCCGGCCCCCAGCCACAGCACCGCCGCCCCTACCAGGCTGCCAATAACGGTTTGCATAATGCCGTAAACCATCATCAGCTTGCTTTCGCGCAGTTGGGCATTGCGCCGCGCGACATTGAGGTTACGCCAAACCGTCTCCCGCGGCGTGAGCGCTCCGTTGACCCGCAGGCTCAGCACGCCGCGCAGGCTTTCGAGAAAATGGCTGGATTCCTGGGTGCCGGCAACCCAGGTATCATCCGCCGCTTTACGCAACGTACTGAACCAGAACAGGCGCAGCAGCCCATAAACCATCGCGGCGGCCAAAGCGACCAGGGTCAACTTCGCGCTGTAGAACAACATCATGGTCAAGGTACCAAGGACCAAAAGCACATCCAAAAAGGCTTCAAGCAATGTGGTGGTCAGGGTGTCCTGAATAGTGTCGACGGCATCAAATTTCGCGCTGATGTCGCCCATGTTGCGCGATTCGAACCAGTTGATAGGCAGTCGCAACAGGTGGTGAAAAACATTCGCCGTCCACTGCATATTGAAGTTGACCGCCATGGTGAGCGTCGCCCACTGGCGGGCCAGCTCCAGCAGCGTCTGGGTGGCGGCCATCAGCAGCATGGCAATGACGATCAACGTCAATAAGCTGGCGTCCAACGCCACCAGCACCTCATCAATCACCAGTTGGTTGATTAATGGGCCGAGCAGCGCAAACACTTCCAGCGCCAGCGCGAAACAGAAGATCCGGGCCAATGCCGCCTTCAGCCCCTGGGTTTTGCCGATCAGCTCCCTCAGGCGGATCTTTTTTCGCCGATCTTCGACCACAAACTGATGGGTTGGCGTCAGTTCCATCGCCACGCCGGTAAAGTGACGATTGGCCTCCTGCAGACTCATTTTCACCAGGCCGCGAGCAGGATCATGCAACTCCAGAGTTTGCCCTCGCACCCGCTTGAGCACGGTAAAATGATTCATGTCCCAGTACAAAATGCAGGGCAGCGACAACAGGTGCAGTTCTTCAAGCTCCAACTGCACCGCTCTGCCGCTCAGGTGCAGCCGTTCGGCGCAGGCAATCAGCTGCGAGAAGGTCATGCCGAGCTGCGAAACTTTACACTGCGCACGCAGCGTAGGCAGATCTATGCGATGCCCATACCAACCGGCAATCATCGCCAGGCACGCCACGCCGCATTCTGCGGACTCCGTTTGGCGTATCAGCGGCAGGCGCTTTCGCCAGCCCCAGTTAAGCCCTTGTGTAACGTCCATGTTTATATTCTTCCTTGCAGACTCCATAACGGCTCCAGCAGCCACTCGTAAAGGCGGCGGCGATCCAACTCCACGTCTGCGGAGACGGTCATCCCGACGCGCAATGGTTCCTGGCGGCCATAGGCAGTGATGGTGGTTTTTTCCAGCGCCACGATGACGCGGTAATGCCCTTCGTTTTCCTTCCAGGTCATCGGATTTTGCTGCATGACGTCATTGGCGCTCAGGCTGGCATCGGTGATGGCACGGGTGGCGCCATACTGCACGCCAAACTTTTCATAGGGGAAGGAGGCAAAGCGCAACCCGACCCGTTGGTGAGGTTTGATAAAACCCACCGCTTTGCTGGGCGCGAACAGTTCAACCTGCAGCTCGGCACCGTCAGCGACCATCATCAGCAAAGGATCGTTTTGCTTGACCGTCTGCCCCGCTCGGGCCAGCACCACGGCGATGTGGCCATTCACCGGCGCAGTGAGCGTGTGCTCACGCTGGGCAACCAGTTCTATTTCCTGTTGCCTGATGCCCTGCAACTGTCGTTCAAGTTCGGCGTCACGTCCTTGCTGCTGTTGTGCCAGCGTCCGCAGTTCTGAGGCCGCCGCGGCAAGCTCGCGCTTTAACCGCAGCTGCACCTGACGCTGTATTTCTACTTTTTCCCGCGCCGTCGATAACGTCATTTTCTGCTGCTGAAACTCAAGTTCGGAAACGTAACCTTTGCCAATCAACTTGCGGTAGCGCGCCATCAGCGAATGCGATAATTCCGCCTGTTGCTTCACCTGCACCATTGCCGCCTCTGCGCTGGTCAGTTCATCCTGAAGTTGCGTCATGCGCTGGCGTACACCGGTTTGCTGTAAAATTCGAGTGGCCAGTTCTTGAGCGCGTTGGCGCTCCAGCATGTGATATTGCCGTTTTAACGAGTCGGAAACCGACGCCAGCGTCGCTATACCCTGACCATTGAAATATTCGCCGCTGAGCCGATAAAGTGCCTGGCCGGCTTTGACTGTCGCCCCCTCCTTCACCAAACGTTCTGTAACCTGTCCGGCGCTGCGGGCAACCACCTTGATCAAGCCGCTGGATGGCATCACCACTCCGTCCAAACGCGCTTTACGGGTATATTCACCCAGGATCAGAAATAGCCCGATAGCCAACACCAGCAAGATGCTGGCCCAGGCATAGGCGGTCAGACTGAGGCTGGCAGGAATAATCACCTCACCCTCAGCTTTGTTGACCTGCGCAGCAAAATAACCCTCACGATAAATCTGGGGAGAACGTTCTGACATGGGGGTTACACCTTTATCGGGATCTTGGGTCGATAATTATCTTACTGACCGCGACGTTTCCATTTACGGACAAATCTTCGCGCCGAAGTATATATTAACCTCATAAAAGTCATTGTCCCTAGCAGCACAAGGAAATAAATCATCCATTTAGCCATTTCACAAGGGATATAAAATCTAAACATACCGCTATATTGGCTAAGCCCCACAATAAAAAACAAATTACTAGATAGCCCGACAGAAAGAGCGACCATAATAAATGCTGCCAGAAATGTTTTCACACTCCCTCTCTGAAGAGCAAAAAGGAGATATAGATATAAATACACACCGCCGACATGTCAATATATAAAACCATTTCCGTCGATAGAAAAAGCGAACTAAAAAGAATAAATTACTCGAAACACTTAATTACATCGCCAATATATGCCGACCATTTTGTAATCGCATAAAATATTATTTATTCGGATTTAATTAACGCCATTCCACAATATTTCAATTCCCAAAGCCAACAGCCCCACAAAGAAACAGCGACGAAATACCGCAGGACGACAATGCCGGCGCAGCACGCCGCCCAACCACATCCCCACTAGCGCAGGAAGCAATGCCAATAATGAGGTGCCTAGCAACGCCCCCGGCAATGCCTGTTGCCACGCCAGTCCGGCGGCTAATGCCAACGTCGAAACGGTGAATGACAGTCCCAACGCCTGCACCAGGTCGTCACGCGCCAATCCCAATGCGTTTAAATAAGGAACCGCCGGGATCACGAATACCCCGGTAGCCCCGGTAATCAGCCCGGTAAGTACACCGCACAGAGGGCCCAACCTGCGTTCAGCCGTCGATGATAGCTGCCACTGAAAACGGCTAAAACCCAACAGCGCGTAAACGACCAGACAGGCTCCCAACGCTATCGGTGCCAACCGGTTATGGCCGGCGGTCAAAGTGCCCGTGGTCAGCATTGTCCCCATGGCGACACAGACCATCATCGGCCACAATCTGCGGCAAAGTGCACGGACGTCCGGCCCGGTGAACAGCTGCCAGAAGTTGGTCACCAGCGACGGCACCAACAACAGCGCCGCGGCCTGTGCCGGGGGCATCAGCAGGCTGAGTAACCCCATAGAAACCGTCGGCAGCCCCAGTCCAATCACTCCCTTTACCGTGCCCGCCAGCATAAAGATGCCCAACAGGGCTAAAATTTCGGGTAGCGTCAACGTCATAGGTCTATCCTTCCTCATTATCCCTTAGTGCATGGATTGTCCGCAGCCCTTGTCTGCCGCACAATGCGGCATTCGCTGAGCCAGCCTGAGGCAAATACGTAGGAGAAGCCGATGCATTTCGATTTTACCGACCTGCGGCTGTTTATCGCCGTGACAGAGGCGGGCAGTATCACCGCCGGGGCCGATCGTGCCTGCCTGTCGCTGGCATCGGCCAGTGCCCGCATTCGCGGGCTGGAACAACAGGCCGGCGTTCAGCTTTTGGCCCGGGGTGCACGGGGAGTACAAACCACCCAGGCCGGTGAATGCTTGCTAGGCCATGCTCGTCTGTTGTTACAGCAAAGCGAACGGCTACGGGGGGATATGGCAGAGTTTTCCCCAGGCAACGCCTGCCATTTGCGTATTCTGGCCAATACCGTCGCTGCCAGCGCTTTTCTCCCGGAGTTGCTGGCCGACTATCTGCTGCTTAACCCACAGACGGACATTGCGTTGGAAGAATTGCCCAGCACGGCGATCTGCCAGTCGATCCTCGATCAGACGGCGGATATCGGCATTGTCGCCAACCACGCCGACCTGCGCGGGCTGGAAAACTATCCCTTCCGCCAGGATCGCCTGGTGCTGGCGCTACCGGTCGATCATCCGTTAGCCGGCCGCGCCAGCGTCAGTTTTAGCGAAACGCTGGCATATGACTTTATTGGCTTGAGCGACGACAGCGCGCTGCAAAAACATTTGGCGCAACACGCCGTACGCAGCGGCTGCCCAATGCGTTTACGCGCCCGGGCAGGAAGCTTTGAAGTGGTATGTCGGATGGTATCGCGTGGTGCCGGTATCGCCGTGGTACCGGAGGAGATTGCCCGGCAATCGCCGGGCATGCCAGTCAGGATTATCGCGCTTGACGATGCCTGGGCAACACGCCAGCTGTCGATTGTGGTGCGTCAGTTGGCCGAATTACCGCTACCGGCGCAGCGGCTTATTGCTTTCCTGCAACCGCAATAGCTGCTCTGTCATATCATGTGCCCTTATTGCCGGCGCGATGGCGGTGGCTGGCCAAGGTAGTTAACCGTTGCTCCGTTCTCGGAGTCCAACTTATTGGAAGGTGCAATGCCTGTCCGCCGCCTCGCCCATGCGTTGCAGCAAGCGATGACCGATATTGTTACTCCAGTTGAAGCTGTTTTGCAGTACCACCACCGCCGTCCTGTGGCGCAAGTCCAGGCCGATATAGCTGGAATAGCCGCCGATAAATCCTACCTGATAGGTAATCTGCTGTGCGCCTATGTCATCCGCAACCCAGGCAATGGCTGCCGCCTCTTTACTGCGAGCAAAATGTACCGTCAATGAATCCTTCAGCGCCTGATCCAGCGCCGCCGACCCCGTGGGTTCAAAATGCGCTCGCGCATAGCGCAGCAGATCGTCGGCATCGGTATAGAGCCCCGCCGCCCCCATCATATAAGAAGAAAACTGCCAGTCAGGTACCGGCTGCCCACGCCGAATAAATTTCGGCTGATCGCCGGCATGGCCAATGGCACGTTGAGCATAGCCAGGCAAATTCTGCGCAGCATAGCTGGTGTGGGTCAGCCCCAAGGGCTGGAGGATATTTTCGGTGGTCAGAGTGTCGACCGTTTTGCCGGTTCGCCGTTGCAAGATGTAATCCAACAGTGCGTAGCCGAGGTTGGAATAGCGAGGTTCTTCGTTTTTTGGCGCGTTAAACGTCGCCAGATAATCGAGAAATTCGGGGGTATCGAGCGAGTGATAAAAATTATCACCGGTGAATAAATAGCGGACAAAAGCGCCCAGCATGTCCGGCGTCATCATCTGGCGTGGCAAGCCCGAGGTGTGAGTTACCAACTGCAGCAAAGTGATGTTCTTCGCGTCCGCACTGAGCGGTGTTCCGGCAGGCAGCAGCGTCGCCAGCGTATCATTCCAATGCAGTATCCCTTTGTTAACCAGCACCACCGTCACTTCTGCAATAAACCCCTTGCTGACCGAGCCTACGGCAAACAAAGTCTTACCGTTCACCGGGTAGCGATAACGCGTATCCGTTACGCCATAGCCAAAGGTTTTCGCTTGCCCATCTGCCGTCAGGATCCCCACCACCAATCCGGGCGTTTGACGTTCTTCGATCATGGGCTGCGCCAGGCTGTCGACTTCAGCCTTCAGATCTCCGCTGCACGCCAGACGCTGACTGTCCAGCGCCGAGGCATCCGTCGGCATGCGCGAAAGCGTGCCACAGGCGCAGAGCAGCAAAGGCGTAGCGAGAGCGACAAACCGTGTTAGGGGAATATTTATCTTCATTGCTCACGGGCCAAAATTATCCGGCGCATGATAAACCATCGTTTCGGCAATGTCCCCACGAAAAAAAGGACACAAGATAACTTGCGTCCTTCAGAGGCTTTTGGGCTAATCCCGCGAGCTGTTATTCGCCTTTCAGCCCGCGGTTGATCAACATCGGCTCGATGCTGGGTTCCTTACCGCGCCACTCGACGTACAACTTCTCCAGATCCTGACTGTTACCGCGCGAAAGAACCATGTCGCGGAAACGCTGGCCGTTCTCTGCCGTCAGGCCGCCGTGCTCGCTGAACCACTGGAAAGCATCATCCGCCAGCATTTCAGTCCACAGATAGGCGTAGTAGCCGGCGGCATAGCCGTTACCCCAGATATGTTTGAAGTAGCTTGAGCGATAGCGTGGCGGCACATAGCTGAGATCGATCTTGTCCTTCATCAGCGATTCGGCTTCGAATTTGTCCACGTCCTGCTGCGGCTGATCGGCGCTCAGCATATGCCAGTGCATGTCCAACAGTGCCGCAGACAGCAGCTCGGTCATGTCGTAGCCCTTGTTGAACTTGTCGGCTTTTTTGATTTTATCGACCAGTTCCTGCGGCATGGCTTCACCGGTTTTGTAGTGTTTGGCGTAATGCGCAAAGACTTTAGGATCGCTGGCCCAGTGCTCGTTGAACTGTGAGGGGAATTCGACAAAATCACGTGCGGTATTGGTACCGGAAAGGCTTGGGTACTCCTGATCGGCGAACATACCGTGCAACGCATGACCAAATTCGTGGAACATGGTGATCACGTCGTCGTAAGACAGCAGCGCGGGCTGGCCTGCTACCGGTTTGGTGAAGTTAGCGACGTTGTAAATCACCGGTTTGGTGCCTTTCAACTTCGACTGTTCAACGAAGTTGCTCATCCAGGCGCCGCCGCCCTTGTTGTCGCGTTTAAAGAAGTCGGTATAGAACAGCGCCATCGATTTGCCGTCTTTATCGAACACCTCATACACGCGCACGTCCGGCTGGTAAACCGGGATATCCTTACGTTCTTTGAAGCTGATGCCGTACAGCAGGTTGGCGGCATAGAACACGCCGTTGTTCAGCACGTTATCCAATTCGAAGTAAGGTTTGATCTGCGATTCATCCAGATCGTACTTCGCCTTGCGCACCTGTTCGGCATAGAACTGCCAATCCCAGGCGGCAACCTTGAAATCGCCTTTCTGCTGGTCGATCACCGCCTGAATGTCTTTGGCTTCGCGTTCGGCACGCGCAGTGGCTGCCGGGACGATATTACGCATAAAGCTCAGCGCCGCATCCGGCGTTTTGGCCATCTGGTTTTGCAGCTTCCAGGCTGCATAGTTCGGGAAGCCCAAGAGTTTGGCCTGTTCGGCACGGACTTTGGCCAGGCGGGCAATCGTCTGGCGAGTGTCGTTGCCGTCACCCTTTTCTGCCCGGTTCCACGAAGCGTCAAACAGCGCCTTGCGGGTATCTCGATTTTTCAGACTCTGCAAGTCCGGCTGCTGGGTGGTGTTTTGCAATACCAGCAACCACTGCTTGTCGAGTTTACGCTCGCCGGCGGCCTGAGCGGCAGCGGCAAGTTCGCTTTCGGACAGCCCGTCCAGTTTGCCTTTGTCGGCGATAGCCAGCGCACCGTCTTTGGTCGCCGCCAACAGCTTGTTGGAGAACTGGGTGCTCAGCGTCGCCGCTTCCTGGTTCAGCGCCTTCAGCTTGGTTTTATCGGCGTCGGACAGATTGGCCCCCGCCAGCTCGAAGTTTTTGTAAGTCACTTCCACCAGGCGGCGAGATTCGGCATCCAGCTTCAGCGCATCACGCTGCTGATAAATCGCCTTGATACGCGCGAACAGTTTGCTATTGAGCATGATGGCGTCGTCCAGCGCCGCCAGCTTCGGTGAGCTTTCTTCATCCAACTTTTGCAGCGCGTCGCTGGTATTGGCCGACGTCATGGCGCCAAACACGTTCATCACTCGCGACAGCAACGCCCCGGACTGTTCCAGCGCCACGAAGGTATTGTTAAAATCAGGCTTGGCCGGGTTGTTGGCAATCTTCTCCACTTCCTCCAGCTTTTGCTTGATGCCGGCATCAATCGCCGGAGCGTAATCGCTTTCTTTGATCAAATTGAATGGCGGCGCCTGGAACGGCAGGCGGCTTTGGTAGAAGAACGGGTTCTGGTTCTTTTTATTGTCGTGCTGGTTGGCTTCACCGGTCACGTTAGCCTCCTTCGCCTGACCACTCGGCAACGCGGTGTGGTCAGCGTGCGGGTTAGTTTCTGCTGCCTGTGCCTGCGAGCTCAGCGCCATGCCGATCGCCAACACCAAAGTAGATAAACGCATCAAATCGAAACTCCTCCATGTTCACAGAATAAATTGCGCGGGAACCCCAGTTCCCAGGCCACATTCTAGCTTAGGCGCAGTTGGCAGTTTGAGCAAAAACAAGTGATTAGAATGTTGAGCGCCAAGCAAAACCGATAATGTTCGATCTTGAAAATGGCTATTTCGCCCCGAATTACTTCATGGAAAACATTATCGAACCCAATAACTATTGTGCATTAAATTAATTCAACGCTATGAAAAATTTAGTGTCAGAGAAGGCATTGACCTCCTCTGATGCCTTCTTATCAGGCACAACAACTATCGTTCCATAAATCACGATAGATGATATTTCCTTCCGTATACTTCCAGGTGATCGCCTCATAACGCAATTCGAGTGTTTCAAGGTGAGTACTACTCATACCGTTAGGGGATAGATATGGCGCAACCGTAGTGAACTTGACGTTTTCCAGAATAATATTGAAATACTCGGCCTCGATGCCTGATTCCAGAATACGGTACATCCTGATTGTCGCCTTCTTCATGGTTCGGCCTTCGCAGACAGCGCGGTACAAGAGTGGTGTTGTCCGATCAAATTCTTTCACTATCGAAATAGGACGGTGAACGCGAGTACCTGTAAGTTTTCCCCTGTTTGGATCTACTGGGATAGTAATACCATGAGAGAATGATTTTAACTCGATAGACCCCAGGCGTCGTGGAATCATGCAGCTACCGACTAGCGGAGAGCCGTTCTCATCTTCAAGCCATAAATGTGCGGGAGTAGACATGTGATTTCCTTATCAGTGCATATTAAATATTGGGATGTTCAGCGTTTCACCATTTCACATAACGACCAAAAATAATCATTACGGCCATGAAGAAAACACCGATTGGCCAGACTGGACTGCCGGGGAAACAATGGGCCTGAACCAAGGCAAAAACGACGGTTAGCACGGTTGGACCGTAGACCGAAAAGAAGAACCGCCCCTGCCACCGTAAAAAACGTTTGATATACGTCATCATGATTATTGGATCATCCTGCTGATGATGCCCGCAATGTCGTTATTTGATGCCCATTGCGCTTCGATAGCGCCCGCCTTTTTGAACACTGGCTCAATGAGGAAATAGAGCATTTCCAGCCCTTGCGCATAGAGCACAGAATAATAGGCAGGGAATTGAATATGCAGACGATAGGCACTATCCGCAGCTTTCTGCACAACGCCGTAAACCCCAACAGCGGCAATACCACGGGAAGCCCATGTACCTGCAAGAGAGTTTATTTCAAGGCTAAGGTTTAATCCAATACGAACGCTGCTGGCGACCGCTAACGTAAATCCGGCATTGGTGAGAGAACTGGCGGCGATATAGACATTCACGGCCATCAGGGACTGATTGATATGTTCTAATTGTTCAGATGTTTTGTATTTTAGAATTTCTTCGAAATATATCTTAAGCATGCCATAGACTACATCGATGCGGCGTATTATCTTATAAACAGCATCCCTAAAACGGATATCTTCGGTTTTTTGTTGTTGGCAAACATCGTTATACTCATCGGTAAAACAGGACGTGTAATACAGCAGACGGATAGCGCCCTTTCCTAAGGTTTCAATTTGATTTGTAACCTGCTGACCGACGGCTGAAACTGCATGATCGAGCTTTAATGCAAGGATCCTGTTGGCCTGAAGGTAACTGATAACTTCATTGTTATTGTACATAGTCGCTCCCTGCTAATGTTCATTAAGTCCAATTGTTCATTTTTGTCCACGGTAAAGCGGATATTTTTCTTTGTCACATTATTTATCAATAATTTTCATGAAAAAAAATGACATATACATTTGCTTTACTTATCAATTAAGCGATGACCAAAAAAATGCAAATATTACCCATCTATAAGAAAGACTATTTGCGGAGAATAACTACCTGGAGTTGCCGCCTACAAGCAATTCGAATTATTTTGAGTATATGCGTATTACTACGGCAAGCGCATGCCTCTACGCACTTCAAATCAAATCCTGAACTCTTGCGACCTCATAAAGTTTGCAAACGTTGCCCGTAGCAGGCAATAACCTCCCCGGCTACCGCCACAGCGATCTCCGCCGGCAGTTTGCCCTTCACGTCCGGCAGGCCCAGGGGGCAGCGCATGGCGGCGATTGCCGTTTCGCTAATACCGCGTTGGCCGAGCTTGTATTCGAAGCGTTTGCGTTTGGTCAGCGATCCGATCAGGCCAAAGTATCCTGCGTCGCCACGACGTAAAATTCTCTCCGCCAGCGCCAGGTCCAGCGCGTGATCGTGGGTCATGACGATGAAGAAACTGCCCGGCGGCATGGCATCGACGATCTCCAGTGGCTCATCGCTGATTTCTTGCTGTACCCCGGCGGGAATAACCAGCGGAAATTCCGCAGCGCGACCGTCCACCCAGCGCACCCGGCACGGCAGCGTGGCGAGGATATTCACCAGTGCGCGCCCGACGTGGCCGGCACCAAACAAAGCGATTTGCGGGCGCGGCGAGATCATCGGCTCAAACAGCACGCTGGTGGTGCCGCCGCAGCACTGGCCCAGTCGCGCCGCCAGCGGAAAACGTTCCAGCCGTAACTGCGGCGCAGCCTGTTGCAGCATTTCACGGGCAATCGCCAATGCCTGAAACTCCAGATGGCCACCGCCGATGGTATTCACCGCGCGTTCGGCGGTTACCAGCATTTTGCTACCGCGATTGCGTGGCGTAGAGCCTCGTTCATCGACCAGCGTCACCAGTACGCAAGGCTCACCGCGTCGCCGCAGCTCGGCCAGTACCTCAATCCACTCGTCCATCGCCGTTCTCCTGCACCCTATCTGTGACAACGTCACCATGTAACATCTGCTGCACACCCCACAACACCCTTTCCGGCGTGGCCGGTGCGTCGATGGCCGGTTGCCGCTGATAATCCGCCAGGCTGGCGACCGCGTCTTTGATTGCGCACCAGACCGAAATGCCCAGCATAAACGGCGGCTCGCCCACCGCCTTGGAGTGAAATACCGTATCCTCCGGATTTTTGCGGTTTTCCAGCAGCCTGACGCGCAAATCGGCAGGCACATCGCCGATAGCCGGGATTTTGTAGCTGGCAGGCCCGTTAGTCAGCAACTTCCCTTGTTGGTCCCACACCAGCTCTTCGCTGGTCAGCCAGCCCATGCCCTGCACAAAGCCCCCCTCGACCTGACCGACGTCGATTGCCGGGTTCAGCGAGTCGCCCACGTCGTGCAGGATGTCGGCGCGCAGCAGTTTGTACTCGCCGGTCAGGGTGTCGATCACCACCTCCGCGCAGGCCGCACCGTAGGCGAAGTAATAGAACGGATGACCGCGAGCCTGGTCGCGATCGTAAAAAATTTTCGGCGTGCGATAATAACCGGTGCTGGCGAGCGAAACCTGATTGAAATAGGCCTGTTCGACCACCTGTTCAAAGCTGAAATAACGCTCGGCCACTCTGACCTGACCGTTTTTGAAAATAATCTGCTCCGCACTCACCTGATGCTGTTTGCTCAGCATCTCGATCAGCCGCTGTTTAATGATCAGCGCGGCATTCTCCGCCGCCTTGCCGTTGAGATCCGTGCCGGATGACGCCGCCGTCGGCGAGGTATTCGGCACCTTGCCGGTATCGGTAGCGGTGATTTGAATACGTTCGATGTCCACCTGGAACACTTCGGCGACAATCTGCGCCACTTTGGTGTTTAGCCCCTGCCCCATTTCGGTGCCGCCGTGGTTAAGTTGAATGCTGCCGTCGGTGTACACCAGCACCAACGCACCGGCCTGGTTAAGGAAGCCGGCGGTGAAGGAAATGCCAAACTTCACCGGCGTCAGCGCCAGCCCTTTTTTCAGGTTCGGATTTTGCGCGTTGAACTGACGGACAGCCTTACGGCGTGCCTGATAATCGGCACTGTGCTCCAGCTCTGCGGTGATTTCCTGCAGCAGGTTCTGTTCCACCGGCTGGTGGTAATGCGTGACGTTGCGTTGATCCTTGCCGTAATAGTTGGTTTTTCGCACCGCCAGCGGATCGAGCGCCAGGTAGCGTGCAATATGATCCATGACCTGCTCAATCGCCATCATGCCCTGCGGCCCGCCAAAGCCCCGGTAAGCGGTATTGGAAGCGGTGTGCGTTTTACAGCGGTGGCCGGTAATCAGCACATCTTCCAGAAAATAGGCGTTATCAGCGTGAAACATGGCGCGATCGACGATAGAGCCCGAAAGGTCGAGCGAATAGCCGCAGTTGCCCGCCAGGCTGATTTTCACCCCGTGCAGCAGCCCGCTGTCGTCGAAACCTACGTCATATTGAATATAAAACGGGTGGCGCTTGCCGGTGATCAACATATCATCGCGGCGGTTAAGGCGCATTTTGGCCGGTCTTCCGGTGAGATGCGCCACCACGGCGCACAAACACGCAGGACCGGCAGCCTGAGTTTCCTTACCGCCAAAGCCGCCGCCCATGCGCCGCGTATCGATGGTCACTCTGTGCATTGGCAGGTTGAGCACCGAGGCCACCAGCTTTTGGATCTCGGTCGGATTCTGGGTCGAGGAGTACACCAGCATGCCGCCGTCCTCGGCCGGCATCACCGAGGCAATCTGGGTTTCCAGATAAAAGTGTTCCTGACCGCCGACATGCAGCTCCCCCTGAATGCGGTGTTTCGCCTGCGCTAACGCGCGGTCGGCGTCACCCCGTTGATGACGATGCGCCTCCTGTACCAAGAAGCCTTCCCGTAAAGATTGAGTGACGTCCAACCGTGCCGGTAAATCCTTATAGGTCACTTTAATCGCCTGAGCGGCACGCCAGGCAATCTCCGGATCTTCCGCCGCTACTACCGCAATGACCTGTCCGACATATTCCACATTATCTTTCGCCAGCAGCGGATCGCCGTGCGTTAAAGGGGCAATATCCAGTTCGCCCGGTACGTCCTGCCAGGTGATCACCCGCACCACGCCGGGAAAGTCGTAACAGGCCGACAGCTCCAGCTTTTCGATCTGCGCATGCGCCCGTTCGCTCAGCCTGGCCGCCAGATGCAATTGGTTCGGAAACTCAAGCCTGTCGTCTATGTATTGCGCTTCACCGCTGACGTGCTTGTCGGCGCTCTCGTGCTTGCGGCTGCGGCCTACGCCACTGGTTAACGACTGGCGGAAACGTTCGGCCAGGTGTTCCTGAGTGGGTTCGGTACCTTTGCGATTACTCATGAGCGGTCACCTCAATCGCCAGTTGCGGCGCTGTCAGCGCAATGAAGTAGCGTCGCAGCAGGTTTTGCGCCACCAGCAAACGGTAAGCGCTGCTGGCGCGGAAATCGCTCAACGGCGTAAAGTCCTGCGCCAACGCCCGTGCCGCTTGCTCAAGGGTTTCTCGCCGCCAGGGCTGCCCCACCAGTTGCTGCTCGCAGAGTACGGCGCGTTTCGGGGTAGCGGCCATGCCGCCGAACGCCACGCGGGCACTGCGGATAACGCCCTGCTCAAAGGTCAAATTGAAAGCGCCGCATACCGCCGAAATATCGTCTTCCAGACGTTTGGATACTTTCCAGGCACGAAAGTCCGCCGGTGCGCTGGCAGGCAGTACGATACTTTCAATAAATTCCCCCGGTTGCAGTGCGGTTTGGCGGTAGCCAAGGAAGAAGTCGTTCAACGGCAGTTCACGCTGGGTAGCACCACAGCGCAGGATCAGCAGCGCGTCCAGCGCCAATAACAAGGGCGCACCGTCGCCAATCGGTGAAGCATTGGCAATATTGCCTCCCAGCGTGCCCTGATTGCGGATCTGCTGGGAAGCAAAACGCGCCAGCAGTTCACCAAAGGCCGGATGATAATTGGCCAACATCGGATACAAATCGCTCAACGCGGCGCCGGCGCCAATCACCAGACGATCGCCCTGCCAGCTTACCTGCCTGAGCGCCTCAATTTGGCCAATAGCGATGATCAGCGGGATATCCTGATGCCGCTGGGTGATTTCCAGCGCCAGATCGGTCCCGCCGGCCAGCAGTTTGGCCTGCGGGTGCTGTTGATAGAGCTGCGCCAGCTCATCGAGGCTCTGCGGCAGCAAACAGCGCTTGCCCTCGGCCTCCAGCGGCGTTGCGGCACGGATGGCCCGCAGCCGTTGCAGCGTTTGTGGCTGATGGCGGTCGAAACTGTCTGACTTAGGGTTATCGCACGCCTGCTGCACCGCCGCCAAAATCGGGCGATAGCCGGTACAGCGGCACAGATTGCCGGCCAGTGCCTGCTGCGCCTGTTCGCGTTGATAGGACGCTGTGTTTTTCTGCAAGCAGAACATCGACATCACGAAACCCGGTGTACAAAAACCGCACTGTGAACCGTGACAGTCGACCATAGCCTGCTGCACGCTGTGCAACTCTCCCTGCTGTTTCAGGTCCTCTACGGTGATCAACTGTTTGCCGTGCAGCGCACTGACGAAGGTCAGACAGGCATTAACGCTGCGATAACTCAGCCGATCGCCTTCCGGCTCGGCCAACACCACGGTGCAAGCGCCGCAATCACCGGACGCACAGCCCTCTTTGGTGCCGCAGCGGCCAAGGTCACGTCGCAGGTAGTTCAGCACCGTGGTGTTGGGATCGAGCGCGGTTTCACTTTTCAGGGTTTGATTAAGCAGAAACTGGATCATGCCGCCTCCTGGCACTTGGCCGGCCGGTACACCACTTTGCCATCGACGTAAGTACGATAAACATTGCGATCGTCACCCAGGGTCATCAACACAAACAGCTGCTCCGCCAGTTCGCGGCTGTTTTCATGTCGCAGCTTTTGCAGCGGCGACACGGCCGGATCCAGCACCACAAAATCCGCCTCTTTGCCCACGTCGAAGTTGCCGATTTTGTCGTCGAGCGACAGGGCTCGAGCTCCGCCCAGCGTCGCGTGGTAGAAGGCTTCACAGGCGGAAAGCTGATAGCGCCGCAGCTGAGCGACCTTGTAAGCCTCACCCAGCGTTTCCAGCATCTTAAAGGTGGTTCCGGCCCCCACGTCGGTACCGATGCCCAGCCGGACCTGCTTCTGCCAGGCCTTTTGCAGGTTGAACAAACCGCTGCCCAGAAACAGATTGGAGGTTGGGCAAAAGGCGATCGCCGAGCGGGTTTGGCACAGGCAATCCCACTCTTGTTCTTCCAGATGCAAACAGTGGGCAAACACGCTTTTCTCTCCGGTCAGCCCGTACTGGTGGTAGACGTCCAGGTAGCTGCGGCTGTCGGGGAATAACTCTTTCACCCAGGCCACTTCATCAAGATTTTCGCTCAGATGGGTGTGCAGGTAGGCGTCCGGAAACTCCTGACGCAGGCGCTGCACCTGCTCAAGCAGCGCCGGGGTGCTGGTGGGTGCGAAACGCGGCGTAATGGCGTAACTCAGCCGCTGTTTGCCGTGCCAGCGTTCAATCAGCGCACGCGTTTGCCGGTAGCTCTGTTCCGGGCTTTCCAGCAAGGCTTCCGGCGCATGGCGATCCATCATCACCTTACCGGCAATCAAGCGCATATTCAGCGCCGCCGCCTGGCGGAACAGCGCTTCGACCGACTGAGGATGCACGGTGCCAAACACCAGCGCCGTAGTGGTGCCGTTGCTTAATAGCTGCTGCAGAAAGAACGCCGACATTTTGTCTGAGTGCTGTTCGCAGCAGAATTGGCTTTCTGTCGGGAAGGTATAGTTTTTCAGCCACGTCAGCAGTTGCTCGCCATAGGCGCCGATCATTTCGGTTTGCGGGTAGTGAATATGGGTGTCGATAAAGCCCGGCACGATCAGCTTGTCCGGGTAGTGGTCTACCTCAAACCCCGGCGGCAACAGCGACTCGCCCTGCTGCCAGCTGCCGAACCAGACAATCGCGCCTTCATTGAGCAGCATTAACCCGTCAGGAATATGTCGCAGTTGTTGACCTAATTGCTGCGGATGATCCACGCAGGCCGCGATGTCGAAAAAATTGCCACGGATCGCCGTGGTGAATGGCACGTTCATTTTGCTTTCCTTCTCTACCGACCAGCGCACAGCATCCGGCTGAGTCAATTCAGCCTGGAGAGCGATGGCGGTCTTTTTATCGATCGCAGATGTTGATTTAAGAATAGCAAGCCGCGTGCCAGTCGGTTTTTTATTGGGCATTTATCTTTAAAAACAGAAGGATAAAATTCATCGAACAATATTCCGAGCCAATGGAAAATAAGCAGAATATAAGCAACCGGTTGCCCTGAAATAGCAACCGTTTGCTTATATTGGGTTAATGATTAGTCTGCACCATTATTGGGCAAGAATATAAATCGAAGCAGGGATTTTATGACTTCAATAACACTTCATAACGGGGGTTGAATTCATCAAACAACGGCAGTGCCGCCGCCCCCAATGCGGCGGTATCCGCACCGGTGGTGCCCAGCCGCACCCGCAGGGCATCGAGGTATTTGCTGCGCACCGAGCGATGCAGCGGCGCCAACCGTTTGATCAGTTGCGCCACGAGGCTTTCCGGCATCAGGCCGCCGATAATCACGGCTTCAGCATCGAACATGCATTCAACGATGTTGATCGCCTGCCGTAACGCAGGCACCGCCGAATCCAGCCAGGCGTCAATCTGCGCCTGCGGCAACGCCAGCAAGTCTTGCGGCCTGGCACTCATCGGATCCAGCCCGCAGCTTTCGTAGGCCGCCTGCAGCGAGACATAACGCTCCAGGCAGCCCTGGTTACCGCAGTAGCAGGCGCGCCCGCCCGGTTGCACAATCATGTGGCCGACTTCACCAGCATTGTGCGCATGGCCGGTATAAATTCGGCCATCGGTGAAAATCCCCGCGCCAAGCCCGGTACCGAGATACAAATAAATAAACGAATTCAGCTGTCTGGCTACGCCGTGCAGACGCTCGCCGATGGCGGCGACGGTGGCATCGTTCTCCAGCGTCACCGGCAGGCTGCTTTGCGCGTTAAGTTCAGCCACCACATCGATATTTTCCCAACCGTTGAGCGTGGTCGGCCCCACCGACGAAATCCCTTCCACGCCAAACGGCCCCGGCATCACCACGCCGATCCCCAGCATTTTCCCCCAGGCCAGATCCGGCTGCTGGCGCATTTCTTGCAGTACATCACAAATCAGTTTCAAGGTCGCAGCAGGTTGCGGCTTTTGCACCATAATCAGCCGGTGGAAACGTACGCTGCCTGACAGATCAACCACGATCATCAGCAGGGACTGGTGATCCAGATGAATGCCGATGGAATACGCACTGTCTGGGTTAAGGGTCAACGGCGTGGCCGGCTGACCTCGCCCGCCGGCACGACGCGGCAGGTGCGAGGAGAGAATGCCGGCTTGTTCCAGCTCGGTTGCGATGTTTGAAACGGTTTGCGGCGTCAGTGAGGTCAGCCGGGCAATTTCGGCACGGGTCAGTTCTCCGTGCAGACGGATAGCCTCTATCACTACGCGCCGGTTGTGTGCGCGAGCATGTTCAAGGTTAGTGCCGGACGTCGTCATAACTGCCTATGCAGAAAGGGAAATCGTCTTTGCAGTATGGTGCCCTCCAATAAAGCAATCAAATTGATTTAAAAATCTTTTTAACACCGGAGAACGCACAATGAAAAGCCATACCCTTGCCGCTACGGCAGCCTGTACTTTGTCTGCCCTGGCACTCAGTCTCTCATCCGCCTATGCCGCCCCTACGCAAATTAGCGCGTTGTTTATGACCCAGGCTGCCTACAGTGAAAACGATATCCGCGCCATGACCGCGGACTTCAGCAAACAGCACCCGGATATCACCGTTAATCTGGAATTTGTCCCTTACGAGGCGCTGCACGATAAAATCGTCGCGGCGCGCGGTGCCGGCAGCAAGGGTTACGACGTGGTGCTGTTCGACGCCATCTGGCCGGCGGAGTTCACCAAGTTCGGCCTGCTACAAGACGTCACCTCGCGCATCAGCGCCGACGACAGCGCTAAAATCTTTGCCGGTGCCATGACCACCGTCACCTATAAGGACAAGCGCTGGGGCATGCCGTGGATCCTCGACACCAAATACCTGTATTACAACAAGGCCATGCTGGCCAAGGCCGGGATTGCCGCCCCGCCGAAAACCTGGCAGGAACTGGCTCAGCAGGCGGAAATTCTGAAGCAGAAAAACGTGGTCAAATACCCGCTGGTGTGGAGCTGGTCACAGGCCGAAGCGCTGGTTTGCGACTACACCACGCTGGTGTCGGCCTTTAAAGGCCAGTTCATCCAGCAGGGTAAAATTACCTTCTCCAGCCCGGGTTCGCTGCAGGCCGCCAGCTACATGAAAGCGTCACTGGATAAGGGGCTGACCAACCCGAATTCCCGCGAATATCTGGAGGAGGACGTGCGCAAAGCTTTCTCCAACGGGGATGCAGCCTTCGCACTGAACTGGACCTATATGTACAACATGGCCAACGATCCCAAGCAAAGCAAGGTGGCCGGCGACGTCGGTATCGTGCCAGCGCCGGGCTCCGAGGCCGGTCAGGTTTCTGCGGTGAATGGCTCCATGGGCCTCGGCATTGCCAAGGCCAGCGCCCACCCCGATCAGGCCTGGCAGTACATCAGTTACATGACCTCGCAGCCGGTGCAGGACAAGTACGCCAAGCTTAGCCTGCCGATCTGGAAATCCTCCTATGAGGATCCCGCAGTGCAGAAAGGTCAGGAACCGCTGATCGCTGCCGCCAAACAGTCGTTGAACGTGATGCTTTCTCGCCCCGAAACCGCGGATTACTCACGGCTGTCCAACGGATTGCAGCAGGACCTGCAGCAAATCCTGCAGGGCAAAGTCACGCCGCAGGCCGGGCTGGATGCCGCGACCCAAAGCGCTGCACGGTTGCGTTAAGCGATGACGATGCTCACTTTGCCCCAACGTGAGCGTCGTCAGGCATGGGTGCTGCTGGCACCCATGCTGCTGATGATGCTGCTGCTCACCGCCTGGCCGCTGGGTCGCACCCTGTGGCTGAGTTTTACCGATGCGGCGCTGGTCGGCGACGGCGTTGCCCCGGCCTGGGTCGGTGCGGATAACTTTCTTTATGCCCTGTCCGACCCGGACTTTCAGGCCGCGCTGGGGCGTACGCTGTATTTCACCCTGGTTTCGGTGGCGTTTGAAGGGGTGATTGGCGTGCTGGTGGCGCTGTTGCTGAATCAAAAATTCCACGGTCGTAATCTGCTGCGGGTGTTGGTGATTTTGCCGTGGGCGTTGCCGACCATCGTCAACGCCACGATGTGGCGACTGAATTTCAACCCGGATTACGGCAGCATCAACGCGCTGCTGACTCAACTCGGCGTGATCGACCACTATCGCAGTTGGCTGGGAGACCCGGCTTCGGCACTCAACGCGGTAATGCTGGCGGACATTTGGAAGAACTATCCGCTGATCACCCTGCTGACGCTGGCGGCGTTGCAAACCATCCCGGACGATTTGTACGAGGCGGCGCGGCTGGACGGTGCTTCTGCCTGGCGACGGTTCCGCGCCATCACCCTGCCCGCCATTCTGGCGCCGCTGGCCGTGGCGTTGGTGCTGCGTACCATTGACGCGTTCAAAGTGTTCGACATCATTTACGTTATGACGCGCGGCGGGCCGATGGACAGCACCAAAACCCTGAGTTTCTTTGTCTACCAGGAATCGTTCAGCTATCTGCGCGCCGGTAGCGGTGCCGCCTACGCCGTGCTGATGACCTTGCTGTGCGGCGTGCTGATTGCGCTGTACATGCTGATGCTGTTCCGCCAGCGCAGAAGGAGCCTCGCCGATGAAGCCTAAGATCCGCCTGCTCTTGCGCTACGGCGCCGCGCTGCTGCTGGCGGTGTCGATTCTCGCACCCATGCTATGGCTGTTTCTGATGAGCGTCAGCTCTTCGGCCGATCTGACCCGCGTGCCGCTGGAATGGCTGCCGCGTCACTGGGATTTTTCGCGTTACGCCAGCCTGCTGTCGTTGCAACCCGGCCAACCCGGCGCGTTGTTTCTGCACGCGTTGTTCAACAGCCTGCTGGTAGCCTGTGGCGCGACGCTGATTTCGTTACTGCTGGCCATTCCCGCGGCGTTCAGCTTTTCCCGCTATCCCGGCCGCGACGGTTGGCTGTTCGCCAGCCTGGCGATCTACATGGTGCCGCCGGTGGCTTTCGTGCTGCCGCTGTACTTTATCCTGCAGCAGTTGGCGCTGTTGAACACCCATATCGGTCTGGTGCTGGTCTACTGCTCGCTGATCCTGCCGTTTCTCACCTGGATGCTGAAAAACCACTTTGATGCCCTGCCGATCGACATCGAGCAGGCGGCCCGGCTGGACGGGCTGCGCCAGTGGCAAGTGCTGGTGCGCATTACCCTGCCGCTGGCCAAACCGGCACTGGGGGCCTCGGCGCTGTTCGGCTGGTTGCTGGCCTGGGACGAATTTTTCTACGCGCTGCTGTTTACCAGCAATATTCAGGCGCAGACGTTGCCGGTGACCATTGCCGGTTTCACCGCCGGGCGGGCCACCGATGACGGGCTGATTGCCGCCGTCGGCATTCTGGCCGCCATTCCACCACTGTTCATTGCCCTGTGGCTGCAAAAAACCCTGGTTAGTGGCTTAACCAGTGGCGGTAGCAAGGGCTAATTTATTCAGGGAAAAGAGACATGATGAAGACCAACACCAAACCCACGCTTTACGTGGTGGGCAATATCAACGTCGACGTGATCATGAGCACCTTGCAGCAATGGCCACAGCAAGGGACCGAAGCGATGCTCGATCACAGCGAGCTGCGCCCCGGCGGCTCAGCAGGCAACTGCGCACTGGCGCTGGCGGCGCTGGAAACGCCTTACCGGCTGGTGGCCAACCTGGGCAATGACTATTTCAGCCCCTGGCTGGCGCAGCTGTTTCCGGACAGTTCGCCGTATTGGCCGACCTACAGCTGCGAAACTTCGCTGACTTTCGGTGTCACCCACCCCGACAATGAACGCACGTTTTTTAGCAATCAGGGGCATATTACCCGCCTCAGCCAGGACGATGTGCTGCACCAGATCCCGGTGTTGGCCGGCAGCGGTGACACCGTTTTGATGTGCGGCACTTTCCTGTGCACCACCTTGTTGACGGATTACCCGGCGTTGCTGAAGACCCTGCGCCAGCGCGGCTATCGCATTGCGGTTGATACCGGCTGGCCCCCACAGGGCTGGAGCGATTCGTTACGCACGCAAATCGCCGACTGGCTGCCGTTCTGCGATATTTTGCTGCTCAATGAAGTAGAAACCTGCGGCATGGCGGGCAGCGAAGATCTATACACCGCAGCTCGCACCCTGAATCGCCAACAGCCTGCCGACGCCGCCTGCGTGGTGAAATGTGGCCCGGACGGTGCGCGCATGTGGTGCGGCGAACGATTATTGCAGGCGGCGGCACATCCGATCAAGGTGGTCGACACCATTGGCGCCGGGGACAGCTTTAACGCCGGTTTTCTGACCGCCTGCCTGCATGGCCACTCGTCGGCAGTGGCGCTGCGCTGGGGCATTCGTGCCGCCAGCCACGCCATCAGCAGCTCGCCGCGCCAGTATCTGGACTGGAATACCCTGAAAACCTGCGCCGGAGAAATGGTCTGATGGCAAGTGTAGAACTTGTAAAAGTGGCTAAATACTACGGCAAACAGCGGGTGTTGAACCCCCTGGATCTGAAGATCCCCGACGGCAGCTTTACCGTACTGGTCGGCCCGTCAGGCTGCGGCAAGTCCACGCTGCTGCGCCTGTTGGCCGGGCTGGACAGCCTGACGGAAGGCACAATCCTGCTGGATAAAAAGAAGATCAACGATTTGGATCCTGCCGACCGCGACATCGCCATGGTGTTCCAGAGCTATGCGCTCTATCCGCACCTGACGGTGGAGGAAAACATGGCTTTTCACATGCAGGTAATGAAGGTAAGCAAAAGCGAGCAGCAAACCAAGGTACAACAAGCGGCGCGCATTCTGGGGATCGACCCGCTGCTGCAGCGCTACCCCAAAGAACTTTCCGGCGGCCAGCGCCAGCGGGTGGCGATGGGCCGTGCCATGGTGCGTAACCCCAAGGTGTTTTTATTCGACGAACCGCTGTCCAATCTCGACGCCCAACTGCGCATGGAGCTGCGTGCCGAGATCAAAGCCCTGCATCAGCAGTTCAAAACCACCACGGTGTATGTTACCCACGATCAGGTTGAAGCCATGACGCTGGCCGATCAAATCGTGGTGATGAAAGACGGCAATATCGTGCAGCAAGGCAAACCGCTGGAGATCTACGACGCCCCCGCCGATACCTTTGTCGCGCGTTTTATCGGTTCCCCGCCGATGAACCTGTTGGAGGGCGTTGTCACGCTACGCGACGATCGGCCTGGCGTCGCCTGCGGCGAACTCTGGTTGTCATTGCCCACAAAATGGCGACATGTGGCGACAGGCAGCAAAGTGATCCTCGGGCTTCGTCCGCACGATTTTCATCTGGTCGATCACAGCGAGCAACCTGCCGCCCAACTGCGGCTGATGGAGATCACCGGCGACGTCAGCCTGCTGCATCTCACCTGGGGCGGTTATCGGCTGCACGTGCAGTTCAGCGGACGGGTCAACGCACAGAGCGGCCAGCCGCTGTGGTTGGCTCCCAACCGCGAGGCGATCCACCTGTTCGACGCCGCGACGGGACGGCGCTTGAGTGAAAGTTGAAAGATCGTCTGGCCAGGGACGGCGTCAAACTTGAAACGATAACCATTCTCAATTATCATCCGCGCATCTTTTTTGACCGGCAGCGCGGAACCCATGTCAGCCACAGCCCCTACTTCCTCAGATGCGCTTACACGCCTCTACGCAACCCACCACGGTTGGCTGCGGGGCTGGCTGCAACGTCGACTCGGTTGCGCTTTTGACGCCGACGATCTGGCGCAGGACACGTTCATGCGTGTCATGAAGAACGACTCCGCCGCCACTATCCGCGAACCCAAAGATTTTCTGGTCACCCTCGCCAAACGGGTGATGGTCGATTTCTTCCGCCGTAAAACGCTGGAACGCGCTTATCTGGATATGCTGGCGCTGATGCCGGAGGCACTGGCACCCTCACCCGAACAGCGTCACAGCCTGCTTGAAAGTCTGCAACACATCGACAGCATGCTCGACGGGCTGGGGCCGAAGATCAAACAGGCCTTTTTGCTGTCGCAGCTCGAAGGGCTGGGTTATGCCGAGATCGCACTGCGCCTCGGCGTCTCGGTCAGTTCGGTAAAAAAATACATGGCCAAAGCCGCCGAGCACTGCCTGTTGTTCAGTCTGGAAACCGAATACCCGTAATGAGTCACACCCTTACCCCCGAACAGCGCCAGGCGCTGAAAATGGCCGCCCAATGGTTTGCCCTGCTGTGCGATGAAAACGTCACCGAGCGTCAGCAACAACAGTGGCAGGCCTGGCATCAACAAAACGATGATCACCGCTGGGCCTGGCAACGCGTTGAAGCGCTGCAAAGCCAGCTGCAGGGCGTACCGGGCAAATTCAGCTACCGCACGCTCGATCAGGCCGGCCGTCAGTCGACGCTGGATCGCCGCACCCTGCTGAAAAGTCTGTTGCTGTTGCTGGGCGTCGGCGGCAGTTGGTTGGGCTATCAGTCCCCGTTGGGCCGCGAGTTGCGCGCCGACTACCGCACCGCCACCGGTGAAATAAAACCCATCGTCCTCAGCGACGGCAGCCAGTTGGTCCTCAATACCGCCAGCGCAGTCGATGTTCGCTACAGCGCCGAAAAACGGCTGATCCTGCTGCACAGCGGAGAAATCAGTTTGATTACCGGTCGCGACGACCGGCCGTTTTGGGTCGAAAGCCGACAAGGTGCCATGCGCGCGCTCGGCACCCATTTTCTGGTGCGAGAAAACGACGGTCAAACGCAACTGACGGTGCTTGAACATGCCGTGGAAGCCCAACTGGCTCAGTTCCCTCAGGAAAAACGGCGGATTAACGCCGGAGAACAAATCAGCTTCAGCGACGTGGCATTCGGCCAACGACAGGCAGCCGGCAACGGCGGCAGCTGGACCGGCGGCGTGCTGAGCGTCAGCCAATGGCGGCTGGATCAGGTGCTTGCCGAACTGGCGCGTTACCGTCACGGCCGTTTGGAATGCGATCCGGCCATCGCCGGGTTGCGCGTTAGCGGCAGTTTCCCACTGCGGGAGCCCGATCGCGCACTCCTGTTGCTCAGCCAAACTCTGCCGATCCGGCTGCAAAGTTTTACCCGTTATTGGTTAAAAGTGGTCCCCGCCTGATTTATTTAAATGAAAATGATAAAAAATCGCATTCTTGATTGTCCCTTTTCCGTTTTCATTCGACTCCAGTTAAAACACTGCAGCAAAAAATAGAATAATCAGGAGAAGGTATGAACAATTTTTGGGGAAAACCGCTTCAACCGCTGGCGGTCGCCGTGGGTCTGGCATTCGCTTCACCCTTGATGGCAGCGCAGACAACACCGGTCACCGCGACCGCTTATCAGATCTCAGCAGGCGATCTGGATGGCGCGTTAAATGCCTTTGCCGCCCATGCCGGCATTGCACTGTCCGTTGACGGAAGTTTGACCGCCGGCAAGCGTTCTCCAGGGCTGAAAGGCAACTACGACGTTAATCAGGGGCTGAACGCACTGCTGGCGGGCAGCGGCTTACAGGCCAAGGCGTTGGGGGCGAATGGCTTTACGCTGGTCAGACAGCCGACAGTGCAGCAAGAACAAGACATCACCGTGGTCGGCGACTGGCTGGCAGAAGGCCGCCAGATTGACGTGTTCGAGCACGCCGGCGCTCGCGACGTGGTGCGCCGAGAGGAGTTTGCCAAAACCGGTGCCACCACCTTGCGAGAAGCGCTGAACCGCGTGCCGGGCGTGGTTGCCCCGGAAAATAACGGCACCGGCAGCCACGATATGGCACTCAATTTTGGCATTCGAGGTTTAAACCCACGGCTGGCCAGCCGTTCGACGGTGCTGATGGACGGCATTCCGGTGCCTTTCGCCCCTTACGGTCAACCGCAGCTGTCGCTGGCACCGGTATCCCTCGGCAATATGGATGCGGTAGATGTGGTCCGCGGCGGCGGTGCCGTACGTTATGGGCCGCAAAGCGTCGGCGGCGTAGTGAACTTTGTCACCAGGGCTATCCCGAAAACCTTCGGTATGGAAGCCGGCATGCAGGGCCAGCTTAGCCCGACCTCCCGGCAGGATCACCCTAAAGGCACCGGCAACCTGATGATCGGTGGCACCGCCGACAACGGCTTTGGCAGCGCGTTG
Source organism: Serratia liquefaciens (assembly GCA_012719855.1). Lineage (GTDB taxonomy): Bacteria > Pseudomonadota > Gammaproteobacteria > Enterobacterales > Enterobacteriaceae > Serratia > Serratia liquefaciens_A. Next base: position 61,550 of record JAAXZN010000003.1, on the reverse strand, counting down.
CTTTATTCCGGCACCCGCGGCAGCGACTGGCGCGAACACAGCTCGACCAAAATCGACGACGTGATGTTGAAAAGCCGCTATGCGCCAAACGAAGTGCACACCTTTAATAGCTTATTGCAATATTACGAAGGCCAGGCCGATATGCCGGGGGGATTAAGCCGGGCGGATTACAACGCCAATCCTTTCCAGTCCACGCGTCCTTATGACAAATTCTGGGGCCGTCGCCAGTTGGCCAACTTTGGCTATCAATATCAGCCGGATCAGCAGCACAAATTCGACGTGCAGAGTTTCTACACCTATACCCTGCGCAGCGGCTATCTCGATCAGGGCAAGAACCTGACGCTTTCGCCGCGCGAGTATTGGGTCCGCGGCGTGGAGCCACGCTACAGCCAAAGCTTCCGCTGGGGCCAGTCGGCACATGAAGTCGGCGTAGGTTATCGCTACGTCAGCGAATCGACCCATGAGTTACGCTACTACAGCAAGGCCAGCAGCGGCGTATTGCCTTCAACCAGCAGCCCTTACGATCGCGATACTCAGTCCGGCACCGACGCCCACGCCTTTTACATTGACGACCGCATAGATATCGGCGACTGGACCATCACGCCGGGCATGCGCTATGAGCATATCTCTTCCTATCAGAACAACTACATCAAGAATAACCGCCTCGACGTCAGTTACAACGCCCCGCTGCCGGCGCTGAATGTCATGTACCATCTGAACGAATACTGGAACCTGTACGCCAATACCGAAGGCTCGTTCGGCACGGTGCAATACAGCCAGATGGGTAAAGCGGTCGACAGCGGCAACATCGAACCGGAAAAAGCGCGAACCTGGGAACTGGGAACCCGTTACGAAGGCGATGCGCTGCAAGGTGAGATTGGCCTGTTCCTGATCAACTTCAACAATCAATATGACTCAAACCAGGTCACCGACAGCGTTACCGCACGTGGCAAAACGCGACACGCCGGGCTGGAAGGCAACCTGCGTTACGATCTGTCGCAGTTGACACCCAAGCTGGACGACGTGACGGTTTACGCCAGCTATGCCTATGTCGACGCCACCATCCGCGAGGAAGGCGCCTACAAAGGCAACCAGGTGCCGTTCTCGCCGAAGCATAAAGGTACGCTGGGACTGGATTACACGCCGGGCAGTTGGACGTTTAACCTCAACAGTGAATTCCAGTCCAGCCAGTTCGCCGACAATGCCAATACCGTGGCGGAAAGCGCCGACGGCAGTACCGGCCGCATTCCTGGCTATATGCTGTGGGGCCTGCGTGCCGCCTATGATTTTGGACCGGAAATGGCCGGACTGAATCTGGGCCTGGGGGTTAAAAACCTGTTTAACCACGAATATTTCACCCGCGCTTACGACGATAACAACAAGGGGCTATACATCGGTCAGCCACGAACCCTGTATCTGCAAGGTTCGGTGAAGTTCTGATTTCCCTGTGCGGGCGCAAGCGCTGCGCCCGCTAATTATCACCCGCTCAACCTCTTTTTAACCTCAGCGCAATGCGCTATCCTCAAAAACTCTTCCGGCGTTAACATTTTTGAAACGGGGTTTCTGTCATGTCCGTATCCTGTCCGCGCTTCGCCCGGCGTGCTTTGCCATGAGTTTCTTCTCACGCGCCAGTGCACTGCCACTGCTGGTGGCCGGCGCCTTTTTTATGGAAAACCTCGACGGGACAGTGATCGTCACCGCGATGCCGCAGATGGCGGCAGCTTTCGGCGTGCGACCGGTGGACATGAACATTGGTATTTCGGCCTATATTCTGACGCTGACGGTCTTTATTCCTGCCAGCGGCTGGATTGCCAACCGCTTTGGCGCGCGCAATATCTTCGCGGCGGCAGTGCTGATTTTCACCCTGGCCTCGGTACTCTGTGCCGCCAGCGTTAACCTGCCGACGTTTACTGCCGCCCGAATTCTGCAGGGCTTCGGCGGTGCGTTGATGGTGCCGGTCGGGCGGCTGGTGGTGCTGCGCAATACCGCCAAACCCGATTTGATCAAAGCCATCGCCACCATTACCTGGCCGGGGCTGGTGGCCCCGATCCTCGGCCCGCCGGTCGGGGGATTTATTACTACTTATGCCTCGTGGCACTGGATTTTCATTCTGAACGTGCCGCTGGGCATCGCCGCGCTGTGGCTGGCCTGGCGACTGATCCCTCAGGAAGCGCCGCAGAAAGGCGTTCCCTTTGACGCTCTCGGCTTCGTGCTCACCGGCATTGCCTGCTTCGGCCTGATGTTCGGTTTGGATCTGATTAATCACCCGCAGCTGTCCTGGCTGGTGCCAGCGCTGTGCATTCTTGGCAGCCTGGCACTGGGTGCGCTGGCGGTTCGCCATGCCAGGCGGACGGCACACCCTTTAATCAACCTGTGGGCGATGCGGATAAAAAGTTACGCCGTCACCATTTGGGGTGGAACGCTGTTCCGCATCGCCATCGGCGCCGTGCCCTTCCTGCTGCCACTGCTGTTCCAGATTGGGTTTGGCCTTAACGCCTTCGATGCCGGGCTGTTGGTGCTGGCGGTGTTCGCCGGAAATCTGGTGATGAAGCCTTTTACCTCGGCAGTGCTGTACCGTTTTCGCTTCCGGACTACGCTGGTGGTGAATGGTTTGCTGAATGCCGCCACCATTTTCGCCTGCGCGTTGCTGACGCCGCAGACGCCGACCTGGCTGATTCTGGGGCTGCTGTTCGTAAGTGGACTGACGCGTTCCATGCAATTCACCGCGCTCAACACGCTGGCGTTTTCCGAAGTGCCACAGCCGCAGATGAACGGCGCCAATACGTTGTTTAATGTGTCGCAGCAAATGGGCAGCGGGCTGGGTATTGCCATCGGCGCGCTGGCACTGCGACTGGCGGAAATGCTGATGCCGCAACCCACAGAGCGCATCCCATTGGTCGATTTCCAACTGGCGTTTGTGGTCATCGGCGTTATCGCGCTGCTGGCGGTGATTGACAGTTTTACACTGGATCCCAATGCCGGCAGTGAAGTCCGTCAACGAAAACCGGCGGCCGAACCTTTGCCGCTCTCGCCTCAGCGATTGCAGAAATAAGTCGCATCTGACGCCAATCAACGTAATATCGATGATCCGCCCCGTTTCACCGGTGCGGATTTTTTGCCGTTTTGGCCTGAAAAGCGAGGTAATAATAATGATCCACAGTGACCTTTCTCAGTGCCGCGTGAACACCGACCGGTTGTTGATTGCCCCCTTTACCGCAGCAGATGCCGACGATGTTTACCAGGCGATTACCCCTACACTCACGCGCTTTATGAATTTTGAGCCTGAAGAGTCGCCGGAGGCCTTCGCCAACGTTTGGCAAACCTGGCTGCCGCTGATCCGCGAAGGTGAGGAGCTGATTTTCGTCGCCCGCCTGCGCGACAGCAAAGAGTTTGTCGGCATGGGTGGCCTGCATGACTTGCACAACACTACCCCGGAGCTGGGTATCTGGGTAAAAGAGAGCCTGCACGGTAACGGCTACGGCCGCGAAATCGTTCATGCCATGGCGGTGTGGGCCAGCGAGCGCTACCGGCCACGCCACTTTGTCTATCCGGTGGCAGAACAAAATGTCCCCAGCCGTCGCATCGCCGAATCCCTGGGCGGCGTAGTGGTCGGCCGGCGGGAAAACACCAAATACGACTGCGTGGTGTATCACGTACCACCGCAGTTGTAACGGCATTTCAGATCGGGCACTTTCGGCCCGACTTGCATCACTCACTGACCAAAAAACCGCCCGTCTGGCAGCAGCGATGGCGGTTTTTTTATGTGGACGCCGATAACCACTGCCACTTAAACCGGGATTATGCTAATGCTATTAGCATGTGGTTAAAAACAGTTGAGGAACAGTAGCATGATCATTTTTGTCACGGGCGCCACCTCAGGTTTTGGTGAGTCCATCACACGACGTTTTATCCGCGAAGGCCATCAGGTGATCGCCTCCGGCCGCCGTATTGAACGTCTGGAAGAGTTGAAAGACGAGTTGGGCGAGGCGCTGCACATCGTCCGTCTGGACGTGCGAAACCGTGCGGCAATTCAGCAGGTGATTGATGAACTGCCTGCGGCACTGCGCCAGATTGACGTGCTGGTGAATAATGCCGGGCTGGCGTTGGGTTTGGAACCCGCGCACAAAGCCAACACCGATGATTGGGAAACCATGATCGACACCAATGCCAAAGGCCTGGTGAACATGACCCGTGCCCTGCTGCCGGCAATGGTTGAACGCAACGTCGGCCATGTGATCAATATCGGCTCCGTGGCGGCCAACTGGCCCTATGCCGGCGGCAACGTCTACGGGGCGACCAAGGCCTTCGTCAAGCAGTTCAGCCTCGGTCTGCGCGCCGACTTGCACGGCACGCGCATCCGCGTAACCGACATTGAGCCAGGCCTGGTGGGCGGAACAGAATTTTCTAACGTGCGTTTCAAAGGTGACGACGGCAAGGTGGATAAGGTCTACGACGGCGCCAATGCGTTAACGCCGGAAGACATTGCCGAGTCGGTGTTCTGGGTGGCGACCCTGCCGGCCCACGTTAACATCAACTCGCTGGAGATCATGCCGGTCAGCCAATCCTTCGCCGGATTGAATATCCACCGCGAAGCCTGATTTTATGCGGCAGGGCCAGCCCCTGCCGCCGCTTGTCAGGCCGCTCGCCAGCCGGCAACAATAATCAGCATGCCGGTCAATGCCACCCCTGCGCCCAACCAGTCCAACGCCGACAGTTTCACCCCGTCAACCACTCGCAGCCACAGCAGTGCAGTCGCAACGTAGACCCCGCCATATGCCGCATATACGCGTCCACTTGCCGCCGGATGCAGCGTCAATAACCAAACAAACAGCATCAGGCTGGCCGCCGCCGGCAGCAGCAGCCAGGCACTGGCGCCCTTTTTCAACCACAGATAAGGTAAGAAACAGCCGACGATTTCAGCCAGCGCCGTGGCGAAAAATAACAGGGTGGTCTTTAACATGGAAAAGGCTTTCTCTCTGTAAAGTAAACGATGCAGTGCTTAACTGGTGCAGTCTAATGGCGCGGTGGTATATTTATCAACACGCCTGCGGGCGCGGTAAAGCCAGTGTTGCCGTTTTCAGGCCACACTAACTCATAAGGATGAAACGATGAAGACACTTTCGACCCAACGACTGCTGCGCGGGATGCTACCGGTCGCCATGCTGATGCTGATGGGCGCCTGGCAGGCACCGGCGCTGGCTGCCACCTGCACACAGGGCAGCACCTGCGTGACCGTCGACGGCAGCAACAGCGGCGCCATGGGCACCGAAGCGGCCCGCCAGAGCAAAGAGCAATTTAACGACACCAAGTCCCTGCGCCATAAGGTTAACACCCGCGTAGAGAAGGAGTTCGACAAGGTAGACAAGGCGATTGATAACGAAGACCGCTGCAACGACAGCCTGAACGTTAACGCTTACTGGGAGCCTAATACCCGTAAGTGTCTCGATCGCCAGACCGGTCGTCAGATTAATCCTTAATCTGGTCGCAGCAAGCGCCGGCGATTACCCTCTGGCGTCGTTGATGCTATCCTGACAAAGGAAGCCCATTCTCAAAAAGGACGAATTGATGAAAAAAGCGCTTATCTTGGGTGCACTGCTGATGGCCGCAGCCCCCCTGGCCGCCCTGGCCTCGTGCGAGAGCGTGAAGGCGGACATTTCGCAGAAAATTATCAACAACGGCGTGCCGGAATCCGGCTTCAAGCTGGATATCGTGCCTAACGATCAGGTCCAACAGGCCGGCGGGCTGGTGGTGGGCCACTGCGAAAACGACACCCAGAAGATTGTCTATACCCGCCTGAGCAACGGCGATGACGGCGGTGACGCGGCCCAGACCGGCACCAGTCAAGACACCAAAACCGCGCAGTAATCCTGAACCAGGGCGCTATTAGCGCCCTTTCCTTTATGCCTGTTCCGCCTCTTCTCCTTCACCCTGCGGCCGATGCCGCGCGGGGATCAACATCGCGGCCGCCAGTGCCAACAGTGAGATAATGGCGGAGACCAAAAATACCCAATGCAGTGAGGCGGCAACCTGCTGCGTCATGTCTGCAAGCATCTCCGGCGCCATGGCACCCCGCGTAGCCGGCTCCATCAGCTGTTGTACCGGATCGGCCGTTTGCGGCAAGCGAAACTGAAGGTTAATGTTCAGCGTCGCACCCAAAATGGCGGTGCCGATCGCCGAGCCCATCATGCGGGTAAACACCGTGCAAGCAGTGGCGATACCACGGATGCTGTGGTGCGCAGCGTTCTGCACCGAAACCAGAAACGTGGTGTTGCACAACCCCATACCGGCGCCGATCATAAAGGCTGCCACTCTGCCCCATAGCAAACCGCCGCTCGGTTGCATCAGCAATAAGATCAGCCCCCCGACCACCAATAGCAGCGCGCCAAGCAGCGCCGTCGTGCGATAAGAGGTCATCAGCATCAGCCGCCCGCTGAAGGTGCTGGCCAGCGGCCAGCCAATCGACATCAGCGCCAGCGTGGTACCGGCTTCCAGCGGTGTCCCACCCATCACGCCCTGAATAAAGGTTGGCAGGAAAGCGCTGATCCCCATCATCGCCGCACCAATCACCAGACCGCCAATATTGCCCGCCACAATCACCCGGCTTTGCCACAGCGCCAACGGGAACAATGGCTCAGGCGCACGTCGCTCCTGACGAACCAACAGCATCAACGCAACGGCCGCCAATCCCAACAGCGGCAGCACCCACCACCCGAGGTTTTCGGCCTGCAGCAGCGACAACAACAGCGCCGAAACAAACAGCGTCAGCCAGCCCGTGCCCGCCAGATCCAACGCATGCTTGCGTAGCTGCTGGTGGGAAGGCAAATAGCGGCCAAGGAAAAACATCGCCAACAGGCCAATGGGTAAATTAACCCAGAACACCAACGCCCAAGGCAGATGCTGAACAATAAACGCGCCCAACAGCGGGCCAACGATCGCCGAAACACCCCAGACGCTGGACAGATAGCCCATCACCTTCGGCCGTTCGGTGGCGCTGTAAACGTCGCCGATGATGGTGGTGGCTATCGGCATAATCGCCCCGGCCCCCAGCCCCTGCAGCAGCCGAAAACCTATCAGCCAGTACATATTGGGTGAGAAACCGCACAGTACCGATCCCAGCAAAAATAGCGTTGCGCCAAAGAAAAATACTCGCTTGCGCCCCAGAAAATCCGCCAGCCGGCCATAAATCGGAATGGTAATGGCCTGGGCCAACAAATACACCGCAAACACCCAGCCCAGCAGAGAAAACCCGCCCAGATCGCCGATAATTGTGGGCATCGCCGTGGCGACAATCGTCGCCTCAATGGCTGACATAAACATCGCCAGCATGCAGGCAATCAGGATCAACGGGCGATGAGGGAGTGGCGCTGGCGCTTCGTTATTTGTCATAGCGTGGTTACAAACCTTGAATTCTCATTTTCATCCCATTATATCAGCCCGATGAGTCACTGCCGTTACCTCTGTCTACTTAGCTGTTTTTGCTGGCGAAAAACGCACCATTTGAACTTCAAGTGACATCGTCACAAAAAACCAAGATCTATCCCTGCCCCCCGCCAAACCATGAAACCTCCGCCAATTCTGCAAAGATTCACTGGCCTTCGGCTGACACGCCAAGCACAATACTCAGCTGAACCTTTCATTTTTCTCCTGATTTTACTGACGCATGAAACGATGGGTCCACCTGCACCACTATCGCGCCCTGCTGCGCCGCCTGTTTATTGCCATCTTTCTTGGTATCGCCGCCGCGTTGGTGGTTTGGCTGTTTCACCGTGCGATGCTGGGACTGGAATGGCTGTTGCTCGACCATGAAAGCGGCAGCCTTGTCGCAGCCGCCTCCGCGTTACCGGCCTGGCGCAGAGCGCTGACCCCGGCGTTAGGCGGCCTGGCGGCAGGCACGCTGCTGTGGGTTTACCAACGCTATCAGCATCAACGACAGATAGCGCCAACCGATTATATGGAAGCGATCGAAACCGGCGACGGGCGGCTGGACGTCAGTGCCAGCCTGGTGAAATGTCTGGCTTCGCTGCTGGTGGTCTCCAGCGGCAGCGCCATCGGGCGCGAAGGTGCGATGATCCTGCTGGCGGCGCTGGTGGGGTCCGTGTTTGCACAACGCTTCACCCACGAGAAAGAATGGAAACTGTGGGTCGCCTGCGCCGCGGCTGCCGGGATGGCCAGCGCCTACCACGCCCCGTTGGCAGGCAGCCTGTTTATTGCGGAAATCCTGTTTGGCACGCTGATGCTGGCCTCGCTGGGCCCGGTGGTGATTGCCGCCGTTTGCGCGCTGCTGGTGACCAATTTGCTTAACGGTGGTCAGGCGCCGCTGTATCTGGTTGAGCCCCTGCCCGCGCCCTGGCCGGTGCAATATCTGCTGATGGCGCTACTGGGCGTATTGGCCGGCATTTGCGGTCCGCTATTTTTATGGGCGATGAATGCCACCGGCCATGCATTCCGTTCGCTACGCCTGAAGCCCCCTTTGCAATTGGCGCTCGGCGGGTTGATCGTGGGATTGCTTTCGCTGCTGTTTCCTGAGGTGTGGGGCAATGGCTACAGCGTGGTGCAGTCACTGCTCAGTGCGCCGCCCGGCGTATTGCTGGTTGGCGCCATTCTGATCTGCAAGCTGTTGGCGGTGCTCGCCAGCAGCGGTTCCGGCGCACCCGGCGGCGTATTCACGCCGACGCTGTTCGTCGGGGCAGCCCTGGGTTCGGTGGTTGGGCAACTGTGCGCCACCTGGCCGGAACTGGGCAGCGCGGTGCCGCTGCTAATGGCTCTGACCGGTATGGCCACGCTGCTGGCCGCAACCACCCACGCGCCAATCATGGCTGCGTTGATGGTGTTCGAAATGACCGGTGAATACACCCTGCTGCCGGGGATTTTGCTGGCCTGCGTGATCGCCACTACCGTTTCGCGCGGTTTGCGCTCGGTATCGGTCTATCACAATGCCTAGCGGTTCAGCAGCGGTGAGATATCCAGGTAATGCGCCAATTCTCGCTGCTCGGCACGCGGCAGATAAGGAATTTCACCCAGCAACGGCGCAGGAATGCGCTGCTGCAACGCATCGATGGTTTCGGCATAGTGCGCCAGCCCCGGATTGATACGGTTTGCCACCCAACCCAGCAAAGGTAAGCCGTCATTAATGATCGACTGGGCCGTTAATAACGCATGGCTGACACAGCCCAATTTAATGCCCACCACTAATACTACCGGCAGTTGCTCCTGCACCACCCATTCGGCATAAGGCCGCATGTCGTTCATCAGCACGCGCCAACCGCCACTGCCCTCGACCACCACGGTATCGGCCATGGCCGACAAATGCTGCAGTCCGCTGCTCATCACACCATAGTTGATATCGTCGGTCGGTTGCGCGTGAAACACTTCTTCCAGACAGGTGATGGGATTAATTTCCTGATATGACAGCGGCAGAGTTGAAGAGGCCTGCAGCACCAAAGCGTCTTTATTGCGAAGGCCTTCGCTGGTTTCCTGACAGCGTGCGGCAACCGGCTTGTAGCCGGCCACAGAGCGGCCCTGTGCGGCAAAGGCCTGCAACAAAGCGCGAGAAACCACGGTTTTACCGACATCGGTATCCGTTCCTGTAACAAATAAACGCGTTAACATGACTTAATTGCCCCGAGATACACCGTTAACCAAAATATCGCCGGGTTTACGGCGAAAGAGTAGAACGGGGAAAAGTCTAGAGGATGCCGACAGGCACGGGCTTGAGGTAGCGCAACATTTTGTCGTTAAACGATAAGTATTCCTGATTGGTGAAAGGCTGGTCCCCATGGCGGCGCTTGAGTACCGCGGATGGCGCAACCTAGCCTTGCAACAACTGAACCAGCAATGAACCGTTGTATAGCGCCTCTTTCACCAAAGCCGCGCCGGGCATGGTGCCCTTATTGAAGAACTGGGTGGACTCCACCTGCATATGTTCGCTATACGCCGGCAGCGATTGCTGGCGAATGCAGGAGGCAATGGCCGGGTGCAGAATTTCCGCCGCGCGGTTTAGGGGGGAACCGACCAGGATTTTTTCCGGGTTGAACAAGTTGACCATGATAGCCAGGATACGGCCTACGCTGTGGCCCACGCCAAGGATGATATCTTTGGCCAGTTGGTCGCCCGCCAGCGCTGCGTCACAAAGCGATTCGACCGTCAGCGGCATGCCGTGCAGGCTGGAACTCATCGAGGTCCCGAGGCGCGTGCGGGCGATCTCCAACATATTTTCGATACTGGCCACGGTTTCCAGACAACCGTGGTTGCCGCAGTAACAGCGTTTGCCGTAGGGATCGACCTGAGTATGGCCAATTTCTACCACGCTGCGGCTACCGGCATGCAGCACCCGCCCCCCGGTGATGACGCCGGCGCCAACGTTATGGTCGATCACTACCTGAATGACGTTTTGACTGCCGCGTGAAGCGCCGTATAAGGCTTCGGCCATGGTCCAGGCGCTGATGTCGTGCTGCAGATAAACCGGCAGGCCAGTGCGCGTTTCCAACGCCGGCCCCAAAGGCATATCTTCCACGTCGTAAAACGGCATGCGATGCACCACGCCGGAAATCGCATCCACCATCCCCGGCAGCGTAATGGCAATGGCCGTTAACCGCTCCAGTTTGCTTTGGTGGCGGATAAAGAACTGATCGACTTCCGCGAGAATGCGTTTCAGCAGGGGGTCGGGATGTTCGGCGGCCAGGGGGAGCAGCTCTTCTACTACCAGCTTGCTGCTGATATCCCGCAGCGCCAGCGTAATGGTGCCACGGCTGATGCGGGCAGAAAGGTAATGCCAGGCTTCGGTGTCCAGCACCAGGCCCACCGCCGGGCGGCCTCGGCTGCCCACTTCCTGATATTCGGTTTCTTTAACCAGATGGGCTTCCAACAGCTCCCGCACGATTTTGGTGATGCTGGCGGGCGCCAGCTGTGCCCGTTTTGACAGTTCGATGCGCGAAATTGGGCCCAGTTGATCGATTAACCGATAAACTGCCCCTGCATTTGTTTGCTTGATTTGATCAATATGCCCAGGCTGCCCAACAGCAATCACAAACCTGCTCCTACTATTTTTCGCGCTTCTAAATAAAGACTATCGGCTATGGTGGGGCTTTTGGAATACAGCGTCAACTATTTGATTCGTTATGTGATTTGCTGCACAAATTCACCCTGCTTTCGCTACGGATTGTGTTTTATTTACCCAGTGGCCCCTCAGGGCAACAGTAACGCCATCAAGGATTTTGCCGCCGCCGTCAACGGCCGTTGACGATGGTGCACCAACCAAACTTCAGTCATCGCCTCCGGCTCCGCCAGCGGCAGATATTGTACGCCGTCGATTTTGACCCGGGCGAAAGACGCCGGAAGAATAGAGATGCCCAGTCCGGAAGACACCAGACCAATAATGGTCATCGCCTCACCAACTTCCTGAGTGATATAGGGCGTGATCCCCGCCTTGGCTAACAGCGACAAAATTTCGTCATGCAACGCGGTCCCCACCTCACGCGAGAAAAACACAAAGGGCTCTTCCGCCAAATGTTGGAAACGCAAGGTCCCGGAGGCCACGTGGGTCAGCGGATGCCCTTCCGGCACCACCGCTACCAGGGGCTCGCACAGCAGAAGCTGATGTTTCAGCACGTCCGGCAAGCGCGTGTTACGCATCACGCCCAGATCGAGATCGCCATTGAGCAAGGGTTCGATCTGCTGCTTGGTGTTCACTTCTCGCATCTTGATGTGCACCTGCGGGTGCTGCTGGCGGAAAGCCCGCAGGCTGCGCGACACTACGCTGATAAAAGGGGCCGAAGAGGTGAAGCCAATGGTCAACTCCCCCAGTTCGCCACGCTCCAGCCGCGCCGCTTTTTCCGCGGCACGACCGACCTGATCGAGCACCTGATAGGCTTCTTTCAGGAACATCTCCCCCGCCTGCGTCAGGCTGACATTGCGGTTGTTGCGCGCCAATAACCGCGCTCCGACCATATCTTCCAGCGCCTGGATTTGTTGGCTGAGCGGCGGTTGTGAAATGCGCAGCCGTTCCGCTGCACGACCAAAATGCAACTCTTCCGCCACGGCGATAAAATAGCGCAGATGCCTCAACTCGATATTCATACTTTAAACGTCTTAATTTGAATTATTAATATATTAGACAAAAAACTGGCCTCTCCCTATCATTTTGTTAATTCATCAAGAGCTGTGTAAGGAAAGACTGTGACAACCCCTGTGCGTTCTGCGGCCGGTATGCCGTCGACGCTGGCCGCCAACGACGATGCGGCTGCTGCGCCAAAAACCCGACGTTCCACCCTTAGCAAACTTCCCTACATCGAGCGCGGTACGCCGCAGTTTATGCGCGTCACCCTGGCGTTGTTTTCCGCCGGGCTGGCTACCTTCGCCTTGCTGTATTGCGTACAACCGATTCTGCCCGTTTTGTCGCAAGACTTTGGCATATCCCCGGCGGAAAGCAGCCTGTCGCTGTCGGTATCTACCGGGTTGCTGGCCCTGGGCCTGATGTTTACCGGCCCGCTGTCTGATGCTATCGGCCGAAAACCGGTGATGGTTGTGGCGCTGCTGCTGGCGGCAATCTGTACCCTGATTTGCGCCTTTATGACCAGTTGGCAAGGCATCCTGCTAATGCGTGCGCTGATCGGGCTTTCTCTGAGCGGCGTCGCGGCCGTTGGCATGACCTATCTGAGCGAAGAGATCCACCCCAGCTTTGTCGCCTTTTCCATGGGGCTGTATATCAGCGGGAATTCCATCGGCGGCATGAGCGGTCGATTGGTGACCGGGGTGCTGACCGACTTCTTCTCCTGGCGTGTGTCACTGGCGGTGATCGGGCTGTTCGCTCTGGCCGCCGCCTGCATGTTCTGGCGTATTTTGCCCACTTCAAAACATTTTCGCGCCAGTTCGTTGCGCCCGCGCACCCTGCTCATCAACTTCCGGCTGCATTGGCACGATAAAGGGCTGCCGCTGCTGTTTGCCGAAGGCTTTCTGCTGATGGGCAGCTTTGTCACCATGTTCAACTATATTGGCTACCGCCTGCTGGCTGATCCTTATCACCTCAGCCAGGCAATTGTCGGCCTGTTGTCGGTGGTCTATCTGACCGGTTCATACAGTTCGCCAAAGGCCGGTGCCATGACGTCCCGCTTTGGCCGTGGGCCTGTGCTATTGGCTTCGACCCTGATTATGCTGATCGGCATCCTGATTACCGCCCTGGCCCCGGTCGCGGTGATTTTTATCGGCATGATGCTGTTCACCGCCGGTTTCTTTGCCGCCCATTCGGTTGCCAGCAGTTGGATCGGACGTCGCGCACGCCGCGCCAAGGGGCAGGCATCCTCGCTGTATTTATTCTGTTATTACGTGGGCTCCAGCGTCGCCGGGACCCTCGGCGGTGTTTTCTGGCACAGCTTCGGTTGGAATGGCGTCGTGGCATTTATCAGCGTGATGTTGTTACTCGCCCTGCTGGTCGTGCATTACCTGAAAAAACTGCCGGAAGCGGCTCGCGTTTAACCCTCCCCCCTGTACCCACGGGTGCGGGGGGCCTTAACCCCTCTGGTTAGCCTGGACCACTCGGCGTCTCATTCCTCACCTTAGCCGATGTTGCCCTTCCGTTTGTCGTTCCCTTAATGTATGTTGTAACTAAAATGAGAGGTGCCAGATGGATAAATACGATTTAATTGGCAGGATGAATGGTTGTTTTAACCAACTGGAACAGGCGCTGACAGCCCTCCACCAGCAGGTTTTACCGTTGCGTTTGCTGGCCGGTCGGGTGTTCAGCCTGCCGGAAATCGAGAAAGGCAAAGAACATGCGACGGTAGAACAGATTGCCGTCGAGCAGCATATCGGCCAGGCCGCACGCGACCTGGCGCTCGAGCATTATCAGCGGTTGTTTATCCATCACAATAAACACAACGTCAGCAGCAAGGCGGCGGTACGCCTGCCCGGCGTTATTTGCCTGGCGGTAGAGCAGCCGGAATATCTGCAGATCCAGACGCAAATTGGTCTGATAAACCGGCTGAAGGCCGAGCTGGAACAGATTATTACCGTCGATTCCGGCCTGGCGCCGGAACAACGCTTTGACTTCGTCCATACCCATCTGCATGGTTTGATCACGCTCAGTGCCTACCGCAGCCTGACCCTTCTGACGGATCCGGACTCGGTGCGTTTCGGCTGGGCCAACAAGCACATTATCAAGAACGTAAAGCGCGACGATATTCTGGCGCAGCTGGAAAAGAGCCTGAAAGCCGGTCGTGCCGTACCGCCGCATAACCGTGAACAGTGGGCAGAACTGGTCAGCCGTGAGATCGATGATGTCAGCCGCCTGCCCCAGCATGCGGCGCTGAAAATCAAGCGCCCCGTGAAGGTTCAACCCATTGCCCGGGTCTGGTATCAGCCGCAGCAAAAACAGGTGCAGCACCCCTGCCCGCTGCCGCTGATTGCGCTATGCCAGGTGGAAAATGGCGCCCAGGTGCCGAAGATTGGCGAACTGCTCAATTACGACGCGGCGACGGTCAAACACAAATACAAACCGGACGCCAAGCCGTTGAGGTTGCTGGTCAAACGGCTCCACCTGTATACCGACGCCCCTACTCGCTGAGGCTGTAAACCCGCAGACGGTGGCCGTCAGGATCGGTGGCGACGAAGCTATGGCCGAAGTCCAGCGTTACCGGCGGCTGAATAATGTTCAGCCCCCGGTCGCGCCACTGCTGATAAAGCGCGTCCACCTGCTGCGGCAATTCGCACAGAAAACCGAGCTCACCACCGCCGCCGGCCGCTGTCGCATTCGGTTGGACGGTATGTTTCGACCACATCGCCAGCTTGAGGCCGTTACTCAATACAAACAGCGCAAAAGTGGGTGAAAGCTCCACCGCCTCCTGCCCCAGTAACTGACGGTAGAAAAAGGCGCTTTGTTCCGGGTTATCGACATAGAGAAGAGTCATATTTGGGGTTGTCATCGCATTAACCTTTGGGTGAGAGAACCGGTTGGCTCCCGAGACCTTAAGGCTAATCGCCCCTACTGACAGTTTTTGGCAGCAGTGTGGGATTACTGCGAAGGGATGCCCTGTGATTGATGCCACTCTTTCATCAGCAGGCGGCGACCACCTGGATAGCGTTGCGCCAGCGACGTAGCCAGCCGGATACGATCGAGACGAAAATGGCGGAATGACTGACGCAGTTCACACCAGGCCACCAGCATCCTCGCCTGCTCAAAATAGCCGAGGGCAAAAGGCCAGAGGATACGCTCGCTTTCATTGCCGTCGTTATCGCAGTAATGCACCTCGAGTTTGCGTTCCTGGCGAATGACTTCGCGGAGCAGCACCAGGGTTTCGTCCGCTACCTTGATCAGGTCCAATGGGCCAATCAACAACGTGCTGGCCTCTAGCTCGTCGCGTAATGCTGCCGGCAGCACGTCGGCAATTTTCACCAGGGCATTACTTGCCGCTTCGGCCAACTGACTGTCGCCCCGGCGGCCTACCCAGCGCATGCCCAACACCAGCGCTTCAATTTCCTGCTGTGAGAACATCATCGGCGGCAGCATAAACCCCGGTCGCAGCACATACCCCACTCCCGCCTCCCCAACAATCTCGGCGCCCTGCTGTTGCAAGGTGGCGATATCGCGGTACAGCGTGCGCATGCTGATATTCATTTCCTGCGCCAACGCGTGGCCGGCAACCGGGTAGCGATGCCGTCGCAGGATCTGCATCAGATCGAGTAGACGCTCGGTGCGTGACATGCATTTTCTCCATAAAAAAGGCTTACCTCAGTAAGCCCTTTACAAGCCGAGCAATCAATTATTTCTTCATGCTGCCAACCATGTCTTCCGGACGTACCCACAGGTCGAACTGCTCTTCGGTCAGGTAGCCCAGCTTCAACGCGGAGGCTTTCAGCGTCAGGCCTTCCTTATGCGCTTTCTTGGCAATTTCGGCCGCTTTGTCATAGCCGATATGCGTGTTCAGCGCGGTAACCAGCATCAGCGACTCATTAAGCAACTGGCTGATGCGATCGCGATTCGGTTCAATGCCCACAGCACAATGCTCATTAAAGCCCTGCATGCCGTCAGCCAGCAGGCGGATCGACTGCAGATAGTTGTGGATCACCATAGGCCGGAACACGTTTAGCTCAAAGTTACCGGAGGCACCGCCAATATTGACGGCCACATCATTGCCCAGCACCTGAGCACACAGCATGGTCATCGCTTCACACTGGGTTGGGTTGACCTTGCCCGGCATAATGGAGCTGCCCGGCTCGTTTTCCGGGATCGAGATCTCGCCAATGCCGCAACGTGGGCCGGAAGAGAGCCAGCGCACGTCATTGGCAATTTTCATCAGCGAAGCCGCCAGCCCTTTCAATGCGCCATGGCCGTGCACCAGTGCGTCGCAGGTGGCCAGCGCTTCAAATTTGTTAGGAGCGGTGACAAACGGCTGCCGGGTCAGATCGGCCAGGGCCTTGGCTACGCGAACCGCGTATTCCGGATGCGTGTTCAAACCGGTGCCCACGGCGGTGCCGCCCAGCGCCAGTTCGCAAATATGTGGAATGCTGGCTTCAATATGCTGCAGGTTGTGCGCCAACATCGCCGCCCAGCCGGAAATCTCCTGCCCCAGGGTCAGCGGCGTGGCATCCTGTAAATGGGTGCGGCCAATTTTGACGATATCGCGATAGGCTTCCGCTTTGTCGCTCAGGGTTTTATGCAGCACTTTCAGCTCGGGGATCAGATGTTCGCGCACGGCGATCACCGCCGCCACGTGCATCGCCGTCGGGAACACGTCATTGGAGCTTTGGCTCTTGTTCACATCGTCGTTCGGATGGATCCGCCGCTCTTCCCCACGCACGCCCCCCAACAGCTCGCTGGCGCGGTTGGCCAGCACTTCATTCATGTTCATGTTGGTCTGGGTACCGGAGCCGGTTTGCCAGATCGACAGCGGGAACTCGTTCGTATGCTGGTCAGCCAGCACCTCATCGGCGGCGCTGATAATGGCGTTGGCCCGCTCCGCAGGCAGCAGCCCCAGGTCCATATTCACGCTGGCAGCGGCGCGTTTGGTCAATGCCAGCGCATGAATCAACGCGGTCGGCATCTTTTCGGAAGAAATGCGGAAGTGCTCCAGGGAACGCTGCGTTTGTGCACCCCATAACCGATCGGCCGGCACTTCGATGGGTCCCATAGAGTCTTTTTCAATACGAACGGCTGCCATCACTATCTCCTTAGTACAATTCCTAAAAATGTACGATTACGCCAGCGCGCGCGAGCCCGCCGACACACCCATCCAGTATAGTGACATAATAACTATTCGCATTAAGAGAGTTGCCTCACAGCATTTTTCTTCCATTGTCAGGGTGATTGTACGGATATTATTTTCTGACGGGTCACCCCGGCCTTTTCATGACATCGCTGAGTGCCAACAATAGAAAAAGCGCCGGCTGGCGCTCTCTTTATTAATTTCTCACGCGGGAATTAAGGGTGATGTTGATTATAAGCATTAATTCTTTGGTCTTGCAGGTGATTGATTTCGTCATAGGCATCCTGGCGTTCATTATGACGGTAGACTCCCGCCCCTACCGCTCCGACCACGGCGGCAACCGGGTGGGCTACTGGCGCGGTAGTCACCACTGGTGCTGACGTCACCACCACCGGAGCCGGTGCGATCACCACCGGGCGCGGTACCACCACCACCGGACGAGGTGCAACGACAACCGGGCGGACACCGTAACCGTAAGCATGGGTCACCACCACGGCCGCATTGGCACCGGAAGTACACTTCAGCAGAACCAGCAAAAATTTTTTCATTAGCGCCTCGGCGTTAGGAATAATCGGAGAACCATTTTATTGGCCTGCACTGTATAGCGGTGCCATCCGTTAATTTAAGCCATTCGTGTGGTTGGCAATTCAAACCAAATCATTATGGTGATAGAGATATTCAGCAGGTAATAATTTGCGTCAAAAAACACAGCTTGAAATATTACGTATAAATAAAGCCAAGAAATGACATTTATATGTGAGCTCAGGCCATATGAAAATTTGTTATTGCCACAGCCGACTCGCCCGCAAACGAAAATGGCGTTTTTTAAACCGTTCGGGCCGATGATCAGCGATATCTGGAGGGTGACAGAGGTCGTTATCTCGTTATACTTTACCCACCCTGAGCTGCAGCCCGGCGCGAATACCTTTACCGCCGACCACTGCGCCACTTGTTTGATCGCGCACCATTTATTCACCCTCTTTCGGGTGTAGGATAAGACGCACAAAATTTATTTGTTTTACAGTCAGCCAATTACCGTCACCTGGCGGCGAATGCAAAGGATGTTTATCAAAATGCAAAAAATGACCAACGCAGTGCAAAACTATGCATGGGGCAGCCACGACGCGTTAACCCAGCTGTATGGCATTGCCAACCCACAAGGGCTGCCGATGGCGGAACTGTGGATGGGGGCTCACCCGAAGAGCAGCTCTCGCGTGGCCGGTACCGACGGTAATTTGCGCTCGCTGCGCGATGTTATTGATGAAGATCAGCCTAAGCAGCTGGGGGCCGAAGTAGCGCGTCGTTTCGGCGAGTTGCCGTTCTTGTTCAAAGTGCTGTGCGCCGATCAGCCGTTGTCGATTCAGGTGCATCCAAGCAAATCCGCCGCCGTAACGGGCTTCGCCAAAGAAAACGCGGCCGGCATTCCGCTGGATGCGGCCGAGCGCAATTACAAGGATCCCAATCACAAGCCGGAGCTGGTATTTGCCCTGACGCCTTTCCTGGCGATGAATGGCTTCCGCGAACTGTCGGACATTGTTTCCCTGCTGCAGCCGATTGCCGGTGCACACCATGATATCGCTGCCTTCCTGCAACAACCGGATGTCAGCCATCTGTCGGCTCTGTTTGCCAGCCTGTTGGCGATGAGCGGCGAGCAGAAATCGCTGGCGCTGGGGGTGTTGAAAGCCGCGCTGAATAACCAACAGGGTGAAACCTGGGACACGGTGCGCTTCATTGCCGGTTTCTATCCGGATGACAGCGGCCTGTTCTCGCCGCTGCTGCTGAACGTGGTGAAGTTGCAACCGGGCGAAGCGATGTTCCTGTATGCCGAAACGCCACATGCTTACCTGAAAGGCGTGGCGCTGGAAGTGATGGCCAACTCGGACAACGTGCTGCGCGCCGGTCTTACGCCAAAATTCATCGACATCCCGGAACTGTTGGCCAACCTGCAGTTCCGCCCGCAACCGGCTTCGGGGCTGCTGACCCAGCCGCAAAAACGGGGTGACGAGCTGTTCTTCCCGATCCCGGTAGAGGATTTCGCCTTCTCGCTGCACGATCTTTCCGCCGCCCCACAGGCGTTGGCGCAAGATAGCGCGGCCATTGTTTTCTGCGTTGAAGGTGAAGCGCTGCTGAGCAAACAGGATCAGCAACTGGTGCTTAAGCCCGGTGAATCCTGCTTTATCGGCGCTTTCGAATCGCCGGTCAGCGTCAGTGGCACCGGTCGAATCGCGCGTGTTTATAATCTGTTGGCGTAAACGCTCGGTAAATTTCCGCAAATTAGTTGCTGAAAGAGTGGCTTACCTTCACAATTAAACGCCTGCGGGCGTTTTTTTGTTGGCCCAAATTTGCCCATCCATCTGCGAGAGACAGATGGCTTAATTAAGGATGAACAGAACTATGAAAAAATCGTTAGTCGCTGTTAGCGTCATTGTGGTTCTTGGCGCGGCATGGACCGGGGCTTCCTGGTACACCGGCAAACTGATCGAACAACGGATGGGTGAAGTGGTTGATAACGCCAACAGCCAGCTGAAAGCCTATCTGCCGAAAGCCGGCGTTAAACTGGGTTATGAAAATTATCAGCGCGGTATTTTCAGCAGTAAAATTCGCTATGTGCTGCGTGCCGATGGCAGCGTCACTACCGACGATGCTCCGCTGAAGCCGGGTGACGAAGTGGCGTTCCAGGAAACCATCGACCATGGTCCCTTCCCGTTTGCTCAATTGAAAAAATTCAACCTGCTGCCAAGCATGGCCTCGGTGCACACAGAACTGGAAAACACCCCGGCGACCAAAGGCCTGTTTGACATCACCAAGGGCAAGTCGCTGTTTACCGCTGAATCTCGCATTTCCTACAACGGTGACACCTCGTCCGCCATTGACGTGATCCCGCTGGATTACCAAAAAGACAAGTCGGCGCTGAAGTTTAGCGGTGCGACCATCAATGCCGATGTGTCACGCGACATGAAAGCCATCACCCTGGATGCCAGCAGCGACAGCGCCGTGATCAGCGGCCCTAATCAGTTCGGTCAGACCGAGCAGGTCCAGTTGCTGGGCACCTCGCTCAAAAGCCAGACCCATGCCGGCCAGTTTGATCTCAGCCTGGGCAACCAGGATCTGGTGCTCAAGCAAATCAAGGTCGCCGTTGACGGCAAAGACACCCTGTTGCTGGACGGCTTCAAGCTGGCAAGCCAATTCGGTGAGAAAGGCACCAACCTGAACGGTCAGCTTGATTACACCATTGATTCGCTGAAGGTCCAAAACAGCGACTTCGGTTCCGGCAAACTGTCGCTGAAAATCGACCAGCTGGACGCCAAATCGCTGAAAGAGTTCGCCGACCGTTACAACCAACAGGCGATGACCATGCTGCAACAGGCGCAAACGATGGATCCTGTCGCATACCAGCAGCAAACCACCGACATTCTGTTGCAAAACCTGCCGCTGTTGTTGAAGGGCAATCCGTCCATCAGCATCGCGCCGCTGAGCTGGAAAAACAGCAAGGGTGAAAGTACCTTTACCCTGAATCTGGATCTGACCGATCCGGCTCAAGCTGGGTCTCCTGCCGAGTCACCGGATCAACAGGTAGCCCGCTCGGTGAAAAAACTGGATGCCACTCTGAGCATTCCAGTGGCGATGGCCACCGAAACCACTTCGCAAACCGCATTGTTGCAGGGTTACAGCGCGGAAGAAGCGCAGAAACTGGCGCAACAGCAGGTGCAAGGGCTGGCGGCAATGGGCCAGATGTTCAAACTGACCACCCTGAAAGACGACGTGATCGGCAGCAGCTTCCACTACGCCGATAACCAGGTTGATCTGAACGGCAACAAAATGTCGCTGCAGGAATTCATCGGTATGTTCGGCCTGTTGGGCGCACCGGCGGATGAAGGCGCACCGGCACAGGACGCGGTACCCGCCCCTGCACAGTAAAAGCTGATTCACGCTCAAGGGGCCCGACGATCGGGCCTCTTTTTTATCCGTCGCACCCTATTTCCTGCTTTGCCTTTCTTTCCTGTCTGGCGTTAATCGTCAAAATAATATGCACCGCGACGGTGGCACCGGCTAACACCGCCAACAAACCGGCAGCTTCGGGCAAGGAGGGAAAGCGTCGATGAATGAACAATCCCAGCAACGTGGCGAAAAGCGATTCCAATGCGATTAACTGCCCCGACAGCACCATCGGCAAATTGCGAGAGGCCTGATTCCACGCCCAGGCCCCCACTACCGAAGAAAAAACCGCGATCGGCAGTGCCCAGGCGTACAGTGATCCAGCTTGTCTGAAGCCAAACCCCTAGCAGGAGATGCTTAGCGAGTAGGTTCGCTTACCCCGTAGACAGCATCGCGGATTTGTTGCGGGTAAAGCCCACTCATGCCTTCAAAGGCCGTATTGGTCAAGGCTACCACGCTAATCGCCGCTTGCGGATCGTAAAACCAACTGTGGCCATAGACCCCGCCCCACTGCATGGTGCCGTTATGCTGAGGCGTCCCTGCCAACTGCGCATCTTCCAGTACCGCACCGCCGAAACCAAATCCCCAGCCAGGCCCCTGAGTCTCGGCATGCGACCCGACATGCGCTTGACGCATCAGCGCTGCGGTGGTCGGCTGTAAAATGCCTTCCTTGCCACTGCGCAAGGTTTCCACCAACTGCAACACATCGTCTGCATCACCGACCATGCCAGCGCCGCCAGAAGGATAGGCCTGAGCGTCCAGTGCGCGCGAGGGGGCCAGTTCAATCTCGAAGCCGAACCCTTCCGGCAGGGTCAGCAACATGCCATCTTGTATAGGTTCCGGCGGCGAAGCGGTGTCGTGATACGCCGTTGCCAGATTATCGGCATCGGCGGTGTAAAAACCGGTATTACGCAACCCCAAAGGTTGGGCAACCCAGTGCTTGAACACCTGCGGCAAGGGCTCGCCCGCCACCTGTTCCAGCACCGCCCCCAGCACATCGATTGCCAGTGAATAGCGAAACTCGCTGCCCGGCGCCGCCAACAGGTCCGCCTGCGCCAACAGACGCAAATTCTGCTCCAGCGTCAACGAAGACAACTCCATACCATCTTGAATGCCGAGCCGATGATACGGTCCCTCCGCAGGCTGGCTCAGGCGGTAATCCAGCCCGGCAGTGTGGCTCAGCAAATGACGGATTTTAATCTGCGGACGAACCCCGTTGGCCAGCGCCGGGATGAACCACGGCAGCCAACGGCTGACGGTATCATCCAGCCCCAGCTTTTGCTGTTCGACCATACGCATGGCCGCCAGCGTAATGTAAGGCTTGGACACCGACGACAGCCGAAATTGGGTCTCACGCCGCATGGGCCGCCGCTGTTCACGATCGGCATAACCGCTGGCATTGGCGTAAACCACGCGACCATGCCGCGCGACCAGCACCACGCTGCCAACAATACGCCCTTCATCAATCGCCTGTTGGCTGACGGCCTGCACTCTTTTTGCTAATGACTGATCCGCTGTAGACATGTTTTGTTGCTCTCTGAGGATAATAAAATCAGTCTATAGCGATTATTATAAAATTAAATGCCGCATTTCTTAACGGATCATTAAGCAGGAATTACTGATAAATGAGCTCACTGTTGCAGCTGCTGCCGTTTTTCGAAGCCGTCGCCCGATTGGGCAGTTTTACTCAGGCGGCCAATCAATTGGGCGTCACGCCGCCGGCTGTCTCGCAAAATATTCAGGCGCTGGAAACCCGCCTGGGCGTACGGCTGTTCAACCGGACCAGCCGCTCCGTGCGGCTAAGTGATGAAGGCCGTCTGTTTTATCAACGGGTCGCACCGGCTATGGGTCAGATTGACGTGGCGGCGGAAGACCTGCGAACTTTGCGCGGCCGCCCTTCCGGGCTGTTACGCATCACTCTGCCACAGCTGGCGGCTTCGCTGCTGGTTATCCCTCATCTGGCCGAGTTTCAGGCACGTTTCCCCGAGATCCAGCTTGAGCTGTTTACCGACGACCATTTCTCCGATCTGGTGCTGGACAGCTTCGATGCCGGTATCCGCATGCACGCCATGCTGCAAAAAGACATGATTGCGATCCCAATCGACAACGGTCAGAAACGGGTGGTGATCGCCGCCCCCGGCTATTTGGCGCAGCACGGCACACCGCAAACACCGCAAGCGCTGAGCGATCACGACTGCCTGCGCTACCGTTTTCCCGGCAGCGGTAAATTCGAACCCTGGTATTTCAGGCAGGATGGCGCGCAGCTAACGCTGGAGGTCGGCGGCAGCCTGATATTTAACGAAGACAGATTGATTAAAGATGCCGCGCTGGCGGGATTGGGTATCACCCAGCGGTTTAGCGGCACGGTACACCCTGAACTGAGCAGTGGGCAATTGGTGGAAGTTCTGGCCGATTACGGCAGTGAAGCCCCCGGGTTTTTCCTCTATTTTCCCGCCAGTCGGCATATGCCGCTCAAGCTGCGCGTGTTTATTGATTTTATGCGCGAAAAACGAGCGCAACAGTCACCTTTCGAAAACCGTATTAGCTCGCCCTGAGTTTTTTTGGGCGGCACAGTGCGGGAACTTAACATAACTTAATGATAAATATAAATATATCCTTTAAGTAACTCGAAAAATACTGGAAGGGAAATTATTTGACTGATCGTTCCACAATCAATACTATACGGCCTCAACTCATTTAAAGCCCCCCAATCCGCCATGAGTGCTGAAAAACCTATCTATCCAGGTCGTCCGAGACTGTTCGAAGATGAGGATGTCATTGATGCCGCCGTGGCCGTTTTTAGCGTCAATGGCTATGCAGGCACCTCTGCGCAAGATTTATGCAACGGAACCGGATTGGGGAGAGGAAGCCTATATAATGCCTTTGGTAGCAAGCAAGCTCTGTACGAGCAAGCATTGTTGCGCAGCCATGAACACACCATGTCGGCGCAATTAGCCATTCTCACACAGCCTGGCCTGGTGAAGGAACGACTACGTACCCTGCTGCTATGGGGTATTGCCGAAGATCTCTCGCAACCTGAGCAACATGATGCCATGGTCTTGTTCTCGGCACTGGAGCGAGGCAGCAAAGACCAGGCGGTCGCCAGTCTGAATCAAGAATATCGACAACGTTTAGAACAAACCCTGGTCGCGGTGTTTACCGAAGGCCAACAAACAGGAGAACTCGGTAGCAAAGCATCCGCGATTGAAATGGCCAGAGGCTTTTTGGCCGGTTATTACGGTTTGCGCGTGCTGAACAAAAACATTTCAGATAGAAATACCCTCGAAGACGTCGTCGCAGGTCTGTTAATCAACTTATAAAACAAAGAAAAAAATCTCATAAAGAGTATTAAATATTTTTGTAACGATCATTCAAAATCCAGGAGAGCAGTAAAGCTATGCCGTTAGCAGTGTATATATTGGGGTTGGCCATTTTTTCAATTGGCACAGCAGAATTAATGGTAGCGGGCATGATGTCTACTTTGTCCGAAGCCTTTAGCATCACCGTTGGGGAAGTCGGTCATTTAATCTCTTATTATGCCTTTGGCGTGATGTTGGGTGGCCCGGTATTAACCTATTTCTTCTTGAAATTTAAAGCTCCCTACCGAACCACCTTATTGTGGCTATTAGCTCTGTATGTCGTGGTGCAAGGTTTGAGTGCCTTTATTTCCGATTACTCTATTCTGGTTGCTATCCGAATTGTGACGGGCATTTTGTGCGCTGGGTGTTTGAGCCTTTCGCTGGCGACCAGCATGGCGTTGGTTCCGATACAACATCGTCCGCGCGCCGCCTCGATAGTCATCGGCGGTTTTATGGTCTCTAACGTGTTTGGGGTGCCTCTTGCCACCATCATCGATCAATACTGGGGATGGCGCATCACCTTCGGCCTGGTCTCCGTGTTGGTCTTTATCTGTTTGCTGGCGCTGGTGCGCCTGTTACCCGCTATTGCCGCAGGCAGGACGCTTAAAATGGCAGAGGAAATCAAGGCTTTTAAAAACAAGGCCTATTGGAAAGCCTGCACCACCAGCTGCTTAATTCTGGGCGCCAGCTTCGCGGCCTTCAGTTATTTCGTTCCCGTTTTGGTCGACGTCAGCGGCTTTAGCATGCAGGCCGTCCCCTTTATTTTGATGCTTTACGGCCTGGCCAATATTGTCGGTAACATGATCACCGGGCGTCTGGCCTATCGCCACAGCCTGGCGATTATGGTGGTGGGGCTGACTATTCTCAGCCTGTCGTTGTTCGGCATGGCGTTATTTGCCGAATATCCGTTAATCGCCATTTGTGCGGTAATACTGATTGGCCTGTCCGGTGTGCCAATGAATCCTGCCATGATGGCGAGAATTGTTAGCGTGGCTCATCCGGGGCCCATGGTTAATGCTGTTCATACTTCAGTGATTAATATTGGTTTAGGTGGCGGCTCTTATTTGGGGGGAATGGCGATCGCCTCCGGCTATGGCTTGCGTTCGGCCTTGTGGATTGGGATGGCATTGGCAATATTGGCACTGTTGTCAATTTTACCCTATTTGCGTCGCGGTCAGCAGGGCTGGAGTTAATTTAGAACGAGTGAGATCAGGGGCGCCGAAGCGCCCCTATTAGTATCAGCGTTTATCCAACGCCTGCACAATTTGGTAAGTGGCCGCCACCCGATCATCGTTCGGGAACCACTTGTTGGCCAGCATCACCACCGCAATTTTTTGCGAAGGGATAAACACCGCATAGGTGGAGAAGCCGCCGGTCGAGCCGGTTTTATTGTACCAGGCCGCGCCCTGATCCTGCTGCGGCGGCGTTATCGCCGTGGCCGGTGCTCCGTTCATGATCATCCCGGCATTGTTGCCTTCCGTCAGCGTTGCTAACTTCTCTGGGTACGGGTAGCTTTCCCACATCAAATCTTGCGTGAATACCCCGGTCCGGTAATACCCTGTATGGGTGGATGCCAGCGCCTTGCGCCACGGCTGCCCTACCTTGACCACCTGCATATTGGCGTCGAGGTAGCGGATCAGATCCTGAGCGTTAGACTTGATGCCGTAAGCTTCGGCATCCAGCGGACCCGGCGTGACCCGTACCGGCTGGTCTTTTTTGTTGTAACCCTGGGCGTAATTCGCCATTTCTTCGGCCGGCACCTTAATGAAGGTGTGATCCATGCCCAGTGCCGGCAGCAGCGTTTTTTCCATTGCCTGGGTAAAAGGCTGGTTCAGGCTCTTGGCGGTGATCATTCCCAGCATGCCGATGCCCAGATTGGAATAAACGCGGTAGCTGCCTACCGCATGCGGCGGCTGCCACTGCCGGTAATAGGCCATCAGTTGTGCATCGTTGGTCACGTCATCCGGGACAAACAGCGGCAAGCCGGAAGTATGGGTCGCCAGGTTCAGCAAGGTAACCTGGTCAAACGCGCTACCGCGCAGCGCCGGCAAATAACGACTGGCCGGATCGGCAAACGACATTTTGCCCTCATTTTGCGCATAGGCCGCCAGGGTAGCGGTGAAGGTCTTGCTCAGGGAGCCAATTTCAAACAGCGTCTGGTTGGTGATCGGTTTACCGGTCTGTTTGGACGCTACGCCATAGTGATAAAACTGTTGTTTACCGTCGACCGACACCGCAATTGCCATGCCCGGCACGGCATATTTTTGCATCAGCGGCTGAATAATGGCGTCAATGTCGGCTTTCTCGGCGGCATGACCGGCCGGCAGGATCAATGCGGCGAACAACGCCGCAGCGAGGCGATTTATTTTGGTCATAATGAAGCTCTTGAGTTATAGGGTATCGGCCGATGCTAAAAGATTTTATTGTCATTCGACACAACGACATCCCTGGTTAATGAAGGTATTCCTTTACTGACTGCGTTATCTCCGCAACAGATGCGCAAAATATCGGGGTTTAGCCGGGGATTGACAAGCGATAATAATTTCAGCCAGCATAAAGAAAAACTTATGGCTTAGCTTATGCGCAACCGACTTCCCCTCAATGCCCTGCGGGCGTTTGAATCCTCTGCCCGCCACCTGAATTTTACCCGCGCCGGGCTGGAACTGAGCGTCACCCAGGCTGCCGTCAGCCAACAGGTGCGAACGCTCGAACAGCAGTTGGGTATTCAGCTGTTCCGTCGCCTACCGCGTGGTCTGGACCTGACCGAAGAAGGACAGGCGTTGCTGCCGGTACTCAGCGATGCCTTCGATCGCATTGAATCGGTGCTGCAGCAGTTTGAGGGCGGGCATTTCCATGAGGTGCTGACGGTCGCGGTGGTGGGTACCTTTGCCGTGGGCTGGCTGATGCCACGTCTGGCGGCCTTCAGAGCATCACACCCGTTTATCGATCTGCGGGTGCTGACCAACAACAACCTGGTCAACCTGTCCGCTGACGGAATGGATTTTGCTATCCGTTTCGGCGAAGGACGCTGGCCCGCTACCCACAACCTTAAATTGTTTGACGCGCCGCTGACGGTACTGTGCCCGCCAGAAATCGCCAAACGCCTGCGCACGCCACAGGATCTGCAACACGAACTGCTGATGCGCAGCTACCGCAAAGACGAATGGGAACGTTGGTTCACGGCGGCGCAGGTCACGCCATGGCGAATCAATGGCCCGGTCTTCGACTCTTCACGGCTGATGGTCGAAGGTGCCATTCACAGCGGCGGCGTGGCCCTGGCCCCGGCGCGCATGTTTGCTCGTGAATTGCAGGAGGGAGTGTTGCAGCGCCCCTTCGCCGCCGAAGCGAACCTCGGCGCTTACTGGCTCACTTACCTGAAGTCGCGCGATATGACGCCCGCGATGAAAGTCTTTGTCGGTTGGCTACAGCAACAGGCCAACGAAGAATCGGCGCAAATCAGGCAGAGCCACGTTTGATCAACATCGGTGGCAAAATAACGTTCTGCGGCGGCAAATCGGCGGCGGCGATCCGCTGTAACAAACGTGAGGCTGCGCTGCGGCCCACCTCCCGCGCCGAACTGGAAACCAGCGTCAATGGCGGCTCGGTCAGTTCGGCCTCGGGGACGTCGCCAAAACCAATCAGCGCCACCTGCTGCCCGTAATAGGTATCCACCCCTTCCGAGCCAATACTGCGCCCGCTACGCACGATGCCAAAATAAGCTCCCAGGGCCACCGACGCCTTGTGGCACACCAGTGCGCTGATGTTCGGATACTGGCGCAGCAGATTTTCAGCCGCTTCCGCCGCCGCCCGCTGCCGGCAGTCGCACTCGACAATCCATTCAGATCGAAAAGGCAGCCCATACTGCACCAGCGTGGCGCAAAAGCCCCCGAGGCGTTCCGCACGGGTCAGTGAATTGCTTTGCCCACCGAGATAGGCAATTTGGCTGTGGCCGCGTTTGATCAAAAATTCAGTGGCCATTTTGGCGGCCTGCATATTGTCCGGCCGAACCACATCCACGCCTTCCAGCCCATTGGAACGTGCGGCGCAAACCAGAGGAACCCCCTGTTCTGCGGCCTTTTCCTTCAGCCCCTCGGCCATACGCACGCCGCCCGCCAGCACCATGCCGTCGACGCCGTGCTCCAGCAGCGTATCAAAACAACGCATCAACCCTTTGCCATCGCGACCGCTTTGGGTCAGGAACAGCACTTTGCCGTGATCCTCCAGCACTTCGCTCAGTCCTGCGGTCATTTCCGCATAAAACGGCTCGCAAATATCACGCAGGATCAGCCCAATCACGCCCGACTCTCCGCCGCGCAGCGTCGCCGCCTGACGGTTGCGCACATAGCCCAGGCTTTCAATCGCCTGATTCACCCGCGTGACGGTGGTCGATGAAATGCGCCCTTTGCCGCTCAGCACCAGAGAAACCGTGGTGACGGAGACGCCGGCCTGCTGCGCAACATCAGTGATGGTGATTTTTTTGATGGTCATGACCTCGGCGAGCCCGATCCTGGGCATTCTGTCCCCAGGCCACTCAAGGGCAGCAAACCAGGGGGATGTCTCTTGAAGCAAATGGTATACCGAATCTGTTTGATCAGTAAAACGTTTTACTGGCTCCTCCATTCTCACCGTAAAGCAGGCTTTGAAATTGTGATTAGCGGCGCATTTTTGCTAGGTAAAACGTTTTATCTTATTTTTACCTAACAGGGGTACACACCACTTTTGCACGCTTTTTCGCCAGGAGCCGCCGGTTATGCCAGCACCTAAAAAACAAAAAATTACGCTCTGGGAGTTTTTCCAGAGCCTGGGCAAAACATTCATGCTGCCCGTCGCCTTGCTGTCGTTCTGCGGCATCATGCTGGGGATCGGCAGTTCGCTGAGCAGTCGCGACGTCATCACCCTGATGCCGTTTATCGGCCACCCTGCCTTCCAGTTGTTGTTCACCTGGATGAGCAAGATTGGCTCATTCGCCTTCAGCTTCCTGCCGGTGATGTTCGCCATCGCTATTCCACTGGGCATGGCGCGTGAAAACAAGGGGGTTGCCGCGTTCTCCGGCTTTGTCGGCTTTGCGGTGCTGAACCTGGCCACCAACTTCTATCTGACCACCGCCGGCATTTTGCCCACCACCGATCCGCTGGTGCTGAAAGCCAATAACATCCAGAACATCCTCGGCATTCAGTCGATCGATACCGGCATTCTGGGGGCGGTGATCGTCGGCATTATCGTTTACCTGCTGCATGAACGTTTTAATACCATTCGCCTGCCGGATGCGCTGGCGTTCTTTGGCGGCACCCGTTTCGTGCCGATCGTTACCACCCTGGTACTGGGCCTGTGTGGGCTGGTGATCCCGCTGATCTGGCCGTGGTTTGCCGCCGGCATCAACGGGTTGGGCTGGGTGATTAACGGTGCTGGTGCCTTTGGGCCGATGATTTTCGGTACCGGCGAACGCCTGCTGTTGCCGTTCGGCCTGCACCACATTCTGGTGGCATTAATCCGCTTTACCGAAGCGGGCGGCACGCTGGACGTTTGTGGCCATAGCGTCAGCGGCGCGCTGACCATCTTCCAGGCTCAGCTCTCCTGCCCAACCACCACCGGCTTTGCCGAAAGCGCTACCCGCTTCCTGTCACAGGGTAAAATGCCGGCATTCCTCGGTGGTCTGCCGGGGGCGGCGTTGGCGATGTATCACTGCGCCAAGCCGGAAAACCGCCATAAGATTAAGGGTCTGCTGATCTCCGGCGTGGTGGCCTGCGTGGTCGGCGGGACTACCGAACCGATCGAATTCCTGTTCCTGTTCGTCGCGCCTTTCCTGTACTTCATTCACGCTATCCTGACCGGGTTGGGCTTTACCGTGATGGCGCTGCTGGGGGTGACCATCGGCAATACCGACGGCAATATCATCGACTTCGTGGTGTTCGGCATCCTGCATGGTACCGCCACCAAGTGGTATCTGGTGCCGATCGTGGCCGCCATCTGGTTCGCTGCCTACTACGCCATTTTCCGTTTCTCCATTCAGCGCTTTAACATCAAAACTCCCGGTCGCGAGAGCGAAACCACTGGCAGCCAGAGCACACCGGTTGGGGCCGTCGGCAAATCCGGCTATAACGTGCCGGCGATCCTGGCGGCGCTGGGCGGCAGCGATAACATCGTTTCCCTGGATAACTGCATCACCCGTCTGCGGCTATCGGTCGATGATATGAGCAAGGTGGACGATGCCGCGCTGAAAGCTAACCGCGCGATTGGCGTGGTGCACCTTAACGAGCATAACCTGCAGGTGGTGATCGGCCCGCAGGTGCAATCGGTGAAAGATGAATTAGACTCACTGATAGCCGCCGCATCCCCTGCCGCGGCCCTGCAGGGAGCGTCCCATGTTTGATTTTTCTACCCCGGTTGATCGGCACGGCACCTGGTGCACGCAATGGGATTACATCGCCGATCGCTTTGGCCGCGACGATTTGTTGCCCTTCACCATTTCCGATATGGATTTCGCCACGGCCCCCTGCATTATCGAGGCGCTGCAACAGCGCCTGCAGCATGGCGTGCTGGGCTACAGCCGCTGGCAGCATGAAGATTTTCTCGGGGCGGTACGTCATTGGTATCAACAGCGCTTTGCGGCTCCTGTCGACACCAACACCGCCGTGTATGGCCCGTCGGTGATTTATATGGTGGCGCAACTGATTCGCCTGTGGTCGGCACCGGGTGAATACGTAGTCACCCACACGCCGGCCTATGACGCCTTTTATAAGGTGATCCTCGGAAATCAGCGCCAACTGTTGGCCTGCCCGCTGCATAAGCAGGGTAACGACTGGCAGTGCGATATGGCGCACCTGGAAGCCTTGCTGGCACGGCCGCAGACCAAAATTCTGCTGCTGTGCAGCCCGCAGAACCCGACCGGCAAGGTATGGTGCCCGGAAGAATTGCAGCAGATGGCCGAGTTGTGTGAACGTCACGACGTACGGGTGATCAGCGATGAGATCCACATGGACATGGTCTGGGGCGAAAACCGCCACACGCCGTGGAGCCAGGTCGCCACTACGCCCTGGGCATTGCTGACCTCAGGCTCTAAAACCTTCAATATCCCGGCCTTAACCGGCGCCTACGGTTTTATCAGCGATGATGCCAGCCGCGAGGCTTACTTCCAGCAGTTGAAGGCGCGCGACGGCTTATCTTCCCCGGCGGTGCTGGCGGTGGCGGCACATATTGCCGCTTATCGCCACGGCGAACCCTGGCTGGATGCGCTGCGTGATTACTTGCAGGACAACCTGACGTACGTTGCCGAGCGGCTGAACCAGGCCTTTCCTGCCCTGGCCTGGCAGCCGCCGCAGTCCACCTATCTGGCCTGGATCGATCTGCGCCCGTTGGGCATTGACGATCGCCAGTTACAGCAGGTGCTGATCGAACGCGAGAAGGTGGCGATTATGCCCGGTTTCACCTACGGCGAAGAAGGCCGTGGCTTCCTGCGGCTGAACGTCGGCTGCCCGCGCAGCAAAGTCGAAGCGGGTATGGACAAGCTGATAAATGGGTTGAAGTTTGTGCTGGACGAGGTTTGATCTGATGGGCTGGTAGGCAGGCGAAAGCCTGCCTTTTTTCATTCTCAGGGTGTCAACTGCGGGATATCATCCAGACGATAATACACCGGTATTCCCCGCTCATTAGCCAGGCGTACATCGTTATCCGCACCGGCCGACGCCCCTTCCAGGCGGTAAATAGCCTGACACTGGGCTATCAGTCGGTGGGCTACAGGATAGAGAAAGGCTTCACTTACCGCATCCCCCAGCTGGGTCGAGCCGGCCGCCGCGGCCAAGGGCAACGCCAACCATTCGCCGATCACCGGCACATGCCCGCGTTGGTAGACCGCAAGCGCTGCCTGCTCCAGCCGATGCAAATTGTCGGCAATACGCTGCGCATCGCCCCCGGTGCCGCTGCGGTACGGGCCGGCGATCAGAATCAATTGGGCATTCATAATGGCTTCTCCAAAGTGTGGTTGAGGGCGACAAACTGCAACAGCATGATGGTTTTGGCATCGACAATGGTACCCTGGCTGACAGCGCGCAAAGCGTCCGCCAACGGCAGCTCTATCACTTCAAGGTCTTCGCCTTCGGCTTCCACCCCGCCGCCGTTACTGACCCGTTCATCGGCCTGGTATTCGCCGATAAAAAAGTGCAGTTTCTCGGTCACCGAACCGGGGCTCATGTAAGCTTCTAACACCTTTTGCACGTTTTGCACGATATAGCCGGTTTCTTCCTCTGCCTCGGCCCGGATGCGTTCTTCCGGCGACGCATTGTCCAGCAACCCGGCCGCAGCCTCTATCAACATGCCGTCGTGCCCGTTGACGAACACCGGGAAGCGGAACTGACGCGTCAGCACTACCTTTTGCCTTTGCCGGTTAAACAGCAAGATGGTGGCTCCGTCGCCGCGGTCGTAGGTTTCACGGCTTTGTCGCTGCCATACGCCATCGCGACGCAAAAAATCAAAGGTGGTTTTTTTCAGCAAATACCAGTCATCAGACAGCACCCGGGTTTCGACAATGCGAACCCGATCTTGGGTAGCGATCATGGTGTTCAACTCCGCAAGCAGGAAAGGAAATTGATACTATCGTGCATTTTCGTGTATGATCAAGATATTTCGTGCAGTGTAAATTTAACGGGAAAACGTCATGCTCACCAGCCAACGTAAAAAAATCATTCTGGAAAAACTGGCTCAGGACGGACAGGTTCTGGCCAAACAGCTCAGCGAGATGTTCGGGTTGTCCGAAGATACCTTGCGGCGCGATCTGCGCGAACTGGACAGTGAAGGCTTGCTGCAGCGGGTGCACGGTGGTGCGCTGCCGGTCTCCCCGGCCATTGCCACCTTTGCCGAAAGAAACGGGCAGGAATCAGCCGCCAAACGGGCGATTGCCAAAGCCGCAGCGGCGATGATCGCCCCCGGTCAAGTGGTGATCCTGGACGGTGGCACCACCTCCGCCGAGTTGGTGAAACAGCTGTCGCCCACGCTGGAAGCCACCGTCGTCACCCACAGCCCCAGCGTGGCCGTGGGTCTGGTGGACCACCCGAAGGTCGAGGTGATCCTGATCGGCGGACGCTTGTACAAACATTCGATCGTCAGCGTTGGCGCCGCCGCTGTGGAAGCCATGTCTCATATCCGCGCCGATATCTATTTTATGGGCGTGACTGGCGTACACCCTACGGCCGGTCTGAGCACCGGCGATCTCGAAGAGGCTTACATCAAGCGTGCACTGGCAGCACGGGCGGCAGAAACCGTGGTATTGGCCTCGGCCGCCAAGCTCAATGCCGCCTCACAATATGCCATTGGCGATATTTCCATGGCGCAAAGTATTATCGTCGAGCGTTCCACCGATGCCGCACTGACCGGCCCGCTGGAACAGGCCGGTTTGACCGTGGTCAGAGCCTGAATAACCTGAATCATTAAATAACTTAATTAATACGCGGCTATTTCTTTTATCCGCGTATTTATTAACGTCGCACTCAGCGTATCCAATAAAAATGCGAGAGTTATCACACTTCATTAAAGTTATTTCTCCCCGCCTCATCATTGATGGCGATAAAACCAGACTTAACGCGACGTTAACGCAACACATTGATTATTAAAAATATCATCGGAAATATCTCAAACCCCCCTAAAACAAAATGAGATCTCCTTCGCAAAATTAACCCCACCGACAAGCCTGTCAAGGTCGCCCATAAAAATATTTGTGATTGTTTTGTGATATCGCCTGCAAATTTTACCGATGCCAAAAATGACAATGAGCTCCACACAACTGGCTGGAGACAGGTATATGAAGATTGGCGTAGTAATAAGCGGCGGCGATGTCACCGGGATCAATAACTTTATTTTCCAGGTCGCCAGGTTGGCGCAGGCAGATATCATTCTGTTTAACGGTGGTATTCCCGGATTATTGGCTAATCCGCACAGTCCTATTGCCCAACGCGATTTGGTTGATTTTTCCATTTCATCAATGCCGATAATGTCTTCCGGCCGCACGGCCAGAAAATTGACGGCTGGAGAATATGAAATCATCAGCAAACAGCTTAAGGCTTTGCATATAGACGTGCTTATTATGGCCGGCGGTGATGGGTCGCTGCAGTTTTTAAATACGCTCAGCGAATTTGGCATTAATTGTTTTGGCGTGGGGATGACTATCGACAATGACGTTTTCGGCAGCCATTACAGCATTGGCTTTTCTACCGCCTGCGAACAGGTGATAAAAGAAGTCTCAAAACTGAGAAACACCGGACGCGCCCTGCCCGGACGCGTGTTTATGATTGAGCTGCTGGGCGGCTACTGCGGTGAGCTGACGCTGCAATCGGCGATCAAATCCAATGCGGACTTTGCCCTGATCCCGGAGTGCCAATATGCCTTGACTCAGCTGGCGGAAAAAATAACCCAGCGGCTGGAGCAACAAAACAGCGTGATTATTTTGTGCTCAGAAGGCTATACCAAAGAGTACTCGCCCGGTTTTCAAGGCGCCATCGACACCATGATTAAACAATTGGAACCCAAAATTGGCGTACGTATTCGTAAAACGATTATGGGTTACGGTCTGCGTAATGGTGAGCCGACCGGCGAAGAGATTTATCAGGGGACCATTATGGCCAGCGAAGTCGTTCGCTGTATTCATTCAGGAATGAAGAACAAGGCAATTATTATTAATGCCGGCAACCAACCTATTCCCATCGATTTAATCAGCATGCAGAAACGTTTGGTTGATACCGAAGGACACCATTACAAACTTGCCAGGCAATTAAATATAATCTGAGGAGATACCCATGCTTAAAATACTGTGCGTATGTGGCTGTGGCCTCGGCTCCAGCTTTGCCATCGAAATGAGCGCAAGAGCGGTGCTGAAAAAATTGGAGATTGAGGCAGATATTGATCACACCACTATCTCTGAGGCCAGCGCCTTTAAATCAGATATTATTCTTACCCAAAAAACCTTCGCCGATATTTTAAATGCCGACGCCAGCGAAGAGGAAAAAAAGCGGGTGATTATTCTGCACCGGCTTACCGATAAAGTGGAAATTGAGCAAAAGATCGTGGCCTTCCTGAAAGAACGTGACATGAAGGAAACCCGCCATGAATAGCCTGATTGACTTTATCGTCAAAGACCTGTTGGGCCAGGCTTCCATTCTGGTCGCATTTATCGCCATGCTGGGGCTATTGCTGCAGAAGAAATCCATCGGCAAAGTGGCCGAAGGCACCTTCAAAACCCTGCTGGGCTTCCTGATCATGATGGCCGGCATCAACATTATTGTCGGCGCCCTGACCTATCTGAACAGCATTTTCACCCAGGGCTTCGGCATGACCGGTTACATCACCGACGTCGCCGCCATCGCCGGCCTGGCCAACCGCGAATTGGGTTCAGAGGTGGCGTTGACCCTGATGGTGATTTTCGCGGTGAATATCATCATTGCGCGCATTACT
Source organism: Serratia liquefaciens (assembly GCA_012719855.1). Classification (GTDB taxonomy): domain Bacteria; phylum Pseudomonadota; class Gammaproteobacteria; order Enterobacterales; family Enterobacteriaceae; genus Serratia; species Serratia liquefaciens_A. Next base: position 25,624 of record JAAXZN010000003.1, on the reverse strand, counting down.
CCATTCAAATATATCTTCCTGACCGGCCAGGCATTGCTGTGGATGGCCACCATAGGGGCGGTGATCGGCTTCAAGGCCGGGCTCACCGGCATGCCGCTGATTCTGACCGGCGGCATATTCGGCGGCGTGATGGCGGTCTTGATGCCTGCGCTGGCCCAGCCGGTGGTGCGCAAAATTACCGGTTCGGACGATGTGGCCCTGGGGCACTTCTGCACCATCGGCTATCTGGTACAGGCTGCCGTCGCCAAGGTGGTCGGTAAGGGCTCCCGCTCTACCGAAGACCTGGAGCTGCCCGATAACTTCAAGTTCCTGCAGGACACCTACCTGTCGATGGCGGTGGTGATGATCCCGATGTATCTGATCCCGGCGCTGGCTGCCGGTCCGCAGTACATCGCCCAGTATGCCGGCGGCATGAACTACCTGATGTATTCCTTTATGCAGGCCATCCAGTTTGTCGCCGGCGTATTTATCCTCTACAGCGGCGTACGCCTGCTGCTCAATGAGCTGGTACCCGCATTCCGCGGTATCGCCCTGCGCGTGGTGCCGGATGCCAAACCGGCGCTGGATTGCCCGGTGCTGTTCCCCTACGCCCCTAACGCAGTGATCGTCGGCTTCCTCGCCACCACCCTCGGCTCAATCATCGGCATGATCGTTTTCCCCATGTTCGGACTGGCGATGATCCTGCCCGGTTTGCTGACCAACTTCTTTGCCGGCGGCACCGCAGGCATCTTCGGCAATGCGCTGGGTGGCCGTCGCGGCGCAATGATAGGCGGCGTGGTTCACGGCCTGTTTATTACCTTCCTGCCGGCCATTCTGGTGCCAATGCTGGAAAGCTACGGCTTTGTCGGGGTGACTTTCAGCGACTCCGACGTCATCAGCAGCGGGCTGGTGATGGGACATGCTTTCCAGGGCAACTGGCTGTTCATCGCTCTGTTCATCGCCTTCGTCACGCTGATTGCGTGGTTTGTTAACGGTAAATCAACCAAGCACCATGAGGAAAAAGTCCATGAAACTCTATAATTTCAACGAGCTGTTGTCCGTGGCCAAAGCTCGTGATTTCAAAGCCATAGGCTCATTTAATCTCCACTGTCTGGAGATGTTACCGGCCTTTTTCAAAGCGGCCAAAAACATGCACAGCCCGCTGATGATCCAGATTTCGACCGGGACCGCCGAGTATCTCGGTTACCGGCTGCTGGTAGATTCGGTGCGCTCACTGGCCCAAAGCGAAGAGGTTCCCACCTGCCTGCATTTGGATCACTGTTCTGACATTGCCTCGATAGAAACGGCGATCGAGGCCGGCTTCAGTTCGGTAATGTACGACGGTTCGCACCTGGAAATGGACGAGAACATCGCCAACACCCAGCGGGTCATCGACATTGCACGCCAGCGCAACGTGTCGGTGGAGGCCGAATTGGGTGCCATCGGCGGCTCAGAAGACGGCAAGGCGGTGGCGGAAGAGGATATCTGCTTTACCACGGTGGAAGATGCCAAACGCTTTGTGGAGGAAACCGGGGTCGATATGTTGGCGGTCTCGGTAGGCACCGTCCACGGACTCTATACCGGCAAGGCGCATATCCAACACCAGCGTCTGGCGGAAATCACCGCCGCCACAGGTACCCCGCTGGTGCTGCATGGCGGTACCGGCGTCAGCGATGAGGATATGCGGCTCGCGGTAGCCGGTGGCATCGAGAAAGTGAACGTGGGCACCGAGATGAACGTGCAATGGGTCGACCGATGCAAACAAACCTTTGAAAAGGGCAAGGTCAATGACAGCGTGCGCAAATTCCTGATCCCCGCCAACAATGCCGTTACCCAGGTATTAACGGAAAAGATCGGCCTGTTTAAATAATCACTGCCCTATTTTTTTTTATAAAACCCACAACCCTGGTGCCCCGGCGCCCGTCGGGGCTGGAAAGTTCACGCTTAATTTGTGGAGAATGTCATGTTTAATTTTATGAAAAACCCGCGAAACAAAGAACTTGATCACGGCCAGCAGAATGCCGAAGCCAATGAAATATCGGCCGAAATTGATCTATTAGAACAGCAGTTGGCCACAGCGCCGGCGGATGGCGAAATTCATAAGGCTTTAATGCTGGCTTATAATCGCGCATTAAAGATTTATGCCAAAAATAAAAGCTATCGCCAGCAGATCGATGGCATTTTTATTAAGATGGATGAGCTGCGCAATATTATCAGGAAGTCTCTTTGAGGGAATATGATGACGATTAAACAACTGCTGATAGAAGCCGGTGCGATACAGGTCGGCGTGCAGGAAACCGACTGGAAGAAGGTGATTGAGCTGGCAGCCCGGCCCTTGGTCGAAAACGGCTATATTCACGCATCCTATTATCAGGCGGTGATCAGCAATACGCTGGCCCATGGGGCTTATTACGTATTCGACGAAGGCATTGCCATCCCCCATGCGCGCCCGGAATGCGGCGTGATCAAAAACTGTTTCAGCATGGTGCTGCTGGAGCAGCCGATCGCCTTCGAAGACAGTGAAGAGGCCGACATCGTGATCCTGTTCGGGGCGACCGACAGTAACAGCCACATTGAGGAAGGCATCCGCGCGATTGTGGATTTGCTGGATAACAAGCCCCGGCTCGAGCGGTTACGCGCCGCAAAACTCTGGCAAGAGGTGGTGGAAATATTATGACTTCGACAGCAGACAACGTCGGTAAAACCGTTATTTTGGTCAATGGCGTCCCGGCTTCAGGGAAAAGTACCGTCGCCCGCGCGCTGGCACACCATTTTGATCTGCCTTATCTCTCCCTCGACGGTATCAAAGAACCTTTTATGGCGCGCCTGGATAACATAGACCGCGAGCTGAACCGTCAGTTGGGCTATGCCGCATACCAGGCTATCTGGTCAATGGTGGCGCAGGCGCCGTTGCGCTGTATCTATGTCATCGACGCCTGGTTTGGCTTTCAGTCCAGAGAACAGCTACGCCAGTACCTGCGTGAAGCGGGCGTCACACAAGTTTTGGAAGTGTGGAATCAGATATCCGCTAACCTGGCCGCCGAACGCTACGCGGCCCGCACCGGCCAGCGTCCCAAAGGCCACCCTGGTGCGGAATACTTGCCCGAACTGCGGGCGCTGGCCGATCGCGCCATGCCGATGGCCCTGGGTCCGGTGCTGCGTATTGAGCAGGCACAACCGTTGGATATCGACAGGGCTAACCACTGGCTGGCGCAGCACGGCGTAGGCGATCACCAGGAAAAAAACATCGCAAAACTGAGGGTGGGATAAACTCTGTTACCGACATCAATGCGGGAGTGGCGTGCTCCCGCTTTAGTGCATAAAGGCAGCAACCAGCAACATTAGTGTGATTGTCGTCACTTTTTTATGCAACTCAATGGCAATTTTCATCATTTTGTTTTTATACTGATCTGCACTTTACCTACAACAAAATAACGAGTGCACATCATGATTGACCCACGCCTCCCCTTGACCGATATCCACCGTCACCTCGATGGCAACATCCGCGCGCAAACCATTCTCGACCTCGGCCGCCAGTTCAACCTTGCCCTGCCCGCTAACGAACTGGAAGCACTGCGTCCACACGTGCAAATTACCCACGCCGAACCGGATCTGATCAGTTTCCTGCAAAAGCTGGACTGGGGCGTAGCGGTGCTGGGCGACCTGGACGCCTGCCGCCGGGTTGCCTACGAAAACGTCGAGGATGCAGCCAACGCCGGTCTGCACTATGCCGAACTGCGCTTCTCACCGTATTACATGGCAATGAAGCATCAGCTGCCGGTGGCTGGGGTGGTGGAAGCCGTGATTGATGGCATTCGTTCCGGTTCCCGTGATTTGGGTATCGATGTGCGCCTGATCGGCATCATGAGCCGCACCTTCGGCGAAGCGGCCTGTTTGCAAGAGTTGGAAGGTCTGCTGGCGCACCGCGACGGTATTACCGCGCTGGATCTGGCCGGCGACGAACTGGGCTTCCCTGGCAGCCTGTTCCTCAGCCACTTCAACCGCGCCCGTGACGCCGGCCTGCGCATCACCGTACACGCAGGTGAAGCCGCCGGCCCGGAAAGCATCTGGCAGGCTATCCGCGAACTGGGTGCCGAGCGTATCGGCCATGGTGTAAAAGCGATTGAAGATCCGGCCTTGATGGATTTCCTGGCCGAACACGGCATCGGCATCGAGTCTTGCCTGACGTCCAACATTCAGACCAGCACCGTGCCTTCTCTGGCACAGCATCCGCTGGCGAAGTTCCTGCGCCACGGCGTTATGGCGTCGATCAATACCGACGACCCGGCCGTACAGGGCATCGAAATTGAACACGAATACCGCGTGGCAGCACCGCAAGCCGGCCTGACGCCGGCTGAAATCCGTACCGCCCAGGAAAACGGCCTGAAAATGGCGTTCCTCAGCGAACAGGAAAAACAGGCGCTGCGCGATAAAGTTCGGGGCTAAGTGAAAATGGGCGCACCAGGCGCCCATTCTTTATTTCGCGGTCAACACGCCTGCCTCTCGCGCTGTTTGGCCGTTTTACGCGCGTAGCGCTGGGCCAGTACGGCACACACCATTAACTGCACCTGATGGAAAATCATCAACGGCAGCACCATGGCACCCACCGCCGCCGCCGGGAACAGCACGTTGGCCATCGGGATGCCGTTCGCCAGGCTCTTTTTCGAACCGCAGAACACGATGGTGATTTCGTCGGCGGTATTGAACCCCAGCCAGCGCGCAGCATAGGTGTTGATAATCAGCACCACCGTCAGCAACACCAGCGACATCACTAAAATGGTCAACAGCGACCAGCCGTCAATCTTGTGCCAAATGCCTTCCACCACCGCGGCGCTAAAGGCGGTATACACCACCAGCAGAATCGATGACCGGTCAGTGAGATTGATCAGCTTGCGGTGACGATCGACCCATTTGCCGATTAACGGCCGAGCCAAATGCCCAACCACAAAGGGCACCATCAGTTTCAAAATGATCGAACCTATGGCGTGCAACACATCGGTATTGCCGCCCTGGGTATGCATCAGCGCCCCAACCAGCAGCGGCGAAAGGAAAACGCCGAGGATGCTGGATGCCGAAGCGCTGCACACTGCGGCCGCCACGTTACCGCCCGCCGCAGAAGTAAAGGCAATCGCCGACTGTACCGTCGCGGGCAGTGCGCACAGGTACAGGAAGCCCAGGTAAACCGTCGGTGTCATCAGCCCCGGCACCATCAGGTTCATCGCCAGCCCCAGCAGTGGGAACAGCGCGAAGGTGCTGAGAAAGACCACTAAATGCAGCTTCCAGTGGCCCATACCGGCGAGAATCGCCTCGCGCGACAGCTTGGCACCGTGCATAAAGAACAACAGTGCGATAGCCGCGGTGGTCAGATGATCGAAGAAGGTTTTCCATATCCCTTCGCAGGGGAAAACCGAGGCGACAATCACTACCAGAATCAATACCAGCAAAAATTTATCAATACGCAGACGCTGCAACCAGGACATGGGTCAGGATCCCTCGAGGAGTAAGAAGGGCCCGGCACGCCGAACCCTGAGAGTAAAGCGCCGCGGTCAGGCGACCGGCAGCGCCTTTTGTTGTTTCGCAGATTCCATGCCCAGTTCGATCATTTCCATCACTTTGATGGCCTCGCTGGCCGTGACCGGGTTTTCGCCCTCACCGTTAATGGCATCGCGAATAGCGGCGTAATAGGCTGGATAATTGCCTGGAATGCTAAGCAAAGGTTTTTCCGCCAGCACGCCATCACGTGACAATGTCACTACGCCGTCACGCATATCGTAACCCCAGTCAGCCTGCGGCAAACGCTCGCCCGCTTTGAGGCGGTCTTCCTGCGGATCCAGCCCAAATTTGATAAAGCTGCCTTGAGTACCGTGCACGATATAACGTGCGGTTTCCGCCGCGGCCAACACCGTGCCGTGCAGAACGACCCGGCGTTTGCCGTAGTTCAATATCGCGTGGAAATAGTCCACCGATTGTGCGCCCGGACGCAGTTCACCCAGATCGACAAACAGCGTTTCCGGTTTGCCGAACAGTTGCAGTGCCTGATCGATCAGATGTGGCCCCAAATCGTACCAGATGCCGCTACCGGCACCGCCCAGCTCACGCCAGCGCTGACGTACTTCCGGGCGGAAACGGTCGAAATGAGACTCGAAATAAACCACCTCACCGAGCGCGCCTTCTTTCAACAATGCCTTGAGCGTCAGAAAATCACTGTCCCAGCGGCGGTTGTGGAACACCGACAGCAGTTTGCCGCTCTGCTGCGCTTGCTGCTCCAACTGCTGCGCCTGTGACAACGTCACGGTGAAAGGCTTGTCCACCACCACGTGCTTGCCGGCCGCCATCGCCTGCTGCGCCAGAGGGAAATGGGTATCGTTGGGAGTAGGAATGACGATCAGATCGATAGAGGGGTCGTTAAACAGCGCCTGCGGATCGCTGACCACCGTCATCGATGGCCAGTCTGCGTGCACTTTGCCGGCATCGCTGCTGGAAACGGCAGCCAGCTCTACGCCTGGGGTGCCGACAATCAGCGGCGCATGAAAGGTCTTGCTGGCATAGCCGTAACCGACCAGCCCAACCCGAATTTTTTCTGCCATGGTGTTTCCTCTTACTGGCTCGCAATAGACCAGTCAGATTTGACACCATGACGCTGGCGGGAACAAGAAGTAAATTTAATGTTAATTTGTGACCGCAGCATAAGCGGCCTCACGCTGATTCCTGGCCGGATAGTTAATCTCCAGGCTGCGGCGACGAAAGTCGCTCGGGCTGACCCCAACCCGTTTGCGGAACACGCGGGAAAAATAGAGCTGATCGTCATAACCCACCACCCGGCCAATGGTGGCAATCGACTCCTGCGTGGTCTGCAACAGCAGTTTGGCGCGGATCACCCGCTGATCTTCGCGCCAGCGCAGAATATTGATGCCCACCTGCTCACGGAACAGATGCGCCAGGCGCGAAGGCGACAGGCAAACGTGGCGCGCCACTTTGTCGATGCGCAACTCACCGGCCAGGTTGCCGGTGATAAACTGGCAGGCCTCTATCACCCGGGGATCCATGATTTTCTGCGGGCTGAGCGGGTCCTCTTCCATCGCGCGCAGCAGCAAACGCTCCAGCAGGTTCATCCCCAACTCTTCGGCGAAACGCCGGCCGGAACGCTGCGTTTGCTCGATATTGGCGAACAGCCGATCGAACTCCAGCAGCAAGTTGTTATTCGGCAGCGTCAAGCGCCCGACTTCGTGGGTCTTGCTGTGCCATTCCAGCCAGTCGGCCCAGTAGGCCCGCGGTCGGAAATACACCCAGCGGTGATACCAGCAGTCGCTGTCCGGCGAACGCCCATAGTAATGCGCCGCCTTGGGAGGAAACAGCAGCAGATCGCCGGGGTTGCAGTAAAGGGTGTCCTCACCGTCAAACACCTTGCCCTGACCCTTGATGGTCAGGTTGAGAATATAGCCCTTCATGCCGCCGGGGCGGTCGATAAAGAAATCCAGCGGGCCGTCCGCCATGATGGGCGTCAACCCCGCCACCAGATAGGCGTTAAAGGTGTAACCCGGCAACAGCGGGTTCGGCTGCGGTTCCTGTGCCATGCGATGGTACATCTGTCCTCCCGGAACGGCTGATAGAACTGTCCTGAACAAGTGTATCGGCCCGGCAGAGAACTGCCTGAGCCGATAACAGAACTGTGAACGGGGTTGCCGATTTTCTAAATCCGACGCTTGGCCTGCTGCTTGTAACGGTCAAAAATCACCGCCGCCAGCAAGATCACACCGCGCACCACATACTGCGAGAACGGTGAGATATTCAGCAGGTTCATGGCGTTTTCTACCGTGCCGAGGATCAAGATGCCGGCGATGACGTAGGAGATTTTACCGATACCGCCTTTCAACGAAACCCCACCCAGTACGCAGGCGGAGATCACTATCAATTCATAGCCGATCGAGGTCATTGGCTGGCCACTGGTCATGCGCGAAGCCAGAATGATGCCGGCTGCGGCGGAAACCAGCCCGGACAGCATAAAGATCACAATCTTGGTGCGTACCACCGGTACCCCGGCCAGTCTGGCCGCCTCCTCGTTGCCGCCAATCGCCAGCGTATTGCGGCCAAAGGTGGTTTTATTGAGCAGGAAGCCGAACAGGATCAGACAGGCTACGGTGATCCAGATTGGCGCAGGCAACCCCAGCCAATTGGCATAACCCAACGTAAAGAAGCGCTCGTCTTCAATGCCTACCGCTTTCCCGTCGGAAATGATGTATGCCAACCCGCGAAAAATCTGCATGGTGGCCAGGGTGGTGATCAGCGCGTTGATTTTCAGCCGGGCGATAACAAAACCGTTGATCAGCCCGGAGACCATCCCCAGCAACAGGCCGGCGCCCACGCCGATCCACAGGCTTTCGGTCATATTGATCACCACCGCGGTAGTGACCCCGGCGCAGGCGATCACCGACGCGACGGACAGATCAAAGTCGCCGGAGGCCAGACAAAACAGCATGCCGCAGGCCACCATGCCGGACATGGATATCGCCAACCCCAGCCCTTTCATATTGATAAATGAGCCGAAGTTGGGCACAAACAGCGCGCAGGCGATAAACAGCACCGCGAACACCACCAGCATGCCGTAGCTGTCCCAGATCCGCGCCAGCCCCTGGCCGCTGCGGTTTTTCACAGAATGGGTCGTTATGGTCGACATCTCTTTCTCCTTCACTTTCAGGCCACCGCCGCAGCGGCATCGGGGGCAATCTCGGGGGTGCGCAGCATCGCCAGACTGAGGGCCTTTTCCTCACTGGCGTCGTCATGCAGTAATTCACCGGACAGGGCCCCTTCCCGCATCACCAGGATACGGTCCGCCAGCCCCAGAACTTCGGGCAAATCGCTGGAAGCGAACAGCACCGCGATGCCGCGCTGCGCCAACTGGTAAATGACGTTATAAATCTCGTGTTTGGCGCCAACGTCAATGCCGCGTGTCGGTTCATCCAGCAGGATCACCTTCATGTCTTCCGACAGCCAACGGCCCAGAATCGCCTTCTGCTGGTTGCCACCGGACAGGTTCATAATTAACTGCTCGGCACTGGGCGTTTTGATATTCAACGCACGTATATGATGCTCGGCGTTGCTGATCTCCCAGCCCGGGTTGATCAGGCAGCCAGCACGGATGCTGTTACGCCGCGCGCTAATGTTGATATTGTCGCGCACCGAATGCACCGGGATGATGCCGTCCGCCTTGCGATCTTCCGGACACAGCATGATGCCGGCGCGGATCGCGTCAATCGGCGAACGAATGACAATCGCCTGCCCGTCCAGCATCAGTTGCCCGGTGGTAACCCGTGTGGCGCCAAAGATGCCCTTCATCAGCTCGCTGCGGCCGGCGCCGACCAGGCCAAATAGCCCGACTATCTCCCCGGCACGCACGCTCAGATCGATCGGCGTTTTCACGCCGGGTGCTTGGAGCCCCTTGAGAGCCAAACGCACCGGCCCCAGTTCACGCGGCTGATAGCCGTACACGTCACCGAGATCGCGTCCCACCATCGCCTGCACCAGCTGCGCGTTATCGACCTGACGCATATCGTCAAAAGTGCGTACATAGCGGCCATCTTTAAACACGGTGATGGCGTCGCTAAGAGCAAAAATCTCCTCCATGCGGTGCGAGACATACAGGATCACGCGCCCTTCAGCGCGCAACTCGCGGATCACCCGGAACAGCTGCTCGATCTCCCGAGCGGACAAAGAACTGGTGGGCTCGTCAAACGCGATTACCTTGGCGTTGCGCGCCAGCGCTTTGGCGATTTCCACCATTTGCCACTGGCCTATCGACAGGTATTTCAATGGCGTATCCGGATCGATATCCAGCCCGAGATGCTCCAGTTGAAGCCGGGACTCGTAACGCAGCAGCTTGCGATCCACCAGCCCACGCCGGGTCGGCAGTTGGCCGAGATAAATGTTCTCCGCCACGGTCATTTCCGGCACCAGATGCAGCTCCTGGTAGATGATCGCCACCCCGGCATCCAGCGCGTCGGTAGTGCTGGTGAAGGTAACCGGCCGCCCCTGCAGCTGAATTTCCCCCTGAGAAGGCGAATAGTTGCCGCTGAGGATTTTCAGCAGCGTGGATTTCCCGGCACCGTTTTCCCCCATCAGCGCGTGGATCTGCCCGGCCTGACAGCTAAAGCTGATGTCATCCAGCGCCTTCACGCCCGGGAAGGTTTTGCCTATGCCTTTAAACGCCAAATACGGCAGCGCGGTGGTCATAGTGTTTTCCTCCTGCAGTTAAAAATGCCGCCCGACAACGTGCTGTGGGCGGCTCGGTAATTACATCAGGCCTTTCTTCTGCAGTTCGGTTTTAAAGTTGTCGCGCGTGATCAGCACCACGTCGGTCACTTCGGTGAATTTTTGCGGTTCTACCCCTTTCTCGACCCAGTCATGCAACATCTGGATGCTCTTGTAGCCGTGAATATCCGGACTTGGCAGCAGCGAACCGTAGAAGCCGGTCGCCTGAGCCTTGGACAGCTCACTGACCGCATCCACCCCGTTGATCCCGATGCCAATGACGTTGGGTGCCTTGAATCCCTGGCCTTCGGTAGCGCGCACGCCGCCGAGCACGGTGTTGTCGTTCATGCCGACAATCAGCCAGTTCTTCACTTCAGGATGCTGCACCAGCATCGAGTTGGCGGCGTCGAACGCCCCCGGGATGTCGTTGGATTTGGTTGGCACCCGGTAAATCTGCTTTTCCGGGAAACCGGCGGCTTTCAGTGCGGCAATGGAACCGCCGGTGCGGCGACGGGCCGTGTCCAGCTCATCGGCGGTAATGGCCATCACAGCGGTATCCGGCAGCTTCCAGCCGCGCTTGTTCAGCTCTTTCCACAGCTCATCCCCCTGGCGTTCGCCGATTTTGGTGGCGGCCATCATCACCAGCGGCACGCTGTCCATAGGCTTGCCTTTGGCGGTAACAAACTGGTCGTCCACCGCGATCACTTTCAGATTGTAACTGCGCGCCTTGGCGACGATCGCCGAGCCCAATTTCGGATCCGGCGTGCAGATAACAAACCCTTTGGCCCCGCTGGCCGCCAGACTGTCGATGGCGTTCAGGGTCTTCTCGCCGTCCGGCACCGCGATCTTAATCACCTCAAAACCGAGATCCTTACCGGCCTTATCGGCAAATTTCCATTCGGTCTGGAACCAGGGCTCTTCCGGCTGCTTGACCAAAAAACCCAGCTTCATGGTCTCGGCGATAGCCGAATGTGACATAACGGCCGCCAGTCCCAGTGTCGCCAGCGCCTTAGTGAATTTATGCATGATGCTCTCCGCTATTTTGTTCTCTGTGGCGACGAAACCCGCTCGCGGTGAAAACGTTATCATTAGAGTAATGGCTGTTGGTGTAGCGCTTATCTCGCGGCATTGCCTTACAGCCGGGGTAAGACGGCTTAAGTTTTAGCGGGTATTTGTTGCTGAAATGTAGAGCGCTATCACATCCGTGGAATACAGCAGATATGTGCATATATTTAGCGAATTTCGCCAAGCGCCAACTTATGACCGCCGTCACAAAACCACTGGAGGAAGCAGAAAAGTGCATACTTCCAGCCAATGACTCCTCACCTGCCCACCGCTTCGGCTCCTATGGTTGTCACAGCGTATTAACACATCAGGAGTCAACATCATGACGGCAGGTGCTATTGCCCTGGGATTGGACTTCGGCAGCGACTCGGTGCGGGCGTTGGCGGTCGACTGCCAAAACGGTGCAGAGCTGGATACCGAGGTGGTTTATTACCCCCGCTGGCAGCGCGGTGAGTTTTGCAATGCGTCGGAGAATCGCTTTCGTCACCATCCGCTCGACTATATTGAAGCCATGGAACAGGCGATCGTCAGTCTGGTGCAGCGCATGACCCCGGCGCAACGGCTGCAGGTCGTGGGTATCGGCGTCGACTCAACCGGCTCCACCCCTGCACCGATCGACCAACAGGGCCAGGTGTTGGCGCTGCGGCCAGAATTTGCCGACAACCCAAACGCCATGTTTGTGCTGTGGAAAGATCACACGGCGCTCGAAGAAGCGGATGCCATCAATCGGCTCTGCCGCAGCGGCAAATTTCCCGATTATTCCCGCTATATCGGCGGCGTTTACTCCTCCGAATGGTTCTGGGCCAAAATTCTGCACGTCACGCGACGGGACGCCGAGGTACGTCAGGCGGCAGCCTCCTGGGTGGAGCTGTGCGATTGGGTGCCGGCGTTACTTTCCGACACCACCGCCCCACAGCAGTTGAAACGCGGGCGTTGCAGCGTAGGCCACAAAACCTTGTGGCACCCCGACTGGGGCGGCCTGCCGCCAAAACCTTTTTTTGCCGCACTCGATCCCTTACTGATTGAGCATTTGCCCTACCCGCTGTTTGACGACTGCCACACCGCGGAGCTGCCGGTCGGCACACTGAGTGCCGAATGGGCCGCACGCCTCGGATTGCCAACCACAGTGGTGCTGTCAGGTGGCGCCTTCGACTGCCATATGGGCGCAGTAGGCGCCGGTGCCCAGCCTTATACCCTGGTGAAGGTGATTGGCACCTCTACCTGCGACATCCTGATCGCCGATCGCCAGCGGGTGGACGGACGCGCCATCGAAGGCATTTGCGGCCAGGTCGACGGCAGCGTGGTGCCAGGATTAATCGGCATGGAAGCAGGACAGTCCGCCTTTGGCGATATGTACGCCTGGTTCGGCCGCCTGTTGAGCTGGCCGCTGCGCGAAGCGGCAAAAAGCCAACCGCAGCTGCAACCGCAATTGCAACAGATAGAAGCCGGCATGCTGGCCGCGCTGACCGAGGCCTGGAGCGAGAAACCGTCGCTGGACCATCTGCCGGTGGTGCTGGATTGGTTTAACGGCCGCCGCACGCCCTATGCCAATCAACGTCTGAAAGGCGTGATCGCCGATCTCAACCTCGGCACCGATGCGCCGACGCTGTTCGGTGGCTTTATCGCCGCTACCGCCTTCGGCGCCCGCGCCATCATGGAGTGCTTTGAACAGCAGGCTATTCCGGTGGACAACGTACTTGCGCTGGGGGGGATTGCGCGTAAATCACCGGCGATCATGCAGGTCTGCGCCGACGTGATGAACCGACCGCTGCAGATCGTGGCCTCCGACCAATGTTGCGCGCTGGGCGCGGCTATCTTCGCCGCCGTGGCGGCCGGCCATTTCCGCAGCGTGCCCGAAGCACAACGCCACATGGCCTGCGGCATCGAACGCACTCTCCAGCCGGATCCGCAGCGCGTCGCCCGTTACCAACAGCTTTATCAACGCTATCAGCAATGGTGCCAGGCCGCCGAGCCGCGCTATGCCCCAAACGCCGGTTCAGCCTGCTGAACCCCCATTTCGACATGACAATTCAGGAGTCTCCATGGACGCATTCAAGCAGCGCGAAGTCTGGTTCGCCATCGGCAGCCAGCACCTGTACGGCCCGCAAACCCTGCAACAGGTCAAGGCACACGCCGAGCAGGTGGTGGAAAACCTCAACCGCGAGGCAGCATTGCCGGTAAAACTGGTGCTGAAACCGCTGGTCACCACGCCGGATGAAATCACCGCACTGTGCCGCGACGCCAACTATCAGCCACAGTGCATCGGCATCATGGCCTGGCTGCACACCTTTTCGCCGGCCAAAATGTGGATCGCCGGACTGTCTATCCTTCACAAGCCGCTGTTGCAGTTCCATACCCAGTTCAACGCTCAGGTCCCCTGGGACAGCATGGACATGGACTTTATGAACCTCAATCAGACCGCACACGGTGGCCGCGAATTTGGCTTTATCGGCGCGCGCATGCGTCAGCAGCACAGCGTGATAGCCGGCCATTGGCAAGACCCCGAGGCGCACCGACGCATTGCTCAGTGGATGCGGGCAGCCACCGCCAAACAAGCCAGCCAGCAGTTGAAGGTGGCCCGCTTCGGCGACAACATGCGTGAGGTTGCCGTGACCGAAGGTGACAAAGTCGGGGCGCAGATCCAATTCGGCTATTCGGTGAATGCCTATGGCATCGGTGATTTGGTCAGCGTGATCAATGAGGTCAGCCGTGGCGATGTGGCTACGCTGATTGAAGAATACGAAGCCAGCTATGTTTTGAGCGATGCGGCGCAAATCAACGGGGAAAAGCGTGAAAACCTGCTCGACGCGGCGCGGATCGAATTAGGCATGAAGCGTTTCCTCGAACAGGGTAGCTTCCAGGCCTTCACCACCAATTTTGAAGACTTGCACGGCATGAAACAGTTACCGGGACTGGCGGTACAGCGCCTGATGCAGCAGGGTTACGGCTTCGGCGGCGAAGGCGACTGGAAAACTGCCGCACTGTTGCGCATCCTGAAAGTGATGGCGGAAGGACTGGAAGGCGGCACTTCGTTTATGGAGGACTACACCTACCATTTCCACTCCGGCAACGATTTGGTGGTCGGTTCGCACATGCTGGAGGTTTGCCCATCGATCGCCAAAGAACAGAAGCCACTGTTGGATATACAACCGCTGGGTATCGGCGGCAAGGCGGATCCTGCACGGCTGATTTTCTCCACGTCGGCCGGTGCGGCGATCAATGCCAGCCTGATCGACCTGGGCGACCGATTCCGCCTGCTGGTCAATCAGGTGGACACCGTGGAACAACCGCATCCGTTGCCCAAACTGCCGGTGGCGCGCGCCATCTGGCGGGCCCAGCCAACGCTTGCCACCGCCGCCGAAGCCTGGATCCTGGCGGGTGGTGCACACCATACCGTGTTCTCACAGGCGTTGGATGCCGACCTGCTGCGACTTTACGCAGAGATGCATAACATCGAGTTTGTGACGATCGACCACAATACCAGCCTGCCGGCGTTCAAAAACGAGCTGCGCTGGAACGAAGCCTACTATCAGCTTAATCGCCGTTAATCGGCCTGCTACCGGCGGCTTATCATGCCGTCGGTAGCCAAACGTGCTGCACCGGCCTCCTGGCGCCGACCATCCGCTTGATATTGATGACGAAGCCCGCATTACCCGCTAAGCTATGCGGCTGTCACATTGAATCATGTCTTACCCAGGAAGCCGTTTATGTCTCAAGCTGATTACAGCCGTATTGGCGGTTGGTTGCTGGCCCCGATGTCCTATCTGATCGTCACCCTGCTTAGCGCCAGCCTGATGCTGCTGCTGTATTGCATGGCGATTTTCATGCCGGAATCGCGCGAATATCTGCTGACCAACGCTCAGGCATTTAGCCTACAGTGGTATTTTTCAGTGCTGACCACGATGGCAATGTGGTGCTTTACGCTGTGGCTGCTGTGGCTGTTCTGCCATCGTTCGCAACGCTTCCCCAAGTTTTTCCTGCTGTGGTTGCTGATTACCGTGTTGCTGGCGGTCAAAGCCTTTGCCTTTGCGCCGGTGCCGGATGAGTTGGCCGTACGCAGCCTGGGTTGGCCCCTGCTGATGGCGGCACTGTTGGTGCCTTATATGAAGCGTTCCAAGCGGGTCAAAGGGACCTTTACCGAACGTTAGGCGCGTTGTGGCACGTTTTGTGCGTATGATTGTGTAAATTTTCGCCAAAAAAGGGCGAAAAGAGCAATAACCTTGCTATCACTGTGTTGTGGTCAGGCCGCCAATTCCCGATAATAGGCGGCTTTTATTTTTTTAGGCATCGCAATGACCGAATACCTGCTCCTGTTTGTCGGCACCGTACTGGTGAACAACTTCGTCCTGGTGAAGTTCCTCGGCCTGTGCCCGTTTCTCGGCGTTTCCAAAAAACTGGAAAGCGCCATCGGCATGGGGATGGCCACCACCTTTGTCATGACGCTGGCCTCCGTCAGCGCCTGGGTGATCAACACCTTTATCCTGGTTCCGTTGGATCTGGTGTATCTGCGCACGCTGTCATTTATTTTGGTGATCGCCGTCGTGGTGCAATTTACCGAGATGGTGGTACGCAAAACCAGCCCGGCACTGTATCGCTTGCTGGGCATCTTCCTGCCGCTGATCACCACCAACTGCGCGGTGCTTGGCGTGGCGTTGCTTAACGTCAACCTCGGCTACAACTTCCTGCAGTCTGCGGTATATGGCTTCAGCGCCGCCGCCGGCTTTTCGCTGGTCATGGTGCTGTTCGCCGCGATCCGTGAGCGTCTGGCGGTTGCCGACGTGCCTGCGCCATTTCGTGGTTCTTCCATCGCGTTGATCACTGCCGGGTTGATGTCTCTGGCCTTTATGGGCTTTACCGGGCTGGTGAAATTCTAATGACCGCGTTATGGATTGCGATTGCTGCGCTCAGCGCCCTCGGCCTGTTGTTCGGGCTGGTGCTGGGCTTCGCCGCACGCCGCTTTGAAGTGGAAGAAGATCCGGTGGCCGAGCAGGTCGATGAGATCCTGCCGCAGAGCCAATGCGGCCAGTGCGGTTACCCGGGATGTCGCCCTTACGCCGAGGCGGTGGCCAACGGTGAGATGATCAACAAATGCGCCCCCGGCGGCGAGCAAGTGATGCTGAAATTGGCCGAATTGCTCAACGTCGAGCCGCAGCCGCTGGGCAGCGAAGCCGCCGCCGAGCCGGTGCGCCAGGTCGCTTATATTGATGAGGCCAACTGCATCGGCTGCACCAAGTGCATTCAGGCCTGCCCGGTGGATGCGATTGTTGGCGCCACCCGCGCCATGCACACCGTGATTACCGATCTTTGTACCGGCTGCGACCTGTGCGTCGCACCGTGCCCTACCGATTGTATTGAAATGAAACCGGTCGCCACCACTACCGCCAACTGGAAGTGGGATATGAAGACGATCCCGGTGCAAGTGATCCACGTGGAGCAACATGCTTAATTTGTTCGCCGCTTTCAAAAAAGACCGGATTTGGGATTTCGACGGCGGGATCCATCCCCCGGAAATGAAAACCCAGTCCAGCGGCGTACCGCTGCGTATCGCCCCGCTGCCCGACACCTTTGTGATCCCCTTGCAGCAGCATTTGGGACCGGAAGGCGAGCTGTGCGTCAAAGTCGGCGAGCAGGTGCTGAAAGGCCAGCCGCTGACCGTCGGCCGCGGCCGTACCGTGCCGGTGCACGCACCGACCTCCGGTACCATCAGCGCCATTAAACCGCATATTACCGCTCACCCTTCAGGGCTGGCAGAACTGTGCGTAATTATTCAGCCGGATGGCGAAGACCGTTGGTGCGAACGCGCACCCGTGGCGGATTACCGTCAACTGCCTACCGGTGAACTGATCCAGCGTATTCATCAGGCCGGTATCGCCGGCTTGGGTGGCGCAGGTTTCCCCACTGCCAGCAAGCTGCAGGGCGGCATGAACGGGGTAGAAACGCTGATCCTCAATGCCGCGGAATGCGAGCCTTATATCACTGCCGATGACCGTTTGATGCAGGAGCATGCCGATCAAGTGATCGAAGGCACCCAGATCCTGCGTCACCTGCTGCAGCCGAAAGTGACGCTGATCGGCATCGAGGACAATAAGCCCGAAGCGATTGCAGCGTTAAAACTGGCATTGCGCGATCAACCGGGCATCTCGCTGCGGGTGATCCCAACCAAATATCCTTCCGGCGGCGCCAAGCAGCTCACCAAGATCCTGATCGGCAAGGAAGTGCCGCACGGCAAGCACTCCTCCGCTATCGGCGTGCTGATGCAAAACGTCGGGACTGCCTTTGCCATCAAGCGCGCCATTGTCGATGGCGAACCCTTGATCGAGCGCGTGGTCACCCTTACCGGTGAAGCGCTCAGCCAACCGGGGAATCTGTGGGCGCGCATCGGCACGCCGGTGCAGCACCTGCTGAACTTTGCCGGCTTCCAGCCGCAGGCCCAACAAATGGTGGTCATGGGCGGCCCGCTGATGGGCTTCACCCTGCCCGCGCTGAACGTGCCGATCGTAAAAATCAGCAACTGTATTCTGGCCCCTTCCGTCACTGAAATGGCGCCTCAGGAACCTGAACAGTCCTGCATTCGCTGCGGTTTATGTGTTGATGCCTGCCCGGCAGGCCTGTTGCCACAGCAGCTTTACTGGTTCAGCCGTGGCGAAGAACACGAAAAAGCCCGCAAACATAACCTGTTCGACTGCATTGAGTGCGGTGCCTGCGCCTTTGTCTGCCCCAGCAATATTCCGCTGGTGCAGTACTATCGCCAGGAAAAGGCCGAAATCAAAGCCATCGATCAGGAAGCCGCGCGCACCGCCGAAGCCAAGGCGCGTTACGAAGCCAAATTGGCTCGTCTGGAACGTGAAAAACTGGCGCGCGAAGAGCGTCACAAGAAAGCGGCCGTCAAATTGACCGACGGCGATCAGGATGCGGTACAAGCCGCCCTGGCCCGCGTGCGCAGTAAAAATGCCGCGCCGGCAACCGGAACAATTAGCGGCGATGCTCCGGACAATAGCGAGATGATCGCAGCCCGCGAAGCCCGTAAAGCACAGGCGCGTGAACGTCGTGCTCAGCAAGATGCAGCCGCCGCCCCAGCGACGTCTCCTGCTGTAGAGGGCGAAGATCCACGTAAAGCTGCAGTTGCTGCTGCGTTAGCCCGGGTTAAAGCCAAGAAAGAAGCTCAGCAAGCCGAAACAGTTGAAACGTCTGCCGAACCGATAGCTGTGGCAGCGGAAGAAGATCCGCGCAAGGCAGCCGTGGCTGCTGCATTGGCACGGGTCAAAGCTAAGAAAGCTGCTCAGCAAGCCGAATCGGTTGGAACACCTGTTGAATCGATAGCTGTGGCACCGGAAGAAGATCCGCGCAAGGCAGCCGTGGCCGCTGCATTGGCACGGGTCAAAGCCAAAAAAGCGGCCCAGCAGGCCGAAACCGTTGAATCGCCGACAGAACCGGTAACTGCCGCGCAGGAAGAAGATCCACGCAAGGCGGCGGTTGCGGCAGCTATTGCGCGCGTCAAGGCCAAAAAGGCCGAGCAAAACCTGGCCACGGCGGAAACCGATAAAGAGTAGCGGAAAGCGGCGCCTTGCAAAACGCAAGGCGGCCCTGGCTGTGTCACTCAATAATGAATTCGTGAGCGCCGCCAGCGCGTGATGTGTGAGTGGGTCAAACGGTCGGTTCGTAACACAGGGCGCGTTCAGATGGCCCCGCCCTTCGGGTCGCGCCCTAATCAATAGAAATTAGATAGGTATAATCAACGTCAATCTGGCGCATTTTGGAGTCCTGATTCCACGCCTTGGGTTGAATAATTTCCATCTCCACGCTTCCTTTCACTTTATCACGCAGTCCCGGCATCACGTGGGTAATCAGATAAGCAAAGAATTGCGAACATTCTTTCGCGGTGCCCAGATGATTAATAGAAATATATTCACGGCCGGTTATAGGGATGGTGTCGATCTGGTAGCCCGACAAAATATCCTGTTTGTTCTCGGGATCCACCGCCATGATGTGGGTGGCCGAATATTCGGTGTCCCCCCGCTTGAGCACTGAATGGATGCTGTACACCCGATGGCAATCCACGCTTAATCCGCGGAAGAAATCGGTGAAAATTTCATCTTTCATCGCCATACAGGACGAATGTTCGATCTCGGTTTCCGAGGCGAAATCCAGCTGGCGTGAAACCCCCACAAGCTGCATATCCGGCAGCGTCAGGCGTTTGATCTCAGGGTAGTAATCGGCGGCAAAATTGGCATCGAAACTAAAGCGCGGCATCAGGTTCTTTACGTCCCACGTGTCCATCGAACGATACCGGTTCGGCGTTGTGTCGAAACGCTGTTTGAACATGCGCGTAAAGGTTTGTTGGGAATCAAAGCCCAGCTCGTCTGAAATATCGATGATAGACCGGTGGGTGATACGCAGTGCCACCGCTGCACGCGTCAGAATACGTGCGCGAATATAGGTGGCGAGCTGAATACCGGTGATGCGTTTAAATTTGCGTTGCAGATGCCACTTGGAATAGCCGGAAATACGCGCGACTTCGTCCAGATTAGGCCGTTTTTCCAGATGTATCTCAACCCACTCAATCAGTTCTTCAATAAAAAATACATCTTCATTTGTCATTAATGTACATTCACTAACTTAATAATACACGGGATAATAACCCACATAGATTATGCAAAAGTTGTTATTTTGTGCGAAAAAATGGCCCCAAAATACCCTGCAAATCCAGTGGTTATCGCCTGTTGCCGGCCAGTGATGCCGACGATTTTTCTTTTGACCGACCAAGCTACCCCGCTTTTGCCGGCAAAAAAAATCCAATTGCGCCATTAGAAATTTCCCCCTCGCGTACACCCCGTGCTAAAAGCCGAATACCCGCACAATTAAGACGTATTACCCTCGCAGTGATTCAGGTAGAATGCAGCGCTATAATTTTTCCTGCGACGCCTCTGAGAGGCGCGTTGAACCTGCCGATGTACGGCAAAGATAGGTGTAGTTATTCTATGAAGTTCAGGCCGGTACAACCCACAGCCGCCAAAGGCTTGCACATCGCCAGTTCCCCCTTCACCCATAACCAGCAGAGCACCAGCCGTATTATGCTGTGGGTCATGCTGGCTTGTATTCCCGGTGTCGCGGCGCAAGTGTGGTTCTTTGGCTACGGCACTCTGATTCAAACCGCCCTGGCAATGCTGGTCGCCCTGCTGGCCGAAGGCGCTATCCTCGCCTTGCGCAAGCTGCCGGTTCGCACGCGTCTGGCAGATAATTCTGCCCTGCTGACCGCCTTGCTGCTGGGTATCAGCCTGCCGCCACTGGCACCCTGGTGGATGATTGTCATCGGCACTTTCTTTGCCATCGTCATCGCCAAGCAGCTGTACGGTGGCCTCGGGCAAAATCCGTTCAACCCGGCGATGGTCGGTTACGTGGTGCTGCTGATCGCCTTCCCGGTACAAATGACCAGTTGGCTGCCGCCGGATGAACTGCGAGCCACCGCGCTGTCGTTCCAGGATACCCTGCTGGCGATCTTCAGCGGCCATACCTCGCAGGGCGCCACCATTCATGAACTGCAAATGGGCATCGACGGTATCAGTCAGGCCACCCCGCTGGACGGTTTCAAAACCGGGTTGCGCAGTGGTCATAGCGTCGAACAAGTGTTGCAGCAACCGCTGTTTGGCGGCGCTTTGGCCGGTATCGGTTGGCAATGGGTCAACCTCGGTTTCCTGGCCGGCGGGCTGTTTATGCTGGCTCGCCGCCTGATCCACTGGCAGATCCCATTCAGCATGTTGGCGGCTATCGCCGTGTGCTCCGGGCTGGCCTGGTGGCTTGACCCGCTGCAGCAGGCATCGCCGCTGATCCACCTGTTCTCCGGGGCCAGCATGTTAGGAGCTTTCTTTATTGCTACCGACCCGGTCAGCGCGTCCACCACGCCAAAAGGCCGCCTGATTTACGGCGCATTGATTGGCGTGCTGGTGTGGCTTATCCGTGTTTATGGCGGCTACCCGGACGGCGTTGCCTTCGCCGTTCTGCTGGCCAACATTACCGTACCGCTCATCGACCACTACACGCAGCCTCGCGTGTACGGCCATCGCTAAGGAGCCATGATGCTGAATTCAATGAGAAAGCATGGCACCACGCTGGCGGTGTTTGCCGCAGTGACTACCGGTCTGACCGCGGTGGTGCATAGCCTGACGCAAAAAACCATCGCCCACCAGGCGGCATTGCAGCAAAAAGCCCTGCTTGACCAAGTGGTGCCACCGGAACACTACGACAACGACATGCAGACCGAGTGCTTCCTGATCAGCGATCCGGCGCTGGGCAACAGCGCCCCTCACCGCCTGTATCTGGCGCGTAAAAACGGTCAACCTACGGCAGCCGCGGTAGAAACCACCGCGCCGGACGGCTATTCCGGCGCCATTCAGCTGCTGGTCGGTGCCGATTTCAACGGCACCGTGCTGGGCACCCGCGTGGTCGAACACCATGAAACGCCCGGATTGGGCGATAAAATTGAGCTGCGCATCTCGAACTGGATTTCGTTCTTCAGCGGCCAGAAAATTGAAGGCCCGGACGATAAACGCTGGGCGGTGAAGAAAGATGGCGGTATGTTCGATCAATTCACCGGCGCAACCATCACACCGCGCGCGGTGGTCAACGCCGTTCGGCGCACGGCATTGTATATGGAAACGCTGCCGCCTAAACTTGATAGCTTACCCGTGTGTGGAGCCAGCGAATGAGTGAAGCCAAAGATCTGATTGTCCAGGGGTTGTGGAAGAACAACTCCGCACTGGTGCAGTTGCTGGGGATGTGTCCGCTGCTGGCAGTGACCTCCACCGTGACCAACGCCCTCGGGCTTGGGCTGGCGACCACCCTGGTTTTGACGCTGACCAACGGCTCCATTTCCGCGGTGCGTCGCTGGGTGCCGAATGAAGTGCGTATTCCCATTTACGTCATGATCATTGCAGCGGCGGTCAGCATCGTGCAGATGTTGATCAATGCCTATGCCTTTGGCCTGTATCAATCGCTGGGGATCTTTATTCCCCTGATCGTCACCAACTGTATCGTGGTTGGCCGCGCCGAAGCGGTAGCCTCTAAAAAGCCCATCGGTTTGTCGGCGCTGGACGGCATGGCAATCGGCCTGGGGGCAACCGGCGTGATGGTGACGCTAGGCGCGATGCGTGAGTTGCTGGGCAACGGCACCCTGTTCGACGGTGCCGATATGCTGTTGGGCAGTTGGGCCAAGGTATTGCGCATTGAAGTGGTTCACTTTGACAGCCCGTTCCTGTTGGCCATGCTGCCACCGGGGGCCTTTATCGGCCTGGGCCTGCTGTTGGCGTTGAAATACCTGATTGATGAACGGATGAAAGCGCGTACGGCCAAAGCCTTGCTGGCTGAACCGACGCTGGGACAAGGACAGACAGAGAAAGCCTGATGAACAAGCAAAAACGGCTGGAAATTCTTACCCGGCTGCGCGACAACAACCCGCAGCCGACCACGGAGCTGGTGTACAGCACGCCGTTTGAACTGCTGATTTCCGTGCTGCTCTCCGCACAGGCGACCGACGTCAGCGTCAACAAGGCCACCGCCAAGCTTTATCCGGTGGCCAATACGCCGGCCGCCCTGCTGGCGCTGGGCGTCGACGGCGTCAAAGACTACATCAAGACTATCGGTCTGTTTAACAGCAAAGCCGAGAACGTGATCAAAACCTGCCGCATGCTGTTAGAGCTGCACGGCGGCGAGGTGCCGGAAGATCGTGCCGCGCTGGAGGCCCTGCCTGGCGTCGGTCGCAAGACCGCCAACGTGGTGCTTAATACCGCCTTTGGCTGGCCGACCATTGCCGTAGATACCCATATCTTCCGCGTTTGCAATCGCACCCGTTTCGCTCCGGGCAAGAATGTCGATCTGGTTGAAGAGAAACTACTCAAGGTGGTGCCGGCCGAGTTCAAGGTCGATTGTCACCACTGGTTTATCCTGCACGGCCGCTATACTTGCATCGCGCGTAAACCTCGCTGTGGCTCCTGCATCATTGAAGATCTTTGTGAGTTTAACGAGAAGGTTTATCCCGACGCCTGATCGCTCCCCCGGGCGCAACGAGCGCCCGTCTCTTCCTCACGCCCCATTGACCTATTTTTTATCGGAAATGTGATATCAAGCAGCAGTAACCTTGGTGTTCTCGCGGATTTCAGTAGAAAACCCAATTCCCGCTTATTTTCAAGCGAAAAATTAGTCAAAAATTGCGGTAAATCTCACGTTTTAAAGATCACATTACCGTCACAAGCGCCAGCCCCATTTTCTTAAATTTCTATAATTTTACAAAATGCGTCATATGCACAACAATCCAATGGATTAATCACCCCACCTATTGATATGGACTAATAAAACTCCATTCAGCAGAATATATCACTGTTTAAATTCCGTATAGCTTTTAATCAAAACAAAAACTCGGCAAAGCAAATAAAGACGAACGTTAATGCTGCATAACATTTGCAACATGGTTGTTTCACTCCGCGAGCGTTATATGTAACAGGATATGACAAACGCCTTGCCTCGTTGACAAAGATAGTGAACATTAACCGCCGTCATCCCATCCTATAACAACGCAGAAGGATGCAGTCCTGCATCACCTTTTGCAATTTCTCGTCTCTCTGGGACGGGGCAGTGAAAAATCAGAGGTACCAGTGTCAACAGCAAACAACAACAGCGAACAACCTGAAAGCGTGAGTCTTAACGCCTTCAAACAACCCAAGGCGTTTTACCTGATCTTCTCCATCGAGCTGTGGGAACGTTTTGGCTATTACGGCCTGCAAGGCATCATGGCGGTATATCTGGTCAAAATGCTTGGCCTGAGCGAAGCCGACTCGATTACCCTGTTCTCCTCCTTCAGCGCACTGGTGTACGGCTTTGTCGCCATCGGTGGCTGGCTCGGAGATAAAGTACTGGGCTCCAAGCGCGTGATCGTGCTGGGTGCGCTGGTGCTGGCCGTCGGCTATGCCATGGTGGCCTACTCCGGCCATGAAATCTTCTGGGTATACCTGGGTATGGCGACCATCGCCGTGGGTAGCGGCCTGTTCAAGGCTAACCCGTCCTCCCTGCTGTCAACTTGCTATGAGAAAGACGATCCGCGTTTGGACGGTGCATTCACCATGTACTACATGTCCGTCAATATCGGTTCTTTCCTTTCCATGTTGGCCACCCCCTGGCTGGCGGCGAAATACGGTTGGAGCGTCGCGTTCTCACTGAGCGTGGTGGGCATGCTGATCACCCTGGTCAACTTTATGGTGTGCCACAAGTGGGTTAAACAGCACGGTTCCAAGCCTGACTTTAAACCCCTGCAGGTGAAAAAGCTGCTGATGGTGCTGGTTGGCGTGGTCGCTCTGGTGGCCCTTTCCAGCTGGTTGCTGCACAACCAGGTTATTGCCCGCTGGGCACTGGCGATTGTCTCCGTCGGTATCGTGATTGTGTTCGCCAAAGAAACCTTTGCGCTGCACGGTGCCGCTCGCCGCAAGATGATCGTCGCCTTCCTGTTGATGCTGGAAGCGGTAGTCTTCTTCGTGCTCTATAGCCAGATGCCGACCTCGCTGAACTTCTTCGCTATCCACAACGTGGAACACAGCATCCTCGGCATTGGTTTCGAACCGGAGCAATATCAGGCGCTGAACCCGTTCTGGATCATGCTGGCCAGCCCTATTCTGGCGGCGCTGTATAACAAGATGGGTGACCGTCTACCGATGCCGCACAAGTTCGCTTTCGGTATGATCCTGTGTTCCGGTGCCTTCCTGGTACTGCCGTGGGGTGCCAGCTTCGCCAACGAACAGGGTATCGTGTCGGTTAACTGGCTGATCCTGAGCTATGCGCTGCAGAGCATCGGCGAACTGATGATCTCCGGCCTGGGCCTGGCCATGGTGGCACAACTGGTACCACAACGCCTGATGGGCTTTATCATGGGCTCCTGGTTCCTGACCACCGCCGCTGCCGCACTGATTGCCGGTAAGGTCGCCGGTCTGACCGCCGTGCCTAGCGACGTCAACGACGCCCACGCATCGCTGGCTATCTACAGCCATGTGTTTATGCAAATCGGTATTGCTACCGCCGTGATCGCCATCCTGATGATGCTGACCGCGCCGAAGCTGTACCGTATGACGCTGGACACCGCTGAAGATACCAACAAGAAAGCACAGGCGGCCGCTGCGGCCAACTGATCGCCCGCGAGGTTTCCATCGCAGTAGTAATAAAAATCCACCTCTTGAAGAGGTGGCTTTACATGGGGCTCCCTAGAAGGGAGCCTTGTCCGTTTTAATCCTGTAACAACTCCATTTGCTGTTCGTATTCTTGGTCCTTCTTATCCTGATACCTCACATAACGCCTGATA